>JBBQAA010000068.1:0-74895 GCA_038276395.1 Solirubrobacterales bacterium | reverse complement strand
TAGCCCAGAGCGTTCACTGGGGCGTTTCGGTGATCAGTGACCGCAGGCGGCATGAGAAATCGCGAGAGCTCAATCCGGCTATGGCCATCCGGCGTGCGCATCATGGCGATCTCCACGCGCTGGTCGCCGAGTCCAGTCACGCGCCCTGCCCACTCTCCTTCGACCGTGGCCTGCCCTTCGAGCTCGAGGCCGAGCTCGCGAAAGAACGCGATCGTTGCCGGTAAGTCGTCGACGACAATTCCTACGTTGTCCATCCGTCTAAGCGGCATATGCCAACTAAAGCGCATTCGCCCGAAGCCCGAGCCGTGCTCGGTGGCGCCGCGGGCGATGATCGCCTTGACGCCGTGGGCCCACAGCTCGCGACACAGCCGCGGTCGGCGATCAGCCTGTCGGCGCACCGGCGTGCCCGCCGCGGATCGGGCCGACATCCGTCGAGCGCTCGGCCATGAGTTGCAGCGAGGTGACAGCGTGCGCTTCCCGGTTGCCGATCGGGCTTGATCACGGGTGCGCCGCGAAGACTTGGGCGACGGCTCCGCCGCTGAAGACGGTGGTGCTGATCGGCTCGATGGCGAGCGGTGCGAGGAAGATCCGCTCGCCCGCGCCCAGGACGGCCGGGTGGATGAGCAGGCGGTACTCGTCGATCAAGCCGGTCTTGACCAGCGATCGGGCGAACCGTGCCCCGCCGTGGGCGAGCAGGTATCCGTCGGAGCGCTCCTCCTTGAGCCGCGTGATGGCTTCGGCCACGTCTCCGCCGGCGATCGCCGTCTCGCCCCAGTCGGCGGACGCGAGCGAGCGTGGGCGGCCATCGCAGCGTAGGTGGTGGCACCCATGAGATGCGCGCCGGCGTTGCTCACGGTCTCGACAGTCCAACCGAGGGCGTCATCGGAGCCTCCCGCAGCGATCCAGTCGGTGCTCCCGTCGATTGGCGCGACGTAGCCGTCGAGCGAGACGGACATCTTCAGGACCAGTGAGGCCATGCGCTGCTCCCTTCCCGGGATCGATGACACGAGCTGCTCGAGTCGCTGCGCCGACCGAGCAGCAGCCGATTACCCTCGCCGAGCGAGCCCCGACCGCGCCCATCATCACCGAGTCGACGTTCGGCGCCGACCGGCCGCCGTGCTCGACCCATCATGGCTGTCCTCGTCGCGGCGGCCCGGCCCTTGCATCACGCCGTCCAGCGTGACGTGGTTGATGACGACCACTCTGCTCATCGACCCGGCTCCTCCAGTTCGTCTTCTCGTGTGGCGGGACCACGCGCCGTATGGAAGACCGACGACCGGGTGAGAATCATCGCCTCCTTCATCCCCAGGCCGCGGTCGACGCCAAGGAATTTGTTGCGCGTGATGTGGTCGCGTCATCCGCGTCGAGCCGATGCGACCGCGCTAGGTCTCACGGCACGCGCCAGGCAGGCAAGCAAGCAGTGGAGTTGATGGGACGACTCTCGAACCCCTGACGCGTCTACCGCGGCGCATGGACAGCGGGAGCCGGTTCGCCGAGGCCCTCATGATCGACGTCGCAGCATCGGTTCGGCTCGACCGATGAGTCGGGGGATCTGCCAGGGTCTAAGCCACCATGGCCAATACGACCCCCCTCATCACCGGCGTGGACTTCGTCTGCATCCCGGCGCAGGACTTCGACGCAATGACCGCCTTCTACGGCGAGACGCTCGGCCTGCCGTTCGTCAAACGCTACGGGAGCCGGCCGGGCGCCGAGTACCAGGCCGGCAACCTCACGCTGGCCATCATGCGCACCGAAGACTTCGGCGGCACATTCTCGCCCAACGCGATGCCGATCGCTCTGCAGGTCGGCGACGTGGCCGTCGCGCGGGAGCGACTTGAGGCCAAAGGCGTGCGCTTCGTCAGCGACACGTTTGACTCCGGCGTCTGCTGGCAGGCGATCTGCCTGGACCCTGACGGCAACCCGCTGTCGCTGCACCACCGCTACGCGCCGAAGGATCAACCCCCCGCCGCGCCGTAACCCGGCGCTACAAGAAGGCTGGCAGGTCGGCGGACGTTCGTGTTTGAGCGACACGACGACCACCACGTTTGGACGAGGAGGAGCTGTTCGACATGGCAGTCGACGGACCACCCCTCTGCGGCGGAGCGGAAGCCTCGAGACACCACCAATCCAGACGTCCTGAGACGACTGCATCGGACGACAAGCGGTAGCTGGTCGCCGGGATCGGCTCGAACGGGCTGTACGGCGCCCGCCGGCCACCAGACCGGGACTCAGCTCGAAGCAAGCAAGCAGTGGAGACGGTGGGAATCGAACCCACGTCCGCGGCCGCGTGACCAAAGCATCTACGAGCGTATCCGGCGCTCTGCTCTCGTCTCGGGCTCGCCACGCCGGCGGGGTTGACCGAGACCAGCCCTCTGGAGGTCCCCGGGTCGGCGAAGGCGGACCTTCCCGGGCTTAGCCCGCTGCTGATTCCGCCGATCCCCACCGCGGGCGAGCGGGGGGCGAAACCTCACGGCTTAGAGCTAACTAAGCGGCGAGGGCGTACTCGTGAGAGTCCGCACGTATGGTTTTCCCGGCGGTTTTACGAGGCCGGCCGGGACCTCGACTCGCAACCAGGGCCACGGAACCAGCCACGTCGAAGCCTGGCGTCCCCGTGTATGTCCACCGAGTCTACTCGGTGCGGAGTGCGGCGAGGGTCGCCCTGCCACAATGAAGGAGTGAGCCAGCACGCCACCGACTGGCCGCCGCGCCCCGCCGCCGCCGAGCCCGAGCATCAGGGGCCCTTCGAGCCCGAGCGCCCGACGCTGCGCAAGCGCCTCGGCGGGATCATCGCCGCGATCGTCGCGCTGCTCGCGAAGTTCAAGGTGGTCCTGCTCCTGCTGCCCAAGATCAAGCTGCTGGCCACGGCGGGGTCGATGCTCGTCTCGCTCGCCGCCTACGCGGCGATCTGGGGCTGGCAGTTCGGGGCGGGCGTCGTGTTCCTGCTCCTGCTGCACGAGCTCGGCCACTACCTGCAGCTGAAGTTCGAGGGGATCCAGCCCAAGGCGCTCGTCTTCGTGCCGTTCCTCGGCGCCTACGTGTCCTCCGAGGCCAGCGGTCGCAGCCCCGAGACGCACGCGCGGGTCGCGCTGGCCGGGCCGATCCTCGGCTCCCTGGCCGCGATACCGCTCGTCGTGCTCTACCACACGACCGGGAACGACCTGTGGCGCGCGCTCGCCTTCTTCGGGTTCTTCATCAACCTCTTCAACCTCATCCCCTTCGGCCCCCTCGACGGCGGCCAGGCCACCGAGGCGCTCCGCCCCGCCGCCTGGATCGCCGCGCTCGTAGTCGCCGTCCTCGTGGCGGCGATCGTCCCGAGCACGGTCGCCGTGCTGCTCATCGTCGCCACCGCCTACAAGCTCTACGCCTCCCACCGGGATCGGAAGGCGGGCAAGGCGGCCCCGCGCTTCGGGGAGCTCTCGCCCCGCGGTCGTCTCCTCGCCGCCGCCGCCTACATCGGGCTGATCGCCGTGCTCGCGGTGGCCACCAACGCCACCCACCTCGTGCGTCACTTCGGCGATCCGCGCAACTTCTGAACCCCCGATGCTGGACGGATGTCGTACCCAGGCGACTCGGGCTCGGCTCGCCGGGCGCGGCGGCCGAAGATCGGGCCATGCCGGTGAACCGCTCCGCCGTCCTCGAGGCCGAACCGGAGACCGAGCGGCCCCCGCGCGTGCTCATCGTCGACGACGAGAAGAGCGCCCGGTTCATGGTCCGCCTGTGCATCGAGGAGGCCGGATTCGACCCCGACGAGGCGGACTCGGGCATCGAGGCGCTCGAGCGCTGCAGCCGCGTCGACTACGACGTGGTCGTGCTCGACCACCGCATGCCCGGCCTCAGCGGCATGGACGTCGCCCGCGAGCTCACCGCCTCGGACTACCCCGGCGGGCTCGTCGTCTTCACCGCCTACCAGGCCCCGGACGTCTCGGCGGCGGGGGACCGGATCGGGGTCTCGGTCGTCCGGAAGGGCGAGCGGGAGGAGCTGGTCGAGCGCGTGCGGGCGCTCGCCGGGCGCGGTTAGCCGCGCCCGTCCCCCTCAGCGGTTCGCGTCCCGCAGCGCGCGCTGCAGGTCGCGCTTGACCTCGCGCTCACGGATCGACTGGCGCTTGTCGAAGCGGTCCTTCCCCTGGCCGAGCGCGAGCTCGACCTTGGCCCGGCCCTCCTTGAAGTACATGCGGGTGGGAACGAGCGTGTAGCCGCGCTCCTTGACCTGCCCCGCCATCCGCTCGATCTCGCGCCGGTGGAGCAGGAGCTTGCGCGGCCGCTCGGGCTCGTGGTTCTCACGCGAGGCGGGCTTGTAGGGCGGGATGTGGACGTTGTGGAGCCAGACCTCGCCGGAGTCGACGGTGGCGTAGCCGTCCTTGAGCTGGGCCTTGCCCTCGCGCAGGGACTTGACCTCGGTGCCGGTGAGCACGAGACCCGCCTCGGTCCGGTCGGACAGGGTGAAGCGATGCGCGGCCGAGCGGTTGCTCGCCACGTCGCCCGGCGCGGTCTTGCGCTTCTTGCCCTTGGCCATCGTCCGGGGTATTCAAGCGGTGGGCGCCGGGACGAGGTCGACGCGGCCGCGCGGCGCCTCGACGCGCTCGACCTCGACGCGGACGGGGTCGCCCAGCCGCAGCGTCCCCCCCGCGCGCGTACCGCGGAGGATCGTGCCCTCCTCGTTCAGCTCATACCAGTCGCCGCGCAGCCGCCGCGCGGGGAGGAACCCCTCGTAGCCCCCGCCGAAGGCGACAAAGGCGCCGGCGCCGACGAGCCCCATGATCTCGCCCTCCCACGCCTGCTCCCAGCCGTCCCGGAAGAGGACGCGCTCGAGCAGGAAGCAGCGCGCGACATCGTCGGCGCTGCGCTCGACGTCGAGCGCAGCGCGCTCGCGGGCCGAGGTCCATACGCCGGTCTCCTCGAGCTTCGAGGCCTCGGGCGCCACCTCTCCGCCGCCCACCGAGGAGAGCAGCGCCCGGTGGCAGACGAGGTCCGGGTAGCGGCGGATCGGCGAGGTGAAGTGGCAGTAGCGCAGGGAGTGAAGCCCGGCGTGACCGAGGTTCCGCGGGTCGTAGCGCGCCTGCTTGAGCGCGCGGAGCAGGAGCGAGGTAAGCGCGCGGCGGCCGTGGCCGCGGCGGCGGGCCTCGGCGTCCAAGAGCCGGGAGATCTCCCCCATCGCCTCCGCCGCCTCGGACGGGCTCGGGCGCTCGGGCAGCGGCGGCGTCGGCACCCCAAGGGAGGCGAGCTGGGCGACGAGGCGCAGCACCGCCTCGGGCTCCGGGCGCTCGTGCACGCGGTAGAGCGCGGGGACCTTCGCGCGGTGGAGATGGGAGGCCACCGCCTCGTTGGCGGTGATCATCAGGTGCTCGATCAGGCGGTGGGACTCGGTGGCCTCGACCGGATGGACGGCGTCGAGGTGGCCGTCGGCGTCGAAGGCGAACTCGGGCTCGGAGCCCTCGACGACGAGCGCGCCCGCCCGCGCCCGCGCCTCACCGAGGGCGCGGGCGGCGGCGCGCGCGGCGGTGAGCGGCGCGGACCACGGAGCCCGGGCCTCCTCCTCCCCCGCGAAGATCCGGTCGACCCGCGGGTAGTCGAGCCGCGCGTCGGAGCGGATCACCGAACGGGAGAAGCGCGCCGAGCGGAGCTCCGCGCCGCGCAGCTCGAGCTCGACGGTGACGGCCAGGCGATCCTCCCGCGGCACGAGCGAGCAGGCCGAGTTCGAGAGGGCCTCGGGGAGCATGGGCTCGACCGCGCCGGGCACGTAGACCGAGGTGCCGCGCCGGTACGCCTCGCGGTCGACGAGCGAGCCGGGGCGGACGTGGGCGGAGACGTCGGCGATGTGGACCCACACGCGCCAGGCACCGTCCCCGAGCGCCTCGGCGGAGATCGCGTCGTCGAAGTCCCGGGCGGTGGGCGGGTCGACGGTGAAGGTGGGAAGCTCGCGCAGATCGCGCCGCGCGAGGCCGAGCTCGGGGCTCGAGGCCGCCGCGCGCGCGGCGCGCTCGACGGCCGGGTCGAAGCGGCGCCGGAGATCCCGGTCGAGCATCAGCGCCTCGATCACGTCGCGGGCGACCTCAGGACGGCCGATGACCCGCTCGACCTCGGCCCGCCCCCGCGCACCCATTCGCAGCAGCACGAGATCCCCCGTGCCCGCCCGCGCCGCGCCGCCGCGGCCCCTCGGCCGGTCGACGGAGACCCGGCGTCCGCGGGCGAACACCGGCTCGGCGACGAGGAAGCGCCCGCGCGTGGCGAGGACGCCAACGAGCCGCTGGCCGCCCGGCGCGCGCTCCCGCGTGCGGGCCCCGCTCACCCGCCGGGCTTGCGGCCGAGCACACGGAGCGCCGCGCGCAGAGCCTCGTCGGCCTTGGTCTTCGGGTCGTCCTTCGCGTAGACCTGCGGCGCGAGGCCCTTCCCCTCGTTGACCGTCTTTCCCTTCCTCACCCCGCTGCCGCCCAGGTTCTCCCCGTCGGGCAGGAAGAACTGCCCGACGGTGATCTCCAGCGCGCCGCCGTTCGGGAGCTGCTTGACCTCCTGGAAGATCCCCTTTCCGAAGGATCGCGTGCCCACGAGCGTGGCGCGATGGTGGTCGCGCAGCGAGCCGGCGACGATCTCCGCCGAGGAAGCCGAGCCGCGATCGAGGAGGACGACGACCGGGACCTTCGGGGAGATCGCGCCCCCGGCCGCGCGAAAGAACTGCGGCGCCCGGTTGCGGCCGCGCGTGGAGACGATCACGCCCTTGGGAACGAAGATGCTGGCCGTCAGGACCGCCTCCTCAAGCAGGCCGCCCGGGTTGCCGCGCAGGTCGAGGACGATGCCTTTGGCGCCGCCGGCGAGGGCTTTGCGCACCGCCGCACCGACCTGCGCGTGGGTACCGGGCGAGATGAAGGAGCCGAGGTGGATCCAGCCCACCTTGCGGCCGTCGCCGCGGTAGGTCTTCGTCTCGACGAGCGGCACGTTGATCGTCGCGCGGGTGAGCGTGAGCTTTCGGCGCTTGCCCTTGCGCTCGACCGTCAGCGTCACCTTGGTGCCGGGCGGGCCCTTGATCAGGCCCGTCGCGTAGTCCCCGGCCCTGCCCCTCAGGGAATTGTCGCCGACCGCCACGACGAAGTCCCCGGGGCGGATGCCGCCCCGGCGCGCCGGTGAGCCCGGGAACGTCCCGGTGACGCCGAGCCCCCGCTTCACGGGCAGGACGCTCATCCCAACGCCGGCGAAGCGCTCGGAGGCGGCCTGCTGCATGTGGCGGTTGGCCTGCGGGTCGTAGTAGGTCGAGAAGCGGTCGTTCAGGGAGGAGACGAGCCCGCTGATCGAGTCGTTGACGAGCTGCGCGCGGGGGATCTTCCGGTAGTAGTCGTCCCGGACCTGGTCGATGGCGGTGGAGAGGAGCCGGTCCCCCGGGGAGGAGTGCACGAGCGCCGAGGAGCGCAGGAAGCCCGGCAGGTGCTCGGGGTGGCCGCCCCACCAGATCCCGCCGAGGAGCAGGATGACGGCGGCGAGCAGGGCGACGAGCGCCGGGAAGGGCGAGGCGGGACGGCGCACGACGGGCCAGGGTATTCGGCCCGTGTTCAGTTCCCGCGTTTCTCAGACGCGCAGGAAGCGGCGCAGCGACAGGCCGGAGCCGAGCGCGGAGACCGCCATCGCCGCCAGGGCGATGATCGCCACGAGCCGCCCGAAGGGCAGCGTCTGCGGTGCCGCGAGCAGGGGCAGCGAGTTCACGAAGGAGTCGACGAGCAGCACCTTGGCCAGGCCCAGCAGGAGGATCGCCAGGCCGGCGCCCGCGGCGCCGACGAGCAGGCCCTCGACGACGAAGGGCCAGCGGATGAACCAGTCCGTCGCCCCCACGAGCTTCATCACCTCGACCTCGCGCCGCCGGGCGAACATCGAGAGCCTGAGCGTGTTGGCGATGAGCAGCACCGAGGCGAGCCCGAGGATGGTCGCGAGCGTGGCCATCGTCAGCTTGACGACCCGCGTGATCGAGAGGATCCGCTGCGTGTCGTCGCGCTGGTTGACCACCTTGGCGATGGCGGAGTCGGCCGGGAGCGCCGCGCGGAGGGCGAGCGCGGCGTCGGGCTGGTCGGGGGTGACGCGGAAGGTGTCGGGCAGCGGGTTCTTCCCGAGCAGCGCGTAGAGGGCCGGATGCTCCTTGCGCTGCTGCGCGTAGGCCGTGGCGCGCGAGACGTAGACGACCTTCCCCACGTGGTCGGTGCGGCCGATCGCCGCGCGCACGCGCGCGACGTCGCCCGGCTGGGCGCTCGTCTTCAGGAACACGTCGACGATGACGCGCTTGCTCACGTCGTTGGCCGCGCCCGTCGTGGCCTGGACGATGGGGATGAAGATCCCGACGACGAGCATCGTCACGAGCACGGTCGTCACCGCGGCGAAGCTCGGAGCGGCGCTCCGGCGCACGGAGCGAAGCGCCTCGCGGAGGAAGAAGCCGATCCGCATCGGCTAAGGGAGGCCGGTCTCGGAGCGCAGGCGCAGGCCGAGCTCGCGGGTCGACTCGTCGCGAGTGAAGTGCCCAGCGGCGACGTCGCGCACGACCTTCCCCCGGTCCAGCGCGATCACGCGGCGGCGCATCCGGTCGACCAGCTCGTGGTCGTGCGTGGCCACGACGACCGTCGTGCCCGTGCGGTTGATCCGGTGGAGCAGCTGCATGATCCCGATCGAGGTCTCGGGATCGAGGTTGCCCGTCGGCTCGTCGGCGAGCAGCAGGGGCGGGTGGTTGACGAACGCCCGCGCGATCGAAACGCGCTGCTGCTCGCCGCCCGAGAGCTCCTCCGGGGTCGAGTGGAGCTTCGTCGAGAGCCCCGTCATCCGCAGGATGTCCGGCACCTTGTCGCGGATCTCCCGCCGCCCGCCGCCCGTGACCTGGAGCGCGTAGGCGACGTTGTCGTGCACCGTGCGGGTGGGCAGGAGCTTGTAGTCCTGAAAGACGACGCCGAGGTTCCGCCGGTAGTAGGGCAGGCGCCCGCGGCCGACGTCGGCGAGGTCGTGGCCGGCCACGCGGATCGTGCCCGCGGTGGGCTCGATCTCCTTGAGCAGGAGGCGGAGGACCGTGGACTTGCCCGAGCCCGTGGGCCCGATGAGGAAGACGAACTCCCCGCGCGCGACCGAGAAGGTGGCGGCGTCGAGGCCGGTGTCGGTGGCGCCGTAGCGCTTGGAGACCCCGCGGAACTCGACGACGGGCTCAAGGGCGGCGGGCGGCCGGGGCGCCAAGCGCGCCGCGGGCGGCGCCAACGGCGGCTTCCGGGGCTGGGTGCGGGCGCGGGGACGGGAGACGATCGCCATGGCGCGAGCCATGTTCGCGGTCGGGGCAGCTCATTCCTGCCAGCGGCGTTGCAGACCGGTTCGCTAAGCAGCTAGCCATGGCCGAGGTGGGCATGCACGAAGGCGAAGACGAACCTCTCGAAGCTCGTCGCCCGCGCCGAGGCGGGCGAGGACATCGTGATCACACGCAACGGCAAGCCGGCGGTGCGGCTGGCGCCGGTGCGGAAGAAGGAAGGGCTGATCGCACTCAAGGGCAAGTATCGCGGACAGATCTGGATGGCCGACGAGTGCGGCGAGGACCTCCAGCGCATGTTCGGCTTCATCGTTGAGGCTGCTGCTCGACACCCGCACGGTGATCTGGTGGGCTGACGAGGACCCGCGGCTCAGCGACCGCGCCGACGGCTTCATCCGCGACGAGACGACCGAGGTCCTGATCAGCGCCGTCGTTCCCTGGCAGATCGCGATCAAGCGCGCGCTCAAGAAGCTCGCGGTCTCCCCCGCCGTCGTCGGCGACTTCATCGCGAATCGCGCCATCCCCCTCCCCATCACCCTCGAGCACGCCGCCGCCGTCGAGCACCTGCCCCTCCACCACGGCGACCAGTTCGACCGGCTCCTGCTCGCCCTGGCCGCGGTCGAGGGCGCGTCGATCGTCTCCGCCGACCCGGCGTTTGCGCCCTACGACGTGTCCATAGTCTGGTGAGCGTGCCCACCGAAGACCCGAACGGCCTGCCCATCCACCGCCTGCCGATCCCCGGCACGCGGGCGCTCACCGCGCTTGTCGCCTTCGACGCGGGCGCGCGCACCGAGCGCGCGGAGGAGAACGGCGCCGCCCACTTCCTCGAGCACCTCGTGTTCAAGGGCGGCGAGGCCTATCCCACCTACCGCGACGTCAACGAGTCGGCCGAGCGGATCGGCGCGCAGCTGAACGCCTACACGAGCCACGACGTCGTCGCCTTCCACATCACCGCCCGGGCCGAGCGCGCGCCCGAGGCGATCGACCTGCTCACGGACTTCGTCGGCCGGCCCCGCCTGGCCGCCGAGGAGCTCGACCGCGAGCGCGGCGTCGTCATCCAGGAGATCGCGCGCTCGGAGGATCAGCCCGCTGTGGTCGCCGAGCGCCTGATCGACCTCGCCGCCTTCGGCGAGCACCCGCTCGGCCGCTCGGTGCTCGGGCCGGTCGAGCACCTCCGGTCCTTCACCCGCGAGGCAATCGTCGCCTTCCGCGAGCGCCGCTGGTCGGGCCGCGCCGGCGGTGCCTTCCTGGCCGGGAACCTCGAGCATCTGCCCGATGAGGCGACCCTCGCCGAGGCCTTCGGCCGCTTCCCGGACATCCCCGCGCCCGAGGCCGCCGAGGCGGCCGGGGACTTCGCGCCCCAGACCCTCGTCACCGAGCGGGACTCGAACCAGTCCCACCTGCGCATGAGCTACCGGCCGGCGATCGACGTGCACGACCTCCGCGCCCGTGCGGCGCTGACGATCTACGGCACGCTGCTCGGCGGCTCGATGGGCTCGCGGCTGTTCGACGAGATCCGCGAGCAGCGCGGCCTGGCCTACTCCGTCTACGCCGTGACCCACGCCTCCAAGGACGTCCCCATCCTCCAGCTCTCGGCCGGGCTCGAGTCCGGCAAGTGCGTCGAGGCCTACGGGCGTATGCGCGAGATCGTCTCCGAGCTGCGCGCCGAGGGCCCAACCGAGGGCGAGGTCGAGCGCGCCCGCGCCTACGCGGCGGGCGCGCGGGTCATCGGCTTCGAGAACGCGAACGCCGTCGCGCGCTACGCCGCCCAGAGCTCGATCGTCTTCGGCGAGGAGCCGGACCTCGACGCGACGATCGCCGCGCTTGACGCGGTCACGGTCGACGAGGTCGACGAGGTCGCCCGCGGGGTCGCCGACGAGCTTGCGATCGCCTGCGTCGGGCCGCACACGGCAGACGAGTTCTAGACCGCCGCCGCGCGCGGAGCCCTTCCGAGCTCGGCTCGGTCCCCCGGGCAGGGCGGCCCGCGCCGCGCACTCCTCTACGCTGCGCCGACGTGAACCGGCGCGAGCTGGACCGCTACCTCCACAGGGTCAGCGACCGCTGGTCGCTCGAGACGGCGCTCGTGGCCGGCGCGCAGGTCGACGACGCCAACGGCGCGCCGCCCCAGCGCGAACGGGGCCCGGAGTGGATCGTCGTGCTCGTCTCCTCCGCCTTCGACGGGATCCCCTGGCTTGAGCGCGTCTACCAGGCCGGTGCGCTGTGGGATCGCGCCGAGCTCGGCGCCGGCGCCGAGGTCCACTGCTACACGCCGGCCGAGTTCGCCCGCAAGCGCGAGCAGCTCCCGCTCGTGGCCCGTGCGGCCGAGCGCGGTGTCGACCTGCTGGCCGCGCCAGCGTGAGCCCCGGCGCCCGCCGCCCCGCTCAGACCTCGACGATGTTCGCCCTCACCTGGTCGACGACCTCGGGCGGCACATCGTCCATCCCGTGGTCCTCCTTGGCGTGCTCGGCGACCTGGCCGAGGATCTCGTCCTCGGACTCCCCCTCGAACTTCGCGGCGCAGCCCTCGACGACGGCTCCGCAGGCGAACTGCTTCATGGCGATCTCCTCTGAGGCGGCTGGCTAGTCGTCGAGCGCGGCGCGCTCGCGGGCGAGGCTACCAGGCCGCACGTCGTCGGCGAGCTCCGCGGAGACGAGCTCGCGGGAGCGCTCGAGCGCGCCCGAGACCGCGTCGAGCGCGAGCTCCGCGCGACCCGCCTCGAGGGCGTACTTCGCCACCACGAGGCCCTGCAGGACGCCGTCGTTGAGCTCGAAGGCGCGGCGGCGGCGGGCGCCGCGCTCGACCTCCGAGCGCGCGAGCCCCAGCGAGACCTCCCCGGCCACGAGCCGCGCCGCGAGCCGGGCGCTGGCGGTGATCGCCTCCGGCGGCGAGCGCCAGGCGAGCACGAGCACGCCAATGCTCTCCCCGCCCGAGAGCACGGGCTGCGCGTAGGCCACGGGCTGCGCGCCGTCGAGGGCCAGGACCGTCTCCTCCCCGGCGCGGAAGGCGTGGCCGAGGGCGATTCGCAGCTCCGCCTCGGCCAGCCACTGGGCCGCCTCCGCGTCCCCGCGTACGGTGGCGACCTCGAGCCCCTCCCCGTCGGGCAAGGCCACGAACCAGATCGCGACCTCGGCGCCGCTCGCGGCCAGCACCCGTTCGGCGGCCGCCGCGTAGGGATCCATCTACCCGATCGCCACCATGCGCTCGATGGGGATCCGGGCGCGGGCGGCGATCGCCTCGGGCACCTTGACCACCGGCGACCCGTCGCGCAGGCAGTCCCTGAGCTTCGGCAGCGTGATCATCTTCATGTAGCGGCAGTGGGCGGCCTCGTTGGCGGCCACGAAGTCGACCTCGGGAGCGGCCTCGCGCAGCGGATGGAGCATCCCCGTCTCGGTGGCCACGACGACGCGCGGGCGCTCGCCGCCGTCCGCGCCGGCGTTCTCCGCCGCCGCCCGGCGCGCGTAGTCGAGCATCCCGCCCGTGGAGAGCATGTGCACACCCGCGGCGTCGACGTCCCCCGCGGCCACGTACTCCATGACCGAGGTCGAGCAGCCGCACTCGGGGTGGATGAGGAAGTCCGCGCCCGGGCTCTCGGCGCGGACGCGCGTGATGTCGGACGGGCGGATCCCGGCGTGGACGTGGCACTCGCCGTCCCATACGTGCATGCGGATCCCGAGGGTCTTCTCCACGTAGGCGCCGAGGAACATGTCCGGGCCGAAGAGGATCTCGGTTTCCGCCCCGCGCTCGCGGAGGATGTGCTCGACGACCTTGACGGCGTTGGACGAGGTCACGCAGTAGTCGGTCTCGGCCTTGACCTCGGCCGTCGTATTCACGTACATGACGACGACGGCGCCGGGGTGCTCGGCCTTCCACGCGCGGAGCTGCCCGGCGTCGATCGACTCGGCCAGCGAGCAGCCCGCGCCCGCGTCGGGCAGCAGGACCGTCTTCCCCGGGGAGAGGACGGAGGCTGTCTCGGCCATGAAGTGCACGCCGCAGAAGGCGATCGTCCCCTCCGGCGCGGCGGCGGCCCGACGCGAGAGCCCGAGCGAGTCGCCGACGAAATCGGCGACGTCCTGGATCTCCGGGAGCTGGTAGTTGTGGGCGAGGATGACCGCGCCCCGCTCGCGCGCCAGCGCACGCACCTCGGCCTGCAGGGCGGGGATGTTCTCCAGGAGGAGCAGGGGGGCGGTGGCGCTCATCTCGTGGCCTTGAGGAGGAGGGAGAGATCGAGGGCCGGGGCGCTGTGGGTGAGCGCGCCGACCGAGATGAAGTCTATTCCGCTCTGCGCCGCGGCCCGGGCCGTGGCGAGCGTGATCCCGCCGCTCGCCTCGGTCTGCGCGCGCCCGCCGATCCGGGCCACCGCCTCACGCAGCACGGGCGGGTCCATGTTGTCGAGCAGGAGCCTCAGCTCGGCGCCGCCGGCGGCGGCGAGCGCGGCGTCGACCTCGGCGAGGTCACGGCACTCGACGACGAGCGGAAGCCCCGGCGCGTGGGCGAGCGCGGCGGCGACCGCCGGCCCGACGCCGCCCGCGGCCGCGGCGTGGTTCTCCTTGATGAGGAGCTCGTCGTAGAGGCCGAAGCGGTGGTTGACCCCGCCGCCCGCGCGCACAGCCTCCTTCTCCAGCGCGCGCAGTCCGGGCGTCGTCTTGCGCGTGTCGAGGACGCGGGCGCCGGTGCCCTCGAGCGCCCTGACGTACCGCGCGGTCAACGTGGCCACGCCCGAGAGCCGGCCGAGCAGGTTCAGCGCGGTGCGCTCGGCGGCGAGGATCGAGCGGGCCCGGCCCGCGATCGCAAGGACGGGCCCCTGCTCGCGCCACTCGCCCGGCTCGGCCCGCCGGATGAGGGCGAGGCCCGGGTCGACGGCAAGGAAGGTCGCCTCGGCGGCGTCCAGGCCGGCGAGGACGCCAGGGGCCTTCTGCACGATCTCGGCCCGGGCCTCGGCCTGCTCGGGGACGGTGGCCTCGCTCGTGACGTCGCCCGGGCCGAGGTCCTCGGCCAGGGTGCGGGCGACGAGGTCGGCGAGCTCCGGCATGGGGCGGGGAGGGTAGGCGGTCGATGGTCGCTCCGGCGCCGCGGGGATGGCCGCGCCGCGGACGCCTCCATCGCTGGCGATCACTCCTGTCCACGCGCGCTTTCCCGACCGCTCGGTGGACGGCTATGTAGACCTGACGCGCATTCCCGTCCCTCGCGGGAACAGCGGCGCCGGTGGGGCTAGCGCCGCACCCGGTACACCGTCCCCGTGACGTCGCCGGTGTAGATCCAGCCCAGGTGCGTCCCCACGGAGATCACCGGCGCCACGAAGCCCCTGAGGAACGGCTTCGCCCGGCGGCGGCCGTTGGCCGAGAGCGTCACGACCTCCGGGTGGCCCGGCTTCCGGCCGCCGAACAGCGCGATGTACAGCGTGCGCCTGATCGCGGCGATCCCGGTCGGCGAGGCGTGGGCGGGGAGCCGGTAGAACGGACGGCGGTACCCGGCGCAGGTGCGCGGGTAGAGCCGGTTGCAGTACGGGAAGCCGAAGTCCGCCCCGTGCCGAGGGATGACGATCTGGTCCGGCGGGACGACGCGCCCCTCCTGCGCCAGCGAGGTGACGAACGGGTAGCGCAGGCCCCTGACGAACACGAGCTGGTAGGGCTGGCGCACCCCGCGCGCCTCGATCCGCACGTGGGTCCCGTCCGGGCGCATGGAGATCACCGACTGGGCGTAGCGCGCCGGGTCCCGCGTGTTGGAGTACCTCTCGCCGAACGACACGCCCGCGTAGAGCCGGCCGTCGTGGCCGAAGGCGATGCCGTTGAAGCTGGGGACGCTCCGCGACGGCCGGAAGATGACGCGATGGCTCGCGAAGCGCCGCCCGTTCCAGCCGCGGTAGACGACGAGCGCGCGACCGTCGGCGACGTAGAGCGCGCCGCGCCGCCACGCGAGCCCGAAGACGTGGCCCGTGGTCAGCTGGCGCGCGCGGCCTGCGGCCACGGTGAACACCCCGCCCGTCAGCTTCGGATCGGACTCCGAGCCGAAGGCGCCGACGAACGTCGTCCCGCGGGCGAAGGCAAAGGACGTCGGCGTGGGCAGTCCGCGGGCCACCGTCTGCACGTGATGGCCGTTGACCGCTGTCGGTGGCGGCGGGCCCGGCGCCGCGCTCGCGGCGGCAGGGAGCGAAGCGGCGGCCAGGGCGGCCACGGCGAACGGTAGGCGCATCGTCATTAGTCCTGTCTTCGAGGTTGAGGGGCCGACGCTAGTCGAGATCGGGTCCGTGAGTCAAGCGGCTGCGCGCAGGACGTTCACCGACGCGAAGGCCGGGTCGCTCGCGCCGTGCAGGCGCGCGCCCGCATCGACGAGCTCGCGCAGGTAGCCGACGGCCTCCGCGGTGATGCGCTCGCCCGGGAGGAGCGCGGGGATCCCGGGCGGGTAGCCCGCGATGGCCTCGCCCGAGACGCGGCCGACCGCCGCGGCGACGGGCACGACCTCGACGGCGCCGAGGAACGCCTCGCGCGGCGTCATCACGAGCTCGTTCTGGAGCGCCGCGGGGGGCCGGGCGAGCGCGTCGGCGTCCCCGGCGCGGCCGATCCGGCGCACGGTCTCCCCCAGGTCATGGGCGAAGGAGCGCAGCGGCCCGACGGGCTGGTCCATCCCGAGCACGAGCACGAGCGTCGCGTGCGTGGCCAGCTCGACGTGGATGTCGTAGGCGCGGCGCAGCGCCGCCGCCACGGCGTAGCCCGAGCGGCCGGTGGCGCGGACGTCGACGACGATCCTGAGTGGATCCCACCCCGCCACGCCGGGCGAGCCGACGAGGTCACGGCCGATGATCTGACAGCCCGAGACCGAGGAGATCGCCGCGCGGGTGTCTGCGGCGGCGAGCAGCGTCGTGCCGAGCAGCGCGTCGCCGTGCACGGCCAGGCGGCGGCGGGCGGCGTCGAGTGAGGCGAGCAGCAGCGAGCTCGGGCTCGTCGAGCGCACGAGCCGGATCGCCCGCGCCACGGCGGCGGCCTCGATCCTCCCGCCGCGGGCGATGTGGAGCATCGCCGACTGCGTGAGCGAGCCGGCGATCTTGTGGGTCGAGGTCAGGACCGCGTCGGCGCCCGCGGCGAGGCCCGAGGGCGGGAGGTCGGGATGAAAGCCGAAGTGCGGACCCCACGACTGGTCGAGGACGAGCGCCGCGCCCGCCGCGTGGGCGGCTTCGGCGCACCCCGCGACGTCGGCCGCCATCCCGTAGTAGGTCGGGGAGACGACGAACGCCGCCCCGGCCGGCGCGCCCGCCTCTCGCGCGCGCGCCAGGGCGGTGGCGAGCGCGCGCGGAGAGACGCCGTGGGCGATCCCGAGCTCCTCGTCGTACTCGGGGGCCACCCACTCGGGCACGCCGCCGGAGAGAACGAGGCCGTCGACGAGCGAGGCGTGGCAGTTGCGCTGGGCGACGACGGGGACGCCGGGCGGGGCGAGCGCGAGCGCGAGCGCGTGGTTGCCCTGCGTGGCGCCGTTGGTGAGGAAGAAGGTGCGGCCGGCGCCGTAGGCGTCGGCGGCCAGGCGCTCGGCGCGCTCGTAGGGCGTCGGCGAGGGGCCGAGGTCGATCCCCTCGATGTCCTGGGGCACGTCGAGGCGGAGCGCGGCGTCCCCGAGCGCGGCGCGCAGCCCGGGGTCGGCGCCCTCCCCGCCCTTGTGCCCGGGGACGTGGAAGCGCGTCGAGCCGCGCAGGCCGTAGGCGACCACCGCGTCGAGGTAGGGCGCGGCGGGCTGCTCGCCCCCCGCGGCGGGGACGAGCTCGTCCTGGCGCGGTGTCGTGCTCACCGCTCGGCCGCCTGCAGCAGGTAGGGGCGCACGAAGGGGTCGAGGTCGCCTTCGAGTACCCGGTCGGCGTCTCCCACCTCGACGTCCGTGCGGTGGTCCTTGACGAGCGTGTAGGGATGCAGCACGTAGGAGCGGATCTGCGAGCCGAAGTTCACGTCCTGCGCCTCGCCGCGCTCGGCGGCGATCTCCGCCTGGCGGCGCTGCTCCTCGCGGGCGGCGAGGCGGGAGCGGAGCATGTCCATCGCCACGGCGCGGTTCTGGGTCTGGGAGCGCTCGTTCTGGCACTGGACGACGACCCCGCTCGGGCGGTGGGTGATGCGCACGGCGGAGTCCGTCTTGTTGACGTGCTGGCCGCCCGCGCCGCTCGCGCGGTAGGTGTCGACCTGGATGTCGTCGGGATCGATCTCGATCTCGCCGCTGGCCTCGACGACGGGGGAGACCTCGACGCCCGCGAAGCTCGTCTGGCGGCGGTGGGCGGCGTCGAAGGGCGAGAGGCGGACGAGCCGGTGGACGCCCTTCTCGGCCGAGTAGAGGCCGTAGGCGTTCTCCCCGCTGGCGCGGAAGGTGGCGGACTTGATCCCCGCCTCCTCGCCTGCCGAGGCGTCGAGCAGCTCGGTCTGAAAGCCGCGGCGCTCCCCCCAGCGCATGAACATGCGCAGGACCATCTCCGCCCAGTCCTGGGCGTCGGTGCCGCCCGCCCCGGCGTTGACCGAGACGAGCGCGTCGCCGGCGTCGTAGCGCCCGGAGAAGAGACGCTGCTCCTCGAGCGCATCGAGCTTTGCCTCGGCGGCCGGGAGCTGCTCGGCCAGCTCGCTGGCCATCTCCTCGTCCTCCTCGGCCAGCTCCGCCAGCGCGCCCAGGTCCTCGACCTCGGCCGCGAGCTCGGTGTAGGCGGCCAGGCGGCGGGTGAGGAGCGCGTGCTCGCTCGAGACCTTGGCCGCGGCCTCGGGATCATCCCAGAAGCCGGGCGCGCCCATCTCCGCTTCGAGCACGGCGGCGCGCTCGCTCAGCGCAGGCGGGTCAAAGGTAGTCCGCGAGCAGCGTGAGCTGGTCGCGGATCGCCGCGAGCCGCTGGGGGACCGGCTCGGACGACGCGGAGGTGGACATGGCGGGCGAGGCTACCGGTCTCTCACCAGAGGACGTCGACGCCGTAGCGGGCGAAGACGGGATCGGCGGTGACGACGGGCAGATCCTCCGCAAGCGCCTGGGCGACGAGCAGCCGATCGAAGGGGTCGCCGTGCAGATGGGGAAGGTCTCGCGCCGCCCACGCGTACTCGGGCGTGATCTGAAGCCAGCGAAGGCCTCTCCGGGAGATCTCGCCCGGCAGACCGGCCGGTGCCGCGAGCTTGCCCCTCTCCACCTTGATCGCGGCTTCCCACACGCTGGCGACGCTCACGTGCGCGATGGTCCGCGGCTCGCCGATCGCCGCACGCGCCCCTCGGGAGAGCGCGGGGTCGTCCTGAAGCCACCACAACACCGCGTGGGTGTCGAGCAGGATCCGCGGCACTTACACGTAGTCGGCGAAGTCTTCAGGCGTATCGTCGAAGTCCGGGGCCATCCAGATCTGGCCCTTGAGCGCGCCTGGACGGCGCGGCTCGCGCGGAGTCAACTTAGTCCGTATCAGCCTCGCGCCCGGACTCCCCAGATCTCAGCGCCCGGCGCGGCCGCGACGAGCGTCTACGCGGCGCCGTGGCACTTCTTGAACTTCTTGCCCGAGCCGCACCAGCACGGGTCGTTGCGCCCGATGCGGTCGACGTCGTCGAGCTGGCGCTGGGCCACCGGCGCGGGCGCCTCGTACTCCGGCTCGCCTGCCTCGAGCGCCATCTCCTCGGGCGCGCCGGCGGCGGCCAGGGCCATCGCCGTGCGCGAGTCGATCCCGCCGCTCGAGTAGGAGACGCTCCCCCGTTTGGTCGAGGAGCCCGCTCCCCGGCGGGGGCCCGGCGCCGCGAACTGGGAGTGGGAGCCGTCGGCGTCCTCGAGCTCCACCTCGACGTGGAAGATCATCCGCGAGAAGTCCTGCCAGACGCCGTTCATCAGATCCTCGAACAGCGTGAAGGCCTCGTTCTTGTAGGCCACGAGCGGGTCGATCTGCGCGAACCCGCGCAGGTGGATGCCCTCGCGCAGGTAGTCCATGTCGTAGAGGTGCTCGCGCCACTTGGCGTCGATGATGTCGAGCAGGATGAAGCGCTCGAGCGCGCGCATGATGTCCTCGCCGAGTTGCTCCTCGCGCTGGCCGTAGAGCTCGTGGGCGTCCTCGGCGATGGCTTGGGTGAGGCCGACGCGGTCGATCGAGTCGATCTCGAGGTCCTCGACGCCGAAGGAGACCGGGAAGATCTCCTCCAGGCGGGCGAAGAGGCCGTCGAGGTCCCACTCCTCGATGAAGTCCCCGGGCGTGTACTCCGCCACGACGCGGCCGAGGACCTCCTCGATCTGCTCGCCCACGGTGCCGCTCATGTCCCGGCCCTCGAGGACCTCGTCGCGGTAGCGGTAGACGACCTCGCGCTGCTGGTTCATCACGTCGTCGTACTCGAGGACGCGCTTTCTGATGAGGAAGTTCTGCTCCTCGACCTTGCGCTGGGCCTTCTCGATCTGCTTGGTCAGGAGCTTGGCCTCGATCGGCTCCTCGTTGCCCTCCTCGTCGACCGAGCCCAGGCGGTCGAGGATCTTGTAGATGCGGTCTCCCGCGAAGAGCCGCACGAGATCGTCCTCGGCGGAGAGGAAGAAGCGCGACTCGCCCGGGTCGCCCTGGCGGCCGGAGCGGCCGCGAAGCTGGTTGTCGATCCGGCGGGACTCGTGGCGTTCGGTGCCGCAGATGAAGAGCCCGCCCGCCTCGGTCACGACCTCGCGGTCGGCGGCGATCCGCCGGTCGATCTCCGGCAGGACCTTGGCGACGTGCTCCTCGTAGTCGGGGTCGTCGGGCTTGAGGCCAAGCTTTGACACCTCGAGGCCGGCGAGGTGCTCGGCGTTGCCGCCGAGCTTGATGTCGACGCCGCGGCCGGCCATGTTCGTGGCGATGGTCACCGCGCCCGGGCGCCCGGCCTCGGCGATGATCGCGCCCTCCCGCTCGGCGTACTCGGGCTTGGCGTTCAGCACGTCGTGCTTGATCCCCTGCTTGCGCAGCTGGGAGGAGAGGAGCTCTGAGACCTCGACGGAGATCGTCCCCACGAGCACGGGCTGCCGCTTGCGGTTCCGCTCGGCGATCTCGGCCACGACCGCGGCCCACTTGCCGTCCTTGGTCTTGTACACCTGGTCGTTCTGGTCGGCGCGGACCATCGGCCGGTTGGTCGGGACCTCGACGACCGGCAGCTTGTAGATCTTCATGAACTCCGAGGCCTCGGTCAGGGCCGTGCCGGTCATGCCCGAGAGCTTCGCGTACTGGCGGAAGTAGTTCTGCAGCGTGATCGTCGCGAGGGTCTGGTTCTCCTCCTGGATCCGCACGCCCTCCTTGGCCTCGACGGCCTGGTGCAGGCCCTCCGACCAGCGGCGGCCCTCGAGGATGCGCCCGGTGAACTCGTCGATGATCTTGACCTCGTCGTCGACCACGGCATAATCGACGTCGCGCTTGTACAGGGACTCGGCCTTGAGCGCCTGGTTCAGGTGGTTGACGAGGTGGCCGTTCTCGGCGCGGTAGAGGTGGGAGATGCCCATGAAGCGCTCGGCCTTGGCCACGCCGCGCTCGGTCACCGAGACGGTCTTGTGCTTCTCCTCGAACTCGAAGTCGAAATCGGCGACGAACTCCTTCTTGGACTTGGGATCGAGGCCCTCGGGCCGCTCGCCCGGCGTCATCTGACGCGCGAGCTTGGCGAACTTGACGTAGAAGTCGGCGGCCTGCTCGGGCGCGCCGGAGATGATGAGCGGCGTGCGCGCCTCGTCGATGAGGATGTTGTCGACCTCGTCGATGACCGCGAAGGAGTGCATCCAGGAGCGCAGGCGGCCCTCGCCGTCGCGCGCGACGAAGTTCTCGGGCCGGGCGCGCCCGCCGTGCTGGACCTTCTCCTCGAGGGTCTGGGCCATGTTGTCGCGCAGGTAGTCGAAGCCGAACTCGGAGTTCGTCCCGTAGGTGACGTCGGCGGCGTAGGCGGCGGCCTTCTCCTCGTAGGGCTGCATGTTCTGCAGCACGCCGACCGACACGCCGAGCGCCTCGTAGACCGGGCTCATCCACTCGGCGTCGCGGCGGGCGAGGTAGTCGTTGACCGTGATGACGTGGACGCCGCGCCCCGCAAGCGAGTTCAGGACGACGGCGAGCGTCGCCGTCAGCGTCTTGCCCTCGCCGGTGCGCATCTCGGCGATCGAGCCGCCGTGGAGCACCATGCCGCCGACGAGCTGGACGTCGAAGTGGCGCATCCTCATCGTCCGCTTGCCCGCCTCGCGCACGAGCGCGAAGCATTCGTGCAGCAGGTCGTCGAGCGGCTCCCCGCCGCGCGCGCGCTCGCGCAGCTCGTCCGCGCGCTCGCGCAGCTCGGAGCCCGCGAGCAGCTCGAGCTCGGGCTCGTAGGCCGCGATCCGCGCGACCCGCTTCTCGAAGGTCTTGTACTGCTTGCCCTCCCCGATCCGGAGGGCGCGCTCGAAGATCGCCATAAGTTAAAGGCTAGCCGCGGCGGGGAGCCCTGACGGCGCCGATCAGAGGGCGGGCTCGGCCGGGCCGCCGGCGCGCCCCGCGAGCTTCGCGGCGCGGCCGCGGCGCCGGGCGCGCCGCTTGTCGCGGTGGCGCTTGACCTGGCGCCCCAGGTCCTGCGCGCAGAGCTTGACCGAGCGCTTGGGGTCGTCCGACTCCTCCCGGGCGCGGAGCGTCAGCCCCTTGACCCGCAGGTCGGCCTCGGCGATCCAGCAGTCGGGCGTCTTCCCACGGTCCTCCCGCCAGAGCTCGACATCGAGCTCGGCCAGCTCGGAGACCTGCCGGGCGACCTTGCGAAAGCGCTTGACCACGTGCTCGTGGAGCTCGTCGCTGATGGCCGCGTTGCGGCCCTTGACCTGGATCCTCATGCGGGACCTCCTGGGGTCCGGTGGCGGTGGGATTGGCGTCACCCCATCCTAGACCCGCGGAGCGTCCGCGTATAGGTCAATACGTCGAGTCTCAGCGTGCCCTCGGACGTGAGCGCGTCCGCGCAGGCGCGCAGCGTCGCGCCCGTCGTGTGGACGTCGTCGACGAGCAGGACCGCAGGCGGTGCCGGGCCCGTGAGACGGAGCTCGACGCGGCCGCGGGCCAGGCGCTCGTCCCGGCTCGCGCCGAGCTGGGAGCGGGCCGGCCCGGCGCGGGTCAGGGAGCGGCGAAGCGGGCGGTCCGCGCGGGCGGCGACGGCGCGGGCGAGGAGCTCGGCGTGGTCGAAGCCGCGCGCGCGACGGTGGGCGGGGTGGGCGGGGACGGGCACCACGGTCGCCTCGGCGAGGAGCCCGGGCGGCGCGCCCGCGATCATCGCCGCCGCCATCAGGTCGGCGAGCGGCAGCGCGCCCCGGAACTTGAGCGCGCCGGTGAGCGCCCGGGCGGGGCCGGCGTGGGCCAGCGGCGCCCACGCGCGCCCCCACGCCGCGCCGGCGGCGGGACAGCGACCGCCCGCGTGGGCGAGCAGGGCGCACCGCTCACAGCGCGGGCCGCGGAGCCAGGGCAGGTCGCGGCGGCAGACGCCGCAGAGCGGGTCGGCGGCGGCGAGGAGCGGCGCCCGGCAGGCGGCGCACGCGGGCGGGACGGCGAGGGCGAGGACCTCGCGCAGGAGGGCGGGCAGCGGCATGCCCGCGATGCTCCCGCAGCCGGGCGCGCGCGTGGTGCTCGGACTGCGACAATGGACGCGCGTGTCTGTGCCGGTTCCGCTCGTCGCCGCGTCGTGGACCTTCTCGCCGGGGGTCGTCATCCTCGTCCTCCTCGCGCTCGGGCTCTACGTGCGGCGCTGGCGCGAGGTGCGCGCCGACCCCCGCGGCCATCGCCCCGGCGCCGGCCGTCTCGCGCTCTGGGTCGGCGCGCTGCTCGCCGTCGGCGTGGGGGTGCTCAGCCCCGGCGACGCGCTCGCCGGCCGTCTGCTCGTCATGCACATGGTCCAGCACGTGCTGCTGCTCGACATCGCACCCGTGCTCGGCCTGCTCGCGCTCACGCGCGTGCTCCTGCGCCCGTTGACGCGCGCGACCCAGCGCCTCGAGCGCCAGGCCGGCTTCCTCGCCCACCCCGGCTTCGCCGCGGGGTTCTACGTGGTGGGGGTGTGGCTCTGGCACGTCCCGGCGCTGTACGACGCGGCGGCGACGAACGCGGCGATCCACGTCGTCGAGCACCTGACCTTCGCGCTGGCCGGGGGCCTGTACTGGTGGCACCTCATCTCCCCCATCCGCTCACGCCACCGCCTGCACGGCCTCGCCCCCGTGGCCTACCTCGTGGCCACGAAGCTCGGCATCGGCCTGCTCGGGATCATCCTCACCTTCGCCCCCGACTCCCTCTACCCCCACTACGCCGACGGGCCTCGGGAGTGGGGCCTCACCGCCGGGGAGGACCAGTCGCTCGCCGGGCTCGTCATGGCCCTCGAGCAGTCGGTGGTGATGGGGATCGCGCTGGCCTGGCTGTTCGTGCGGATGCTCGGGGAGTCAGAGCGCGAGGCGGGGCGGGCGGAGCGTTACGCGGGGTGAGACCTTCGCGGGGCCGCCGCGGTCCCACGGGACGGGCGTCGGTCTGCTGCTCCGGCGAGGTGCCGCCGCGCCCCTACCGGAACTCGTCCAGCCAGCGCGGCGCAATCAGCGCCGGCTCCCGCCGCGGGTCGACGACCGCCCGGTGCTCGCCCGGGAACTCGACGAGCTCGACGGTGTCGCCCGCCACCCGCGCCGCCTCGACCCACTCCCGCGAGCGGCGGACGCTCACCGTCGTGTCCTCGGTGCCGTGGACGAGCAGCGCCGGGATCCCCAGCGGGATCCGGTGGATCGGGTTGCCGAGGGCGAAGCGTTCGTCCGGGGCCTCCTCGGGGGTCACGCCCATGAGATCGTGCACGGCGCCGCCCGGCGCGAGGAACGAGCGCGTGGCCTCGAGGTTCGAAGCGGCGGCGAGCGCGGCCACGGCGCGGAGCCGCACGCGCGGCGCCGCGCCGGGCGCCCCGGCGGGCAGACCCGGGCGCGCGGCGGCGCAGAGGGCGAGATGTCCGCCGGCCGAGTGGCCGAGCGCCACCACGCGGTCGAGGTCGAGCGGCGCGTCGAGCCCCGCGAGCGCGTCGATCCCGGCCCCCAGGTCCTCCCACGTCGCCGGCCAGCCGCCACGGCGATCCACGCGCCGGTACTCGAGGTTCCAGACCGCCCAGCCCCGGCGGGCGATGAGCGCGCACAGGGGCCGCAGGTGGCGATGGGTGTAGCGCGCCTTCCAGAAGCCGCCGTGGAGGGCCACGCAGACGGGGCGGGGACCGTCGCCGTCCGGCAGGTACAGCTCCGCCGTCTGCTCGGGGTCGGAGCCGTAGGCGTGCTCCGCCGCCGTGCGCCGCAGGTCGAGGAGCGCCCGGAGCGTCCCCGCGGTCTCGCTCACCCGCGGCGCGGGCGCGGGCGCCCGGACCGGGACGGCTCCCTGGAGCCCGCGAGCTTCGGCACGCCGCGCGGGAGGAGGGTCATGGCTCTCACGCGGAGTGACCCTAGTACCAGGCGTCCGAATTCTGATCCGGCTGAGCAGAACCCGCGCAAGCTCGGGCACCCATCGGTCGTTGGTGAGTTAGAAACCCTGAACCGCGGGGGAAAAGCGAGGAGCACGATGCACGGAAAGCAGAGCGCCATACGAGTCCTGGCCGCCGGGCTGTTGCCCGTGGCCATCTTCCCCGGCATCGCCGCAGCGAACGCGGAGCTCCGCTTCGCCCACGCCGTGCCGGGCGCCGGCGAGGGCCAGCTCGTCGTCATCGGGAGGGACGGCAAGGTCAAGCAGACTCTCGGCCAGGCCGCCTTCGGCGCCGAGAGCTCCTACGCGAGCACGATCACCGGTTCGGTCAAGCTCGGGCTGGAGGTGGGCGGGAAGGTCGTCGCGACCACCGCCGCCAACCTGCTGAGCGGCCGCCACTACACGGTCGTCGCGCTCTCCCCGAGCGCCGGGCCGAAGCTCGTCCTCGTGCCGGACGGGCGCGGGCGCCCGGGCCAGGCCCGGGTGCGCGTCATCCACGCCGCCCCCGAGCTCGGCTCCCCCGACGTCGCGGTGGACGGAAAGACGGTCGCGCGGGACTTTCGCTTCGGGGCGGTCTCCCCCTACCTGACGCTCAAGCCCGGCAAGCACGACTTCGGGGCGATGCAGCCGAGGACGGGCAAGGCGGCGCTCTCCATCTCGGGTGTGCGCCTGCGGGCAGGGTCGGCGACGACGATCATCGTCGTCGGCTCGCGCGGCAAGCGCACCCGCTTCGAGGTCACCCGCGACCCGAGCGCGGCACGCGTGTCCTCCACCCGCAAGATGGCGAAGGCGCCCAAGGCGCGGGCCACGCCTCGGAAGGTCGCGCACAAGCAGACGTCGAGCGGCACGGCGGCGACGCACAGCACCTACGTCGTCCGGCGAGGGGACTCCCTGTGGTCGATCGCGGAGGACCGGCTCGGATGGGGCGCCTCGAACGCGAGGATCGCCGCCAAGGTCTGGCGGATCTGGCGCATGAACCGCGCGCACGTCGTCAGCGGCGACCCGAACCTCATCCTCCCGGGACTGAAGCTGCGCTTCTCCTGAGCGCCGCGATCGCCACGCGGACGACGCTCCGGCCGCTGTGGCCGGGGTTCTCGTCCCCCTCGCGGGAGACATCGATGTAGCGGTAGCCGTTCCCGGCCGGCACGCGCACCGCGACCGTGCGCGCCGGGCCGCGGAACGACGCGCCGAGCGGCACCGAGTCGAGTATGGAGTTGTACGCCCAGACCTGGAAGACGCCGGCACCGAGCCCGCGTAGGTCGAGCGTCAGGCGGTCGCCGCGCAGGCGCGCGGCGACCGCGGCGCCGGAGCCGATCCCCGGCAGCGGGGTGAGCGCGACCGGCACGACGCCGGCGCGCGGGCTCGTGCGCGGGCGCAGCGCGGTCGCCGTGGTCTGGGGGGTCGTGTCGGCGCCGCCGCCCCCGTGGCGGGAGAACGCCCCGGCGATCCAGGCCCCGGCGAGACCGATCACGAGCGCGGCGAAGAGGAAGCCGAGCAGCCGGCGGAAGGCCGCCCGCGCCGGCGGGAGGGGCTCGTCGTGGGCGACGCTGATCGGCTCGGCGCGTCGCGCGGGGACGGGCGCGGCGGGGGGCGCCGGCCTCTCGCTCTCGGGCGCCTCGCTCCGCACCGCGGCGGGCTCCGCCGCGGCCGGCTCTTCGATCGCGGCGGCCTCGGGGCGCGGCTCGACCAGCGCCGGCTCGGCGGGCGCGGCCGCGCGATGCGCGGGTACGGGCAGCGGGATCTCGCGCCCCACGTCGAGCCGGTAGAGGGTGTCCCGACGCACCGCGCCGGCGGGAACGCCGAAGGCCGCGTGCCACTCCTCGGTGAGATCGTCGCCCGCGCCGCTCGGCAGCGCGGCTACGTCGCGGCGTTCGGAGCCGTTGACGACGATGAGGACCGGGTGGGCCGTGGGAAAGCCGTCCTCCCACTCGCCCCCGATCCGCAGCAGCGTCAGCTCCGGTGACACCGTGACCTGCTCGAAGTAGTCGAGCTGCAGCTCCATCGAGCGGATGTTAGGTCAGGTCCAGGCCCGGAGGTAGCGCATCTGCTCCTCGGACAGCGAGTCGATCTCGACCCCCAGCGCGCCGAGCTTCAGCCGCGCGACCTCGGCGTCGAGCGCGTCGGGCACCGGCCCGACCCCCGGCGCGAGGGCTCCCTCCCCCGTGACGAGATGCTCCACGCAGAGCGCCTGCAGCGCGAAGGAGACGTCCATGACCGCGGCGGGATGGCCCTCGGCGGCCGCCAGGTTGACGACCCGGCCCGCGGCCAGCAGGTTCAGGCGGCGGCCGCCCGCCACGCGGTACTCCTGCACGAGCGGCCGGACGGCGCGCGGGGGCCCCTCGGCGGCGACGAGCAGCGCGTCGAGGTCGATCTCGACGTCGAAGTGGCCGGCGTTGGCGAGCACGGCGCCGTCCTTCATGCGGGCGAAGTGCTCGGCGCGCAGCACGCCGCGCGAGCCCGTGACCGTGACGAACAGGTCGCCGCGCGCGGCGGCGGCCAGCGCGGGCATGACCTCGTAGCCCTCCATACGCGCCTCCAGCGCACGCCCGGGCTCGACCTCGCAGACGATGACCGCCGCACCCGCGCCCCGCGCGCGCTGGGCGATCCCCTGCCCCGCCCAGCCGTAGCCGAGCACGACGAGCGTGTGCCCGGCGAGCAGCAGGTTCGTGGCGCGGAGGATCCCGTCGAGCGCCGACTGGCCCGTGCCGTGGCGGTCGTTGGCGGTGCGCTCGGTGCGCGCCTCGTTGACGGCGAGGACGGGGAAGGGCGGCGGGGCGCGGCGCAGGCGCAGCAGCCCGGTCGTCGTCTCCTCGGTGCCGCCCCGGGCGCCGCCGCGCTCCGCGCAGGCGAGCAGCAGGTCGGCCCCGTCGTCGAGGACGACGTCGGGCGCTCCCGCGGCCAGCTCGGCGACGTGGGCGGCGTAGGCCTCGGGGCCCTCCCCGCGCGCGGCGCGCACGGCGACTTCCGGCTCGGCGGAGAGCGCGCCGACGACGTCGTCCTGGGTGGAGAGCGGGTTGGCCGCGCACAGCGCGACGCGCGCGCCCCCGCCCACGAGCGCGCCGACGAGCACCGCCGTCTCGGGCGTCACGTGCAGGCAGGCGGCGACGGCGACGCCGGCGAGCGGGCGGCGCTCCTCCCAGCGCGCGCGGATCGAGCGGAGCACCGGCATCTGGCTCTCGGCCCAGCCGATACGGGCCGCGCCCGCGCCGGCCGAGCCCGGAGCCGCGGGGCTAGTACCGATAGTGGTCGGACTTGTAGGGGCCCGCGACCGGGACGCCGATATAGGCGGCCTGCTCCTCCGAGAGCTCGGTCAGCCGCACCCCGAGGGCGTCGAGGTGCAGGCGGGCGACCTTCTCGTCGAGGTGCTTGGGCAGCACGTAGACCCGCTTCTCGTACTCGTCGTTCTTCGTCCACAGCTCGATCTGGGCGATCGTCTGGTTCGTGAACGAGTTCGACATGACGAAGGACGGATGCCCCGTCGCGTTGCCGAGGTTGAGGAGGCGGCCCTCGGAGAGCAGGATGATCGTGTGGCCGTCGGAGAAGCGCCACTCGTCGACCTGGGGCTTGATGTTCACCCGCTCGATGCCCTCGGTGCGCGCCAGGCCGGCGACGTCGATCTCGTTGTCGAAGTGGCCGATGTTCCCGACGATCGCCTGGTGCTTCATCCGACCCATGTCCTTCGCGGTGATGATGTCCTTGTTGCCGGTCGTCGTGACGAAGATGTCGGCCGTCTGTACCACGTCGTCGAGCCTTGCCACCTGGTAGCCCTGCATCGCCGCCTGGAGCGCGCAGATCGGGTCGACCTCGGTGACGATGACGCGCGCTCCCTGTCCGCGCAGCGACTCCGCGCAGCCCTTGCCGACGTCGCCGAAGCCGCAGATGACGGCGACCTTGCCGGCGATCATGACGTCGACCGCGCGGTTGATGCCGTCCACGAGCGAGTGCCGGCAGCCGTAGAGGTTGTCGAACTTCGACTTCGTCACGGAGTCGTTGACGTTGATGGCGGGGAAGAGCAGCGTGCCGTCGCGCTGCATCTCGTAGAGGCGGTGGACGCCGGTGGTCGTCTCCTCGGTCACGCCCTGGCAGGCCGCACCGGCCCGGGTCCAGCGCGTCGCGTCCTCCTGGAAGGTGCGGCCGAGCAGGGCAAGGATGACCTTCATCTCCTCGTTGTCGGTGGTCTCGGGGGAGGGGACTGTTCCCGCCTGCTCGTACTCCGTGCCCCTGTGGAGCAGGAGCGTGGCGTCGCCGCCGTCGTCGAGCAGCATGTTCGGGCCGTCCTCGCCCGGCCACGTCAGCGCCTGCTCGGTGCACCACCAGTACTCCTCGAGCGTCTCGCCCTTCCAGGCGAAGACGGGGACGCCGGCCTTCGCGATGGCGGCGGCGGCGTGGTCCTGGGTGGAGAAGATGTTGCACGAGCACCAGCGGACCTCGGCGCCGAGCGCCGTCAGCGTCTCGATGAGGACCGCCGTCTGGATCGTCATGTGCAGGGAGCCGGTGATCCGCGCGCCCTTCAGCGGCTGTGCGGCGGCAAACTCCTCGCGGGTCCTCATCAGCCCGGGCATCTCGTGCTCGGCGAGCTCGATCTCCTTGCGCCCGTAGGCGGCGAGCGACAGGTCGGCGACCTTGAAGTCCCCATCGGTGTTGGCGGGGGAGGGCGGGGCGGTGGTGGTGCTCATGTCATCTCCAGTAGAAGCTTCTCGTGCTTTTCCTGCTCCCAGCGCAGCCAGTCGGCGGGCGGGACCTCCTGCGGGCGCCGCGGCTCGGCGTCGAGCCAGGACTCCACCGCCGCGCGCAGATCTGCATCGCCGCGCAGGCGCTGGGCGAATCCGACGTCGGAGAGGCCCATCCCGAACCCGCGCACGAGCCCCCCGAGCGTGCGGAGCCGCTGCAGCTCTCCGGGGCCGTAGAGGCGGTAGCCGGAGGCCGAGCGCCGCGGCTCGACGAGCCCGGCGCGCTCGATGTAGCGGAGCATCCGGGGCGACCACCCCGTCGTCTCCGCCGCCTCTTGGATCGTCAGGGCCTCCATACGATGGGGGCGAACCTTACCACGGGCGTGTCAAGGTTTTGGGACAGGACGGGCCGGGAGGGAGCGAGGAGGGGGAGGCGTTTCCGCCGCGGTGGTCTCCTGGGGCGTCGGTTTGTCGACGACGCGCGCATCCCGGCGGCCAGGTCGACGAAACGATCGCCCCGCAACCGTTTCGTGGTATTGGCGTCTCCTCAGGTCGCGCGGGCGACAAAGCGACGCCGGTGCACCCCCTCTTCCCAACCGGACGGCGGTCGCGGAGACCGCCGGCGCCGCGAGCTAGCCGTCCCCGATCCCCTCGCCTTCCGAATGGATCCGGGACGAACTCGGCTCAGCGAGCGCGAGCGCGACGAGGTCGCCGAGCAGGACGAGGGAGAGCAGGCGCTCGGTGCGGGTCTCGCCGCGGGCGCAACGCCCAACGATCGTCTCCGCCTGGAGGCCGAGGGCGTCCAGGATCGGCCGGCTTCGCTCCCGCGCGGCCGCGCCGGACTCCGCTTCCTCGTGCAAGAGCACCGCCGTGAAGTCGGCGGTGAGATCCGGCTGGCCGGCGAAGGCGGTCCGTCCGGCGATCCCCCGGAGCTGACGAGCCCAGCGCTCGGCCGCGGGCGTGGCGAGACCCTCACCGAGGATCACCGCGGTGTCGTGCTCCGCCAGATCCTCGGCGATTGAGCGCGGCAGCGAAGCCTCGGAGCCGCCGGCGCTCCAGGCGGCGAGCAGCCGCTCCGACAACCCCGCTGCGGCCTCGACCTCCGCCGCGGCATCCGGAGCCGCGCCGCACGCGGCGGCCACCGCCAGCACCGCGACCATGAAGTACACCGTCGCCGCGCCCGGGCTGAGCGCGGCGGGGAGTGGAATCACCGGAACCCCGTCGGCGCGGGCCGCCGCGGCGAGGCGGCCGCCGGCCGTGGCGACCACGCGCCGGGCGCCGCGGGCGCCCGCCTCCGCGTAGGCGCTGAGGGCCTCCTCGTCCTCCCCCGAATAGGACAGCAGGAGCACGGCGCTCTCCGCCGACGCCGCCGGGGGCGCCACGACGACGATCGGCCGCGTGGCGCGGTCCCCGAGCGCGGCGACCGCGAGCGGACCGGCAAGCCCGGCCTCGCCGCCGCCGACCACCACGAGCCCACCCGGCGAATCACGACGCGCGAGCTGCACCGACTCCGCCCGCCACAGCGCGTCCCGGAGGTGGTCGGGCAGCTCCCGGGCGTCCTCGGGCCCGGCCGCGCTCACCCCGCCGGAACCTCGGCGCCCGGCGCGACCCGCGCGCCCGCGGCCACGAGCGCCCCGGGCGCGACCCGCGCCTCGGCACCGAGAACCGCGCCCGGCTCGACCCGCGCGCCGTCGCCGACGCGCACCCCCGGCGCAAGGATGCAGCGCTCGAGGCGGCAGTCGGCCCCCACGCGGCCCCCTCGCAGCACGACCGACTCCTGCACCACCGAGCGCGCGCCGACACGCGCGCCCGCCCCGAGCACGACCCGCTCACCCACCTCGGCGTCCCCGGCGACCTCGACCCCCACACCGATCCGCGCGACCTCCGGAGCCTCCACCTCCCCCTCGAGGATCGCCCAGGTTCCCTCCAGGTAGCGCTGCGGGGTCCCGATGTCGAGCCAGTAGGCCTCGTGGGCGTAGGCCGCGAGCCCGTCCCCGATGAGCTTCGGGAAGACGTCACGCTCGATCGAGCACGGCCCCGACGGGGGCATCACGTCGAGCACGCTCCGCTCGAGCACGTAGGCGCCCGCGTTGACGAGGTTCGTGTCGATCTCCTGCGGCTCCGGCTTCTCCAGGAAGGCGGCGACCCGGCCGTCCTCCCCCGCCCGCACGAGCCCGTAGGCGGAGGGGTCGTCGACGGGGATGAGCGCGAGCGTCGCCCGCGCCCCCATCGCCTCGTGACGGCCGAGCTGCGCGGTCAGGTCCATGTCGGTGAGGACGTCCCCGTTCAGGCACAGGAAGCGCTCGTCGAGCCGGTCGGCGGCGTACTTGATCGCGCCGCCCGTGCCGAGCGGCTCGGGCTCCTCCACGTACTCGAGGCTGATCCCGAACTCCGCGCCGTCGCGCAGGACGCTCGAGACGCCCGAGGCGAGATAGCCACAGGACAGGACGACGCGATCGACGCCGTGACGGCGGAGCCAGGCGAGCATGAAGCCGAGGAAGGGCCGGTCGACGAGCGGCACGACCGGCTTCGGCATCGTCGAGGTCAGCGGGCGCAGGCGCGTCCCCTCCCCGCCCGCGAGCACGAGCGCCTGCATATCGCTAGCCCACCTCCCGGCCCACGCCCTCGTAGACGAGGCCGGCGGCGCGGACGGCGCCGGGGTCGAGGAAGTTGCGGCCGTCCACGACGAGCGTGCCCGCCATCGCCTCGGCCAGGGCGCCGAAGTCGAGCTCTCCGAACTCCGCCCACTCGGTGACGAGCACCGCGGCGTCGGCGCCCGCCGCCGCCGCCAGCGCCGAGGGGGCGAACTCGACGCCCGTGAGCAGCCGTCGCGCCGCGGGCATCGCCACCGGGTCGTAGGCCGCCACCCGCGTGCCGTCGGCCTGCATCCGCGCCGTGAGCACGAGCGAGGCGGCGTCGCGCATGTCGTCGGTGTCCGGCTTGAACGCGAGCCCGAGGAGCGCCACCCGGAGGCCAGCGAGCGGGCCCAGGTGCTTATGCAGCTTGGCCACGACGCGACGCTTCTGCAGCTCGTTGACCTCGAGCGAGGCGTTCAGGAGCTGGAACTGGTAGCCCGTATTGGCCGCGAGCTTCTTCAGCGAGGTGACGTCCTTGCCAAAGCACGAGCCGCCCCAGCCGATCCCCGCGTTCAGGAAGCGCGGGCCGATGCGCGAGTCCGTCCCCATCCCGCGCGCGACCTCGCGCACGTCGGCGCCGACCTCCTCGCACACGACGGCGATCTCGTTGATGAAGGAGATCTTGGTGGCCAGGAACGCGTTGGAGGCGAGCTTGATCATCTCCGCCGAGGCGATGTCGGTGCGCAGCAGCGGCGCGTCGAGCGGCGCGTAGAGCGCGGCCACGGCGTCGCCCGCCCAGCCGCCCTCGTCCCCGATCACCACGCGGTCGGGGGAGTCGAAGTCGCGCACGGCGCTGCCCTCGCGCAGGAACTCCGGACAGGAGACGTAGGCGAAGCCCTCCCCGCCGTGCTCGGCGAAGCGGCGGCGGATCGCCTCCCCCGTCCCCACCGGCACCGTCGACTTCATGACGAGCGCCCGCGGCTCCGCGCCCGGCTCGGCCGGCAGCGCGTCGACGACGGCGTGGACGGCCGAGAGGTCGGCGTCCCCCGAGTAGGTCGGCGGCGTGCCCACCGCCACGAACAGGAGCCGCGCGTGGGCGAGCGCCGGCCCGAGCTCGGTGTCGAAGTGCAGGCGCTCGCGGTGGGCGGCCACGAGCGCCTTGAGCCCCGGCTCGTAGATCGGGATCTCCCCCGCCCGCAGCCGCGCGATCTTCTCCGCGTCGATGTCGACGCACCAGACCTCGGAGCCGAGCGCGGCGAAGCCCGCGGCCGTCACGAGGCCGACGTAGCCCGTGCCGATGACCGCGATGGGTTCACGCTGCTCGCTCATGGAAGGCGCCGAAGGGTAGGAGGCCGGAGGCGCCGGTTCAGCGGTGGCTGCCGATGCGTTGCAGCGTCGCCGCCATCGCCAGCATCTGCTTGTTGCCGGCCGTCTCCGAGAGGGTGTTGGCCACCCAGTAGGCCGCCGTGCGGGTCCGATAGCCGACGAAGCGCAGGTGGGAGCCGTCGTAGAACAGCAGCAACCGGCGCCCGTTCACCACCCGCACCTCGCTCGGGCTGCGCAGCAGCGGCGGGAAGCGCCAGGCCGTGCCCTCGATGCCGTAGTACTCCCCGATCGGCCCAGCCGAGACGACCAGGCGGTAGGCGCCGTAGGAGCGCCCCCGGTCCTTGATCCGGTAGGCGCGCGGGTAGACGTTGCCGCCCTCTGACTGGTAGGTCCCGGCGGCGGTGATGACCCGCGGGTAGAGCACCGGGAAGCGGACCTTGGCGCCGACGACGGCGCCCTGCTGCTCGCCCGCGCTGTGCGCGTCGGCCAGGCCGGGCACCGAGGCGACGAAGCCCTGCCGGCCGTGCGCCCGGCGCCGTCTGCCGCCGCGCCTGCCCCGGGGGCTCGGCCGCGCCGGCTTCGGGTGCCCGGAGGCCCCGGTGAGGAAGCGCCGCACGGCCACCCGGAGGGGCCCGGGCTGGACGGTCACGAACGGGTCGTCCGCGGCGCCGAGGACGGCCGGGAAGTGGATCTCCTCGATCGGCTGCTTCTTGCCCGCGAAGATGACGAGGTTCAGCAGCTTGAGGATGCCCGACGTCGTGTGGAGGTCCGCGTCGCTCTGGGTGTAGCGGCCGAAGATCCGCCCGAGGCGCGAGCGATTGTCGAGCAGCGCGGTCGACCCGTACTGCTGCTTGGCCTGGCGCAGGAAGTCCTGCTGGCGGGCCGAGCGCACGATGTCGGTGTCGAGGTGGCGGAAGCGGACGTAGGAGAGCGCCTTGCGCCCGCACAGGTGCTGGTAGCCCGGCTTGATCGAGATGACCGCGTAGGGCGGCCCGCCCCCGGCGGGCGGGTTGTTGTCGTTGAAGTAGTTGCGGTCGATGTCGGCGTAGACGCAGCCGAGCGCGTTGACGGCTTGGCTGAATCCGGTGAAGTTGACGTTGACGATGTGGTTGATCTGGAACGGGTGGCCGGGCGTCGAGAGCAGCCGCTTGACCGCGCGCGCGGTCGCCGGGGCGCCCCCGATCGAGTAGGCGGCGTTGATCTTGTCGGGCGCCCCACCCGCCCGGAGCTGGACCTTCAGGTCGCGCGGGATCGACATGAGCGTCGTCGCCTCGGCGTTGGGATTCATCCGGACGAGGATGATCGTGTCCGAGCGCGCGTTGTGGACGTCCTTGCGGGTCGCGAAGCGCCGGTCCGAGCCGATCACGAGGATCGTCTGCGGCGACCCGGCGTCGGCCGAGGTGATCTGCAACGTGTGGATCGCCGGGCTCTCGTTGACGAAGGCGACGACGGTCTTGACCTGGAGCAGGACGCCCGTGGCGACGGCGGCCCCGACGAGGACGGCGACCGTGACGGCGGCGGCCAGGAACCGCGTCGCCATCCCGGACGAGGCACGCGGCGGGCCCGCGGCTCGGGGCGGGAGGACGCTCACGCGAGGCCGCCCTCGATCGCCCGCAGCTCGCCGCCGCCGCCCTGCTCGCGCTCGAGCCAGTCGGGCAGGCCGTGGACGAAGTCGACGAGGGTGCGGCGGTACCGGGCCAGGGACTCGATCGAAACCCACTCCTCCGGCCCGTGGTGGCCTCCGCCGCGGGGTCCGAACTCGACAGCGGGCACGCCCGCCTGTAGGAAGGCGATGGCGTCCGAGGCGCCGTCGCGGCCGACGCTCATCGTCTCGCTGCCGCCGGCGCGCCCGGCCGCGTGGCGCAGCGCGCGCACGTAGGGGTCGCGCGGGGAGACGATCGCCGGCGGGCGCACGAAGGTCGGCGTGACAGTGACGTCGGGCATCTGGCGCACCTGGGCGAGGATCTCCCCCGGATCCTGCCCCGGCAGGAAGCGCACGTCGACCGACATCTCGCAGTGGTCCGGGACCTTGTTGACGGCGTCGCCGCCCTGGATCCGCCCGAGGTTGATCGACGGGCGGTCGAACATCTCCGAGGACTCCCGGGCGAAAGGCATCGACTCGATGCGGCGGAAGACGTCGATGCCCTTCAGCACCGCATTGTCCCCGAGCCAGGGCGTCGAGCCGTGAGCGGCGCGCCCCGCGACCTCGACCCTCATGGCCAGGACGCCCTTGGCCTGGACGCCGATGTGCAGGTCGGTGGGCTCGCCGGTGATGGCGAAGTCGGCGCGCAGGCCGCCGGCCACGAGCTCGTCGATCGAGCGCTCGTCGATGTCCTCGGACTCCTCGTCGGGCACGCAGACGAGCGTCACCCGCGCCCGTGTCGTCTCGGCCAGGTCCCGTAGCGCGCAGAGCATGCACGCGAGGCCGCCCTTCATGTCGTAGGCGCCGCGGCCGATCAGGCGATCCCCCTCGATCCGGGGGGCGAACTGCTCGGCGCGGCCGGGCACGACGTCGAGGTGGCCGTGAAAGAGGATGTGCGGCCCGCCGTCCTCGCCTCGCGGACCCACCTCCCCCGCGATCACCGGCAGCTCGCCGAAGGTCCGCTCGGAGACGCGGACGTCCCGCGCCTCGAGCCACCCCTTGACGAAGCCGCCGAGCGCGCGGATCCCGTCCGGCGTCGAGGTGTCGTAGGAGATGAGGCGCTCGGCCAGCGCGCGTTCGTCGGCCACGCGATCGAGGGTAGGGGGCGCGATGGCGGCCGGGGGTCGCGGCCGCGAGGGGTGCCGGCCGGGCGACCTTCCGGCGCGGAGCGGCGGGACCCGCGTTGCGGGTTCCTCGTCGCGCGGTGCAGGGCGCTCGTACACGAGTGGAAGCGGTCCCGGCATCGCCGAGGCGAAGCTCGTGGCGCAGCTACCGATCTCGCGATGCCGCTGACGCCCGCGGGAGCAGGCGTTCGGAGGCGCGGGCCGGTCAGCGCTCCGAGTGGCATGTAGGCTCCAAGTCAACGCACATCCACGCGGAGAAAGAAGACATGGCGGCGGCATTCTCGGTTTCGCGGCTTGAAGAGATCGACGAAATCGATGACGGGCGGTGCCCGTTTCGGCCGGTGTGACGCCACTTCGGGATCATGACGTTCGGGGTCAACGCGATGACCGCACGCTCCGACGGCGACCGGCTCATCAACGAGCACGAGGAGGCCGAACCCGACTCCAGCGAAGCGAACGGCGTTCGCTCGACAAGCCGGCACGACAGTGATTGCCATCGGCGGAGGGCCGGCGGGGAAGCCGTACGAGCCCACCGGCTGGGAGCTGTTCGCGCCGCTGGTTCCACTGTTCGAATCCGGCGACTACGACGTGGGCGCTGACCGCGCCCAGGCGCTGATCGTGGATGACCCACCGTACGCCGCGTTGTACTACAACACCGCCTGCTTCGAGAGTCGAGCGGGTCGGATCGACGCGGCGCTCGCGCATCTGCGGCGTGCCGTCGAGCTCTCGCCGTCTTCGGCCGAGCTCGCCCGCGATGACGACGACCTGGCAGCGCTTCGCCACCATGCCGCGTTCGCGGAGCTCGTCAGCGGCCGACCGCTCCCCTGGGACGTCGCGGCGACCGACCGTCCTCACCGTGAGCTACGAGCTCTTCGCGCGTCTCCTGATCGATGTCAGCGAGCGAGAGACGCCGGATACCGGTCAGGTCGGGCACCCCTGCGCTACCGCCGGTGACACTACGGGTCGGAGCGGCCTGCGCACGTGCGAGCCCAACTTGGATGGCCGAAGGGCGCGGCACCGCTTCGTCTAACGCTCCCGTTGTGAGACCTCCGGTTCTTGCTCTTGTTGTCGCAGTGGTCTGCGGTGTCGCCGGCGGCGGCAGCGCGAGCCCGACGGTCGCCTGCGCCGGCGAACGCAGCTTCGTCGTGCCCGGCTCACCTCGCGAGCTACGAAGAGCCATCAGGCGAGTCGAACGCCAGATCGGTCCGGTGACCCAGGGCGGATTCCTCGGCTCGGCAGAGCGATCTCGCCTCTCACAGATCGTCCGCGTCGAACCCGCCGGCTAACACGACAGCACGGGCACCCCGGCGCGTGGCTGGCCGCTTGCTGCTGCCCGACCCGCGGATCCGCCCGGCGATCGCGACCCTCCGGCAGACCTGGTAATCGGGGCGTACGTGAAGCCGACCGAACGGCTGCTGCATCGCGCACTCAGCCACACTTGACCATGGTCATCGACCATGTACGATTCAGACGATGGACGAGATGGCGATCTCCGAGTTCAAGGCGACCTGCCTGGCCGCGCTGGAGCGCGTGCGGCGCACCGGGCAGCCGCTGCTCGTGACCCGCCGCGGCGTCCCCGTGGCCCAGGTCGTCCCGCCGCCGCCTCCGGTGAAGAAGGGGAGCGCGTTCGGCGCGATGGCCGGCGAGGCGGAGGAGCTCGGCGACATCGTCGCCCCCCTCCCGGCCGAGGACTGGGGACGCCTCGCTTGAGCGCAGGCCGCCGGCGCTCGCAGGGCGCGCCCTACCTGCTCGACACCCACATCTGGTTCTGGCACCTGACGCGGTCCGACCGCCTGCGCCGAGCCCAGCGGGAGGCGATCGACGACTCGCCCGGCGACCTCTGGCTCTCCCCGGTCTCGATCTGGGAGCTCGGTCTGCTCGCGGCGCGGGGTCGCGTCCGATTGGAGCACGGACTCCGTGACTGGACCGGGAAGAGCACGGGAGCGCTCCCCGTCCGCGACGCCGCGCTGACCCGCGAGGTGGCCGTGGTCACGCACGAGCTTCCGTTCGCGCACGCTGATCCCGCCGATCGCTTCCTGGCCGCGACCGCCCTCGTCTACGAGCTGACGCTCGTGACCGCCGACGCGCGCCTCCGCGCCGCGCGCTGGCTGCCGACCCTCTGACGCGATCGGAGCCGTCAGCCGCTACGAGCGCGAGGAGCCCGCCAGCTCGAGGAACCGCTCCCAGCGCTTCTTGTCGCGCGCCGCGCGCTTCTCCTCCTCGGAGCCGTCCTCGGCCTGCTCGAGCTCCTCCTCGGCCGTCTTCAGCTTCGACTCGAGGTCTGAGCTGTCGAGGTCCTCCGGCTTCATCGCCTCCTCGACGAGCACGAGCGCGCGGTTGCCGATCATCTGCAGGTAGCCCTCGCCCTGGGCGAAGGACTCGTAGTCGGACTCCGAGGTGTAGAGCCTGAGCTCGGCCGGCTCGAGCATGGCCAGCAGCGGCTGGTGGTGGGCGAGGATGCCGATCGAGCCGACGCCGGTCCGCGTCGAGATCATCTCGACCTCCTCGTTCCACACCTCGCCCTCGGGCGTCAGGACCTCGACGGGGAACTTCTCGTGGGCCACGACCTAGGAGTCCTCGTCCTCGTCGGAGTCCGCGTCCTGCTCGTCCTCCGAGCCCTCGTCGCGCTCGGAATCCTCCTCGTCCCCCTCGCCCTTGCTCTTGACGACGTCGTCGATCGAGCCCTTGAGGAAGAACGCGCCCTCGGAGAGGTCGTCGTGCTTGCCCTCGAGCACCTCCCTGAACGAGCGCACGGTGTCCTCGACCGAGACGTAGACCCCCGGCGTGCCCGTGAACTGCTCGGCCACGAAGAAGGGCTGGGAGAGGAAGCGCTCGATCTTGCGCGCGCGCTGGACGGCCTGGCGGTCCTCGTCGGAGAGCTCGTCGATGCCGAGGATGGCGATGATGTCCTGCAGCTCGCGGTAGCGCTGGAGCACCTCCTTGACCTCGTTGGCGACGTTGAAGTGCTCCTCCCCGACGATCTCGGGCTTGAGGATCGTCGAGGTCGAGTCGAGCGGGTCGACGGCCGGGTAGATGCCCTTCTCGGAGATCGCCCGGGACAGCGACGTCGTCGCGTTCAGGTGAGCGAACACCGAGGCGGGCGCCGGGTCGGTGAGATCGTCGGCCGGCACGTAGATCGCCTGGATCGAGGTGACCGAGCCCTGCTTGGTCGAGGTGATCCGCTCCTGGAGCTGGCCCATCTCGGACTCGAGCGTCGGCTGGTAGCCCACCTGGGAGGGCATCCGGCCGAGCAGCGCAGAGACCTCCGAGCCCGCCTGCACGAAGCGGAAGATGTTGTCGATGAAGAGCAGGACGTCCTGCCCCTCCTCATCGCGGAAGTACTCGGCCATCGTCAGGCCCGAGAGCGCGACGCGCATGCGCGCGCCGGGCGGCTCGTTCATCTGGCCGAAGACGAGCATCGTCTTGTCGAGGACGCCCGACTCCTTCATCTCGAGCCACAGGTCGTTGCCCTCGCGCGAGCGCTCGCCCACGCCGCAGAAGGCCGACAGGCCGCCGTGCTCCTGGGCCAGGTTGTGGATGAGCTCCTGGATGATCACCGTCTTGCCCACGCCGGCGCCGCCGAACAGGCCGACCTTGCCGCCCTTCGCGTAGGGGGCGAGGAGGTCGATGACCTTGATGCCGGTCTCGAACATCTCCGTCGTCGGCGTCAGGTTCTCGACCGTGGGGGCGGTGCGGTGGATCGGCCAGCGCTCCATGTCCTCGTCGAGGTCGTCCCCGAGGTCGATCGGCTCGCCGAGCAGGTTGAAGATGCGACCGAGCGTGCCCTTGCCCACGGGCACGGTGATCGGGCCGCCGGTGTCGACCACCTCCATCCCGCGCGCGAGGCCGTCCGTCGTGTCCATGGCCACGCAGCGGACGCGATCGTCGCCGAGGTGCTGCTGGACCTCGAGCACGAGTGTCCCGAGGCCGGCGGAGACGCCCTCCTCCTCGCCCGGGGTGTCGCCGTCGCGGTCGACGGTCAGGGCGAAGTTGATCTCCGGCAGCTTGTCCGGGAAGACGGCCTCGATGACGACACCCTGGATCTCCTGGATCCGGCCGACGTTCCGCCCGCCGTGGGACCCTGATTCTTCGTTCTGTTCAAGCGTGGCTGACATTGGTTACCTCCGCGGGGCTTCCGGCCCCGCGCTCTGATGGTGACTTTCGGCGTCCCGCCTCTCGTGACCGGTCGAGCTCGTGCTCGACCTCCTCTGGGCTAGCACTAGCTCAGCGCCTCGGCGCCGGCGACGACTTCCATGATCTCCTGGGTGATCTCGGCCTGGCGCGCCCGGTTCATCTCGAGCGTGAGGTCGTCGATGATCTCGCCCGCGTTGTCCGAGGCCGAGCGCATCGCGGTCATGCGCGCGCCGTGCTCGGAGGCGGTGGACTCGAGCAGGGCGCGGTAGACGGAGATCTCGACAAAGTCCGGGATCAGCCGCTCGAGGATCTCCTCCGGGCCGGGCTCGTACTCGACGAGGGCGCGGGAGTCGGGCGCGGCGGTCTCCTTGTCCTCCTGCTCGTCCTCATCCTCGTCGTCGCCCATGACCGACGCGTGCTGGAGCGGCAGGAGCGTCTCGTGGCGGACCTCCTGGGTCAGCGCGGAGATGTAGCCGTTGTAGAAGATCTCGACCCGGTCGATCTCGCCGTCGATGTAGTCGGCGATGAGCTTCTCGGCGATCCGCCGGGCGTCGGCGTAGGCCGGGCGGTCGGAGAAGCCGACGAAGCCCTCGCGCGGCTCCTTGCCGCGGAAGGTGAGCGAAGAAACGCCGCGGCGGCCCGCGGCGTAGTAGACGGTCTCGCGGCCCTCGCCGTCGTGCGCGTTGCCGGCGCGCACCCCGGCGCGGATGATCTGCGAGTTGAACGCGCCCGCGAGGCCGCGGTCGCCGGTGACGAGCAGGAGCGCGACGTGGTCCTCGGAGTCGTGCTCCTGCAGGATCGGCAGGTTCCGCACATCGCCCGCGGCCTCGGCGGCCTGGCGGGTCATGCGGCGGATGGCGTCGGCGTAGGGGCGCAGGACCTTGATCCGCTGCTCGGCCCGGCGCAGCCGGGCGGCGGCCACCATCTCCATCGCCCGCGTGATCTTGCGGATGTTCTGGACCGAGGAGATCCGGTTCTTGACGTCGCGCTGGCTCACGCGGCCGCGGTCTCCTTGTCCTTGTCCTCGTCCTTCTCCTCGTCGTCCTCGGAGTCCTCGCCGGACGCGGAGCCATCGGAGCCCGAGTCCTCCTCGGAGGAGCTGCCCCTCGACCCGTTCCCGGAGGAGGAGCGCTCGGAGTCCTCGCCGTCGTCGTCCTCGTCGAGCGGGTGCCCCTCCTCGTCGAGATCGTAGCCGAAGTCCTTCGCGTAGGAGCCGATCGCGTCGTGCAGGTGCTCCTCGACATCGTCGCCCCACTCGCCCTCGGAGAGCTTCTCGAGCGTGTCGCCCAGCTCCGAGCGCGCGGACTGCGCGAGCCCCTCGAGGAACTCCTCCACCCGCTCGACGTTGATCCGGTCGAGGTAGCCGTTGGTGGCGGCGTAGATCTGCACGACCTGGTCGGCGATCGGCATCGGCTGGCGCTCGCCCTGGTTCAGGGTCTCCACGAGGCGCTCGCCGCGGGCCAGCGTGCGCTGGGTCTCGGCGTCGAGGTCCGAGCCGAACTGGGAGAAGGCCTCGAGGTCGCGGTACTGGGAGAGGTCTAGCTTCAGCTTGCCCGCGACCTTCCGCATCGACTTGACCTGCGCGTTGCCGCCCACGCGAGAGACCGAGATCCCCACGTTGATCGCCGGCCGGACGCCCGAGTAGAAGAGCTTCGGCTCGAGGAAGATCTGGCCGTCGGTGATCGAGATGACGTTCGTCGGGATGTAGGCCGAGACGTCGCCCGCCTGGGTCTCGATGACCGGGAGCGCGGTCAATGAGCCGCCACCGAGGTCGTCGTTCAGCTTGACGGCGCGCTCGAGCAGCCGGGAGTGCAGATAGAACACGTCGCCGGGGTACGCCTCGCGACCCGGCGGGCGGCGCAGCAGCAGCGACATCTGCCGGTAGGCGTAGGCGTGCTTGGTCAGGTCGTCGTAGATGCACAGGGCGTGCTTGCCGTCGTAGAGGAAGTGCTCGGCCATCGCGCAGCCCGCGTAGGGCGCGAGGAACTTCATCGGCGCCGCCTCGTCGGCCGCGGCCATGACGATGATCGTGTTGTCGAGCGCGCCCGCCTCGTCGAGCGTCTCGGCGAGCTGGACGACCGTGGCCTTGCGCTGCCCGATGGCCACGTAGACCGAGATGAGGTCGGAGTCCTTGTTGTTGATGATCGTGTCGATGGCGATCGCCGTCTTGCCCGTCTGGCGGTCGCCGATGATGAGCTCGCGCTGGCCGCGGCCGATCGGGATCATCGAGTCGATGGCCTTCAGCCCGGTCTGCATGGGCTCGACCACCGGCTGGCGCTGCACGACGCCGGGGGCCTTGAACTCGACGGGGCGCAGGACGTCCGACTCGATGTCCCCCTTGCCGTCCAGGGGGTTGCCGAGCGGGTCGACGATGCGGCCGAGCAGGCCCTCGCCGACCGGGATCTCGAGCAGGCGCTTCGTGCGCTTGACGGTCTCGCCTTCGGTGACGTGCTCCCACTCGCCGAAGAGCACGACGCCGACGTTGTCGGACTCGAGGTTCAGCGCGAGGCCCGTGACGTCGTGGGGGAACTCGAGCATCTCGAAGGCCATGCAGTTCTCGAGGCCGTGGACGCGCGCGATGCCGTCGGCCACGGACAGGACCGTGCCGACCTCGGCGAGGTCGGCGTCCTCGACGTCGAGGCCCTCGATCCGGCTCTTGAGGATGGACGTGATCTCGTCCGGCTTGATCTGCATGGGTTGAGGGATTCTCCTTAGGCGCGGGCCACCTGGCGCCGCAGCTGGTCGAGTCGGTTCTTGATGGAGGCGTCGAGGATGGAGTTGCCCACGCGCAGGACGATGCCGCCGAGGATCTCGGGATCGACGGTGGACCGCAGCTCGACCTCGCGCCCGGTCTGCTCGCCGATCCGGTCCCCGATCGACTTGACGGTCTCCTCGTCGAGCTCGATCGCGCTCGTGATCTGCACGGGGAGGAGCTTCTTCTCCTCCGCCCACAGCGAGTCATACTCGCGGCGGATCCGGTGGATGGCGGGCATGCGGTGGTTCTCGAGCAGGGCGCCGAGGAAGTTCTCGAGGATCTCCTCCGCCCCGACGATCGCCTTCTCGAGGCCCTCCTTCTTCTCGGCGACCGAGAAGTAGGGCGAGAAGAGGAACGTGGACAGGTCGCGGCTCTCGGCGATCGCGTCGGAGAGCTCGCCGAGCTGCTCGCGCACCTCGTCGAGCTTGTCGTGCTCCCCGGCGACCTCGAAGAGCGAGCGCGCGTAGACCTGGCCGATCTCCTCCATGGGCTAGTGCGGGTCGTTCCCGGCCAGCGCGGAGAAGTCGAGCTCCCCGAGGGCCTCCTCGACGAGCCGGCGCTGATCGTCGTCGCTAAGCGACTTGCGCGTGACCTTCTCGGTGGCGGCCACGGTCAGGCCCGCGACCTCCTTACGGATCTCCTGGATCGCGCGGCGCGTCTCCTGCTCGATGTCGCGGCGCGCCTGATCCATCATCTCCTCGCGGCGGCGCTTGGCCTCGGCCACGCTCTCGGACTGGTGGTTCTCGGCCGCCTTGGAGGCCCGCTGGACGATGTCCTCCGCCTGGCCGCGGGCGTCCTTCAGGCGCTCGCGGTACTCCTCGAGCAGCACGTCGGCCTCGCGCTTTACGCGCTCGGAGGCGTCGATCGACTCCTCGATGGCCTGCTGGCGCCGGTCGAGCGCGGACTGGATGCGCGGGAAGGCGAACTTGGCGAGGATGAAGATCGAGATCCCGAAGACGATCAGGGTCCAGATCATCAGCCCCACGTTGGGGGAGACGAGGAAGGAGCCGCTCGAGCTCTTCGGCGCGGCGAGGAGGAGACCCGTGGTCATCGGTCTAGAGGAAGAACGCGATGAGGCCCGCGACGAGCCCGTAGAAGAAGCACGCCTCGGTGAGCGCGAAGCCGAGCCACTGGATCTGCGTGATCTCGTCGCGCATCTCGGGCTGCCGCGTCACCGACTCGATGACCTTGCCGAAGATGATGCCGATGCCGACGCCGGCGCCGACGGCGCCGAGGCCGCCGCCCACGCCGAGCGCGATGGCCCGGCCGGCCTTCTGGCCCGCCATGTCGACGCTGCCCGATGACGCGGCCAGGTGGATGAGGGAAGCAATCACGTGGGACTCCTTGGTTAGTGCTCGTCGGCGACCGCGCCGCCGAGGTAGATCGCCGAAAGCGTGGCGAAGATGAAGGCCTGCAGGCTGGCCACGAGGCCGACCTCGAAGAGGAAGATGGCGATGCCGAGCGGCAGGATGAGCCAGGCCAGCGCGGCGACGCCGAGCAGCACCGCGAGGCCGCCGGTCATGAAGAGGATGATCAGGTGCCCGGCGAGCAGGTTGGCGAACAGCCTGACGGTCAGCGAGATCAGCCGCATGAATGTCGAGGCGACCTCGAGCGGGAAGATGAGCAGGACGATCGGGCCCTTGACGCCCCCGGGGATGAGGCTCTTCAGGTAGCCGATCGGGCCCTTGGCCCGGACGCCCTCGACGATGAATGAGATGAAGACGACGAGCGCGAGCACGAGCGGGACCGAGGCGTTGGCCGTCGAGGCGTAGATCGCGAAGGCGGGGATGTGGGCACCGAAGAGGTTGAACTTCTCGCCCGAGTTCGTCGGCAGCGGGATGTAGCCGATCAGGTTCGAGAACCAGATGAAGAGGAACAGGGTCCCTAGGAACGGGAACCACCTCCGGGCCATCCGGTCGTCCATCCCCCCGCGCACGATGTTGTCGCGCATGAACGCGTAGATCGTCTCGACGGCCGTCTGCACGCGGTTCGGGCGCGCCTGCATGCGGTTGGCCACGTAGAGCATCGTCATCGTCGTGAGGATCCCGGCGATGACGATGTAGAGCACGCCCTTGTTGATCGAGAGCGGGCCGAGCTTGACCCAGTCGATCAGCTTGAACTCGTCCTGGGGCTGGAACTCGGTGTTCTTGCCCGCGCTCCCGGCGAGCACGGCCAGCGCGATGAAGCCGAGCAGGTAGAACCCGACGATGCCGAGGCCGATCTTGCGGCGCTGGCTCATGAGGGCTGGGCCCGGCCGGGCGAGGAGCGGAGGATGAGGGTCATCGAGAAGGAGATCGTGAAGGCCACGAGGACGACGAGGGCGCAGGTGAGCCCGTCCTGTCGGGAGGCGGCCTTCCCGACGGCGAGGATGATAAGGGCGAGGACCCAGACACGCCCCATCGAGTAGGCGAGGGACACGGTCAGGGCGCGCCGGGGGTCAGCGCTCGCGCGCCGGGCGACGAGCTCGCCGATCCCCCGCTGGAGGATCCACGCCGCGGCGCCGACGGCGAAGCCGAGCGCGGGCACCCCGAAGGCGAGCGCGAACGGCGTTGCGGCGATGAGGACGACGACGTCGGCGTAGCGGAGGGGAGCGGGTGCCATACGGCGCTCGGGGCTCACAGGTCGCGAAAGCGCGAGCGGACGAGCAGGAAGCCGCCGACGAAGCCGGCGAGGACGCCGAGGATCACGCCGAGGGCGATCGACCCGAGCAGCGCGCCGAGCGCCAGCCCGGCGAGCACCCCGGCGACGAGCGGCGCGAGCAGGTAGGAGCTCGCGGAGAGCCCGCTCGGCTGCGGGCGCGTTCGGACGGTTCGGGGCTCAGGCATCGGGTGGGATCGTCACGCGGGGGCGCGACCTCGGGCGGCGACGTGGAGGAGGCGCTGGGCTCGCCTCCCGCGAGCTCCTCGACGAAGCCTCAGGGTACTGCGAATCAGAGATTCTTCAGGCGCCGGCCGGGGGCGAGAGCGGGTGGTTCAGCTCGAACCAGACGGTCGTCGGATCGCCGTCGGCGGCGATCCCCCAGGCGTCCGCGAGCTGGGTGACGAGGAAGAGCCCGTAGCCGCCGGGATCGTCAGGACCCGCATCCGCCCCGGCGGCGGCGAACCCGCGGCCGGGATCGCGCACCTCGATGCGCACGCGGCGCTCGTTGACCCCGAGGCGCAGGCCCACGCGGGCCTCCGCGCTTACCTGCCCGTGCATGACGGAGTTCGTGACGAGCTCGGAGACGAGCAGTCCCGCGTCCTCGAGCACCCGGCTCGGGACCCGGTCGTGGAGGCTCTCGCGCAGGGCTCGGCGGGCCTCGGCGGGCGCGCCCGGCCCGCCCGCGAGCTGCACGTCTGAGAACGTCATCGTTCAGAGGACTTCCCGCAAACGGCGAATCGCAAGCGCCCCGGCCGGGCGTTCTGTAGAAATCCTGTATCCGGCGCGAGTTCCGGCCGGGTCGCGCGGCATACTCCCGCCGCCCGTGCCGGTCGCCTCCGATACCCCCTACGCGTCGTTCGCGATCGGCTTCGATCGGCGCGATCGTGCGCGCGTGCACTCCCTGTGGGACGAGGTCATCGACTCGAACCGCTGGTCGGAGGGCCCGATGGTCGAGCGCTTCGAGGCCGGCTGGGAGCGCCAGAACGGGCTGCCCGCGGTGGCGGGCGGCTCGTGGTTCGCCGGCGCCCTGGCGGCGCTCGAGTTCGCCGAGGTGGCGGGCGAGACGGTCCTCTGCCCCTCCAACACCTTCATGGCCACGCCGCTGGCCATCCGCCACGCGGGCGGGAAGGTGGCCTGGGTCGACTGCAACCGCGAGGACCTGTGCGTCTCCTTCGACCACTTCGAGGAGATGGTCGAGCGGGAGCGCCCGAAGGCCGCGGTCGTCGTCCACATCGGCGGCCACATCGCCTTCGAGATCGAGCGGATCGCCGCGCTGTGCCGCGAGCGCGGGATCTTCCTGCTCGAAGACTGCGCGCACGCCCACGGCGCCTCGTGGAACGGCAGCGGGCCCGGCTCCTACGGCGACGCGGGCGTCTACTCCCTCTACGCGACGAAGACGATCTCCGCGGGCGAGGGCGGCGTGCTCGTCTCGAAGCGGCCCGAGGTCGTCGAGTGGGCGCGCAAGCACCGCAACTACGGGAAGTTCGAGCACGAGGTCCCGGGGATCAACGGGCGGATGAGCGAGTTCAGCGCCGCGCTCGGACTCGTCGGCGTCGAGCGCCTGCCGGAGATCGTCGCGTGGAAGAACGCCGTGGCGCGGGAGCACCTCGACCCCGCCCACCCCGGCCGGCTCGAGCTGCCGGAGGGGATGACCTCGGGGCTCTACAAGTACATCGTCTTCGATCCGCTCGAGCGCTCGACGGGCAAGGTCTACGAGGAGCCCTGCCACCGCATCGCGGGCGACGCCGTCGATCTGCCCAACACCGACTGGGCCGCGGAGAGCCACTGGTGCGCGCCGCTCTACTACCACGGGGGCGAGGAGTGAAGGTCCTCGTCACCGGGGGCTCCGGCTTCATCGGCTCCCACGTCGTCGATCGCCTGCGCGCGCACGGCCACGCGCCGCGGATCTTCGACGCCCGCCCCTCCCCCTGGCACGCGGCGCCGGAGGTCCCGTTCTTCCAGGGGTCGATCACCGACACCGACGCGCTCGAGGACGCCATGGCGGGCTGCGAGGCCGTCGTCCACCTCGCGGCGGTGGCCGACGTCAACCACGTCCACGCCGACCCGGGGACGGCCGAGACGGTCAACACGCGCGGCACGCTCGCCGTGCTCGAGGCGGCGCGGCGCACCGGCGCCTCGCGCGTCGTCTACGGCTCGACGATCTGGGTCTACTCCGACTGCCCGGAGACGAAGGTCGACGAGGAGACGCTCCTGGCCACGCCCTCCCACTTCTACACCTCGACGAAGCTCGCGGGCGAGCTCTACCTGAAGGCCTACGCCGAGCTCTACGGGATCCCCTACACCGTCCTGCGCTTCGGGATCCCCTACGGGCCGCGCGCCCGGCCCGCGGCCGTCGTCCCCGCCTTCGTCGAGAAGGCGCTCTCCGGCCAGCCGCTGACGATCGCCGGCGACGGCTCGCAGGGCCGGCGCTTCGTCTACGTGGAGGATCTCGCCGAAGGCGTCGCCCGGGGCCTCGCGCCGGTGGCGGCCAACCGCATCTACAACCTCGCGGGCGAGGAGACGGTGACGATCAAGCAGATCGCCGAGGCCGTCCGGGACGCCGTCGGCGAGGTCGAGATCACCCACACGCCGGCGCGCGCGGGGGACTTCGGGGGCAAGGAGGTCTCCAGCGAGCGGGCGGCCGCCGAGCTCGGCTGGCGCCCGGAGACGCCCTTCGCCGAGGGCGTCGCCCGTTATGTGGCGTGGCGGCGGTCGCTCTCCGCCGTCGACCCCGGGCCGCCCGCCCCGGCCAAGGCCCACCGGCCGGGCAGCGTGCTCGTGCTCACCGCCGACATCGGCGAGGGCCACGACCTGCCCGCCCGGGCGCTGGCCGCCGAGATCGTGGGAGAGGACCCGGGCGTCGAGGTGAGCGTCGCCGACGGCCTCGCGGTCATGGGCCGGGCGCTGACCAAGGTGGTCCGCGACGGCTCGTGGACGATCTTCCGGCGCGCGCCGTGGTTCTTCGACGTGCAGTACGCGCTCTTCGCCCGCTTCGCCCCGACCCGGCGCCTGGCCCGCGCCGGTCTCATGCTCTTCGGCGCGCGGCGCCTGCGCCGCTTCGTCAGGCAGTCCGGGGCCGAGGCCGTCATCTCCACCTATCCCGGCGTGACCGAGGTCCTCGGCGAGCTCCGGCGCCGGGGGAAGCTCGACGTTCCCTGCTACTCGGCCATCACCGACCTCGCGGGCCTGCGCTTCTGGGCGCACCCGGGCGTCGACATGCACTTCGTCACCCATCCTGAGTCGATCCCCGAGGTCGAGGCGATCGCCGGCCCGGGCCGCACGCGCTGGTCGCGCCCGCCGACCTCCCCCGGCTTCCTCGCGCCGCGCGACCGTGCCGCCGCCCGGGCCGAGCTCGACCTTCCCGCGACGGGGGCGATCATCGCGGTCTCCGGCGGCGGCTGGGGCATGGGCGACCTCGGGGGCGCTGTGCAGGCGGCGCTCGCGGTCGACGAGGGCGGGACCGTCCTCGCCCTCGCGGGGCGCAACGAGGAGGCGCGCGCCGCGCTGCAGGCGCGCTTCGGCGCCGAGCCCCGGGTCCGCGTGCTCGGCTTCACCGACCGCATGAGCGAGGTGCTCGCCGCCGCCGACGCGCTCGTCCACGGCACGGCCGGGCTGACCGTGCTCGAGGCGATGATCCGCGGCTGCCCCGTCGTCTCCTACGGCATGGCTCGCGGCCACATCCGCCTGAACAACGACGCCTACCGGCGCTTCGGCCTGGCGGAGATCGCGCGCACTCCGGCCGAGCTGACCGAGAAGCTCCGCCACGCCGTGGCGCACCGGCCGGAGCCCGACGGGTCCTTCGCGCGCCGGCGCTCCTCCGCCTCCTTCGTGCTCGACGGCCCGACCGCGCGCCCGGTCGAGGTCGTCGCGCACCGGCTGACGCCCGCGCGCTCGGCCGCGCTGGCCGCGGTCTCGGCGCTGCTGCTCGCCGCCGCCACGGACATCCCCTACGGGATGCTCCAGGGTCCGCTGCACGCCACGCCGACGAGCAGCGTGGCGACCTCCCTGCCGGAGGTGGGCCTGCTCGTCGACGCCGCGCCGGGCCAGGCGCCGGCGATCGCGCACACGCTCTCGGTCCACGGCGCGCACGCCTCCTTCGTGGTCTCCCGGCCGCCGACGCCGGCTCAGCTCCACACGCTCCAGAGCCTCGGCGACGAGGCGCTGCCCACGCTGCGCGGCGGCGCGCTCACACGCTGGGTCCGCACGCGCGCCGATCTGGCCAACCGGGCGCGGGCGCTCGGCCTCGGCGACCGCCACTTCGCCTACGTCGCGCCGGACGACGGCTTCACGCTCGGCCAGTACGTGCTCGGGCGCACGCTGGGGGCCAAGGCCGTGCGCCCGGCCATCGAGGTCGACGGCGGCGTACCCGCCAAGGGCCTACACCCCGGGGTCGTCCTCGAGGTGCGGCCCGGGCGCGGCGGCGCCGGCGAGATCCGCCGCGTCCTCGCCACGCTCCGCGCCGGCGGCTACACCGCCGTGCCCGTCGGGCCCCTCGTGGGCGCCCGCCGTTAGCCCCGCGACGGCGGGCGAGCGGCCGAGCACGAGCGAGCCCGAGGCCACGACGGCGAGCAGGACCACGAGCAGCAGGCCGCCGAGCGGCGTGGAGCTCCACCGCTCCCCCGTGAGCACGGGCGCGAGCAGCACCGGCACGACGACCTGGACGACGAAGACGATCGGCGCCACCTGCACCGCCGCGCGGCGCTGGAGGGCCGTCATCTCCGCCAGCAGGGCGAAGATCCCCGAGGCGCCCGTGATCGCCGCCCACTCGAGCGCGCGGAGCCAGTGGGACTCGGCCAGCGCGTCGGAGAGGAACTTCGCGGTGATGCTTCCCCAGGCGAACCACAGTCCGGCGGCATAGACCACGGGCAGCCCGGCGCTCCACGCGCGGCGCAGGAAGGGCAGGATCGCGATCAGGCCGAGAGCGCCGAGGACGACGGCGATCTCGAGCGTCGAGGCGGCCCTGGTCGAGCGCTCGGGCGCGGCGAGGGCGAGCCCGGCGACGCCGCCGACGACGAGCGCGACTCCCACGAGCTCCTGCCGCCCGACGCGCTCGCCGAGCATCCGGTGGCCGAGGTAGAGCAGGAGGAGCAGCCCGAGCGCGAGCGTAGGCTGCACCACGGTGAGCGGGGCCCACAGGAGCGCCACGACCTGCAGGGGGAAGCCGGCGATGGACAGTGCGGTGGCGGCGATCCAGCGCCCGCGGCGCAGGAGGCTGCCGAACAAGGAGGGTCTGAGGCCCTGCTCGACGGGGACGGCGCGCGCCTCGATCGCCTGCAGGGCGACCGCCAGGTCGTACATCAGCGAGGCCACCGCGGCAGCGAGGATCCCGAGCAGGAGCACCGGACCATGATGCCCGTTCGCGCCCTCGGGCTCGCCGTGGGCGCCGCCGGCGCGGCCCATGCCCTGCCCGCGCTCGCGCCGCTCGCCCCGCCGCTCGCTCGCGCGCTGGCGCTGCCGCGGCGGGTCGCCGCGCCTGATGCCGTGGCGCTGACCTTCGACGACGGGCCCCACGCGCGGGGGACGCCGGCCGTCCTCACCCTGCTGGCCGCGGCGGGCGCGCGGGCCTCGTTCTTCCTCGTCGGCGAGCAGGTCAGGCGCGAGCCGGCGCTCGCGCGCGAGATCCTCGCCGCCGGGCACGCCGTGGCCATGCACGGCGAGCGCCACCGCAACCACCTGCGCCTGACGCCCGCGCAGGTCCGGGACGACGTCGAGCGCGGCGCGGAAACCATCGGCGAGCTGCTGGGGGTCGAGGCGCGGCTCTACCGGCCGCCCTACGGGATCCTCTCGGCCGGTTCGCTTGCGGTGCTCCGCGCCGCCGGGCGCCCGATCCTGCTCTGGAGCCGCTGGGGGCGGGACTGGAGCCGCCGCGAGACCCCAGCCTCGGTGGCGGCCCGGGCCACGCGCGCGCTCGGCCCGGGCGAGGTCATCCTCCTGCACGACTCCGACGCCTACTCGGACCCCGGCTCGTGGGAGACGACCGTCGCCGCGCTCCCGCGGGTGCTCGACGCGGTCGCCCAGCGCGGCCTCGGCTGGGCGACGGTCGGCGCGCACTCACGCTAGGGGACCGTCCCTCCCGGCTACGCCGCGGCGGGCAGCGTGAAGCGGATGCGCGTGCCCTCTTCGGCGTCGGCCAGCCAGATCCGCCCGCCGTGGGCCTCGACGATCGCCCGGGCCACGGCGAGGCCAAGACCGGCGCCGTCGGCGGTACGCGAGGAGCCCTCGCCGCCGCGGAAGAACGGCTCGAAGACCCGGGCGCGCTCGGCCGCCTCGATCCCCGCGCCCGTGTCAGCCACCTCGACCTGCACGGCGCCGCCACCCCCGGCGGCCGGGGCGGCGCGGACGACGACGCTGCCGTCGGCCGTGGTGTGGCGGATGGCGTTTTGGATGAGGTTGAAGAGGACGCGCTGGAGCTTCTCCGGGTTCCCGGTGACCGCCGCCAGCGAGGCCGGGATCTCCGCGCGCACCGAGACCGCGCGGTGCTCGGCCACCACGCGCATGAGGTCGACGGTCTCCGACACCAGGTCGTCGAGCTCGACGCGCCCCATCGACCACGCGATGTCCCCCGCCTCGATGCGGGAGAGCTCGAAGAGGTCGTCGATGAGCGCGGAGAGGGCCCGCACGTGGACCGGGAGCTGCTCGAGGTAGCGCTGCCGCGTCTCGGCGTCGACGACCTCGTCGCCCACCGCCTCGGCCAGCAGGCGCAGCGAGGTCAGCGGCGTGCGGAGGTCGTGGGAGACCGCGGCGACGAGGTGGCGCCGGGCGTCCTCCCCCGCCTGCAGGCGCTCGGCCATGGCCCGGACGTCGGCGCCGAGCTCGGCCAGCTCGTCCCCGCCCTCGGGCACGGCGGGCATCCGCTCGCCGGCCCCGACCGCCCGCAGCGCCGCGCTCAGGACGTCGACGTCGGCGAGGACGGGCTCGACGGCGAGCCGGCCCGCGAGGCCCGCCACGAGCCCCGCGTAGGCGGCGGCGAACGCGGCCACGAGACCGTCGCGCGGGGAGACGAACATGACGAGGACGAACAGCGCGACGATCGCCACGAGCGGGATCGCCGCGAGCGCGGCGGTCATCCCGATCTGGCCGCGCAGCCGCGGCCGGCGGCGGGCGTGGGCGGCGGCGAACACCGTGAGCGCGCCCACCGGGGCGAGGATGAGGCCGGTAACCAGGCCGGCGTGCGCGCCTTCGGCGAGGCCGCACATCAGCGCGGCGAGGAGCGCGCCCGCGAGGGCCACGGCGACCGAGCCCGGCCACGTCATGAGGAATCCCCACCGGCGCGTCATACCTGGAAGCGGTAGCCGAGGCCCCACACGGTCTGGATGAACCGGGGCGTCGATCCCGCCCGCCCGTCGGGCTCGATCTTCGCGCGCAGGCGCCGCACGTGGACGGTCACGGTCGAGGTGTCGGTGTAGAAGGAGTAGTTCCACACGTGGTCCATGAGCTGATCGCGCGTGAACGCCTGCCCGGGGTGGCGGGCGAGGAACAGCAGCAGGTCGAACTCGCGCTGGGTCAGGGACACCTCCTCCCCGCCGGCGACGACGCGCCGTGCGACGGGCTCGATCTCGAGCCCGTCGAAGGAGAGCGGCTCGGCGCTCTCGATCGCGCCGTCGACGCGGCGCAGGACGGCGCCGACCCGAGCCACGAGCTCGGCGGGCGAGAACGGCTTGACCACGTAGTCGTCGGCCCCGAGGCGGAGCCCGAGGAGGCGATCGGACTCCTCCCCCTTGGCGGTGAGGAGGATCACGGGGATGTCGGGCGAAGGCGGCTGGCGGATCCGCCGCATGACCTCGAGCCCGTCGATCCCCGGGAGCATGAGGTCGAGCACGACGAGATCCGGCCGCGCGCGCGCGACCTCCGCCAGCGCCTTCGGGCCGGTGTCGGCGACGCGCGCCTCGTAGCCCGCGCGCTCCAGGTAGCGCGAGACGATCTCGCCGATCGTCGGCTCGTCATCGACGACGAGCACGGTGCCACGGGATCCGTCGGGCATCCGTCGAGTGTGTCAGCCTCGAAGGATCGCGTCCACCCCGGCGGGTGCGCGTTCACCGACCCTTCATCGGAACGGGGCGCGCAGCTCGGCCGTGGCGAACTCCGCCATCCCCGCCCGGAAGTCCTCAGCGGCGCGGAAGCCGAGCGCGGCGGCGCTCCGCGCGGGGTCGGCGAAGACGTGGCGGACGTCGCCCAGGCGGAACTCCCCCGTGACCTCGGGCCGCGGGGCATCGGGCCCGGCGGCGTCGGCCAGCGCGCCGGCCATCTCCCCCACCGAGCGCGGGCGGCCGGAGCAGACGTTGAAGGCACCCGCGGCGCCGGCCTCGAGCGCGAGGACGTTCGCGCGGGCGACGTCGCGGACGTGGACGAAGTCCCGGAGCTGGGCCCCGTCCTCGAAGACCCGGGGCGCCCGTCCCGCGGCGAGCGCCGAGCGGAACAGCGACGCGACGCCCGCGTAGGGCGTGTCGCGCGGCATCCGCGGCCCGTAGACGTTGTGGTAGCGCAGGGCGGCGACGGGAACGCCGGTCTCCCGGGAGAACGCCGTCGCCAGGTGCTCCTGGTGGAGCTTCGTGGCGGCGTAGACGTTACGCGGGTCCATCGCCGCGTCCTCGGGGATGGCGCGGGGAGCAAGGATCTCGCCGCATGCCGGGCACCCCGGCTCGAAGGCGCCCGCCGCGAGCGCGGCGCGCTCCCGCGGCGCGGGGCGGACGGCGCCGTGCTCGGGGCAGGCGTAGGCGCCCTCGCCGTAGACGACCATGCTCGAGGCGAGCACGAGGGCGCGCGGCGCCGCCGGCGCGGCCGCGAGCGCCGCCAGCAGCACCGCGGTGCCGAGGTCGTTGTGGGCGACGTAGGCGGGCAGGTCGGCGAGGTCGACGCCGAGGCCGACCTTCGCCGCCTGGTGGGAGACCGCCTGCACCCCCGCGAGCGCGGCGGTGACCGCGTCCGTATCCCGCACGTCCGCGACGACGTGCTCGGCGGCCGGGTTCAGGTAGGCCGGGCGCTCGGCGTGCACGTCGGCGTCCAGGAGGTCGAGGGAGCGGATCTCGTGGCCACCCGCGACGAGCGCGTCGACGACGTGCGAGCCGACGAAGCCCGCGCCGCCGGTGACGAGGACCCTCACGGCCGGACCACGCGCAGCGCGTCGCCCGTCGAGTAGACGAGCGCGCCGTCGCCGAGCCGGGCGACGCCGAGCCGGCAGTCGGTGGCCAGGGGCCGCGCGGCGGTCAGGCGCCGCGGCGCGCCCTCCCCCACCCGCCAGAGGTCCAGGCGGCCCGAGCGAAAGCCGCAGACGGCGAGCGTGCGGGGGTCGAGCACGGCCAGCCCGGAGGGAGCGGTGCCCGTGCGCAGGATCGTGATCGGCGGCCGCGGGCGCCCGCGATCCCCACGCGTCAGGCGCTCGCCCGTGTCGCCCGGGGCGTTGTCGGCCACCCACAGCGCGCCGTCGGGGCCGACGGAGAACGCGAACGGGTTGTTCCAGCCCGTGGAGAGCGTGCGCCGCCGCGGCAGCACGGTGAAGAGCGAGCCCAGCTTCCGGGTCTGGCGATCCCCGATCCCGGCCACGAGCTCGCCGCCCGGGCCGAGCGCGAGGTGCCCGCTGTTGGCGAGCGTGGCGCTCGGCGGGCCGCGCCAGAGGATCCGCCGCGGCCCGGGCAGGATCCGGGCGATCACCAGCCGCCCGTCCGGCGGCGTCCATTCCGCCCACACGCGGTCGCCGCTCGCCGCCAGGCCGAGCAGGCCGCGCTGGCCGTCCGAGCGCACCCGCAGGCGCGCGAGCATCCGCACGCGCCCGCGCGCGTCGCGGAGGCGGACGCGCCCGGTCGTGCGCTCCCCGAAGACGAGCGCGCCGCCCGGCCGGGGAGCGAGCGCGGCGACGCCGTCGACGCGCAGGAGCAGGCGGCCCGAGCGCGGCGCGGGGCGCGACGACCCCGCGTCGCCGTCGCCGCCGCCGCAGCCGGCCAGCGCGAGGAGCGCGAGCGCGGGCCACGAGACCCCGCCGCCGAGCCGCGGGCCCGAGCGGGCGCGCGGGGCGGGCGCGGGCGGACGAGGGTCGGCACGGGGTCACCCTAAGGCCGGACGGGGCGCGAGGAGGACTCAGGCGGAGCAGGAGCGTCCGCGTTCTCGACTTCGTACTGGACTTTCGCCGGTAAAACCCTTAGGTTCCGGTGAGTGGTGGACGTTGTCCTTCCCGTGCTGGACGAGGCCGAGGCGCTGCCCGGAGTCCTCGCCCGACTCGGGCCGGAGCATCGTCCGCTCGTCGTCGACAACGGCTCGCGCGACGGCTCGGGAGCGCTCGCCGAGCGCCTCGGCGCCCGCGTCGTCAGCGAGCCGCAGCGCGGCTTCGGCGCCGCGTGCTTCGCCGGCCTGTGCGCCGCCGAGACCGACGTCGTGGCCTTCATGGACGCCGACGGCTCGCTCGACCCGGCCGAGCTGCCCCGCGTCACGGGGCCCGTCGAGCGGGGCGACTGCGACCTCGTGCTCGGCGCCCGGCAGATCGCCCCAGGGGCCATGCCGCCCCACGCCCGCCTGGCCAACCGCGCGCTCGCCTGGGAGCTCCGCCGCCGTGCCGGCGCCGGGCTGACCGACCTCGGCCCGATGCGTGCCGCGCGCCGGGAGGCCCTGCTCGCGCTCAGCATCGCCGACCGCCGCTCGGGCTGGCCGCTGGAGATGGTGCTCCGGGCCGCCGCCGCGGGCTGGCGGATCGCCGAGCGCCCCGTCTCCTACGGGCCGCGCGCCGGCGGGCACTCGAAGGTGACGGGCACGCTCGGGGGCACGCTCCGCGCCGTGCGGGACATGAGCGCGGTGCTGTAGATGCGCCCGGCCCTCGCCGTCATCGCCAAGTCCCCCGTTCCCGGTCGCGTGAAGACGCGCCTGTGCCCGCCGTACACGCCGGCCGAGGCCGCGGAGCTCGCGGGCGCGGCCCTCGCCGACACCCTGGCGGCGGTCGCCGCCGCCGACGCCGGGCGCCGCGTCGTCGTCCTCGACGGCCCTACGCTGACCGGCCTGCCGGACGGCTTCGAGGTCATTCCCCAGCGCTCGGGCGGTCTCGCCGCCCGGCTCGCCGCCGCCTTCGACGCGCTCGCCGGCCCCGCGCTCGTCATCGGGATGGACACGCCCCAGGTCACGCCCGCCCTGCTCTCCGGTGCGCTCGACACGCTGGCCGCGGACGGGACCGACGCCGTCCTCGGCCTCGCTGAGGACGGCGGCTACTGGGCCATCGGCCTACGGACCCCCGACGCCCGCGCCTTCCTCGGCGTTCCCATGAGTGCAGCGCACACCGGCGCCCGCCAGGCCGCGCGGCTGCGCGAGCTCGGCCTCACCGTCGCCGCCCTCCCGGCGCTGGCCGACGTGGACGACTGGGCGAGCGCCGCCGCGGTGGCCGCCGCCGCACCCGAAACGACCTTCGCCCGCGCCGTCCGCGACCTGCCGAGGGCGGCGTGAGCGCGCTCTCCCCCATCGCCGCCTACGCGGCCGCGCTCGGAGGGGAGACGGTTGCCGTCCGCTTCGCGGGCTCGCGCGCCGAGCCGCTGCCGCTGGCCACCTGGCTCGGTGAGACGACGCCCGCCGACGAGGCCGTGCTCGACCGTGCCCGGGGCCCGGTCCTCGACGTCGGCTGCGGCCCGGGCCGCCACGTCCGCGCGCTGGCCGAGCGCGGCGTCCTCGCCCTCGGCATCGACCTCTCGCCCGACGCGGCCGACCTCGCCCGCGCCCGCGGCGCCAGCGTCTTCACCGGCTGCGTCTTCGGCTAGGTCCCCGGGACCGGGACCTGGGGCTCGGTGCTGCTGCTCGACGGGAACGTCGGGATCGGCGGCGACCCCGTGCTCCTGCTCGACCGCCTGCGCGCGCTGCTGCGCGCGGGCGGCGAGGTCCTCGCCGAGTTCGAGGCCCCCGGAGCCGGCACCGCTCGCCCCGTCGCGCGGCTCGAGGCGCAGGATGAGAGCTCCGAGTGGTTCCCGTGGGCGCGCGTGGGCGCCGACGCGGCGCCCGCCCTGGCGGAGGCCGCGGGCTTCGCGCTCACCGAGACCTGGGCCGACGGGGAGCGCCGCTTCGCGCGGCTGAGGCGGCCGTGAAGCGCTCGTTCTAACGGGTCCGCGGCGGCGAGCCGCCGCTCCAGATCGTCAACGAGGAGCTCGAGCGCTTCCGCGCCGGCCCGCTCGGGAGGGCGCCTTCCCGAGTCGCCTGCGCACCGAGCGGATCGCCTCCGTGCTCGGCCTTGCCCTCGCCGTGGCCTTCGTCGCCTGCTTCATCACGGGCCTCGTCTCCCACCTGATCCAGCACCCGCTGAACGTCGGCTTCCTCTCCTGGCCCGCCCGCCCGGGCTGGCTCTATCGCTGGAACCAGGGCCTGCACGTGGCGGCGGGGACCGCGGCCATTCCGCTCCTGCTCGCGAAGCTGTGGGCGGTCTACGACCAGCTCTGGACCTTCCCGCCGGCCAAGACGCTCGGCCACGCCCTCGAGCGACTGCTCGTCGCGCCGCTCGTGGCGGGGAGCGTCTTCCTGCTCTTCACCGGCCTGGCCAACACGGCCCACTGGTACCCGTGGCCCTCGCCTTCCCCGGCGCCCACTTCTGGGCCTCGTGGATCGTCATCGGCGCCCTCGTCGCGCACATCGGGGCGAGTGGGTCAAGACGCGTCGCTCGCTCCGCCGCGATCCGGCCGTGGTCGCCGAGCGTACGGGCGGTGGCCTTGACCGCCGCGGGTTCCTGTGGACGGCCTTCGGCGGCGCCGGCCTCGTCACCCTCGTCACCGTGGGCCAGACCTTCCGCCCGCTCAAGGAGCTCGCGGTACTCGCGCCGCGCAAGCCCGACTTCGGCCCGCAGGGCTTCCCCGTCAACAAGGCGGCGGCCGGAGCCGGCGTGACGAAGAAGGCGATGGACCCGGGCTACACGCTGACGGTCGACGGCAAGGTGAAGAACAAGCTGAAGCTCTCCCTCGCCGAGCTGCGCGCGATGCCCCGGCACGAGGCCGACCTCCCGATCACCTGCGTCGAGGGCTGGAGCGCGGGCGCGCGCGGGCGCGGCGTGCGCGTGAAGGACCTGCTCGCCCGGGCCGGGGCGGAGAACCCGGGCCACGTCACCGTCACCTCGCTCCAGGGCGGCGGGGCCTACAGGACCTCGATCCTCAACGCCCCGCACCTGCAGGACGATCAGACGCTGCTGGCCCTCGAGGTCAACGGCGAGCCGCTGCACATCGACCACGGCTTCCCGTGCCGCCTGATCGCGCCGAACCAGCCGGGCGTGCAGCAGACCAAGTGGCTCGCCAAGGTGACGGTGGACGCGTGAGCGTGGCCGCCGAGGAGCCGCCGCGCCCGGAGCCCACGCTGCGCGTCGACGAGGCGCCGAGCGGCGCCGTCTTCTGGGTGCTCTCCGCGCTTGGCGCGGCGATCATCGGCTTCGGGATCTACGGCGTCATCCACGACTCCAACCTCACCGTTCCCGGCAGCTTCATCAAATGGATGATCGGCGGTCTGCTCCTGCACGACCTCGTCCTCGCGCCGCTCGTCATCCTCGCCGGCGCCGGCCTGCGCCGCTTCCTGCCCGGCCGCTTCCGCGCGCCGGTGCAGGCCGCGCTCGTGCTCGCGGGCGTGCTCGCGCTCCTGAGCGTGCCCGTGATCGGCGCCTACGGCGCGAGCCGCGCGAACCCGACGGTCATCTACTCCCACCACTACACCCGGGCGCTCATCATCCTCTTCGCGATCCTGCTCGCGGGCGCCGCCTTCGGCGTGCTGCGCGCGGCTAGGACTTCGACTGCGGACGGCGACGACGACGACGAGGCTTGACGGGCGGGGGCTCGAGGCCCTCGCGCAGGCAGCGCCCGCGCTCCTCCCACTCCTTGAGCCACGCGCCGACGCGCTCGGTGGCGAGGCGACCGCGACGCCAGTGGGCGGCGGGGACGAGCGGGGGGCGGGGCACCGGCGTGCAGATTACCCGCCGACCGCGGGCGGCGTCGCATCGGTGCTCACGCGCAGCCGGCCCCGTGCATCGACCGCGAGCGTCCGCTCGCCCGCCAGCAGCGCGCGGAGCTCCTCCCCGGCGAGCTCGCGCCGCCAGCCCTCGAGGATCCGGACGTCCGGCTCCGGGGCGCCGTGGCGGGTCGCGGCGACGACGCGGTTGAGCTCGGCGCGCGTGGCCAGGAGCTCGTAGGCGAGGCCCGCCTCGAGCGCCCGCCCGCGCAGGAACGCCTCGGCCAGCGCGATGACGGGCGCGTCGCCCGGCTCGGGGCCGGGCCCCTCGGCCGGCTCGCGGGGGACGGGTGCGGCCGACGCGCCCTCGGCGACGGCGCCGAGGACGCCGCCCGCGCGGCGACGGAGGATCCCCCCGTGGACGCCGCGGATCGCGGCCAGCGCGCGCTCGTCCCGCGGCGCGCGGCGGGCGATCTCGACGAGCGCCGCGTCGGCGAGGACCGAGGCCGTCGTCTTGTCCTCCTCCGCCGCGGTCGCCTCCCGCCACATGGAGAGAGCGCGCACGACCGCGCGCTGGGCGCCGGAGATGTTTCCGACCTTGGGCAGGCGGCGCCAGACCTCCTCCGGGTCGCGGCGGAGGGTCGCCCGGCCGAGCGCCGCGCACTCGTCCATGACCCAGCGCTCCCGCCCGCGGGCGGCCAGACGCTCGGTGAGCACGTCGGCCAGATCGAGGAGGTGCAGGACGTCCCCGGCCGCGTAGTCAAGCTGCTCGGTGGTCAGCGGGCGGACGTCCCAGCGCGTGAACCCGGCGGACTTCGGGAGCCGCAGGCCGAGCGCGTCGGCCAGGAGGTTGGTGTAGCCCGCCTGGGCGCTGAAGCCGGCAAAGCCCGCGGCGACCTGGGTGTCCCACACCGCGGTCACCTCCTCCACGCCCCAGTCGCGGCGGAGCAGCCCGACGTCCTGCCGCGCGGCGTGGAGGATGATCCGCACCGCGGGGTCCGCGAGCACGGCGGCGAGCGGCGCCGGGTCGTCGTGGCCCTCGAGCGGGTCGAGCAGCTCGACTCGGGTCCCCCCGCCCGTCGGGTCGTCGACGGAGACCTGCACGAGGCAGAGCAACGGGTGGTAGCGGCCTTCGGTCATGAACTCGGTGTCGATGCCGAGCCGCCCGCCCGCGCGCGCGTCGGCGGCGAGGCGCTCGAGGTCGGCACGCGGGACGCGGGTCACGGGCGAGGAGTGTGGCAGGCGGCGCCCGGGCGAACGAGCGCTAGATCCGCGGCGGTAGCGCCCACCACGACCGCAGCGCGCCGAGCGGGCCGAGACCGCGGGCGAGCTCGCGGCGCAGGCCGCGGCGCTCGGCCGGGGTGGGGCCGCTCCCGGCCGCGCCGAAGCGCAGCGCGCCGAGCGCGCGGACGTAGCCCGCCGCCGGCTCCGTGCGCGCGAGGCGGGCCTCGAGCTCGCGCAGGGTCGTGCCGCCGCGAGCCGGGCGACCGGCGCGGCGCAGCGCGCGCTCGAGCTCGGCGAGGCCGGCCTCGGCACGGGGGCTCCGACCGGCACGGCGGCGCACGCGCAGGACAACGGCCCCGGCGGCGAGCGCCGCGGCGAGGATGAGCGCGAGGAGCCAGGCCGCAGGCGCGCCGGCGCCTCGTGCTCCACGCGCCGCCGCGCGGCTCCGGGCCGCCCTGGGCGCCCGCAGCGTCTGGGCGAGGTCGCGGTTGCCCTGCCGGCCGTGGGGGACGTCGGAGCGGCTCGCGAGCGGCGCGTGGTTGGGGGTCGCCTGCCCGCGGGCCGGCGAGGCGGCGGGCGTCGGGTCGAAGGTGACCCAGCCGATGCGCGGGAACCAGACCTCGACCCAGGAGTGCGCGTCGAGGTCCGTGACCACCCATTCCCCCGTGCGCGGGTCGCGGCGCCCCGGGGCGAAGCCGCCCGCCACCCGCGCGGGCACGCCGCCGAGCCGCAGCAGCAGCGCCATCGCGCCCGAGAACTGCTGGCAGTAGCCGCGCTTGGTGGACAGCAGGAAGGCGGCCAGCGGAACGCGGGCCGGGGGCGGCGACTCCGTGTAGGAGAAGCCCCGCGAGAGGTAGGCGAGGACCCGCCGCACGTAGGCGTAGGGCGTGCGCGCGCCGGCGCGCAGCCGCCGCGCGAGGCGCGCCACGCCGGCGTAGTCCGAGTCGCGCAGCAGGGCGTCCGCCGAGGTGAGGTCGGCCTGGTAGCCGGCGCCGGCGGCGCCGTCGCGCTCACCGCTCCCCCATCGCCCGGCCTGGTAGATCACCGGGCTCCCGCGGCCGATGCCGCCCACCCGGCCGAGCCCGACGGCGAGCAGGCTTCGCGTGTAGGCCGGGTAGTCCGTGCCCGCACTCGCGAGCGCCGTTCGGCTCGGCCGCGGGTCGTAGGCGTCGAGGCCGTAGACGTCCCCGTCGCGGGGGGTCTGCTGCCAGCGCAGGCGTCCGGGCGTGCCAGCCGAGCCGACGCCCCCGAGGCTCGCCGAGACCGACAGGACCGCGCCCGGGGCGACCACGTCGGCCGAGGCGAGGCCCCGCACGGTGACGGCCACGCGGCGCCGCCACGCGGGGTGCCGGACAATCACGCGCGCGAGGTCGGCCGCCGCCGCCGGGCCGTCCCCCGCGGGCTCGGTCAGCCAGCGTCGGCCGTCGAAGGTCTCGAGGTCGGCGGCCTTCCAGTAGCCGGAGCGGGCCGCCCGGATCCGCAGCAGCTCGCGGCCCGAGCGCGACCAGCGGATGGGGCCGTAGGTGTGGGAGAAGGAGAACCGCTCGGGTGGGCGGAGGAGGCTCTGGGCCGCCGCCTCGTAGGCGAACCACGGGCGCCCGGAGTCGAGCGCGGGGAAGAGCAGGGACGCCGTCACCGCCGCCAGCACGAGGAGCACCGGCGCCACGCGGGGCTCCGGGCGGCGGCTCGGCTCACCCGCCGCACCGGACCCCGTGGTGAGCAGCGCGACGAGGCCGGCGAGGAGGACGAGGCCGAGCAGGATCGCGCGATCGCCTGACAGGACGACGGCGGGAACGCCCGCGAGCGCCCCGAGCGCCACCGCGGCCGCCCACGGCGGCCCGTCCTCTCCCCGGCGGGGCCGGAAGGCGAGCCAGGCGGCGAGCGCGACGAGCAGGCCGCCGCCGGCGAGGATCGTGCGCGCGGGCCACGAGTCCCCGCGGCCGAGATAGGGAATGAGCGCATCCGGCATCGCCGCCAGGCCACGCCCGATGCCCGCTGCGAGCGCGTCCCAGTTGCGCGGCGCGAGCAGCCGCAGCGGGACGCCGGCGAGCAGCAGCGCGCCCGGGACCGCGGCGAGGACCGCGGCTCCGGCCGCGAACGCCCGGCCCGCCGGACCGGGCCGCCGCCGGACGCCGAGGCACACCGCCGCGAGCAGGAGCGCGAGGAGCCATGCCGCGGAGGCGCGGCCGGTCTGGCGCGGCGCGAGGATCGCCGCCCAGCGCTCGAGGCCGAAGGCGGCGAGCGCGGCGAAGGCGAGCAGGCGGCCTCTCACGCCGCCGCTCCCAGGGAACGCGCGCCGGCCGTCACGGCGTAGCCGCGACAGCCGGCGACCTCGAGCACGCTCGCGCGGCCCGCGAGCTCACCGGGAACGACGAGCACGCGCTCGCCCGCCCCCCGCAGCGCGCGGGGAGGCGCGCCCGGGACCCGGGCGGCGACGAGCAGCAGCGCGGGATGGCGCTGCTCGCGCCCGCCGAGCGCGGGCGGCGACGCCGGACCCTGCAGCGCCAGCCGCGCGTGCAGCGCGGGCCACGCCGTGAGCGCGGCGTCGAGGACGGTGGCGGCACGATCGCCCGGCAGCAGGACGGCGCAGCCGCCGGCCCGAGCCAGGGCGACGGCGAGCGAGGCGACGGCGCGCACGGCGCGATCGAGCGCCTCCTCGGAGTCGGGGAGGGACGGGTCGAGCACGATGAGCGGCCCGTCGCCCGCCTCGGGCACGAGCCGGCGCTCGACGAGCCCCGCGCCGCGCGCGAACGCCGGCCAGACGATCCGCGTCGCGGGCGCACCCACGCGGTAGGGGCGCAGCCCCTCGAGCTCCGCCTCCGCGCCCCGGCGGGCGGCGCGCGCAGCCTCCTCGACGAGCGGGGCGATGCCCGTCCCCCGCACCTCCACGCGCTCGACCCGGGGGAGCACGAGCACCGGCTCGGGCCCGGCGCCCGCGACGGCCACGCCCGCCAGGCCGAGCGGGTCGCGGAGCTCGAGCCGCGCGGCCGGGAGCAGGTGCCGGCCGCGGCGCGCGAGCACGACCGAGCGGCGGCCGAGCACCTCCCGGCGCCCGGGCCGCAGGCTGAGCGCAACCGCACCGCCGGGCGCGCGCACCTCTCCCGCCAGCAGCGGCAGCCAACCCGTCCGCACGCGCAGGGCGACCCCGAGCGGCTCGCCCTCCTGCACCCGCAGGGCCGAGAGCTCCTGCTCGACCGCCGCCCCGCGGGAGCCGAGCACGAGGCAGAGGCCCGAGAGCAGCGCCAGGAGCACGAGGCCGACGCCGGGGACCCAGAGCGCCTCGGCGTCAAAGCTCCCGGCGGCGAGGGCGAGCAGGACACCGAGCGCGCCCAGAGCGAGGAGCCTTTGCATCCCCATAGCGTGCCGCCTCTTGCTGAGAGCGGCGCCGCTCCGGCGATCAGCCGAGCCGGCGACCCACGACCACGCGGGCGCCCTTCCCCGGCGTCAGCGTCACCCCGCGCACCCGCTGGCGCTCGGGGGCCGCCTCGGCGGCCGCGAGCTCGAAGCGACCGAGCACCGCGCTCACCACGGTCTGCAGCTCGAGCAGCTCGAGCAGCGCGAGCCGCGAGCCGACGCAGCGGCGTTGACCCCCGCCGAACGGGATCCAGCCGGCGACGGGAGGATCGGCGGACAGGAAGCGATCGGGATCGAAGTCATCCGGTGCGGGGAACAGGTCGGGGTCCCGATGCACGAGGGGGATCGCCGGAGCCACGAGCCAGCCGCGGGAAGCACGCGGCCGCCGAGCACCAGCGGCCGGCTGAGCGCCCGGGGCGTGTCGAAGACCACGGGACGGGCTCGCAGGACCGATGACCGCGTCGAGGTACTCGGACTCCCCGGTGCCGAGCTCCACGCGGACGCGCCGCATCGCCTCGCCTCCGGGTGGCGCAGCAGGCGCTCGAAGGTCCAGGCCAGGGCGGTGGCCGTCGTCTCGTGGCCGGCGAAGAGCAGCGTGACGAGCTCGTCGCGGAGCTCGCCGTCGGTCATCGCCCGGCCCTCCTCGTCCTTGCCGGCCATGAGCGAGGAGAGCAGATCCTCGTGCGTCCGGCCCCTCGGCCCGGCGGCGCGAGATCTCCTCGTGGAGCAGCCCGTCGATCTCGTCCCGCCGGCGCGCGAAGCCCCGCCACGGATTGCCGGGCAGGCGGGCCAGCGCGGGTCGCTCGAGCCAGCGGCGCAGCCCGGGGAGGAGGAGCACGACCGACGCCCGCTCGAGCAGGGCGGGCACGAGCGCCCGCAGCCGCGCGAGCCGCTGCGCATCCTCCACGCCGAACACCAGGCGCAGGATGACCTCGAGGGTGATCGCCTGCAGGCGAGGGCGGAGGGGGAAGCGGTCGCCCGGCTCCCAGCGGTCGATCTCGGCGTGGACGATCCCGGCGATCTGCTCACGCCAGCCCGCCACCCGATCGACGTGCAGCGCCGGGGCGATGAGGCGGCGCTGCCGTCGCCACGCCTCGCCCTCGAGGCACAGCAGCGACCGGCGCTACGTGGTCGCCGCCGCGGAAGCGTTCGCGCAGGCCGAGCGCAGCGACGAGCTCCGGGCTCGGCTCGCCCGCGCCTACGAGGATTTCCGCGGCCAGGTGGCGGCCGGCATCCAGCGCTCGGCGGGGGCGGGGGGCGCCGCTCCCGGCGAGGACGTGCTCGCCCTCTCCTCGACCCTGATCGCCCTGTTCGACGGGCTGGCGCTCCAGTGGCTGATCGAGCCCGAGCGGACGTTCAGCGCCGAGGAGGTGCTGGCGAGCCTCGCCGCGATCGGGCGCCTTGCCGCCGGATCCGCTCCGCCCGAGGCATGAGCGGCCGCGGAGCTACGGCGCGGGCGCGCCCTCCTGCTCCTCGCGCGCGAGGTCCTCGGCCGTCTCCTTCGGCTTCGGCTCCTCGCGCAGCGGCAGCCGGATCGTCTCGGCGGCCGGCACCCCGGCCGCGAGCTGGCGGGAGCGCTCGAGCTCTGAGTCGAACTCGGCCCCGAAGAGCAGCGCCACGTTCGTGATCCACAGCCAGAGGAGCAGGACGACGAGCCCGCCGAGCGTCCCGTAGGTCTTGTTGTAGGAGCCGAAGTTGGCCACGTAGAAGAAGAACCCGAGCGTGGCCACCGCCCACAGGAGCGCGGCGACGACAGCGCCGGGCGAGAGCCAGCGAAAGCGCGGGCGCACGTTCGGGGCCACGTAGTAGAGGGCGGCGAGCATGGCGAGCACGACGACGAGCAGGACCGGCCACTTGGCGATGTTCCACACCGTGACCGCCGTCGACCCGACGCCGATGGCGTCCCCCACCCCGCGCGCCAGCGGCCCGGTGACGACGACCGCGATGAGGACGAGCGCCAGGCCGAGCGAGCCGAGCACCGTGACGAGGACCTGCAGCGGCCGGAGCTTCCAGAAGGGCCGGCCCTCCTGCACGTCGTAGATCGCGTTGGTCGCCCGCATGAACGCGCCGAGGTAGCCCGAGGCCGACCACAGCGCGCCGGCCAGGCCGACGCCGAACAGGGCGCCGGCGCCGCCGCGGGAGGCGATGACGCCCTCCAGCGGCGTGCGCACCGCGCTGATCGTGTCCCTTCCCGCGCCCGCCCTGCGCAGGATCTGGAAGATCGAGTCGATCGTGCCCGCGCCCCCGAAGAGGCCGAGCAGCGCCACGAGCACGATCAGCGCCGGGAAGAGCGCGAGCAGCGCGTAGTAGGTCAGCGCCGCCGCCCGGTCTGTGACGTCGTCGGCCTGGAGCTTCTTGATCGTGCGCCGGAGCGTCGCGCCCCACGCGCGCGGAGGCAGGCCCGCGGGGCCCTCGGGCCCGCCCTCGGCCTCCCTCTCCTGCGCGTGCTCCGCAATCGCCTCGCTCACGAGGCGGTTCTACCCGCGCGCGGGCGGGGCGTACCTACGCCGCCGCGCCCACCCCGAGCTCGAGCCCGGCCACCTTCAGGCGCCGCGAGAGCGCGGTGAAGGCGAACTCGTTGACCTCGGTGGAGGAGTAGCCGAGGATGTTCCACTCGCCCTCGGGGTCCTGCCCGGTGGGCACGAGCACGAGCGCCGCCGTGGGCAGGAGCTCCTGCAGGCGCCGCTGGATCGCCTCGCGGTGCTCGGGATCCTTCGCGGCCTGCTTCAGGTACCACGTGCCGTAGGCGACGTGGCGGTGCTCGTCCTGGGAGATGTTCCGAAAGCCCTCGAGGAACCCGGGCAGGATGTCCTGCTTCTCCAGGTAGTCGGTGATGAAGTACTGCCCGGTGAGGGCGAGCGTGCCCTCGACGACCATGTGGTACAGCGTCACGAACTCGGTCTTGGCCAAGCGATCGGACGGGTCGTCGATGAGCTTCTGGCCCGCCTCGACGAGGTCCTCGTCGAAGAGCTTGACGAAGGCGTCGTTGACGTCCTCGCGAGCCTTGTCAAGCCGCGACTCGAACGTCCCGTCGAGCTGCAGGACCTCGCGGTAGAAGTTGTTGAAGTGCTGGGCGTGGCGGGCCTCGTCCACCTGCTGGGTGGCCAGGTAGGCCTCCTCGCTCTGGCTCTCGTAGCTCATGACGAGCCCCGAGAACTGCGTGGTCACCCGCTCCTCGCCGATGAAGAACGACGAGAGGTTCCAGGAGAGACGGTGCTTGTCCTCGTCAGAGAGCCCGGCCCAATCCTCCCTGTCCTGCGTGAAGTCGATGTCCGCCGAGCGCCAGCTCTGCTTCTCCCACAGGTCGTAGAGCTGCTGGGGCTCCATCAGCTTCACCTTGGAGAGCTGGGAGGGATCGGAGATCGTGGCGACGTCGCCCTGGGTCGTGAGATCGAGAAGAGTGGCCATGCCCTCAATGATGCCAATCACTTGACAGGGTGTCAAGTCTCGGGGGCGATTACGCTGGCGCTCCGTGGAGGCGGCCAAGACCCCGCGGCGGGTGGCGATCGAGGCGAGCGTGCTAGCCGCCACCGAGGCGCTGCTGCGCGAGGGGTCGAGCTACGCCGAGCTGAACGTCGAGCGGATCGCCACCCGCGCCGGCATCTCGCGCACCGCCTTCTACTTCTACTTCCGCGACAAGCGCGAGCTGCTCATGCGCGTGACCGTCGGGATCTCCGACTCGCTCTTCGAGGTCTCCGACCGCTGGTGGAGCGGCGAGAGCGACGGCGAGGAGAACCTCCGCGAGGCGATCCGCTCCGTCGTCTCCCTGTACGCCGAGCACGGCGCGCTGCTGCGGGCGGTCGTCGAGGCCTCCGTGGCCGACGAGGAGGTCGCGCGCTTCTGGCGGGAGCTCATCGGCCGCTTCGTCGAGGCCACGCGCCGCCGGATCGAGGAGGAGCAGGCCGCCGGCGCGGCGCGGGATCTCCCGGCCGCCGGCGCCGCCTTCGCGCTGTGCTGGATGACCGAGCGCACGGTCTACCAGCACGTGGTTCAGGAGGGCATGGGGCCGGCGGACGTCGAGGACGTCGTGGCCTCGCTCTCCTCCGTGTGGGTCGGCGCCGTGTACGGCGGCGCGGGCTGAGTGGCGTCCGGCGGGGCCACCTCCCACTCCCCGGTCTCGAAGTCGCGTTCGGCCTGCGCCGCGACCGCCGCCGCGGGGGCGGTCGGATCGCGCTCGCGGAGCTGATGGGCGCGCAGGCGCGTGAACTTGAAGATCTCGAGCACGTAGACGAGGTAGACGCTCGCGGCCAGGGCGATCAGGCCGAGGCCGCCCATGACGAGCGACCAGCCCGTGTGGAAGTGCCCGTGGTGGTCGGAGTAGGGCACGAAGCGGAGCGCCACGGCGAGCCCGGCCAGCGCGAAGGTCCAGGCGTACAGGTAGAGGACCGTCCGGCGCGTGGAGAACCCGATGCGGGTGAAGCGGTGGTGGAAGTGGTTCGTGTCCCGCTCCCAGGGCTTGCGCCGGTACTTCAGGCGCTTGGCGATGACGAACGACGTGTCGAGGAAGGGCACGGCGAGGATCACGAGCGGCGCGACGAGCGCGATCACCGCGTTCGTCTTCAGCGAGCCGTAGACGGTGGCGCAGCCGAGCAGGTAGCCCAGCAGCAGCGCCCCGCAGTCCCCCATGAAGACCGAGGCCGGGTGGAAGTTGTGGAAGAGGAAGCCGAACGCGGCGCCGGCGGTGAGCGCGGCGAGGACGGCGGCGGGATCCCGGTCGAGGTCGAAGGCGATGATCGCGAAGGCGACGCCGGAGATCGCCCCCACCCCGGCCGCCAGCCCGTCGATGCCGTCGGAGAAGTTGACGACGTTCATGATCCCCACGAGCCCGAGGACGGTGAGGGCTCCGCCCAGGTGCCCGAAGTCGATCGCGCCGAGGAACGGCAGCGTCACGTTCTCCGCGGTCAGCCCGGAGAGGACGGGCGCGAGCGCGGCGCCGATCTGGCCGAGGAGCTTCAGCCCCGGGTGCAGGTCGAAGGCGTCGTCGAGCGCGCCGACGGCGGCGATGATCCCCGCGCCGAGCAGGATCCCCTGGGTCTCTTCCTGGCTCGGCAGCCACAGCGCGGCGGCGACGAGCGCGGCGGCGAGCATGGCCAGGCCGCCGAGGAGCGGCGTGCCGCCCGACCCGAGGCCGCGGTCGCGCGCGTCGACGGCGCCCAGGCGACGTGCCAGGGCGGCGGCGAGCGGCGTCAGCGCCGCGGAGACCACGGCGGCGGTGAGGAAGGCGAGGACGGCGTCGGAGGCGCTCACGGGCGGGTGTTCTTCCGTCCAGAGGATGTCAAGGCCGGGGGACGCGCCGCCGATACGGCGCGAAGATGCGCTCCTCGCGCGAACGACTCGGCGTCTCCATCGCCTCCTTGGGTGCCGCCGCCGTGCTGCTCTCGCTGTGGCTGCCGTGGTACCGCTTCCAGCTCTCCGACGAGCTCGTGCAGCGCCTGAACGGCCTCTCGGCGCAGTTCGGCAACTTCGGCTCCGTGCTGCGCCAGGGCGCGGCGGAGCTCGCGGCCCACGGTCCGTTTCACCTCTCGGGCTGGACCATCTTCCGCGGCTTCGATGTCGCGCTGTGCCTGATCGCGGCGGGCGGGCTGCTGCTCGGCCTGCAGGCGCTCGGCGCGCCGGGCCGGCTCGTGCTCGTGCCCGAGGGACAGTCCCTCGCCGGGCTCGGCCTCGTGGCGGGCGTTCTCACCTCCTACCACCTGTTCAAGCGCCCGGCGCCGCACGAGATCCTCGCGCTCGACCGCGGCGCGTGGGTGGCGCTCGTCGGCGCGGGGGCGATGCTCGGGGGCGGCCTGCTCGCGGGCGCCCCGGCCGAGCATCGGGACGCGGTGCCAACGCTCACGTGGGAGGACCCGACGGCTCCGGTCGCTCCCGCAGACTGGTCGACCTCCTCCTCGGTCGCCCCGCCGGGGGCCAGTGTCACGATTCAGAAATTCGGCGGCCGCCTCGCGGCGTCTCGCCAGGGACGAGGCCTCGAGGCGCGGGGTGAGCGCCGGCGCCTCGCGCCGACTGCCGCGCAATAGCCCCTCCGGGGGCCAAATGCTGCAATCGCTCCCCGTGCGCCCAGCCCATCCCGCCTGGGCCGCTCACAGCCCAGGCCGCATCAGGCCTCTGAAGCTCAGACCGCGGCCGCGGTGCCGAGCCGCTCGTAGAGCGGGAAGCGCTCGGCGAGCGCGCGGACGCGCTCGGACAGCTCTCCTCGCCGCGCCTCGAAGCCGGGCACGAGCGCGGCGGCGATGATCTCGCCGACCTCGGCGAACTCCGCGGCGCCGAAGCCGCGCGTGGCCAGCGCGGGGGTGCCGATGCGCAGGCCGCTCGAGACCGCGGGCGGACGCGGGTCCCACGGCACGGCGTTGCGGTTGACGGTGATGCCCACGTCGTGCAGGCGATCCTCCGCCTGCTGGCCGTCGAGCTCCGAGTTCCGCAGGTCGCAGAGAACGAGGTGGACATCGGTGCCGCCGGTGAGCACGTCGACGCCGTGGCCCGCGCCGAGGAGCGCCTCGGCCACCGCCCGCGCGCCCTCGATCGTCCGCTCCTGGCGCTCGCGGAAGGCCGGGCTCCGCGCGATCCGCAGGGCCACGGCCTTGCCCGCGATGGCGTGCATGAGCGGGCCGCCCTGCTGGCCGGGGAAGACGGCGGAGTTGATCTTCTTCGCGTGCTCCTCGCGGCACAGGATCATCCCCGAGCGCGGGCCGCCGAGGGTCTTGTGGATCGTCGTCGTGACGACGTCGGCGTGGGGCACGGGGCTCGGATGCAGGCCCGCGGCCACGAGCCCCGCGAAGTGGGCCATGTCGACCATCAGGTAGGCGCCGGCCTCCCGGGCGATGGCGGCGAAGCGGGGGAAATCGAGCTGCCGCGAGTAGGCCGACCAGCCGGCGATCAACAGTTTCGGCCGGTGCTCGCGGGCCAGGCGCTCGACCTCGTCCATGTCGACGCGGTGGCTCTCGCGGTCGACGTGGTAGGCGACCACTTCGTAGAGCCGGCCCGAGACGTTCAGCTTCATCCCGTGCGTGAGGTGGCCGCCGTGGGCGAGCTCGAGGCCCATGATCGTGTCCCCGGGCGTGAGCAGCGCGTGGTAGACGGCGGCGTTGGCCTGCGCGCCCGCGTGCGGCTGCACGTTGGCGTGCTCTGAGCCGAAGAGCTCCTTGGCGCGCTCTATGGCCAGCGTCTCGGCCACGTCGACGAACTCGCAGCCGCCGTAGTAGCGCCGGCCGGGGTAGCCCTCGGCGTACTTGTTGGTGAGGACCGAGCCCTGGCACTCGAGGACCGAGCGAGGGACGAAGTTCTCCGAGGCGATCATCTCGAGCGTCGTCTGCTGGCGCTCGAGCTCGTCGGCGAGGACCCCGGCGATCTCCGGATCGACGTCGGTCAGCGGCGCGTCGAAGAAGTCGGCGGGGAGGTCGGCCACGGCCCGTCCGAGGCTACCAGCGGGCGCGGCGCGCGGCGAGGCGAACGAGCGCGCCGAGGAGCGCCATGAACCCGGCGACACCGAGACAGGCGAGGGCGATCGCGCCGGTGCCGTGCTGAGCCGGGTCGAGGAAGGGGTAGGGGTAGGGGTAGAAGCCGACGATGCTCCCGCGCACGAGCGTGTAGGCGAGCCACGCCGCGGGGAAGCCGAGCCAGAGCCCGATGGCGGCGCGGCCGGGGCGCGACCGGGGCGGCACGAGGAGCCAGTCGAGGACGACGGCGAGCGGAAAGGCGACGTGCAGCACCTTGTCGGCCCAGGCGAGCTGGAAGGCGTTCTGCACCGCGGTCTCTCTGAGCAGGAGCGCGTAGACGACGGCCGTCGCGCCGAGGTAGACGACGGTCGCGCCGCGGGCGAGCGCCCACGCCCGGCTCGCCCCGTCGCCGCGGAGCAGCGTGACCGCCCCGGCGAGGAGGACCGCCGCCCCGATCACGTTGCTCTGCACGGTGAAGTAGGAGAAGAAGTTCGCCGGGTGGAAGGCCGGGCTGTCCGTGCTGCGGACGAGCTGGGCCGCGACCGCGGCGAGCGCGCCCGCCGCGGCGAGGAGGCGGAGGGCGGCGACCGCGGGCCGGGCCTGGGTCGCGCTCATTCCGGCGGGCTCCCCAGCGTCGCCGCGAGGGCCGCCGCGTCCACCGCCCCCTCCCGCACGACCGCCCACGAGCCGTCCTCCTCGTAGCCCCGGAGATCGACGACGCTCGACGCCACGCCGGGCAGCTCCCCCGCGTCGAGCACGAGGTCCACGCCGCCGCGCACGGACTCCGCAACGTCGGCCGGCCGCCGCGCCTCGGGGCCGCCCGCGAGGTTGGCCGAGGACTGCAGGACCGGCCGGCGCACGGAGCGCAGCGGCTCGCCGACCACCGGCACCCGCAGGCCGATCACCTCCGGATCCCCGGTGCAGGCCAGCGGCCAGCGGCGCGCCGGGTTTCCGAGCAGGAGCGTGACCGCGCCGGGCAGGAGCCGCGTGAGCGCGTCGCGAGTGCGGGGGCCGAGCTCGGGCAGCGCCGCGAGGGCGCGCTCGCGGTCGAAGAGCATGACCGCGGCGGGCTTCCGCGCCGCGCGGCCCTTCAGCGCGTAGAGCCGCCGCACCGCCTCCGCGTCCTCCGGGTCGCAGGCCAGCCCGTAGACCGTGTCGGCGCCGAACAGGACGACGCCCCCGGCGGCCAGGCACCGCTCAACCCCCCCTGCGTCGCTCACCACCGCGCCACCACCACGCGCGCGATGCCCGCGAGGTCGGGGCGGACCTCAACCCGCGCAAAGCCGGCCTCCCGGCACAAACTGCGCACCGCCGCGGACTGTCCCTCCCCCACCTCGAGCGCGAGGAACGGCGCGCGCGCCGCCGCGGCGGAGACGAGCCGGCGGATGACGTCGAGGCCGTCGGGTCCGGCGCGCAGCGCGAGCGCCGGCTCCCACCGCTCCACGTCCTCCGGGAGCGCTTCCCCGTCGGCCACGTAGGGCGGGTTGGAGACCACGGCGTCGAGCGGCCCGGCCACGGCCTCGAGGAGGTCGCCACGCGCGAACGCGACCCGTCCAAGCGCGCGCCGCGCCGCGTTTGACCGCGCGACGTCGAGGGCATCCGCGCTCACGTCGGTAGCGATCACCTCGAGGTCCGGCCGCTCGGTGGCCAGCGCCAGCGCCACCGCGCCTGAGCCCGTCCCGACGTCGGCCACCCGCGCGCCGCGGGGCAGGAGCTCCAGCGCCGCCTCGACGAGGTGCTCGGTCTCCGGCCGGGGGACGAGCACCCGGAAGTCGACGGCCCGCTCGAGCCAGCGAAAGCCCTTGACGCCCAGCAGGTAGGCCACGGGCTCGGCCGCGCGGCGCCGGGCGGCGAGTGCTTCGAACGCAGCCGCCTCCCGCGCCCCGACCGGCGTCTCCGGCGCGCGGTGGAGCTCCGCGCGCGAGACCCCGAGCACGTGCGCGAGCAGCAGCTCGGAGTCGAGCCGCTCGAGCCCGGCCTCCCGGAGGAGGTCAGCCGCCCGCGGCCTGCTCGGCGAGCCGGTGCTGCTTCTCATCGTCCTCGAGCGCGCCCGTGAACGGATCGAGGGCGCCGCCCAGCACCTCCTCGAGGTTGTGCACGGTGACCTTCACACGGTGATCGGTCACCCGGCGCTCGGGATAGTTGTAGGTACGGATCTTCTCCGCCCGCTCGCCCGTTCCCACCTGGGAGGAGCGGGAGGCCGACAGCTCGGCCTGGCGCTCGGTCTCGGCCCGCTCGTAGAGCCGCGCGCGCAGCACGCGCATGGCCTTCTCCCGGTTCTGGAGCTGGGACTTCTCGTCCTGCATGGAGACGACGACGCCCGTCGGCTTGTGCGTGATCCGCACCGCCGAGTCGGTCGTGTTGACCGACTGCCCCCCGGGCCCGGAGGAGCGGTAGACGTCGATCTGGAGGTCGTTGGGGTCGACCTGCACGTCGACCTCCTCGGCCTCGGGCAGGACGGCGACGGTGGCCGTCGAGGTGTGGATCCGCCCTTGGGACTCCGTCTCCGGCACGCGCTGGACGCGATGGGTCCCCCCCTCCCACTTGAAGACGGAATAGGCGCCCTCCCCCTTGACCGCGAAGGTGTAGGTGCCCTCGCCGACCGCGAGCGGCTCGGGCCGGAGCCCCCGGGCCTCGGCGTAGCGGGAGAGCATGCGGTAGACGTCGCCCGCCCATAGGCCGGCCTCCTCCCCGCCGGCGCCGGGGCGGATCTCGACAATCACGTTCTTCTCGTCGTTGGGGTCGGTCTCGACCATGGCCAGGCGGAGCTCTGACTCGATCCGCTCGAGGTCCTGCTCCGCGGCGGCGAGCAGCTCCCGCAGCTCGACGTCCCCGTTGCCGTCGGCCAGGAGCTCGCGCGCGCCCGCGGCATCGTCGGTCGCGTGGCGCCACTGCGCCGCGAGCTTCCCCGCGGGCTCGAGCGTGCGGTACTCGCGACCCACCTCGGCGTAGCGCGTGCGGTCGCCGATGACCTCGGGATCACCCATGAGGCCCTCGAGCTCGGCCCAGCGGGCCTCGATCTGGTTCACGAGCTGCTCGATCATCGAGCCAGGGAGGATGACAGGCGCGCAGGGGGCCGCGGCCGGGGGCTCCCGAACTTGACGTGTAACAAACAAGTCTGTCCCTTCCCGCGGCCATGGGCGCCACCCTCGTATCGCCGCGACGCCCACGGGTGGCCGCGCAGGAGCGCCGCGACCTCGTGCTCGACGCCGCGGTCGCCGAGTTCGGCGCGCACGGCTGGCACGGGGCGCGGATCGAGGCCATCGCCGCCCGCGCCGGGATCTCCCACCCCTACCTCCTGCGCCTGTTCGCGAGCAAGCGGAAGCTCTTCATGACCGCGACGGATCGCGCTTTCGACCGCATGGAGGCGGCGTTCACCGAACCCGTGGCGCACGACGAGGTGGGAACGACCAGGAGTCGAACGTCAACGACGCCTTCCTCGCCGCGCTGGCCCACTTCGGCCGGCGCGCCCCCGCCGTCGGCTTCCCGGACGGCGCTGAGGCCTCCGAC
>JBBQAA010000067.1:0-30216 GCA_038276395.1 Solirubrobacterales bacterium | reverse complement strand
GGCGCTGGTCGGTGCGCTGCTCATCGGCGCGGTGCTCGGAGCCGCGCTGTCGGGGTGGACGAGCGATCGCATCGGCCGTAAGTGGACGAAGGTCGGTTCCGGAACGGTTTACGTCATCGGAGCGCTCGGCTCGGCCTTCGCTCCGGATATCACCCTGCTCATCATCGCGCGGGGAGTTCTCGGGCTCGCGGTCGGCACTGCGTCGTTCGTCTCTCCGATGTACATCTCCGAGCAGGCGCCGCCGCGGATCCGTGGTGGCGTGACGAGCTTTAACCAGCTCATGGTCGTGCTCGGCATCTTCACCGCCTACATCGCGAGCTTCTTGCTCAAGGGCATCGGTACCGGCAGCTGGCGGTGGATGCTCGGCCTGGCGGTCGTCCCGGGTGCGGTGTTGGCCATCGGCATGATCCTCATGCCCCATTCCCCGCGCTGGCTCATGGAGCAGGGGCGGGAGGACGAAGCTCGAGACGTGCTCGAGCGGTCCCGCGAGCCGGACGACGTCGAGAAGGAGCTCGACGAGATCCGCGAGGTCGCGAGCGAGGAGGGCGGCCTGCGCGACATCTTTGCCAAGTCCGCGCGTCCGATGATGACGGTGGGGCTCTCGCTGGCGATCTTCCAGCAGCTGATCGGCGTGAACACGATCATCTACTACGCCCCGACGATCCTCCAGTTCACCGGTCTGAGCGCCGGGAGCGCGATCCTGCAGGCGCTGACCATCGGCCTCACGAACGTGATCTTCACGATCGTCGCGATCCTCATCCTCGACCGTTTCGGCCGCCGGGCGCTGCTCATGACCGGCACGGCCGTCTGCACCGGTGCGCTCGTCGTCCTTGGCCTCTTCTTCGCGTCCCACGGACTGCGCAGCGCCGTGCCCTGGCTCGCGCTCGTCGCGCTCATCGTCTACATCGCCGGCTTCGCGGTCGGCCTTGGCCCCGTGTTCTGGCTGATGATCTCCGAGGTCTTCCCCCTGCGGATCCGCGGCCCCGCGATGGCCACCTCGACGGTGGCCAACTGGACGTTTAACTTCATCATCTCGTTCTCGTTCTTGAGCGTGGTCAGCCTGATCTCCCGCGCCGGCACCTTCTGGCTCTACGCCGCTCTCGGAGTCCTAGCGCTGGTCATCTTCCAGCGAGCCGTTCCGGAAACCAAGGGCAGAACCCTCGAGGAGATCGAGGAACAGCTCCGCGCCAAGGTCTGAGGGGGATGTCCGATCGCCCTCCGTCGGCGCCCCCGGGTCTGATCGTCCCTACGTGGTAGGGCCGCGCTCGGCCTCCGGCGGGCTGAGGTGCCGGCGGATCTCGACAGGCGCGGCGCGGGTTCGTCGGTGTCGATGAGCACGGCCGTGCCCGGCCGGGTCTTCTCGAGATACGAGACGTACGCCTCGTGGGAGCTGAGATCCGGTTCGTAGATCCATGAGCCGGTGTTCCAGCAGACTCCTACGGCCGCACGGCGACCGACGCGATCATGGTCGACGTCGTGCAGGTCTGCTGACACGTGCCGGCGCGTGGCGCACGGCCGGGCCCCGTCATACGCGCGCGGGCCGGCGACGCGTGGGCAGCGGGGGCGATTCCAGCGCCGGGCCGTCGCCCTCGAGCCAGCGCTCGAGATCGGGGACCTGAAGCCGGGCGCGGCCGGACCGGAAAACCGCCAGGGCGAGCAGCCCGCCGCCGCAGACGATGCCGAACGCGAGCCAGGTCGCGGTGCGCAGGCCGACGGCCGGGTCGCTGCCCGTGGTCGTGGCCAGGTGCACGAGCAGCGGGCCCATTAGGAACGCGGCGACGCCACGCAGGAGCTCCACCGCCGCGAAGACCCGCGGGATCTCCGGGGAGTTCAGCGACAGCCCGGACATGAAGAGCGCCGGCGCCACGGAGAAGCCGACGCCGAGCCCGACGGCACCCGAGCCGACCGCCACGAGAGCGTCGCTGCCGCGCGCCGCACCGGTCAGGATCGCCGCGCCGCCGGCCAGAAGCACGAGCCCGGCGAAGGCGAGGACGGGAATGAAGCGGGTGAGGAACAGGCGGCCGAAGACGACCGCGGCCACGAGCGCCGCGCCGAGCTCCGGCCAGAACAGCATCGCGGTATGGGTCGGCGAGGCCCCCTTGGCCTGGAGCGCCATCTCGGCGAGCTGGACGAGCGCCACCGAGCCGCCCGCCGCGGTCATGGCGATGATGATCCCCGACGTCGGGATGGTCGAGAGCAGCCGGTGGATCGGGATGAGCGGATCGTCAACGACGTACTCGTAGACGAGGAACGCGACGAGGAGCGCGATGCCGGCGAGGGTGGGCAGGAGCACGACCACGCTCAGCAGCCGGTGGCCGAGGAGCACGGAGATCCCGAAGAACACCGCGGCGCAGCCCGTGGCCGCGAGCAGCACGGCGACGACGTCCACCGGCGCCTCAGGATCCTGCGGCTCCTGGTCCTCGTAGGTCAGGAACGCGAAGAGGAGTCCCGCGGCGCCGAGGCCGGCGACGATCCAGAGCAGCGGGCGCCACGAGTGCTGGCCGGCCGAGACGCCGCCCACGACCGGGCCCAGCGCGACCGCGCCGAAGACCCCGACGTTCATCACCGCCGCGGTGTGGGGCAGCGTCGACTTCGGCCAGCCGATGACGAGCGGAGGCACAGCGGAGATGAGCATGAGCCCGGTCGTCAGGCCCTGGATGACGTGACCGGCGAAGAAGAAGCCCGGCGCCGGCGCCCACGCCGCGAGGACGGACCCGGCGATGAACAGGCTCGAGGAGACGACGAGCACACGCCGGACGGGAAGCCGCACCGTGAGCTGAAGGGCGAGGACGGTGCCGAACGCGTAGGCGGCGTTCGCCATCCCCGTTCCCACCTCGAGCGTCGTCGAGGAGGCCCCGAGGCTCTTGCCGATGACCGGCTGGAGCGGCCCGAGGCCCGTCGTCAGCACGAGATACGGGGTGAGCGCGAGCAGGACGAGCACCACCGCGCCCCAGTAGCGGTCGGCCAGCGGTCCCTTGAAGCTCACGGACATCAGTGGGACATACCCACCTGGCAGGAGTCGACCCCGCGGAGACGACTCCGTGCGTGCCCGGCTTGGCGGCTCGGCTCAGAGCCCTGGGAGGATCTGATCCTCCCAGAAGGCGAGGAAGCCCTCCTGCTCGGGCCCGATCTGGGAGACGTAGACCTCGTCGAAGCCGGCGGCCTCGAAGGCGCGGATCTGCTCGACGATGGGCTCGGGATCCGGTCCGCAGGGCAGCGCCTCCCCGATCATCTCGGGCGTGACGAGCTCGCAGGCCTGCTCGAAGTGGTTGACCGTGGGCAGGAGCTGCGCGAGCTCGCCGGGCAGCGCCTCGTTAGGCCACAGCGCGCCGTCTTCACGGCCTCCTCGCGCTCCTTCGCCCAACAGACCTTGAAGCCGCCCATCGTCGTGCCCTTCCCCCCGTGGTCGCGATAGGTCTGCACGAGATCCTTGTCCGGGGCGACGTTCACGTACCCGTCGCCGATCCGCGCGGCGACCTCGGCGGCCTTCGGCCCGAAGCCGCTGACGTGGATCGGCGGGGCCTCGTCGGGCAGCGAGTACAGGGTCGCCGTGTCCACCGTGTAGTGGCGCCCGCGATGGGAGCGCTGGCCGCCCTGCCACAACAGCCGGATCAGCTCGACCGCCTCCTCGAGCATCTCGAGCCGGATGTCGGCCCGCGGCCAGGCGGCGCCGAGGATGTGCTCGTTCAGGGCCTCCCCCGTGCCGACACCGAGCCCGAACCGGCCGGGCATCATCGTCGCCACGGTCGCCGCGGCCTGGGCGATGATGGCCGGGTGGATCCGCACGGTGGGGCAGGTCACCGCGGTGTGCACACGCAGCGTGGACGTCCGCGCGGCGATGCCGCCGAGCGCCGCCCACACGAACGGGCTCTCCCCCTGGGCGTGGGTCCAGGGGTGGAAGTGGTCGGAGATCCACGCCGCCTCGAAGCCGGCCTGCTCGGCCTGGACCGCGAGATCGACGAGCCGGGGAGCGCCGTGCTCCTCAGAGGAGGCGAAGAAGCCGAGCGTTGGAGTCATGGCCGAAGGGCTACCCGGTGAGCCGAGGGCGGAACGCTCGGCTCCCGCGCCGGAACAGCGGCGTGACCACGAGCGGAGCGACCGCCGACGGCCGGTAGAGGGCGCCCGGAGCGGGTACGCACCTGCCCATGTGGATCCTCTACGCCGTGCTCGCCGCCGTCCTCGCCGCGGTCGGGGTCTGGCCCCTCGCCCTCGTCGTGCTCCTCGCCCTCCCCGTAATCATCGTCCTCGGGCTGCGGGGCGGGGGCGAGATCACGGTCTCCCGCGGCACGAGCGCCGCCTCCATGACCTCGACCCGCGAGGCGTCCTACGAGCCGATGGTCGACCCCAGCCGCACGCCCCTCGGGTCGACCACGGACAACCCCTAGCCGAGCTCGGCCGCTCGGAGGTCCTCCACGAAGGCGGCGAACGCCGCGTGGCGCTCGGCGTCGTCACGACTGCGGAGGATCGAGGAGGGGTGGACGGTGACGAGGACGGCCGGGGCGAGGCCGGTGGACGCCAGCACCCGGCCCCGTCTGCGTGGCGTCCGCCCACAGCTGGCAGGCCCGACAGCCGGACGCCCGCCAGTGCGAACCCCAGTAGGAGTCGAAGATCTCGTGCTGGCGGACACCGTGGCTCGGGGTCGAGGCCGCCGTGGCGGCGTCGACGGCGATCCCGACGTGCGACGGTCCGGGACCGCCGGTATCGAAGGCGACGAGATCGCCCGCGCGGATCGCGTTCCTGGCGACCGCGCTGCCGGTCCGGTACTGGAGGAAGCTCGTGCGCGGAACCGTCATTCCGGCCCGCTCGGCCGACCACATGACGAGCCCCGAGCAGTCGAAGGAATCCGGCCCGACCGCGCCCCAGCGTAGGGGCTCCCGACCTTGGACAGCGCCGCCGGGAGCACGCAGGAGAGCGCGCTTGGTCCCCGGCCCGAACGCGCCGTCGGCGGCGATTCGCAGTACACGCTGCACGGCGGCGACCGCGCGGCGCGCGCGCCGAGGCGCAGGAGGCAGGCGGGCGGCTTGGGGGCCGGCGCGCGGCTCACGCGGGGCGCGGCTTCGGCTTCGGCTTGGGCGCGGAGGGCGCTTGCGCCGGCACACCCCCGGTCTGCACGCGGGTCGGGGCGGCCCCGGGCGCGCCTGCGCCGCCCGCGGCGGCGCGTGCCTCCCCGGCCCCCGCGACGCCCGCGAGGGGCGAGGACGGACGCCGCCATTAGCGCCCCTCCCCGGCGCAGGCGAATCTCATGAGGAGGATGTCGGCTCCGCGTGCCGACGCGCGGAACGGCGCAAGGCCTCTGCCGCGGGAGGAGCCGCCTCAGCTCAGACGAGGCGCGCGCCCCAGGTGGCCGCGTGGGTCTCGCCGGGCTCGAGGCGGACGAGGCCGTCGCCGCTCCGAAACGCGTTCGGGGCGCAGGTCATCGGCTCGGTCACCGGACCCTCTACTGCGCCGAGCAGGCGGTGACCTGCCTGCGCGAGGTCCTCGCCGACCTGCGACCGGACACGCGGATGCTCGCCGATATGGCCGACACCGTCGGCACGAACCGGAGCGTCAAAGCCGCCGCCGGCCTCGTCTCGCGGGAGCTCCTCGCCGCGCATGTCCTCCAGGCGGCCACGATCGACGCGCCGCCGGAGCCCGGCTTCGCCGACCTCGAGGACATCCCCCTGCGCGAGGCTCTCGCCCGCCGCCACGCGCCGCTCCTCGCCTCCCATGGCATGAGCCACCTGGACCTGTCCGAGGTGCGCAGCCAGGACCGGGTCGTCACGCAGAGCATCGCCCGCAGCCTCTTCGAAGACGGCTACGCCGGCGTCCGCTTCGCCAGCCACCTTGACGACCTCCCCTGCTACGCGCTCTTCGAAGGCCGCGCCCGCCTCATCGCACGCGACGATCCGCAACCGCTCTCCGCCGACCTTCCCGACCTCGTGCTCGTCTGCCGCCAGTTCGGCCTCGCTCTTGCCGATCCCTAGCCCCCTTCCCCTCCTTCTCTCCCGGTGAGTAGCTTCGCCCGCCACCTGTTTTTCTCTCTTTTCTCCCCCATCCGCTGTCTCTCTGCTTCTCCTTCATCTCCCCTTCCTCGAGACACCGGAAGCCCGCCGTTACGGGGGGAGCGAGGGGCCGGGCGTCGGTCGGGGTCCGACTTTGCTTCCGACCGTCTAGAACCGACGGGCCAACCGATACCCCGGCCCCACCGGGCCCCGGTTCAGAAGGCGGCGGGGAGGGTCTCGGTCGGGGTGGCCGCGACGGGGCCGGCAAACAGCGCGGGCACATCGAACACCTGCTCGCGCGTCGTCGGCTCGCCGTGCCGGCGGTGGGGCTCGGCGCGCTCGGAGACCTGCCTGATCCGCCAGGTCCCGGTCTTGATCTGCTCATAGGTCGTAAAGCCGATCTGCTCCCGACCCGGGTAGCAGACCTCGCCGTCGCTGTCGGCGGTGGGCTTCCAGTGCGCAGTCAGCTCCTCGTCCGCCTCAGCGAGGAAGAACGGGATGTGCTCTCCCTGCGGCAGACGAAGATCACTGCCGCTCGATGGTGCCGGCGTTCCATTGGCTGTGCTTCCAGCCGTCGAGCAGGAACCGGTCATAGCGACGCAGCTTGTCGACCTGCTTGGTCGCCTTCTCGGTCAGGTCGACCTCGAAGAGCACCACCAACGGCTGCCCGCCCTTCATGCGTCCGCGGAGGGTCGCGTCGGGCTCGAGGTAACCCCGCTTGCTACGCCCATACCTCGCCTCACGGGTCCGGAGCACCGGCGGCTGGAAGGGCTGGGGAAGGGAGACAGGAGCCGGCCCGCGCGGGGCCAGGCCGTGGACGAGCTCCATCGCGCCCTTCACGGAAACGGGGCAGAACTTCTCCATCAGCCCAGCGTCGCGCAAGCGCTTGAGCCGCCGATAGCACGCGTCTACGGCACCCGCGAAGAACAGCCGCCAGATCTGGAATGTCGTCAGGTTTCCAGCCCTCGCCGGCGAGCTCGCGCCCGATCGGGTCGGTCGCTCACGAACCCGGGAGCGGTTCGGTGCCTTTCATGTCTCTCTAGGCGCGGGGCGAAGAATCGTCCACCCGGAGCCCCACACATGTCCTCGACGACTCGCGAATGGAACCCGAAAATCTGACCAGAAGAGGGCGGAAGCGGTACCCGCGGCCAAACACGAATCGGAGACAAATAGCGAATGTAGCTATTTGCAGATACTTCCGGAGCGGGAGCGACGGGACTCGAACCCGCGACCTCCGGCGTGACAGGCCGGCGCTCTAACCAACTGAGCTACGCCCCCGTGGAGCGCGGGGAGTATGGCAAAGGGCGAAGGGTCGCCCGGCGTCCCGCCCCCGACCGGCTCTGTCCCCGATCCGTTCACTTCCGACGGGATCGGGGATGGACGCGGTCGCGGGCGGCGCGGCCCGGATTCAGATCACCGGCGGCTGGCCCGGCGTGGGCTGCACGGGCGGCGCGGGCTCGGGTGCGCCCGGCGTCTCCGGGCCGCCCGGCGCGGGTGTCGGCTCGGGCACGGGGTCGGGCGACGGCGGCGTCTCCGGCGGCGTGGGATCGGGCGGCACCTCGGGCCCGCCCGGGCCGCCGGGAGGTCCGGCGGGCGGCGTGACCTCGAGGACGGTGGCGCCCACCCTCTCGCTCCCGTCCCCGGCCGCCTTCGGCCGCGACTGCCCGACCTCGGCCGAGGCCGTGGCCTCGCCGCCGGCGGCGGAGGCGGTCTCGGCCTCGGGTGCCCCGGAGGCCTCCTCGCCCGTCTCGCGGGCCTTCTCGCGCTCGGTCTCGGTCTTCGGCTCGGCGGGCGGCTCGGCGGGCGTGGTGGGCTCCGGCCCGGCGCTCGCGGCGACCCCGCCGTTCGCCGCCCCCGCCGGTGAGCTCCACTGTTCCTCGGCCGCGGCGCGGCGCCGGCGCGTGACGACGCCGATCAGTACCGCGCCGAGCGAGACGGGCACGGCGATCTTGATGACGGAGGGGCCCGGGCGCCGCTTCGGACGCACGGTCACGGGCAGCGCGCCGACGGCCGTGCCCAGCGCGCCGAGGGCGGTGCCCAGCGCGTTCGCGCGGTGTCGGCTGGGGCGGATCAGTTTCAGTCGCATGGGGAGGGAGTACCCGGGGGCGCGGCGGTCTACCCTCCCGCCGAGATGGCCGCCACGGCGCCCGCCCCCGTCACCTTCAGCCCGCGCCGGCGCATCACTGCGGATCTCCGGGAGCAGCGGCGGATCGAGCACGCGCTCCCGCCCGGGCCGTCGGCGTTCTCGATGGCCCGGACGCGCGCGTTCATCCGCGATCCGCTGTCGGTCCTCCTGCCCGCCTACGAGACCCACGGTCCCGTCTTCACGGTGCGGATCCTCTACCAGCCGGTCGTCTTCGCGCTCGGGCCGGAGGCCAACCACTTCATCCTCGTCTCCGGCGCGCGGCACTTCCACTGGCGCGAGGGCGGGATGCGCGACCTCATCCCCCTGCTCGGCGACGGCCTGCTGACGATCGACGGCGCCTACCACCGCCAGGCGCGGCGGATCATGCTGCCGGCCTTCCACCGCGAGCGGCTCGCGGGGACGGTCGAGACGATGGTCACGGAGACCGATCGCGCGCTCGATGCCTGGCGCCCGGGCGAGCGCGTCGACCTCTACGAGTGGACGCGTTCGCTCGCGCTCCGGATCGCGCTGCGCGCCCTCTTCGGCCTCGACCCCGACGCGCTGCCCCGCGGCGCCGAGCTCGCCCACGACTTCGAGACCGGCCTCGGCTTCTACGGGCGGGACTACCTTCTGCAGTCGATCCGCGGGCCGGGTACCCCGTGGCGCGCGATGCGCCGCGCGCGCGAGCGGATCGACGCCGTTCTGTTCGCCGAGATCGCCCGCCGGCGCGGGCGTGAGGACGGCGAGGATCTCCTCGCGCTGCTCCTCCACGCGAAGGACGAGGACGGTCTCGGCCTCTCCGACCGGGAGGTGCGCGACCAGCTCATGACGCTCCTCTTCGCCGGGCACGACACGACGACCTCGACGGTCTCCTTCATGTTCTACGAGCTGGCCCGCCACCCGGAGGTCCTGGCGCGGCTCCAGGAGGAGCGGGAGCGCGCGCTCGGCGACCGCCCCCCCACCGCCGCTGAGCTCGCGGGCGACGCCCTGCCCTATCTCGACGCCGTGCTCGACGAGACGCTCCGCCTCTACCCGCCGGCGTGGGTCGGCCCGCGCCGGGCGATGGAGGACGTCGAGATCGCCGGCGTCCGCGTGCCCGCCGCGGCGCACGTCAACTACTCCTCCTACGCGAGCCACCGGCTGGCCGAGGTCTTCCCCGACCCTGAGGCCTTCGTCCCCGAGCGCTTCACCGACGGGCGCGAGGCGGCGCTGCCGAAGGGCGCCTACATCCCCTTCGGCGGCGGCTCGCGGACGTGCATCGGGATGCGTTTCGGCCAGCTCGAGGTCAAGGCCATCGCCCTGCGCCTGCTCGCGCGCTTCCACCTCGAGCTGCCGGGCGCCTACCGGCTCGAGATCCGCCAGACCCCGACGCTCGGGCCGAGAGACGGCCTGCCGATGGCGGTGCGCGAGCGCTCAGCCGCCGGCGCGCTCGGCTGAGCGCAGGCCGCGCAGGGCCCACAGCGAGAAGAGCGCCACGAGCCCGGCGGCGCAGCCGAAGGCGAGCGCCGTGTGGCCGGGGACGCCGGAGATGAGCCCGCGCCCCGCCTCGAGGAACGCCGTGGCGGGGTTGAGCTTCGCCACCGCGTGGATCCAGCCCTTGAGCAACGGCAGCGGCACGTAGACCGGCGCGAGGAAGAGGATGAGGAAGATCGGCGTCTGCATGAGCGGCCCGGCCTGGATCGAGCGGAAGCGGAGCGCGACGCCGCCCGCCCACAGAAAGGCGACGAGGTTCGCGCACGTCGCCAAGCCGTAGAGCCCGACGAGGTCGACGCCGCTGCCCGTGATCCGCATCCCCGCGAGGAGCGCCACGCCGGTGATGACGAGGACGGTGAAGACCATTCGCAGAAAGGCGACGATGGCGTAGCCGACGAGGATCCCGAGGCGGTTCGAGGCGCCGAGCATGATCCGCTCCGACCACCCGTGCTCGAAGTCCATCGCCACGGCGAAGCCGGTGAAGACCCCGCCGAAGGCGGAGGCCTGGATGAGCACGAAGACGAACTGGAAGGCCGTGTAGCCGGCGGGGAAGGAGAACCCGGGGATGCCGCCGAGGGCCGAGAGCCCGCCGGCGAAGGCGGCGAGGAACACGAGCGGGAAGATCAGCGAGGGCACGAGCAGCGCCGGATTCGTGAAGTAGTTGTGCATGCCGCGCCAGACGACGGCGTAGACGGTCCCCTTCATCGCGCCATCCGCTGCTTGAGGCCCGCCTGCGCGGCAAAGAGGCCGAGCGCGAGCACGCCGAGCACGACGGCGAAGGAGCGCCCGAGCGCCGTGGCGTCCCAGCCCGTGATGAGCAGCGAGCGCATCCCCTCGAGCAGGTAGGAGATCGGGTTCCACGTCGCCACGGTGTGGAACCAGCCGGTCTTCAGCAGGTTGCGTGGCAGGTTCGAGGAGGACAGGAAGATGAGCACGAAGAAGAGCGGGAACATCCCCTGCACGGCCTCCCCGGAGCCGGTCCGCAGCGCGACGAACGTGCCTACGGCCCCGAAGGCCACGGCGATCAGCATCCCCATCGCCACGAGCACGAGCGCGCCCCCGACGCCGGCCTTGATGTGCCCCCCGCCGATCAGCCCCATGGCGATGTAGGCCACCGATTGCACGACGCCGACGACCGCGATCCCGGCGAGCTGGCCGCCGAGCAGCGAGACGCGGCCGAGCGGGGTCAGCGAGAGGCGGGAGAGGAAGCCGGTCTCGACGTCCTCGGCGACGTTCGTGCCCGTGTTGATGAGCGCGAACATCCCGCCCTGGACGAAGGCCACGGCCAGCGCGAAGGTCACGTAGGAGGCGGTCGGGAAGCCGGGGAGCTTCGTCGCCGAGCCGAGGCCGCTGGCGTTGACCGCGAGCAGCATGGCCGGGAAGAAGACCACCGGGAAGAGCTGGAAGGGCTGGCGGAGCGTCTTCAGCATCGAGCGCCGGGCGAGCACCCAGACCTGCGTGCGAGCCGCCGGGCTCACGCCGCCGCCGGCTCCGGCTCGGGCTCGGCCTCCTCCCCGACGTCGGCCGCGCCCTCGAGCGAGCGACCGGTCTTGGCCAGGAAGACGTCGTCCAGCGAGGGATGGTGCAGGCGCAGGTCGGCGATCGCCACCGACTCCGCGTCGAGCGCGCGGACGACCTCGGGGAGCGCCTCCGGCCCGTCGCGCAGGGAGACGGCGGCGCTCCCCGCCGAGGCGGCCGTCTCCTCCCCGAAGCGGGTGAGGATCTCGCCCACGCGCGCGAGCTCGCCCGGGTCCCGGGGGGTGGCCTCGACGCTCGGGCGCCCGATCTCGGCCTTCAGCTCCTCGGGCGTGCCCTCGGCGACGATCTTGCCCTTGTCGATGATCCCCACCCGGTCGGCGAGGACGTCGGCCTCCTCGAGGTACTGCGTGGTGAGGAAGACGGTGACGCCCTCGTCCTTGGCCAGGCGCGCCACCTCCTCCCACAGCGCCGAGCGACTCTGCGGGTCGAGGCCCGTCGTCGGCTCGTCGAGGAAGAGGATCCGCGGGGAGTGGACGAGCGCGAGCGCGAGGTCGAGGCGCCGCTTCATCCCCCCCGAGTAGCCGCGGACCTTGCGGCCGGCCGCGTCGGAGAGGCCCACGCGCTCGAGCAGCTCCGCGCCACGCCGCTCGCGCTCGGCCTTGGGCAGGCCGTGGAGCGCGGTCTGGAGCTTCATGTGCTCGGTGCCGGTGAGGAAGGGATCGAGCGCGGCCTCCTGCAGCGCGGCGCCGATGGCGCGACGCACCGCGGGACCCTCGGAGACGATGTCGTGCCCGGCCACGCGCGCGGTGCCGGCCGTCGGCGGCAGGAGCGTGACGAGCATGAGCGTCGTCGTCGACTTCCCCGCGCCGTTCGGGCCGAGGAAGCCGTAGATCTCGCCGGGCTCGACCCGCAGGTGGATCCCGTCGACGGCCCGCGGCCCGTTCTTGAACTCGCGGACGAGGCCCTCGACCTCGATCCCCCCGCTGCTCTCGGACATGGAATCGACACTACCGCGAGGGCCGGCGGGCGGCGGCCGGGCGGCGCCTACTTGACGGTGAGCTTGCCCTCCATGCCGGCCTGACGATGGCCGGGGATCGAGCAGTAGTAGGTGTAGGTCCCCGCGGCGAGCGTCAAGGTCGCGCTGGTCTTGCCGCCCGTGATCGTCTTGGTGCCGCCCACGAGCTTGCCGCCGGCGGTCTCGACCTTCACGTTGTGGGGGATCGGCGCCGGGTTCGTGAAGTCGATCGTGTCCTTCCCCGCCTTGGCCGTGAGCTCCGTCGTCGTGTACTTGAGCTGCTGCGGGTCGGCCTGCACCGCGATGGTGTTCGAGGCGGCCCCGCCCGCGGAGCCCGCCGCGGGCTTCGGGGTGGGGGCGGCCGGGACGGTGCTCGCCGAGCTCGCCTCCCCGCCCTGCACGGGCTTCAGCTCGGACTTCCCGGAGTGCGCGGGCCTCTCGGCCGTGGCCACCGCCGTCGTCATGGCGACGAGCATGAGAATGAGCGAGATGCCCATCACCCCGCGGCTGCCGAGCTTCGAGCCGGGGAAGCGCTCGCTGGAGAGGCCGAGCGCCGCGAGGATGACGGCCCACAGGGCGAGCAGGCCGCCGGCGAGGTAGAACGGGACCTTGCTGATCACCGCGAGCAGGACGTGGGAGGCGACCATCGCGGCCGCGAGGTTACCTCACGCGCGGGCGGGCCGGACGCCGGCGCTCAGGAGAAGAGCTTCTTCAGCAGGCCGCGCTTCTCCTTGAGCTTGCCCTTGACCTGATCGCCCCGTCCCTCGTTGGCCAGGGAGCGGTCGCCGGTGAGCGCCCCACCGGCCTCCTTGAGGCGGCCCTTGGCGCGATCGGCCACGCCCTCGGCGCGATCCTCGTTGGCGGTCTTGCCGGGGTGCGGCCCACGGGATGCGTCTCGTTCGTCCATGCCGCGAGCCTGCCCGGGGCGGGCGCGCGCGAACCGTCAGGGCCCGCGCCACCCCGCAGCGCGGCAGGGCTTGCGCCCGCACTCGTTCACGAGGCGACCGTGCGGCTCGAGCCACCGCGAGATCGTCGTCCGGACGCGCGCCTCGGAGTTGATGACGAGGTCGTGCGGGTCGACGCCCCGCTTGGGCGGCAGGTTGGCCGTGGGCGGGGTGAGCGTGCCGCACAGCCCCGAGTCGTCCGTCGGGCAGGTGCCGGGCGGACGCAGCGGGCCGATGTCCCAGACTTCGAGCGCGGCCGGCCCGTGGTAGGGCAGGCGGCCGATGCGCGGGATGCCGTAGTAGGGGGTGCGGTCGGAGTGGCGCCGCGGGTCGACGGCCGGCGCGCGCAGGCGCGAGCCGATCGTCCGCGCCTCGACCTCGGTCTGCACGTTGGCCACCTGGTGATCCCCGAAGGAGAGGAGCTGCAGGACGCGGTGCGCGGGCGTGTCCGGCAACGGGTGCGTCGTCATGTGCTGGGCGTAGCCGTCGGGCTCGCCGCGGTCCCACAGGATCCCGATCATCGACAGCAGGATCTCCCGGTCGAGCGGGTCCGGGTAGGCCGGGTACATGATCGCCGAGTAGTCCTTCCAGTCGACGCTCCGGGTGAGCAGGACGGAGTAGTTCATGGCGCCGACGTAGAGCGCCGCGCGCGTGAGGTCCGGCTCGACGGCGGTGAGCGCGCCCCCGGCGATCCCGCCCTGCGAGTTGCCGTAGTAGTAGAGGTGGCGACGGTCGATGAGCGAGCGCCCGCCCGTCTCGAAGGCCGCGGCGCGGCCGAGGCCGCGCGGGTGGATGAGCGCGCGGCCGATGTACATGAAGTCGAGGAAGCCCTGCTGGAGGCGATCCGGGAGGGTGGGGAACTTCGACAGGTCCTTCAAGAGGTTGACCGCGGTGGGGATGACGTCCTCGTCGGCCATCCCGATCCAGTCGGCGCCGCAGATGATCATGTCGTGCTCGTCGGCCATCTCCTCGACGTTCGTGGACTCGACCTCGTCTGCGGTGCCGAACAGGCCGTGGCCGTACAGCGAAGGCCGCGCCGGATGGGCGGACGTCGCCGAGCGGGGGACATCGCACTCGAAGCGCGCGCGGTAGACGTTGCCGCGCATTCGCTTCGGTCGCCCGCGCCGGTCGAGCGCGAACTTGGCGCCGGTCGGGCAGCCGCGGCGGTCGAGGTAGCAGGGGACGATCACGCGTCCGAAGACCCGGCGCGCGACGTGGGGCTCCTCGAGGCGGGAGAAGGTCGTGACCTTGTCGATCACGTAGGTGGGCGAGCGACCCGCGACCTGCTGGTCCTTCAGGTTGCGGTCGCCGAGGGCGGCGAAGGCGCGGTTGCGAATCGAGAGCATCCGGCCGGTGAGCGAGCGCGAGCTGGCGACGGTGAAGTCCCAGGTGAGGTTCAGGCTGTGACGAGCGATGCCGGCCCTGCGCAACACGCGGAAGAGCGCCTCCATGTGGGGGCGGCGGCGCTCGAACGCGGCGTCGCCCTTCCGGCGGTCGCGGTAGCGCTCGAAGCCCGGGCCGGCCGGGATTCGCGCACCGCGCGCGTTGCGCAGGTTGCGGAAGGCGACGATGTAGCGGTGCCCCTCGGTCCAGTCCACCCCGGGGTGGACGAGCACGGCGGCGTCGGCGGGCGACTTGGCCAGGGAGTCGAGCTCGACCCAGATGAGGTGGCGGCGGAGCGTCTTGGCGTCGAGGACGACGACCGGCGCGCGGCGGGAGAACGACCGCCCGAGGTCGGTCTGCGGCACCGCACCCGTGCGCCGGAGCGCGCCGGGCGTGTCGAAGCCGGGGATCTGGACGACGATGGTCTGCCCGGGGGAGAAGCCGTCGGAGGCGTTGTACGGGCCGGCGGCGACGTGGACGCCGTCGACGTTCTGCGGCGTCTCGCTCGTGCGCAGCGCGAGCCGCCGGCCGGTCGGCGTGTGCCGGTCTGCGCGCGTGTAGAAGTCGTTCGGCCACGGGAGCAGGCAGCGCACGGGGTCGATGGGGTCGCACTGCGGCTTCGTGGAGACGGCGGCGCTCGCGGCGGGGGCCGCTGCGGCGAGCACCGGCGCGGCGAGGAGCGGGACGAGACGGCGAATGACCGAGTGCATGTCGCCGAGCCTAGACGGAGGCGGAGCCGATGTCGAGCCGGTCACGCCGGAGCCGCGCGCGCCTCCTCGCGAATGGGCGATCCCGGGCTCGAACCGGGGACCTCCTGCTTGTAAGGCAGGCGCTCTGACCAGACTGAGCTAACCGCCCGCCGAAAGGGTAGGGCGCGGATTCCATCAACCCGCGGAGCCCGAGTACTCTCGGCGTCTGTCCCAGGCCCCGTGGTCTAACGGTCAAGATTCCGGCCTTTCACGCCGGCGACAGGGGTTCGACTCCCCTCGGGGCTACCTCGCTTCACCTTGCGCCCGTCGTCGAGGCGGAGATCGCGTCCGGTGAAGGGCGTTGCGCCCGTCCTAGACTCCGGCTCGGGCCGCTAGCTCAATGGCTTAGAGCGGCGGGCTTTTAACCCGTTAGATCCGGGTTCGAGTCCCGGGCGGCCCACGTTTCCGTCCGGTCGATCTGCGAAAATCTGTTCGTGAGAAAGACCACCGGGCGCCCTGCTGGTCCCAGCTCGACCCGAGAGATCCGCAACTGCCGGATTCACGGCGACATCGAATTCCACCGCTACCGAGCAGGTGAGCGGGGCTTTAGATGGCGCTGCAAGCGCTGCGTCGGAGGGGCCGTCACGAGAGGTCAGACGCTCAAGCGAGTCCTGGTCGAAGAGGCCGGCGGGTGTTGTGCGGTCTGCGGCTACGGAAGGTGCCCGATCAGCTTGCACTTCCATCATGTCGTCCCGTCCGAAAAGAGCTTCGGCATCAACCTCGGGCTGGCCGGTCACTCGGCGCCTACCGGGAAGAACCTGGAAAGTGCGTCCTCCTCTGCGCGAACTGTCACGGCGAGGTGGAACCGGGGATGATCCCCTCGCCACCGCCCGGCGCACGTTTCGAGCCCTCGCGCCACGTCGTGTCGTTGGTCGACTCCGCTAATGACGGAAATGGCGCCGGCTCGTGAACACCATCGCCGCGCCGGCGGCGTCGGCGGCGGCCACGACGTCCGGGTCGCGCACGGAGCCGCCGGGCTGGATCAGGCAGCGCACGCCCGCCTCGAAGGCGAGCTCCGGGCCGTCGGCGAAGGGGAAGAAGGCGTCGGAGGCGAGCGCGGCGCCGTCGAGCGCTCGCGAGCGAGCCTTTTCGAGCGCGAGGCGCACGGCGTCGACCCGGCTCGTCTGCCCCGCGCCGATCCCCACCGTCGCGAGCTCGCGGGTCACGACGATCGCGTTCGAGCGCACGTGCTTGCAGACCTTCCAGGCGAAGAGCATCTCGCTCCACTCCGCCTCGCTCGGCCTCCGCTCGGTGACGACGTGCATCTCCGAGCGGTCCTCGAGGTCGAGGTCGCGATCCTGCACGAGCAGGCCGCCGACGACCTGGCGGAGCTGGCGCTCCTCGATCGAGGGCGTGCGGCGCTCGTTGTCCTCGAGGATGCGGAGCTTCTCCTTCCGCGTGAGGAGCTCAAGCGCCTCCTCCGAGTAGCCGGGCGCGAAGAGGACCTCGATGAACTGCTTGGAGAGCGCCTCGGCCAGCTCGCTGTCGACCGGGCGGTTGAGCGCGATGACCCCGCCGAAGGCGGAGATCGGATCGGCGGCGAAGGCGCGCTCGTAGGCCTCGAGCGCGGTCGCGCCCACCGCGCACCCGCACGGGTTGTTGTGCTTGACGATGACGCAGCCCGGCACCTGGAACTCGCCGGCCACGAGCCGGGCGGCGTCGAGGTCGAGCAGGTTGTTGAAGGACAGCTCCCGCCCATTCAGCTGGCGCACCATCGAGAGCACGTGCATCCGGGCGCCGACCTGGGAGTAGTAGGCCGCGCGCTGATGGGGGTTCTCCCCGTAGCTCAGGTCGAGGACCTTCTCGAAGGCGCGTACGAAGAGCGGCGGGAAGTCGTCCCCCTTCTCGGCGAACCAGCGCGCGATGGCCGTGTCGTAGCGTGCCGTGTAGGCGAAGGCGTCGGCGGCGAGCGCCTCTCGGGTGACGAGCGAGAGCCGGCGCTCGGAGCCGCCGAGCTCGTCGAGGATCGCGTCGTAGGTCTCGGGGGAGACGACGGGGGCCGCGAACGCGTGGTTCTTGGCCGCCGCACGGATCATCGTCGGGCCGCCGATGTCGATGTTCTCGATCACCTCGGCGTCCCCCGCGCCCCGGCGCGCGGCGGTGCGCTCGAACGGGTAGAGGTTCACGCACACGAGGTCGACCCACTCGACCTCCTGCTCGGCCGCCGCCGCGAGGTGGGCCGGATCGCTGCGCACGGCGAGCAGCCCCGCGTAGAGCTTCGGGTGAAGCGTCTTCACGCGCCCGTCCATGATCTCGGGGAACCCCGTGAGGTCGGTGATGGAGCGATGAGGGACGCCCGCCGCCTCCAGCGCGCGAGCCGTCCCGCCGGTGGAGACGAGCTCGACACCCAGCTCGTGCAGGCCGCGCGCGAAGTCCTCGATTCCCGTCTTGTCCGAGACGGAGAGGAGCGCGCGCGCGACCTTCACCTCGCCCGGGGGGATCGTGTCCGCGGGAGCGCTCGCCACGGCGGCGATCCTATTCGGCGGAGGGGTCGTCCTCCTCGCGGAGCTCCTCGGCCAGGAGATCCATGAGCAGGCCGTCGGTCCACTCACCCGCGGCGTTGCGGTTCCCGCGCCGGAGGATCCCCACGGGCCGGAAGCCGACCGACTCGTAGGTACGGATCGCCCGGGCGTTGGCGGCGTCGGGGTCGATCGTCAGCCGGTGGTGGCCGCGCTCGGAGATCAGCCAGCGCGCGGCGAGGCGGAGCGCGGCGCGGCCGTGGCCCCGGTCGTGGAAGCGCGGGGCCAGCGTGATGTCGAGCGCCACCTGCTTGTAGTCGGGCTCGAGCTCCTCGTGGTAGCCGAGCCAGCCCGCGAGCTCTCCGCCGACCTCGATCGCCCACGCCGCGCCCCCGTTGACGAGCCCCTCCCATTCCCGCTCGGGGGGATCGGGGCTGCCCCACCACTCGGCCACGCCGGGGAGGCCGACGAGCTCGAGCAGGAACGGGCGGTCGGCCTCGCCGAGCGGCCGCAGCGCGACCGCGCCGCTACCCAGTCGCGGCGACGCGGACACGGCGCGGGTAGGCGGGGTCGAGCGAGAGCGCGCCGCGCGCGGCCAGGCGGACCGCCTCGGGCAGGAGCGCGTGCTCGAGCGGGCGGAGCGCCGCCATGACCTCCTCCGCCGACCGGGCGTCCGGCAGCTCCACGGCGCGCTGGAGGATGATCGGGCCCGTGTCGACGCCCTCGTCGACGTAGTGCACGGTCACCCCGAAGACCTTGACGGCGTGCGCGAGGGCCTGACCGACGGCATCGAGCCCGGGGAAGGCGGGCAGGAGCCCCGGGTGGACATTCACGACCGCCCCCGGGAAGCGGGCGAGGAACCCGGGGGAGAGGAGCTGCATGTAGCCCGCGAGGACGACGAGCCGGACCTCGTGCCCGGCGAGCCAATCCGCGATCGCCGCGTCGCGCGCGGCGCGGTCGGCGTGCCGGGCGAGCGGGAACGCGGCGGTAGGCACGCCGGCGCGCCGGGCGCGCGCGAGCGCCTGCGCGTCCGGCCGGTCGGAGGCGACGGCGGCGACGGCGATCCCCTCCCGCCCGTGGACGGTGTCGAGGAGCGCCTGGAGGTTCGTGCCCGCGCCCGAGGCGAGGACCCCGACCCCGAAGCTCATGCCGCTTCGAGCTTCGGGAACCGCCCGCCGGTGGAGCGGAGCGTGCCCGCCTCCATGAGCGCGTCGACCCGGGCGAGCACGTCGTCGGCGCGCAGGTGCGCGTAGGCGCCGTAGCCGGGCAGCCCGTCGTAGGAGTACTTGGCCACGACCTTCGAGCGACCGCCGCGCAGGATCTCCACGGCGCGCGTGCGGCCGACCGCGGGCTCGGCGCCGGCCACGACCTCGATGATCGCCCCGTCGAGGTCCCCCGCCGGTGCCGCGCTCCCCGCTCGGCGCGCCGGCTCGGGTGCGGGCGGCGCCGCCGCGGGGGCGCAGACGTCGCAGCACGGCACTCCCGGGGCGGCGGCGCCCCCCGAGGTGTCGCCGAAGTGCGCGAGCAGCCCGGCGCGGCGGCAGCGACGCTCCTCGACCCAGCGCCACACCGCGCGGTACTGCGCCCAGCGCACGCGCTCGGCGTCGCGCGCCGAGGTGCGGCAGGTGGCGAGCGCGCGACCGTCGCACGGGCCGAGGATCCGGCCCAGCGCGCGGTCGGGCGGGGAGGGCGCGGGGCGGATCACCCCCGCGCGCGCGAGGTGGCCGATCAGCGTCCGAGCCGTGTCCTCGTCGGGCTTGCCCGCCACCTCCCGGAGCGGCAGGTCGTAGCGGCCGTCGGCCGCCGCGCGCTCGAGCCGCCGCGCGGCGGCGCCGAACTCGTGGTCCTCGATCTTCCCGCGCTGGATGAAGTAGACGTGCAGCGCCTTGTCCTTGGGCTCGGCGAAGAGCAGGCAGCGGGCCGGGAGGCCGTCGCGGCCGGCGCGGCCCGCCTCCTGGTAGTAGGACTCGAGGGAGCCGGGGACGGTCTCGTGGACGACCGTGCGCACGTCGGCCTTGTCGACCCCCATGCCGAACGCGTTCGTGGCCACGACGACCGGCGTCTCGCCGGCCATGAACCGCCGCTGGGCGGCGGCGCGCGCCTCGCGCCGGAGCCCCGCGTGGTAGGGCTCGACCGGGACCTCGAGCGCCGGGCGGAGCGCCAGCGCCAGCTCCTCGCAACCCGCGCGCGTGCCCGCGTAGACGATGGCGGGCAGGGCGTCCGGCTCGCCCAGCGCGGCCGCGATCCGCCGGCGCTTGTCGACGCGCGTGCCGGTCGCCACCACGTGAAAGGAGAGGTTCGGGCGATCGAAGCCCGTGGCCACGCGGACGGGATCCCGCAGGCCGAGCCGGCGCTCGATGTCCCGCGCGACCGTGGGCGTCGCCGTGGCCGTCGTCGCGACGATCGCGTCCGCCTCGAGCCAGCGCGCGGCGTCGGCCAGGCGGAAGTAGTCCGGGCGGAAGTCGTGGCCCCACTGGGAGACGCAGTGGGCCTCGTCGACGACGAAGAGCCCGACCCGGGCCGCCTTCAGCTCGGTGGCGAACCCGGGCGAGGAGAAGCGCTCGGGAGCGATGTACATCAGCCTGAGCTCCCCCGCCGCGGCGCGCGCCAGCGCCTCGCGGTTGGCCGCCGCGCCCTGCTGGGCGTTGACGAGCGCGACGCGATCCCCCGCCACCCGCCGCAGCCCGTCAACCTGGTCCTGCATGAGCGAGACGAGCGGGGAGACGACGAGCGTGAGGTCGTCGCGCAGCAGCGCGGGGAGCTGATAGCAGAGCGACTTGCCCGACCCCGTGGGCATGACGACGAGCGTGTCGCGCCCGGCCACCGCGCCGGCCACGGCCTGCTCCTGACCCGGCCGGAAGGCGCCGAAGCCGAAGTGCTCCCGGAGGGCCGCGTGGAGGTTCACCGCCTCGACCCTAGCGGCGGCCCCGGAGGCCCCGCGACACCGTGGGCGTTAAGTCACACCTTCGCGAGAGGCAGCGACTCGAGCGCCCACTTGCCGTCGGCGTCCTCGGTCCCCGCCAGCGGGTAGGAGCCCGTGAAGCACGCGTCGCAGTGGGTCTCGCGCGTCTGGCGGATCGCCTCGTAGACGCCCTCCAGGGAGAGGTAGGCGAGGGAGTCGCAGCCGAGCTCGGCGGCAATCTCCGCCACCGTGCGGCCGTGGGCGATCATCTCCGTGCGCGTCGACATGTCGACCCCGTAGTGGCACGGGTGTTCGATCGGCGGCGCGGAGATCCGCATGTGCACCTCGCGCGCGCCCGCGTCGCGGAGCATCTGGACGATCTGCCGCGTCGTATTGCCCCGCACGATCGAGTCGTCGACGACGACGATCCGCTTGCCGGCGACGACCTCCGGCAGCGGGTTGAACTTCATCCGCAGACCGTGCTTGCGCAGCTCCTGGCCCGGTTGGATGAACGTGCGGGCGACGTAGCGGTTCTTGATCAGGCCCTCGTCCCGCGGCAGCCCCGAGGCGCGCGCGTAACCGGCGGCGGCGGGGTTGCCGGAATCGGGGACGGCGACGACGACGTCGGCCTCCACCGGCGCCTCGCGCCAGAGGATCTCGCCCATCTTGCGTCGTGAGACCTGCGTGCGGTTGCCCTCGAGCAGCGAGTCCGGGCGGGAGAAGTAGATGTGCTCGAAGACGCAGAACGCGCGGCGGCCGGGCGCCACCGCACGCCGCGAGCGCACGCCGGTGTCGTCGAGCGTGACGACCTCGCCGGGCTCGACGTCGCGCTCGAAGCGCGCGCCGATGATGTCGAAGGCGCAGGACTCGGAGGCCACGCACGGCCGGTCGCCGAGGCGGCCGATCGACAGCGGCCGGATCCCCTGCGGGTCGCGGAAGGCGGTGACGCCCTCGCGGGTCATGACGACGGTCGAGAACGCCCCCTGCAGCCGCGGGAGGACCGCGCACACGGCCTCCTCCGTGGTCGCCGCCGGGTGGGTGGCGATGAGCGCGGCGATGATCTCCGAGTCGGAGGTCGAGGAGAAGCCGACCCCCTGCCCCCGCAGCTCGGCGTGCAGCTCGACGGCGTTGATGAGGTTGCCGTTGTGGGCGAGCGCCAGCTCGCGCGGGTCCTCACCGCGGTAGATCGGCTGGGAGTTCTCCCACCCGCTCGAGCCTGTGGTCGAGTAGCGGACGTGGCCGATCGCCATCTCGCCGTCCAGCGAGCGGAGCTTGCGCTCGTCGAAGACCTGGGAGACGAGCCCCGTGTCGCGCAGGGTCATCATCATGTCCCCGCCGCGGGCGGCGGTGGCGATCCCGGCCGATTCCTGGCCCCGATGCTGCAGCGCGTAGAGCGCGAAGTAGGAGAGGCGCGCGACGTCGTGATCGGGCGCGAATACGCCGAACACACCGCATTCGTCGCGCGGTCCGTCGCGGGTGGGGAGGAGGTCGGTCACGAGAAGGGAGAGGCGCCCTGTCCGACTCGCCTGATGTTAGCGACGGGGGCGGCCATGACTTACGATGCGCCATGTGCCGGCGCACGAGCGAGAGGGCGGTGCGACCCCGCCCGCCATGCGCGCCTCGGACGCGGACCGGGAGACGGCCGCGGATGCGCTGCGAGCCCACTGCGCGGCGGGGCGACTGAACGTCGGCGAGCTCGAAGAGCGACTCATCCGCGCCTACGGGGCGGTCACCCTCGACGAGGTCGCCGTGCTCCTGTCCGACCTGCCGACCGACGCCGTGGCGACGGTTGACGCGGGTCACGGAGTCCCGCGGCTGCCCGGGTACGCGAGCTTCTCCGAGCGCTTCGTGGTGAATCGCACGCGGGCGCTGACCCTAGACGCGGTCCACAGCGAGATCGTGCCGTGGCTCGGCGGCTACGGGTACCACCGCGTGCCGGTCGTGGGCGTGGCGGAGGATGAGCTGCGCCTGGTGTTCCGCGATCGCCCCGGCTGGACCGTCGCCGCCGCCCTGCTGGTCTTCCCCCTCGGCCTGCTCGCCCTCACGCACCGGCCGGAGCACGAGTTGGGCATCAGGGTCGCCGAGGGCACGTTCGGGGATGCGTCCGTCTCGGTCTATGGCGTCGCGCCGCTGGCCGTCCGGCGCACTTTCGCGCGGCTGGCCCGGGGGCGCGGCTTCATGCCCCAGCCATGACGATCGCCTTTCGCCGTCAGCCGCCGCCTTCCCAGAAGTCCTGGACCATCTCGCCGTCCTTTTCGTAGTGGGGGCCGAGCGCGAGGTACTCGATGCCGTCCGGGCCGGCGCTGAAGGAGCGCACGACACCGGGGGCGACGCGCACCGCGTCGAGGGGCGAGAGGTCCTTCTGCTCCCCGCCCTCGAAGTGGACCTTGCCGCCGCCGGAGAGGACGACGTAGACCTCCTCGGCCTGGTTGTGCCGATGGGCGAAGGGCGCGCGCTCGCCCGGCGCGATCGTCTGGAGGCAGAGGCCGATGTCCTCGGCCTCCAGGGACTTGCGGGCAAACCGCGCCTCGAAGCCCTTGGCACCCTGCTCGGCGGCGACGTCCGGGACTTCGCGGAGGTTCGTGACGGTGTAGTCGGCCATGGCCGGAGCCTAACCGGCGACGGAAGTACGTCGAGCGGCTGACGTGCAGCTCGGTGGCGGCGAGCTCGTGGGAAGGGGCGGGCTCGAGGTAGCCGCGGATCGGCGGGGCCCGCATGAGCCTCTCGCCGTCGCTCGCCCCGAACGCGCTCTCGACCCCGGAGGCGAGCCGTGAGCGCGCCGACTCGGCGCGCCTCGGTGCCGGCGCCGCTGGCCAGCGGGCTGCGCGCCAGCCGGTGCGGGACCTGAGGTCTCGCAGCGCGCTCTGGACGACGTCGAAGCTCAGGGGATCCGGGCCGGCGACCGGCGGCTGGAGGCCCAGCTCGAGATAGACGAAGTCGCGCTGGAAGCCGATGAGACCTCCGGGCCCGTAGTCGATCCGGTAGCACCGCATCGACGTTCCCGTCCAGTCGAGCTCGGGGATATGGTCGGCGCCGAGCGCGCCCGTGAAGGCCAGGGCCTCGGGCATGTCGGTGTCGATCGGCAGGTAGGCGTAGCGCGGGTTGGCCAGGCCGGAGCGGAGAATTCCGGCGAGGCCGAGCATGGCCTGCAGGGAGGGGTCACCGTGCCGTAGCCGTCGTCGGTGCTCGAGAGCGAGACCGGCGTCGTCGCGTCGACGTAGAGGAACGAAGCGGGCTCCTTCTGCCCCTGGAGCGCGAGCTGCGCCGGAAAGTTCGCCGCACCCGCCGATCCGGCTCCGAGCAGGGCACCGGCGAGGACGGCGAGGAGGACGGGCAGGATCCCGCGGGAGGCGAGCATGCCGCCGACGCTGACAGGTCGCGGGGCCCGTGCCTGGGGTGCGCGGCCAGCTTGAGACCGATTTGGTACTCAAGCGAACGCGGCGGCGCGGCGGCTCCTTCACCCCCACGTCCGGCCGAGGACAAGCTCACCTGTCTCGAGGGGCACGTCGAGCTGCGGGCAGTGGCCGACGCCCGGGAGCTCGGCCCAGTCGGCCTGCGGGAGGAGCCTGCGCCAGCGGGCGGCGGCGGACGGCCACGGCAGGAGGCGGTCCTCCGTACCCCACAGGATGCGGACGGGGCAGGCGATCCGCTCGGGGTCGAGCGGCCAGCGATCCGCGCGCGCCGCGGCGAGGAGAGCCGGGGCTGCGGCACAGGCGGCGATTCCCCGGAGCTGGTGGGCGAGGAGAGCCGCAGGGATGTGCTCGTAGCGGACGGCGATCTGACGGGTCGCGCGGCGGCGCCCCTCCTCCGTGGCGAGGAGCGCCTCGGCGTGCGGCGCGGCGGCCCGAGCCGCGGCGTACGTCTCGGCCTGGAGCGCGAGCGTGGCGCCGCGCGCGGGATCGCCCGCCTCCCACCCTCCCGCGGGGGCGAGGGCTGTGACGGAGCGCGCCCGGCCGCGCTCGGCGAGCCGCAGCGCGAGGTAGCCGCCGAGCGAGTTGCCGGCCACGTGGGCGGTCTCGACGCCGGCCGCGTCGAGCATCCGCTCGACCGCGTCGAGCAGCACGCCGGTGCTCGCCCGCCCCGTGAGCGGGGAGCCGTCGAGGTGGCCCGGCAACGCGAGCGCAAGCACCTCGTGGCGGCGCTCGAGCGCCGGCCGGACGAGCTCCCAGGTCCGCCACGTGTCGAGGAACCCGTGGAGGACGACGAGCGGCGGCCCGGTGCCGCCCCGCTGCGCGCCGGCGCTCAGGCGAACGCGGCGGCGAGGCCGCCGTCGCGCGCCGCGCGCAGCTCGTCCACGGTGATCTCGAAGCCCCCGACCGAGAGCCGGTCGCCGCCGACGGCGCCGATCACGCGCGCCCCCGGGATGTCCGCCAGCGCCTCGCGCTCTCCCGAGACCACGAAGGCCCGGCCGGGCGCCTCGCCGAAGAGCGCCTCGTCCCCCTCGCCGGCGCCCTCGAGCCGGGCGCCGAGCCCGGAGAGCGCGCAGCACTCGGCCAGCGCGACGGCGAGGCCGCCCTCGGCGATGTCGTGGGCGCTCACGATGGCCCCCGCCCGCACCCCGTCACGCACGGCGTCGTGGGCGGCGCGAATCCCCGCCGGGTCGAGCTCGGGCAGCGGGCCGGCGGGCGCCTCGCCGCGCAGCTTGACCAGCTCCGACCCGGCGAGCGACGGGCGCAGCTCGCCGACAAGCGCGATCGCGTCCCCCTCCCGCGCCCAGCCCGCGCGGCCAGCGCGCGCCGCGTCCGGGAGGCGCCCGACGATCCCCACGACCGGGGTGGGGAGGATCGGGCCGTCCGGCGCCTCGTTGTAGAGCGAGACGTTGCCGCCGACCACGGGCGCGTTCATCGCCGCGCACGCCTCGGCCAGCCCGGCCACCGCCTCGGTGAGCTGCCAGGCCACGTGCGGCTTCTCCGGGTTGCCGAAGTTCAGGCAGTTGGTCAGCCCGAGCGGTTCGCCGCCCGCGCAGGCGACGTTGGCCGCGCACTCGTAGACCGCCTCGGCGGCGCCGCGCCGCGGGTCGCAGGCCACCCGGCGGCCGTTCCCGTCGATCGACACCGCGAGCGCGGAGCCGTCGGGCAGGGCGAGGACGGCGGCGTCGGCCTCGTCCGGCCGGCGCACCGTGCGCGAGCCGACGAGCCAGTCGTACTGCTGGAACAGCGGGCGGCGCGCGGCGAGGTTGGCCGAACCGATGAGGGTGAGGAGCGTGTCGCGCAGATCGGCGCCCGGATCGAGCAGCGCCTCCGGGGCCGGATAGAGCGGCCTCGAGGGCGGCTCGGGCGCGAGGTCGTAGAGCGGGCAGTCGTCGACGAGGGCCTCCACCGGCATGTCGCCCACCACCTCCTCGCCGTTCCGCACGCGCAGGTGCCCCGTGTCGGTGATCTCGCCGATCGCCGTCGCCGTCGTCTCCCACTTCGCGCAGACGGCGATGACCTCCGCCACGCGCTCGGGCTCGACCACGCAGAGCATCCGCTCCTGGGACTCGGAGACCATGATCTCGAAGGGCTCCATCCCCCCCTCGCGCAGCGGGACCCGGGCCACGTCGAGGTCGAGGCCGAGGCCGCCCTTGCTCGCCATCTCGCTCGCGCTCGACGTGAGCCCGGCCGCGCCGAGGTCCTGGAGGGAGACGAGCAGGCCGAGCTCGAGCAGCTCGAGTGAGCACTCGAGGAGCTTCTTCTCCGCGAAGGGGTCGCCGATCTGCACGGTCGGGCGCTTGGCGGCGTCCTCCTCCGTGAGCTCGGCCGAGGCCAGCACCGACGCCCCGCCGATGCCGTCGCGCCCCGTCAGCGCGCCGAAGAGGACGAGCACGTTGCCCGGCCCGACGGCCGCCGAGCGGATCAGTCTCTCCTGCTCGGCGATCCCCAGGCACATCGCGTTGACCAGGCAATTCTGCTCGTAGGCGGCCTCGAAGTACACCTCGCCGCCCACGGTGGCCACGCCGATCGAGTTGCCGTAGTGGCCGATGCCCGCCACTGCGCGCTCGAGCAGATAGCGCGTGCGCGCCGAGGAGAGCTCGCCGAAGCGGAGCGAGTCGAGGATGGCGATCGGCCGCGCGCCGACGGCGAAGACATCCCGCAGGATCCCGCCGACGCCGGTGGCCGCGCCCTGGAAGGGCTCGACCGCGCTCGGGTGGTTGTGGGACTCGACCTTGAAGGCGACGGCCAGGCCGCCGCCGACGTCGACCGCGCCGGCGTTCTCCCCCGGCCCCATGACGACGTGCGGGCCCTCGGTGGGGAGGGAGCGCAGCAGCCGCTTCGAGTGCTTGTAGGCGCAGTGCTCGGACCACATGAGGCTGAACATCGCGAGCTCGACCTCGTTCGGCTCGCGCCCGAGCTTCTCGACGATCAGGTCGAGCTCGGCGTCGGTGAGCCCGAGCTCGCGGTGCTTAGGCGTGGACGAGGTCACCGACATGCGCGCGCACCGACTCGAAGATCGTCAGGCCGTCGGCCGACCCGCCAATGAGCGGGTCGACGGCGTGCTCGGGGTGGGGCATGAGGCCGAAGACGTTGCCCGCGCGGTTCGTCACGCCCGCGACGTCCTGCTCGGATCCGTTCGGGTTGTGGCCGGGGGCGTAGCGCAGGAGGATCTGGCCGGAGTCCAGGCCGGCGGGCGCGTGGTAGCGACCGGTCGTGTGCTTGACGGGGATCGAGAGCGTGCCGCCCTCCGGGCAGGCGCCCGTGAACGGCGAATCCGTGCGGCAGACCTCGAGCTCGACCTGGCCGCAGAGGAAGCGCAGGCCCGTGTTGGGCAGGAGCGCGCCCGGCAGCAGCCCGGCCTCGCACAGGACCTGGAAGCCGTTGCAGATGCCGAGCACGAGCCCGCCCTCGCGCGCGAAGGTGATCACCGACTCCATGACCGGCGAGAAGCGGGCGATCGCGCCGACGCGGAGGTAGTCCCCGTAGGAGAACCCGCCGGGGATGACGACGGCGTCGACGCCGCGCAGGCCGCGATCCCCGTGCCACAGGAGCTCGGCCTCTCCCGCCCGCTCGCAGGCGAGGAGCGCGTCGACCTCGTCGCACGAGCCGGGAAAGCGCACGACGCCCCACCTCACTGTGGGTTACCTCCGCGGGGCGTCCACCCCGCGTCCTGAGGACGGCTCTCGACCTCCGGCCTCGCGTCACCGGGCGCGGTCGCGCCCTCCACGAGCTCGTCTTCGACGATCTCGTAGTCCTCGATCAGCGGGTTGGCGAGCAGGCGCTCGCACATCTCGGGCAGGCGAGACGGGTCCTCGACGGCGAGCTCGACGAGCCGGCCCACGTGGACATGGCTCACGCCCGCGAACCCGAGCGCCGGGAGGGCGCGCTCGACGGCCTGCCCCTGGGGATCGAGGATCCCCTTCTTCGGACGGATGAGCACGCGCGCCCTCACGGCGCCGTCCGCTCGAGCCACGCGTCGAAGGGCTCGCCGGTGATGCGCTCGTAGGCCTCGACGTACTTCGCGCGCGTGCCGGCGACGACGTCGTCGGGGATCGGCGGCGCGGGCGGCGCCTTGTCCCAGCCCGTCCCCGCGGCCCAGTCGCGCACGTACTGCTTGTCGAAGCTCGGCTGGGAGCGGCCCGGCGCATAGCCGTCGGCCGGCCAGAAGCGGGAGGAGTCCGGCGTCAGGACCTCGTCGCCCAGCGTGAGCGTCCCGTGGGCGTCGAGCCCGAACTCGAACTTCGTGTCGGCGAGGATGATCCCCCGCTCGCGCGCATGGTCCCGCGCGGCGGCGTAGACCGCGAGCGAGACGTCCCGGAGCTCCTCCGCGCGCTCCCGTCCCACCAGGTCGGCGGCGCCGGCGAGGTCGATCGTCTCGTCGTGGCCCACGTCGGCCTTCGTCGACGGCGTGAAGATCGGCTCGGGTAGCTCGGCCGACTCCTCGAGGCCCGCGGGAAGCTCGATCCCGCTCACGCCGCCGGTCTGCTGGTAGTCCTTCCAGCCCGAGCCGGTGATGTAGCCGCGCACGACGCACTCGACGGGGAGCATCTGCAGCTTCTTCACGCGCAGGGCGCGACCGCGGACGTCGTCCGGCACCCCCTCCGTGGCCGAGATCATGTGGTTGGCCACGAGGTCGCCCAGCCGCTCGAACCAGAACGCCGAGAGGCCGGTCAGGACCTTGCCCTTGTCCGCGATGTCTGTCGGATGGACGACGTCGTAGGTCGAGATCCGGTCCGAGGCGACCATGAGCACGGCGTCGCCGAGGTCGTACATCTCGCGGACCTTCCCCGAGGTCAGGAGCGGAAGGTCGGCGACGGAGCTCACCTCGCTGAAACTAGCGCGGCGAGCGGAGGGTGCGGGCGCCGCTGCGCGTTCAGGCGAGCGCGCCGAGCCGGGCCACGATGTCCCCCGCGTAGCGCACGAACCGGGCGGGATCGAAGATCGCGTCGAGGTCGAGCTCCGGCCGTTCGGCGCCCAGCAGCTCGCGCAGCGGCGTGCCGGTGTCCCACGCCTCCTGGGCCAGGCGCTGGGCGAGCCGGTAGGCCTCGTCCCGCGTCATCCCGGCCTCGACGAGCGCCAGGAGCGCGCGCTGGGAGAACAACGCACCGCAGGTCAGCTCCATGTTCTCCCGCATCCGCTCGGCGTGCACCACGAGCCCCGTGACGAGCCCCGTCGCCCGGCCGAGCAGGTAGTGCAGGAGGATCGTCGAGTCGGGCAGCACCACGCGCTCGACCGAGGAGTGGGAGATGTCCCGCTCGTGCCACAGGGCGACGTCCTCGAGGCCGGCCTGGGCGTTGCCGCGCAGGACCCGCGCGAGCCCGGCGATCTGCTCGGACTTGATCGGGTTCCGCTTGTGGGGCATCGCGCTCGAGCCCTTCTGCCCCGGCCGGAACGGCTCCTCGGCCTCGCGCACCTCGGTGCGCTGGAGGTGGCGGATCTCCGTGGCCAGCCGCTCGAGTCCCGCGCCGGCGAGGGCGATCGCCTGGAGCAGCTCGGCGTGGCGGTCGCGGGGCACGACCTGGGTCGAGACGTCCTCGGGCTCGAGCCCGAGCCGTGCGAGCGCCCGGCGCTCGAAGTCCGGCGAGGTGGCGGCGTAGGTGCCGACGGCGCCCGAGAGCGCGCCCACGGCCACGCCGGCGAAGGCGCGCTCGAGCCGCTCGGCGTTCCGCGCCGCCTCGAAGGCGAAGCCCGCGAGCTTGACGCCGAACGTCGTCGGCTCGGCGTGGACCCCGTGGGTACGCCCCACGCACAGGGTCTCCGCGTGCTCGCGCGCGCGCGCGACGAGCGCGCGCGTCAGCTCGTGCGCGGCGGGGACGATGAGCTCGGCCGCCGCCCGGAGCTGGAGCGCGAGCGCGGTGTCGAGGACGTCCGAGGAGGTGAGGCCGAAGTGGATCCAGCGCCCGGCCGGTCCGGCCGAGGCGGAGAGGACGTCGACGAAGGCTGCCACGTCGTGGTCGGTCGTCCGCTCCCGCTCGTCGACCTCGGCCACGGTGAACTTCGCCACGCGGATGGCCTCCAGATCGGTCCCGTCCGGCCCCTCCATCTCCTCGCAGGCGGCGACCTCGACCCGCCGCCACGCCTCCATCCGCGCCGCGTCGGACCAGATGGCCCCGAGCTCCGGGCGGGTGTAGCGCGCGATCACCCGCGGAACGCTAGTGCAGCGTTCCAATAGTGGCTTGCATTTGTAAGGGAGTTCGGGTACGGTCGTGGGTATGGCGCGAGCGGCGGCGGCGATCGAGCTCTCTGAGACCGAGGAGGAGCGGCTTCGGACGGTGGTGAGGACGCCGTCGGTT
>JBBQAA010000066.1:0-59523 GCA_038276395.1 Solirubrobacterales bacterium | reverse complement strand
GGGGGCGCTCGAGGACTTCGACGGCACCCGCGCGCTGTGGAGCACCGAGCGCTGCGACGCACCCGCGCGCGTGTGGAGCGTCGACGTCCGCTCGGGCACGGCCGCGCCGGCGCCCCGGCCCGCCATCTGCGCGCTCGGCGATGTCGAGCACGAGACGGCCGTCGACGCCGCCGGACGGGCGGCCACGACGTTCACCTGCTACGCGTCCGGACTGCTCCGCTGCGCCGGGGAGGCCCGGCTCTCCCTCCGCGGCCGCCTCCTCGCGCGCCTGGCCTTGAGCATCCGCGGCGGAGAGGCCAGGCGTGTCGCCTTCCGGCTCGACGCGCGCGGCCGGGCCGCGCTCGGGGCCGCCGGGACGCTCGCGGCGCGGGAGGACATCTCCTGGCGCGACGCGGGTGGGCGGACGCACCGGGTGCGGCGGACGCTGTACCTGGACGGGCCGTAGCGCCGGGGGACAGTCGCTCAGTACCCACCGATCCGATCGCCTCGACCGCGGCGCGGTAGCGCTCCTCGGTCAGGCGAATGTGTGACTGCTGGCTCATCGAGCGCGCCGGTACGCCGATCGCCTCGACCGGAGGGGCGACGTCGAGGTCCGGTACGACGAGGAGCGGCTCGACGGCGACCGACCACGGCCAGCGCGCCGGGGCGTCTGCGCGGCGCTCGGGCGCGGCCACGACCTCGACCACGGCGAAGACCCGCCGCCACACCGAGGCGTAGTAGACGAGCCGGTCGCCCGGCTCCATCCGCGGCCGGCGCGGGAACCCGGTGCGCCGCAGCGAGGCCAGGCGCCCCTCCTCGAGCCAGAGCCGGGGCAGCGGCCCGCGCGCGTGGCCGAGCCGCTTTCAGCCAGTGCGTGCGGGGCTCGCGGAGCATCGGCGGTCAGGGTGCCGACATCCGCGCGCCACCTCGTTTGCCAGGCGGGCGTCAGGATCTCATGATGGGCGGTCGCTGGCCCGTCTCCCCCTCCTCGCCCGGCTCCGCGGCGACCCGCTCGCTCTCGCGCGCGGCCCGCTCGGAGCGCTCGGAGAACCTGAAGGCCAGGACCGGGACCGCCGACCGCGTCGTCGGCTCGACTGCCCCTACTGCGCGGTCGGTTGCGGGCAGTCCGTCTACGTCAAGGACGAGCAGGTCATCCACATCGAGGGCGACCCCGACTCCCCGGTCTCGCGCGGACGCCTCTGTCCCAAGGGCTCGGCGTCGACCCAGCTCGTCACGAACCCGAACCGGCTCACGCGCGTCAAGCACCGTCGGCCCCACGCCACGGAGTGGGAGGAGCTCCCCCTCGACACCGCCATGGACATGATCGCCGACCGCGTCATCGCCGCCCGCGCCAAGGGCTGGCAGGACACGGTCGAGCAGAAGGGGGAGCAGGTGCGCGGCAACCGCACCCTCGGGTTCGCCCACCTCGGCGGCGCCACGCTCGACAACGAGGAGAACTACTCATCAAGAAGTTCTTCTCCGCCATGGGCGCCGTGCAGATTCGAGAACCAGTACGAGGGGATGGAGGCGGGCGCGGCCACGGGCACCGAGGAGCAGCGCGCAAGCGGCGAGCAGGCTCACGGCGCGCACTCCGGGGGCCTGGATCACGGCGAGCCGCCGGCGACGGACCCCACGCTCGAGCATCCCCGCTGCGTCTTCCAGGTCCTCAAGCGCCACTTCGCCCGCTACACACCGGAGAAGGCTCGCGGGCTCGCGGTGCGAGCGCTGGTCGGTCTTCTCCTCCGGCAAGGCCTCGGCGCGCGATCCCAAGTACGTCGTCGGCCGGCAGCGCGCGCGCCGCGAGCGCCGGGAGTGACCGCGCGCGGAGCGGGGAAGACTCACCGCCCGTGGCCGCGCCCAGCCCCTCCGAGCCGCCGCGCGCCCCCGTCCGCACCGGGGCCCGGGACCCCCGGCGCGAGGCCGAGACGCGGCGTCTGCTCGCCCGTTACCACGACGCCGGCGATACGGCCGCGCGCGCCGAGGTCATCGAGCGCTTCGTACCGCTCGCGCGCTCGCTGGCCGCGCGCTACACGCGCTCCCGCGAGCCGCTCGAGGATCTCGTGCAGGTCGCCTGCGTGGGGCTCGTCAAGGCCGTCGACCGCTTCGACCTCGACCGCGAGCTGACCTTCGCCACCTTCGCGGTGCCGACGATCCTCGGCGAGCTGCGCCGCCACTTCCGCGACACGGGGTGGGATCTGCACGTGCCGCGCGGGCTGCAGGAGCGCGCGCTCAAAGTCGACCACTCCGGGCAGGAGCTCGCCCGGCGGCTCGGGCGCTCGCCGACGCCGGGGGAGATCGCCTCCTCGACGGGGCTCTCGCTCGAGGAGGTGACCGAGGCGGTGCAGGTGCGCTCGACGGCGTCGGAGACGATGTCGCTCGACCAGCCCGCGGCCGGCCAGGAGGAGGGTTCGATCACCGACGCGATCGGGGGGGAGGACGAGCGCTTCGACCTGATCGATCACACGGTGACGATCGGGCCGATCCTGCACGCGCTGCCCGAGCGCGAGCGGCGGATCCTCCACATGCGCTTCGCCGAGGACCTCACGCAGGCCGAGATCGCCGAGCGGATCGGCGTCTCGCAGATGCAGGTATCCCGCCTCCTGCGGCGTTCGATCGCGCGCCTCTCGGCGGTCACCGACGACCCCGAGGTGCGCCGCGGGCTGCCGCCGGGGACGTAGGGCCGGCTCGCGCCGAGCCGCGACCCGCCGGGCCATTACGACTCCGAGGACGGGAATGCTCGCCAGGGCGACATTGCCGTCAACCGAGCGGGCGGGGGATCTCGCGTGGACAGGAACGCTCGCCAGGGCGATCAAGGTGTCCAACGCCCCCCCGCGGACGCCCTCCACCTACTCGGACGGCACTCGCCCGCGGCGCCCGCGGCGAGGAGGCCGTGCGGGCCGGCGGCCGCCTCGGCGCGCTGCAGGACCGGCTCGAGCGCCGCGGGTTCCTGAGCGTCCTCGCCCCTGCGGATGGCGCCCGGCGTGCCGGCCACGCTCCTGAACCACGCGGCCGGGCTCTCGCGGATCCGCGCGCGCCAGTTCCTCGCCGGCGTGAGCATCGGCGGCGCCCCGCGCGCGCTCGGCTACTCGTTCCTGGGGGCCGGCCTGGCCGACCCGTCGACCGGGTCGCCCGCGCTCGCCGTCGTCCTCGTGGTGCTCCCATCGCTAGTGGCGGTGGCGGTCGGGCTCTCGATCCGGCGTGCCCCCGCGGGCCCCGGCGCCGTCGGCTGATCGGGATCGAACGCGGCCCGGCGGAAGCTCGGGCGCGCGTAGGCGAGGTCTGCCGGGCGGCGCCCCGCGCAGGCGTGGGCGGCGGCGCGCAGGGCCCGCGGGCTCAGAACCGCACGGAGCCTGCGAGGTTCGCGCCGCTGAGGACGCCGCCGCTGAAGTCCCCCTCCCCCTGCAGGAGCACCGTCCGCTCCCCGCCGGGCTCGATCGGGAACGCGTCCTCGGCGGGGCGGAAGCCCGGCGCCGCGAGCCGGACCCCCTGGGCGAAGCGCCTCGTCGCGACCTTCACCTCGACCCCGCCCTCCACCGCACGGGTCTCGACCCTGAGCCCGAGCTCCGCCGCGGCCTCGGCCCGCGCCGGGCGGCCGGCGGGGAAGAGGACTGCCTGGGAGATGAGCCCTCCGCCGTCCGCGTTCTCCAGCGAGGCGACGACGAGGTCGTGGCCCGGGGCGCCGAAGCGGAAGGCGTAGGCGACGTCGACCCAGCGGCCGAGCAGTGCCTCGGCGCGCAGCTCGAGCGTGCTGTGCGGCGGTAGCTCGAGAGGCTCCACCGCCTCCTCCACCCGGTGCTCGAGGTCCCGGTAGAGGGCGAGCCGGACTCGGCCCGAGCGAGGGGAGGCCGTGTCGTTGGCGACGTGGATGGCCACGCCGTTCTGCCCCTCGTCGGTCATCCACACGGCCACCGGGGCCAGCACGCGCGCGAGGTGCCCGAAGGCCGCCTTGGGCTCCCCGCGGGAGTCGAGGAGGCCCCAGCCCGCGCCGGGCGCGAGGTCGCGCAGCCAGAGTACGATGCCGCCGCCGCAGGCCGAGCCGGCGCGGCGCCACTCGCCGAACACGGCGGCCATGACCTCCCCCGAGACCTCGCGGGAGAGCGCCTCGTAGCGCTCGGGGCTCGCCGCCGCGCCGTAGAGCAGGTCGAGGTAGAAGTCCCGCACGTCGGCGAAGTCCCAGTCCGCGCCGGCGTCGCGCATGACCCCGGCGCCGGGTCCGAGCCCGGGCTCGTCGGAGACGTTGGCGAGCGCCAGGCACTCCGAGGCGAAGCGCACAGCGGCGCGGCGGACGTCCGTCAGCGGGCGCCGGTAGCCGCCGACGCCGAAGTAGTTGGCCACCCCGCGGTCGGTGCGGAAGGGGACCTCGCCGCCGCAGGGGGCGTTCGGCACCCACACGGCGTCCGTGCCCGACTCGCGGACGATGCGCGGGAGGAGATCCGCGAAGAGCTCGGAGCGGACCTCGGCCAGCGGCGCGCCCCACATCGCCGCCTGCTGCTCGACCTCCGAGCCGCCGCAAACGACGGCCGTGCTCGGGCGCTCGCCCACCGCGCGGAGGACCTCCCGCGCCTCGGCGCCGACCGCCGAGCGGAAGCCCTCGTCGGCGACCGGATAGTCGAAGTTGGCGAACATGAAGTCCTGCCAGACGAGCATCCCCAGCTCGTCGCAGAGGTCGTGGAAGGCGGCGGACTCGTAGGTCGCGGTGCCGACGACCCGGATGAGGTTCAGGCCCGCGTCCCGCGCGCGCTCGAGCGTGGGGCGGAGCTCGGCCTCCGGGACCGGCGTCCACACCGCGCCGCGGGCGAAGACGGGAACGCCGTTGAGGTGCAGGGACAGTCCCTGAACCTCCACCTCGTGGCCCGGCGGGCCGGGGGTGAGGGTGCGGAACCCGACGTGGCGGGGTGCGCCCACCGCCTCGCCGTCGGCGATGACCCGGACCCGGTGCAGCGCGGGCTCGCCGTGGGTGTGCGGCCACCAGCGCGCGACGTCACGGATGCGCAGCTCGGCCTCGCCGTCCTCGAGGATCGCCCGGTGGGTCCCCGAAGGTCCGGTCAGCTCGATCCCCGCGGCCCGCGGCGGCGAGGCCTCGCCCGCCCCTCGCAGCGTGGCCCGCGCGCGGAGGACCCCGTCCTCCCCCTCGACCCGGGCTTGCAGCGAGAGCTCTTCGAGCACGTCGCCGCGGGGGCGTTCGAGTCGCACCGGCCGCCACGGGCCGACGGCCGGCGGGCCGGGCGCGAAGCCCGGCGCGCGGCCGAGGATCGCCGTGCGGAAGAACCGCAGGTTGCCGGGCGCGATCAGCGTGCGCCAGCGCGCGCGCGGCCGGCGCGATTCGGCCAGCCGCGGCGCCAGCGCGCGGCAGCGGATCGCCAGGTGGTTCTCCTCCCGCAGCAGCGCGCCGACGTCGAGCGCGTGGGCGGCGAACATCGAGGCGCTCTCGAGGATGAGGACGTCGTTCAGGCGCACCTCGGCGATCGTCGCCAGGCCGTCCAGGCAGAGCACCACCTCCTCGTTCCAGGCCGGGGGCGGGGCGGCGAAGCGGGTGCGAAAGCACCAGTCGAAGGCGTCGAGGTCGCCTTCCCGCGCGGGCGCCCAGGCGGGGACGGTGGCCACGCGCCAGCCGGAGGGAGTCTCCCCCGGCTCGGCCGCGGCGACCTCCCACTCCCCGAGGATCACGCCGCGGACGATCCCTCAGAGCGCGGCGTGGAGCGCGCCCATGGCATCCTCCCACGCGCGCGCGAGCTCCGCCACCGCCTCGCCCGGTTCGAAGGCCCGCCGCCGGGCGAGCTTGAAGGAGAGGACCTTGCAGCCCGCGACGATCCGCGCGAGCGCGGCCGCGGCCTCGGCGCCCGCCTCCCCGAGCAGCCACTCGACGTGGGAGGCGCAGATCTCAAAGCCCGAGCCCGCCATCCGCACCGTGGCGAAGGCGTAGTCGTGGTAGTCGGCGGCGTCCCCGGCCAGGAGCGCGAGCAGCGCCTCGGCGAGCTGGGCGCCGAAGCGCGGGAAGGGGTTGGTGGCCGGGCGCCGGGCGAGGTGGCGGACGGTCAGCGCCCGAGCCGCCTCGCGCAGCTCCTCGCCCGCGAGGCGCTCACCTGCGTCGAAGCGCACGAGCTCGGTGTAGGGCGGCAGCACGTCCTCGGAGAACGGGCGGCCGAGGCGGAAGACCCCGCGGTAGTCCTCCCCGGAGAGCTCGTGGAGCCCCGTGTTGTGGAAGTAGCGCAGGCGCTCGCCCTCGGGGTCGATCGCCTCCATGACGCACGAGGTCTTGACGTGTTCCGTGCGGTAGCTCGTCGAGGCCGTGTCGGGCAGGTGGAAGGAGTCGAGCTCGACGATCAGCGTGCGGCCCGCGGCGAGCTGCTCGGCGATCTGCACGGGCAGCGGGCGGTAGGGCTGCATCTCGTGAATGTCGAGGCCGAAGAGGGCCTCGAGGTCCTCCCCGGGCGGCTTGAAGAACGTCCACTGGTCGCCTTCGAAGTCCATCCGCACAGTGAAGCCCATGGCGGCCAGCGGCTCGTCGCCGCGCGCGTGGAGCAGCTCGATGAGGATGTCGGAGTAGCAGTTCGTCCCCGTGTAGGAGCGCTCGCCGGCGTGGACGGGATGGGGTACGTAGCCCGCCGGGTCAAGGCCGGTCAGGCCCCGCAGCTCGCTCAGCGCGCTCACGCCGGCCAGAGCTCCGCCCGCACCTCGCCGGGCCAGTCCGCCGCCTCGATCCCGTGGCGGCGGAACAGCGCCAGCGTGATCCGCTCGAGGCCGAAGCCGAGACAGGAGGTATGGGCCGCCTCGCCGCCGGAGAGCGTGATCCCGTAGGTCGCGGCGAAGTGGTCGGCGTGGTAGTTGAAGGACGCCACCGCCGTCGGCTCCTCGCTCGCGATGGGGACGAGCACCTCGAACTTCAGCGCCTGCTCGCGCTGGGAGGCGGCGAGCATCCGGCCCGAGCGCCCGAAGAACGGGTCGGAGGCGACGTCGAAGCGGGCTTCGAGGCCGAGGCCGGTCAGGAGCTCGATCGAGCGGTCCCGCCAGGCGTCCCGCCACGCGCCGACCTCGTCCGCCGTCCCGATCCGGACCATCTCGCGCTGATGGAACATCTGCATCCGCGCCGGGTCCCCCGAGGGCTCGTGGCGGAACACGTAGGCCCCGCCCGCGTCGACCGTCGCGCCGCCGGCGGGCAGCGGGCCGCGCCGGGCGATCGCCGGGTAGACCGGATAGCAGGCGGCGGGCACGAGCACGAGGTCTGACTGGCCCTGGAACTCGCTCCAGTCCTCGTGACGGCTGGCGCGGTCGTGCTGCTCGGCCGCCTCGCGATCGCCGCCCTCGAAGGCGAAGATCGAGCCCGCGAGGTGCGGGAAGGACTTTAGGTAGCCGACCTGCTCGAGCTGGCGCTTGGGCAGCACGGGCGGGAAGCGGAGGGTCTCGGGGCCGTCGGCCGCCGCCGCGCGGGAGATGAGCGCGTCGAGCGCGACCCGCACGCCCTCGAAGCCCGCGCCGCGCCCGTAGACGCCGGCCACGCCCGAGGGAATGAGGTGCCCGGCCGCTTCGAGCTCTCCGAGAAAGGCGGTCTCATCCTCCGTGCCCGGCCGGAACTCCGCCATCCTCAGACGTCCTTGGCGATGAGCAGCAGCGAGGCGTTCGTCTCATGGATGCGCTCGTTGGCGACCATCAGGCAGGCCGACATCGTGTCGCGCAGGTGCCGCCCCACCGAGAACGGCGTGTCGTTCTTGAAGCCGACGATCCCCGTCACCCCGAGCGCGCCCTGGCACACCCGCGGCGCCTGGTCGGAGGCGGAGAGCTTCAGGTTGTTGAAGCGGAGCGCCGCGGCCATCGTCGAGAGGCGCTCGCGGCCCGGCGTGTCGCTCGCCTCGCAGAACTCCCGGAGGCCCGAGGAGACCTCGGCGCGGAGCATCGAGAGCTCGCTCATCAGGTGGGAGAGCCGCGTCGCGGCGGGCAGCGGCTGGCCCGGCTTCTGCTTGGCCGAGGCGCGCACGAAGGCGCGCGCGCGGTCAAACGCGTCGGTGGCGATCCCCAGCCACAGGTGGGACCACAGGATGTGCGAGACCGGCACCATCGACTCGGCGGAGATCGCCGGGAACGGCGTGGCGAGGATCTGCTCGGCCGGGAGGGTCGCGCGCAGCACGCCGCCGGGGGAGCAGGTGCCGCGCATCCCGAGCGGATCCCAGGTGCCGGTGGTCTCAAGCTCGTGCTGGCCCCGGGCCGTGAGCGCGAGGACCTGATCCCCGCCGTCGGCGTCGGGCGCGCGGCGCAGCGTCGTCAGCAGGTCGTCGGCGAACGTCCCGTAGGAGACCGTCGGCGCCTGCTTCTCGAATGAGACCGTGCCCTCGCCGGCCGGGGTCACGGCGGCCACCGAGCGGCCCATGTCCCCGCCCGTGCCGACCTCGGAGGTGACCGAGGCGATCAGCCGCTGCTCGCTCGTCAGCTCGCGCAGGTAGCCCTCGAACCACGAGCCCGCGTCCAGGTGGCGCACGATCGTGACGACTTGGATCTGGTGCATGGCGAAGACCATCGCGCTCGCCCCGCAGCGCCGGCCGAGCTCGAAGCACGCGGCGGCCAGCGCCTCGAAGGACACGCCGCCGCCGCCGAGCTCCGCCGGGACGAAGGCGGCGAGGGCCCCGACGTCGCGGAGCGCCTGCACGGTCTCGGCCGGGAAGCGCGCCTCGCGGTCGACCTCGATGGCGTGGGGGGCGGCGACCTCGTCGGCGATCCGGCGGATCTCCGTGAGGAAGGCCTGCTCGGGCGGGGCGAGGACGCTCACGCCGGGGCTCCCGCCCCCAGCTCCTCGAGCGCCGCGCGGATCTCCGCGAAGCTCTCGAACACGCTGCGCTTCAGCATGTGGTCGGGGAACTCGATGTCGAAGGCGTCCTCCAGCGCGAGCATGACGTTCACGCTCGCGTGCGAGGTCATTCCCGCGGCGTAGAGATCGGCGTCGTCGGGGAGGGTGGAGACGTCGACCGGCATCCGGCCGTGCTCCTGGATGATGGTGCGGATGGCGTCGGGCATGAGAGGGAGGGTCGGTCCTTTGGACGGGTAAAGGGACGTTCTAGCGGCTGGCGGGCGTCTCCGCCACGACGATCGCGGCGGCGAGGCCGCGGGTGTGGGTGTGGGTGAAGGAGAGCGCCAGCGGGCCGAGCGCGGCGTCGCCGGCGAGGGCCGCGGCGGCACCGGCGAGGCGGAGCCCGGGGGCGCCGCCGGGCGCTCGCTCGACCTCGATGCTCGTCCACGGCAGCGCGACGGCGCCGGGACGCAGGACCTTGACGGCCGCCTCCTTGGCGGCAAAGCGCGCGGCGAGGCGGGCGGGGGCGGGCGCGCCGTCCGCCCGGCAGTCCTCCACCTCCCGGGGCGTGAAGACGCGCGCGAGATAGCGCTCGCCGTGGGCGCTGAGGGCCTCCTCGACCTCCTCGACGTCCAGCAGATCGATCCCCACGCGGAGCGGCATGGAGTCCTTATCGGCAGCGCCCGCGGTACCATGAGGACCGGGCGGCGCCGTCCTCAGCGGATGCGGGGGCTCAGGCGGCCGGCTCGGCCAGGCGCACGCGCAGCACCTCGCCGGCGTCGTCGTCGGCGCCGGGCTCCACCGCGTATTCGGTGGCGAGCTGAGGGATGAGGGTCCCGACACCGGGCACCTCGGTGGCGGCCACGAGGCCCTCCCCACCGCCCGCCGAGAGCGGGCCGATGCGGATGTCGATGCACCGGTCCTCCTCGTCGATGGCCACCGCGAGATGGCCATCGAGCGCATACCCCGGGGCATGCTGGGCCACGGCGTCGGAGACGATCTGGGCGTCGGAGAGGCGGTCGATCGAGAAGTCGACGCGCGCGGCGAGCAGCGAGACGACCCGCCCGAGCACCGGCCCGGCCAGCTCCCCCGCGGGGACGCTGACCCGCACGGCGTCGTCGGGCGGCGGCGGCGCGTCCGCGGCGAGTTGGCCCGTCGCCGTCGAGGGGGCCCCGTCGGCGACGGCGGTCTCGAGGTCGAAGGTCATCTGCACCTCGGTCCCGTAGGCCGAGCCCTGGATCGCGAAGGCGTCGGCGAGTGACGCGATGAGCGCGAGGCCGAAGCCGAGCGGGTTCTCCTCGTCGGCGGCGGGCAGGGGCTTGAAGCCCGGCCCGCGATCCCGCACGGACAGGGTGAGCTGGCCGGCCGAGGGGCGGAAGACGACCTCGAGCGGCCCGACCTCTCCGTCGTAGGCGTGCAGCACCGCATTTGTGCACGCCTCGGTGATCGCGATCTTCATGTCCGCGGCCATCGGCTCGTCGACCCGCAGTGCCTCGGCCAGGCCGGCCAGCGCCTGCCGGACCACCGCCACGTTCTCCGGGCGCGCCGGCAGCGCCAGACGGATGTCGGTCTCGAGGGTGTCGGGCTCGCTCGGCAACTGGTCTCCCGGGTCGGAGGTTTCCCGCAGGAGCCGGGCCTAACCCTGCGGGCGGGAGATTCGGGCCCCGCGGACCGCAAGCCTCCGGGCTCGCGAGGGCCTCCCTGCCGACGGAGAGCCGCTGTGCGCCCTGCCTGGGGGGAATCCCGGCAGTGCGGCCGGCGTGCGGTCGGCCGGTCGGCGAGCTTCGTCCTCGTCGCGTTCGCCTTCGCGGTGACGATGCTCGGCACGACGCTACCGACGCCGCTGTACCCGATCTACCGCGCCGAGCTGGGGCTCAGCGAGCTGACGGTGACGATCATCTTCGCCGTCTACGCCGCGGGCGTCATCGTCGCCCTGGTGCTCTTCGGCAACCTCTCCGACGAGATCGGCCGGCGGCGGACGCTGCTACCGGGGCTCGCGTGCTCGGCTCTCAGCGCGATCGCGTTTGTGCTCGCCGCGGGCCTGCCGCTGATCCTCGCTGGCCGCGTGCTCTCGGGGCTCTCGGCCGGTCTCTTCACGGGAGCGGCGACGGGGGCGCTGGTCGACCTCGCCCCCGACGGGGACGGAGATCGCGCCAGCCTCGTCGCGAGCGTGGTCAACATCGGCGGCCTCGCCCTGGGGCCGGTGCTCGCCGGCGTCCTCTCCCAGTACGCGGGCGCGCCGCTGCGCCTGGCCTTCTGGGTCGATCTCGCCCTGCTTCTCCCCGCCGCGGTCGGGCTCTGGCTCCTGGCCGAGCCGGTCGAGGGGGCGGAGGAGCGCCCCGTGCGAATACGCCCGACCCGGCTCGGCGTCCCGGACGAGGCCCGGGCGGTCTTCGTCCCCGCGGCCATCGCGGCGTTCGCGGGCTTCGCCGTGCTCGGCCTGTTCACTGCCGTCGCTCCGGCCTTCCTCAGCGAGGTCCTCGACATCGGCAACCACGCCGTCACCGGACTCGCCGTGCTCGCGGTCTTCGGCTCCTCGACGCTCGGGCAGGCGGTGGGCCGGGGGCTGTCGAGCGACCGCGCGCTGCCGCTCGGCTGTGCGCTCTTGATCGCCGGGATGGCGATGCTCGCGGTCGCCCTGTCCGCGGCCTCGCTCGGGCTGCTCCTCGCCGGCGGGGCCGTCGCGGGGTTCGGGCAGGGGATGGCCTTCGCCGCCGGGCTCGCCGCGGTCAACGAGGCCGCGCCCGCCGAGCGCCGGGCCGGCACCGCCTCGAGCTACTTCGTCGTCGCCTACGGGGCGATCTCGATCCCGGTCATCGGGATCGGGCTGCTCGCTCGGGCGAGCGACCTGGTGGAGGCGGGAACGGTCTTCGCCGCGATCGACGCCGTCCTCGCCGCGGCGGCGATCGCCGCGATCCTGCGCCTGAGGCGCCGGCGAACGCCGGCCTGAGGTCCTTCTCGGCGCAGCCGGCGGATCCGTCCCGGAGTGTCAGCGTTCGGTGGCGACGCGCAACCCGAGGCCGATGAGCACGGCGGCGGTGGTCGTCTCGAGCGCGGCGCGGGCGCGTGGGCCGGTGAAGAGGCGCCGGCCCCGGCAGAGCGCATGGGCGCTCAGCGAGTACCAGAGCATCCCCATGAGCGCGTGCAGCGAGGCGAACAGCAGTGAGACGAGCAGGACGGGATCGCGGTGGGAGACGAACTGCGGCAGCACCGCGGAGTAGAAGATCCCCACCTTGGGATTGAGCAGGTTCGTGACCAGGCCCTGGCGAAATCCGCCGGAATCCTCCACCGCAGCCGCGTCCACCGGCGCAGCGGGCTCGTGCCGCAGGCGCCGCGCGCGGAGCAGCGCCTGGAAGCCGAGGAACACGAGATACGCGGCCCCGGCGAACCGCAGCACGGCGTAGGCGTCGGCCGATGCCGTCACGATCGCCGCCACCCCGAGCGCCGAGAGCGCGCCCCACACGAGCACGCCGCTGCAGATGCCGGAGGCGGTGATGAGCGCCGCTCGTACTCCGGAGCCGAGCGCCCGCCGGCTCACGAGCGCGAAGTCGGCCGCGGGGGCGATCGTGACCACGGCGGCGACGCCGAGGAAGCCGACGAGATTCGAGTGCACCGGGCGAGCGTAGAGCGGGGTGGTCGTCGCGACCGTGACGCCCGTCGCCGACCGACACCTCGCGGATGCGGGCGAGGTCTCGGACGGCGGTGGCGTCGAGGTGCTGCAGGCGCTCGTGGGCCGCGAGCTCGACGTCCTTGTGGCGCCATTCGGCGGCCCGGGAGATGCAGGCGATCAGCCCCGAGCGGTGCAGGCGCCGCAGGTCGCCGTGGACGAACGCGTAGCGCGCCTTCGTCTCGTCGTTCGCGCCGTCGGTCAGGCCCAGGTGCCGGTCGGAGAAATCCTCCCACGAGCGCGACTCGAGGAACGCGTTCTCGGCCTCGGGGCCGGGCTGCACCTCTCCCCAGTCGCTGTCGAGCACGTGCTGGTGGGCGTCGATCAGCCCGCGCGCCCGCTCGACCCCGGCCGGGTTAACGGAGTAGCTGGCCAATCGCCCTATGAGCCCCGGAGCTGCGCCGAGGCCGGTCCGCCGTCCACCCGCGCCTGATCGGTGATCGGCGGGTAGCCGGCGATCGCCACCGGGATGGCCATGAAGTAGCGAAGGAACGTCGTCAGGCGGCTGCGCTCGGGCGCGTAGTCGGAGGCGAAGGCGACGGGATACACGGGGTCCTCTCTGCAGCGATGGCCGGGAGCGTCACTTCTACCGGATCGGCGACCTCCGAATCAAGCCCGCCGGGACTCCCACGAGAAGCCGCGCACGGCGAAGAAGACCCCGACGGCGGTCCACACCCCGATGACGGCGAGCGCCGGCGCGTTGTGGCCGAGACCCGTGTGCTTGACCATCGCGCCCGAGAGCCCGGTGATCAGGTGCTTGAGCGGCAGGACCTGGGCGACGTCCTTCAGCCACGTGGGGGCGCGCGCGGCGTCGAAGAAGACCCCGGAGACGAAGATCACGGGCAGGAACACGGCGTTGACGTAGGCGGGCGCGGAGTCGAAGTTCGGGATCACGTGGGAGAGCGCGACGCCGAGCGAGGCGAAGCACGCGACGCCGACGAGCACGAAGACGATGAGCTCGAGCACGTCGCTCGGCCAGTCGACGCCGAAGAAGAGCTTCCCGGCGAGCGTGACGATGACGATCTGCAGCGCCGTGTTGGTCACCGCCGAGAGCGCGATCCCGCCGAGGTAGGCGCCGCTCGGCAGCGGCGTTCCCCGCATCCGCTTCAGCACTCCCTGCTCGCGCAAGAAGGTCATGTTGAAGGCCAGCGCCGAGAATGTCGTCGACATGACGCTCATCGCCGCGATCCCCGGGACGATCACGTTCAGGTCCTTCTGGTTACCCGCGAAGATCGCGCCGAAGAAGCCGAGGAAGAGCAGCGGTAGCAGGAAGTTGAAGAACGCCGCGCTCGGGTTGCGCCAGAACAGCCGGCGCTCGAGCCGGTACTGGCGCCAGACGAGCGCGGTCACGCCGCCTCCTCGGCGTCGGCCGTGGCCGTGAGGTCCAGGTAGACGTCCTCGAGACTCGGGCGCCCGACGGACAGCGCCTCCAGGCGCCGGCCCTCGGCCAGCGCCCGCCCCGTCAGCTCGTGCAGCAGCTCGGTCGGGTCGTCGGTCTCGTGCTCCTCCTGCTCCCCGCTCCCGTTACGGTAGGAGATCCGGTAGCGCCCGGCGGCGCCGAGCTCGGCCGGGGCGCCCTCGACGACGATCCGCCCGCCGCGCATGATGGCCACGCGGTCGGCCAGCTCCTGGGCCTCGTCGAGGTAGTGCGTAGTGAGCAGGACGGTCTTGCCCAGGCGGCGCAGCTCGCGGATGACCTCCCAGGCGTTGCGGCGCGCGGCCGGATCGAAGCCCGTCGTCGGCTCGTCGAGGAAGATCAGCTCCGGGTCGCCGATGAGCGCGAGGGCGAAGTCGAGGCGGCGGAGTTGGCCGCCGGAGAGGGAGCGCGCCCGGGCGTCCTCCTTGCCCTCGAGGCCGGCCAGGGCGATGACCTCCTCGACGCCGCGCGGGCTCGGGTAGAAGCCCGCGAAGTGCGCGAGCGCCTCGCGGACGGTGATGTGGCGGTAGATCCCCGTGCTCTGCAGGACGATCCCCACGCGCTTGCGCAACTCCGCCGGGCGCTCGGCGGGGTCGAAGCCGAGGACGGAGACCTCGCCGGTGCTCCGGGCGCGATAGCCCTCGAGGATCTCGACCGTCGTCGTCTTGCCCGCACCGTTGGGTCCGAGTAGACCGAAGACCTCGCCGCGGCGGACGGTGAAGTCGATCCCGCGCACGGCCTCGTTCTGCCCGTAGGCCTTGCGCAGGCCGGTGACGCTGATGGCGAGGTCGGGGGCGGGCTCCGGCACGGCATCGATCATGGCAACATCGCGCGCACCGGACGTGGTCTGCGCCTGCGTCGACATCGGCTCGAACACGACCCGGCTGCTCGTCGGGCGCTGTGAGGCGGGCGGGGTGAGGGAGATCGCCGCCGAGCGGGAGTTCACCCGGCTCGGCGCCGGGCTCCCGGCCGACGGCGCGATCCCTCCGGCGAAGATCGCCGCGGTCGCGGCCGCCGTGCGGGGACAGGTCGCGCGGGCGCGGGCGCTGCGCGCCGAGCGGGTGCGGGTCGTAGCCACCGCGGCGGTGCGGCGGGCGCCGAACGCGGCGGAGCTGTGCGCGGCGGTCGGCGGAGCGGCGGGGGTCGCGGTCGAGGTCCTCTCCGGGGCGGAGGAGGCGCGGCTCGCCTTTTGCGGCGCGACGACCGGCCTCGGCGGCGGGGCGAGCGAGCCGATCGGGGTCGTCGACGTCGGCGGCGGCTCCTCGGAGCTCGTGCTCGGGACCCTCCGGGCCGGCGTGGGCTGGAGCGTCTCGCTCGAGCTCGGCTCGGGCTCGCTCACGGAGAGCTGCCTGGGCTCGGACCCGCCCACCCCCGCCGAGGTCGCTCGCGCGCGCGGGCGCGTCGGCGCCGCCTTCGCGGATATACCCCAGAGCCATCCGGCGCGGGCGCTGGCCGTCGGCGGCAGCGCGACCTCGCTGTGGCGGGTGCTCGGCCCCGTGCTCGACCCGCCCGCGCTCGCCGCCGCCGTCCTCGCCCTGACCGCGGCGCCGGCGGCCGAGACCGCGGGGCGCTTCGGGCTCGACCCGCGGCGGGCGCGCCTGCTGCCCGCGGGGATCCTCCTGCTCGAGGCGGCCGCCGCGCGCTTCGGGCGTTCGCTCGAGATCGCCGGCGGCGGGCTGCGCGAGGGGGTGCTGCTCGAGGAGGCCGAGCGGGGCTGAGCACCGGGCCCGGCCGACCCGCGCGTTCGGCGCGAGCTGTCCTGCCCTGATACGCCTATGGGTATACGGATCAGGACAGCTCCGGTGGAGACCGGGGTTGGGCGCGCCGTCGGGCGTGTGACCTTTCCGTGCAGCGCTTGTGACGATTCGCGCGCGAGCCGCCGGGCCCGCCCCTCCCGCGGGATCCTGGCCGCGTGCGCTCCTCCCGCGGCCAGGCCTCCGTCGAGTACGTGGCGATCCTCGTGCTCGTCGGCGCAGTGCTCCTCGCCGCCCTGGCGATCACCACCGGCGGCCTCGGGCCGCGGGTCGCCGACGCCGTCGAGCGCGGCCTCTGCGCCCTGACGGGCTCGGCCTGCCCGGCGCCACCGCGCACCGTGGCCGACCTGCCGCCCTGCCCGCTCACCCGCCGTTCGCGCACGCAGGAACTGAAGTTCGACGTGACCTTCATCCACGAGGGCCAGGACCTGACGCTCATGCGCGAGGCCTACTCCGACGGCCACGTGGACATCACCTTCGCCGACGGTCAGGCGCTCGGGCTGCGCGGGACGCTCGGCGCCGGCTTCCACATCGGGGTGCCCAAGGAGGGAGTGAAGGGCGCGAGCGTCCACGCCGACGCCGTCTTCACCTCCGGGCGCCGCTGGAGCTTCACGAACGCCGCGGCGGCCGACGAGTTCGTGCGGCGCCACGGCTCCTTCCAGACCCTCGCCGGGCGCGTCGAGGACGGCCTGAAGCGCGACTGCTTCCTCTGCCACTGGATCGGGTTCGCCAAGCCCGACGACCCGCCGCCGCCCGACGCGGAGTACCGGCAGGTGGGCGGGAGGCTCAGGGCCTCCGTCTCCCTGGCCAGCGACGGCATCGGGCTCTCGGCCAACCTCGAGCTGACCGGAGCGCTCGGCGTCCGGCACACGCGCTCGGGCGAGCGGACCTTCTACTTCCAGGCCGGCGCCACGGCCGGCGCCTCGCTCCTCCTGCGCGCCGGGGCGGGCCGGACGGGCGGCGCGACGCTCACCGTCGGCGTCACCGTCGATCGCGCCGGCCACCCGACCGCGCTCAACTTCGCGGGGGCCGGAGTCGACAGCGCCGAGGCGACCCGCCGCGTCGTCGGCACCTACCGGCAGGCGGCGGGGGAGGGGACGGTCCACGAGCTCGAGTTCCGGGTCCCGCTCGACGCGCCGGGCGCGACGAGGGTCGGCGACGCCGTCCTGCGCGGCCTGTCGGTCGCCCACGTGGGCGAGCTGCCGGGCGCGATCGCCGCGGCCGCGCGCTGGGGGCGGCGCAACGCGACGATCACCGAGCGCACCTACGCCCTCTCCGATCACCGCGGCGGGCTCGAGGTCTCGGGCACGCTCGGGGCGAAGCTCGGGGCCGGGGTCGGGACGAACTCCCGCGGCCTGCGGCTGCTCGACGTGCGCACGCGTCTGCCCGGCCTGCCCTTCCTGACGCGCGCGGACTGCCTGGCCACGTGAGGGCGCGGACGCCGTTTCCGCAGATGAGGGCGCCAGAGGACCCGAACCGCGGGAAACGGGCCAGAGCTCCCGGCGACGCCCGGCCCAGCCCGGACGCGGCCGCTACCAGTGCACGCCGCGCATGAGGTGCGCGAGCGCGATCTGCTCGGTCGAGGCCCGCTCCTCCGGGTCCTGCTTGCCCTTGGCCGCGGCGGAGTCCGGGAAGACCTTGTAGGCCATGTGCAGCACCTGGTCGATCGCCTTCGGCGCGAGCGCGTAGGCCACCTCGCCGAAGGTCCCGAGCCGGGTGTTGATCTGCTTCGGCTTTGAGCGAATCGCCTCGCAGATGAGGTCGGCGGCCTCGTCGGGGGAGATCGTCGGGAAGGCGTCGTAGATCTTCGTCGGGGCGATCATCGGTGTGCGCACGAGCTGCATGTGGATCGTCGTGAAGTGGACGTTGTCCCCGATCGTCTCCGAGGCGGCCACGCGCGTGAAGCCGTCGAGCGCGGCCTTCGAGGCCACGTAGGCGGAGAAGCGCGGCGGGTTCGTCTGCACGCCGATCGAGGAGACGTTGATCACGTGGCCGTGGCCGTGCTCGACCATCCCGGGCATGAGGCCCATGATGAGCTTGATCGCGCCCAGGTAGTTGAGCTGGATCGTGCGCTCGTAGTCGTGGAAGCGCTCGTAGGAGAGCTTCACCGAGCGGCGGATGGAGCGCCCCGCGTTGTTGACGAGGATGTCGATCGCGGCGTGGTCTGAGCGCAGCTCCTCGACGAGCTGCTCGATCGCATCCATGCTCGACAGGTCGCACGAGTACGCGTAGGCCGTGCCGCCGCCGTCCTCGATCTCCTTCTTCAGCTCCTCGAGCTTGTCCATCGAGCGCGCGACAAGCAGCGGGATGCCGCCGGCGCGGGCGATCTTCAGCGTCGCCGAGCGCCCGATGCCGCTCGAGGCGCCGGTGATGACCACCGTCTTGCCGTTGACCGCGCCCTCGAAGGAGGAGTCGCGGAAGAGGTCGGGATCGAGGTTCCGCTCCCAGTGGTCCCACAGCTTCCACGCGTAGGAGGACAGCTCGGGCAGCGTCACGTTCGAGCTCGCGAGCGCGCGCTCGGTATCGCGGGTGTCGAACTGCGGGACGAGCGCGATGTGCCCGATGATCTCGTCCGGGATCCCGAGGTCGGCGAGCACTGTCTTTCGCACACCGCGCAGGGCGGGCAGCTTCATCAGCATCGACAGCGTGCCCTTGGGCAGGTTGTCGAGGATCTTCTTGTCGATCCGGAGCTGGAGCTGGGGGGCGTGGGCGGCGCGGGCGAAGGCGTTCATGACCGCGCCCGAGCGCTGGGACTTCGGGTCGGTCAGGTGGAAGGCCTGCCCGTCGAGATCCTGCGCGTGGGCGATGTGGTCGAGCGCCGCGGCCACGTAGTCGACGGGCACGACGTTCGTGTGGCCGAGCTCCGGGCCGATCAGCGGGAACCACTGGGGAAGGGTCGCCCGCGCCTTCTGGATCGCCTTGAAGAAGTAGTACGGGCCGTCGATCTTGTCCATCTCGCCGGTCTGCGAGTGGCCGATGACGACGCCCGGCCGGTACACCCGCCAGGGCACCGTGGACTGGTTGCGCGCGATCCGCTCGGACTCGAACTTCGTCTGGTGGTAGGGCGAGGGGAGCTTCTGGCCCTCGTCGAACATGTCCTCGCGGAAGAGGCCCTTGTAGGTGCCGGCGGCGGCGATCGAGGAGACGTGGTGCAGCACGCCCGCGTCGAGCGCGTTGGCGAGGGCCACGGCGTTGCGCGTGCCCTCGACGTTGGCGATGCGGTTGCGCTCCTCATCCGCGGTCATGTCGTAGATCGCCGCGAGGTGGAAGAAGTGCTCGACGGAGCCCGCGAGCTCCTTGAGCTGCTCGTCGGAAACCCCAAGGCGGGGCTCGGAGAGGTCGCCGACGATGGGCTTGACGCGCGCGCTCGCCTTCTCCGGATCCCCGAGCTTCCCGGCCTCGATCATCTCGGCGAGCTTCGCCTGCGAGCGCCCGCGCACGAGCACGTGGATCGGCCCGTCCCCCTCTCGCTCGAGCAGGCGCTGCACGAGGTGGCGGCCGATGAAGCCGGTCGCGCCGGTGACGAAGTAGGTCATGCGAGCTCCTCCCGAGGTCTCAGGGGGCGGAATCTACCTCAGGAGGGCCGGCGGACGTCGAGGAGGTCGGAGAGGGCGAGCTGGTCGGAGTCGAGCGAGAACAGAGGAACGCCGAGGCTCCGGGCGGTAGCCGCGATGATGAGGCCGACTGCTCGGCGTCGTGTCTCGAGGCCCCGACTCCTCGCGCTCGCGCGCAGGCTCGCGTACTCGCGCGCGATGAGGGCGTCGACCGCGACCGCGTCGAAGCGCCGCTCGCTCTCCCCGAGGACGGCGAGGCGCCGCGCTCGCTCGTCGGGATCGGCCTCGACCAGGTAGCAGAACTGCTACCGCGGGTCTCCGACGGCTCTGGCTCCGCGGGCGGGGGGTCACACCCCCGCGCCCGCACCCCCGCGACCCTCGCCGCCGGCGAAGCGTGCGGCGCCGGCGAGGCCGGTCCCGTAGGTCTGCACGGCCGAGTTCGCCTCGACGGCGAGCGCCGCTGCGAGCGGTAGGCCGAAGCCCTCGTGGGCGGCGCGGCGGTCGGCGAGCATGGTGTCCTGCGGGAAGCCCGCGAGGGTCTCCGCGTACTCGAGCGCTCGGGCGAGCGGGTCGTCGGTCAGCTCGTTGACGAGCCCCCAATCGTGCGCCTCCCCGGCCTCCATGATCCGCCCGGTGAGGATGAGGTCCATCGCCCGGCCCAGCCCGACGATGCGGGGGAGCCGCTGCGTGCCGCCGTCGATCAGCGCCACGCCCCAGCGGCGCTCGGGGAAGCCGAGGCGCGAGGCGGGGGAGGCGATCCGCAGGTCGCACCACAGGGCGAGCTCGAGCCCGCCGGCGAGGCACCAGCCGTCGATCGCCGCGATCGTCGGCTTGGGGGAGAGCAGGCGGGTGAACCCGAGCGGTCCGGCGGGGTCGCCGAGGCGTGGGCCGAAGGTCTCGAGCGCCTTGAGGTCGGCGCCGGCGCAGAAGGCGACCCCCCCGGCGCCGGTGAGGACGAGCACGCGCGCTTCGTCGTCGGCGACGAAGGCGCTAAAGCCGGCGGCGAGCGCCTCCGCCGTCGGGCCGTCGACGGCGTTTCGCCGCTCCGGGCGGTCGATCGTCAGAACGGCGGCGGCGCCGTGCCGCGCGTAGGTGACCGGCTCGGGCACCGCGGCCCGGGACGTCCTACCAGCCGCCGCTCCAGTCGGCCTCGCTCGCGCGGTGGGCCTTCGCGGCGAGCCGCGACTGCTTGCGCTTGTCGAGACGCCACTGGAGCACGCTCATGACGAAGATGAACAGCGGGAAGAAGGCGATGACGATGAAGCCGGCGTTGGTCGTCACCTTGTCGTCGATCTGGCCGTAGGTGCCCTGGCCGCCGTCGTGGGCGAGCGCGGCGGGCGCGAGCAGGAGCACGAGGAGCAGGGAGCTGGCGAGGGCGGTGGCGTGCCGGCGCATCGTGGCCCCAGGTTATCCCACCGGCCGGCTCGCCTACCCTCCGCCGCCGTGTCCGTCCTTCTCGAGCGCCGCGATCCCGGCATCGCGATTCTCCGCCTCGACCGGCCGGAGCGGCGGAACGCCCTCGACACCGCGACGATCGAGGCCCTCCTCGGCCGCCTCTCGGAGCTCGCGGACCTCGCCGACGCGGACGAGCTGCGGGTCGTCGTCCTCTCGACCACGAGCACTCGCGCGCTGTGCGCGGGCGCCGACGTAGGCGAGGAGCTCGACGCCGGGGGCGGCGTGCGCCGCATGGACGCCTTCACGCGGCTCTACGCGGCGTGGGACGGTTGTCCCGTTCCCACCATCGCCGTCTGCGTCGGGGACGTGCTCGGAGCGGGCGCCGAGCTGGCCGCGGGGTCGGATCTCCGCGTCGGAGGCGAGAACCTCCGCACGGGCTGGGTCGGCGCCCGGCTCGGCGTGCCGGTCGGCCCGGCGCGGCTCGTGCCGCTCGTCGGGTTCGCCCGGGCCACGGAGCTCCTGCTCACCGCGCGCACCCTCGACGCCGCCGCGGCCGGCGAGCTCGGGCTCCTCACCCGGCTCGTCGTGACCGAGGAGGCCGAGGAGACCGCGCTCGCGCTGGCCGCCGAGATCGCCGCCCACCCGCCGGCGAGCGTCCGCCAGATGAAGCGGATGCTCCGCCGCGGCGAGGGCACGGCCGAGCGCATCGAGCGCGAGAACGCCGTCCTCCTCTACTGGCAGCGCCACGGCGCCGGGCTGCCCCGGCGCGACGGCTCCGGCGCGGCCGGCGGCGCTTCCTAGCCTGAGCGGATGGCCGTCGTCATCGCCTCTGATCTCGCCAAGGACATGGCGGGGGACCCGCTTCTGCGCGGCGTCTCCTTCAAGCTCGAGCGCCGCGATCGCATGACCCTCGCGGGGCGTAACGGCGCGGGCAAGACGACGCTCCTGCGGATGCTCGCCGGGGAGGCGTCGATCGACGGCGGGGAGATCGTCTTCGAGAAGGGCACGAAGGTCGCGCTGCACGATCAGCGCCCGCCGCGCGAGCGCGAGCTCTCGCTGCGCGACTACGTCCTCTCGGGGGCTAAGGAGCTCGTGGCCATGGAGGAGCGCCTGGCCGCGCTCGAGGAGCGGATGGCCGCGGGCGATCACGACGAGGCGACCCTCGGTGCCTACGCGGAGGCCCAGGCGCGGCTCGAGCACGCCGGGGGCTACACGTGGCGCGATCGCGCGCTCTCGACCCTCCACGGCCTCGGCTTCGCTGACCGAGACCTCGACCGCTCCCTGGCCACATTCTCCGGCGGCGAGCTGACGCGCGGCTCGCTCGCGCGCGCGCTCGCGGGAGACCCCGACCTGCTCCTGCTCGACGAGCCGACGAACCATCTCGACATCGAGTCGCTGGAGTGGCTGGAGACCCACCTCGCCGCGCTCGACGCTGCCGTCGTACTCGTGGCCCATGACCGCTGGTTTCTCGAGGCCGTCGGCACCTCGGTGCTGGAGCTCGAGGCCGGGCGCGGGCGCTTCTTCGCCGGCACCTGGCACACCTGGCGCCGGGAGAAGGCCCAGCGCGAGCTGGCCCTCGGCCGGGCGATCCAGCGCCAACAGGCGGAGATCGCCCGGATGGAGAAGTTCGTCGAGCGCTTCCGCTATAAGGCGACGAAGGCCCGCCAGGCGCAGTCGCGCGTGAAGAAGCTCGACAAGATCGAGCGGTTGGAGCGGGACCCGAAGGCCGGGCGGAGCCTCGGCTTCCAGTTCAGGGCGCCCGAGCGCTCGGGCGCCGTCGTCTTCGAGCTCGAGGGCGGGACCCTGACGGTCCCGGGCCGCACGCTGCTCGAGGACGGGGAGCTGTGGCTCGAGCGCGGCGAGCACGTCTCGCTCGTCGGGCCCAACGGCGCGGGCAAGACGACGCTCATCGAGGCGCTCGCCGGGCGGCGTCCGCTCGACGGCGGAAAGCTCCGCTCGGGGCACAACGTGAAGCTCGGCTACCTCTCCCAGCACGCCGAGGAGCTGTCGGCCGGCGACGCGCGCACCGTGCTCGAGGCCGCGGTCAAGCGCACGGGGCTCACCCCGAACGCGGCGCGGGCGCTGCTCGGGCGTTTCCTGTTCAGCGGCGAGGAGGCGGAGAAGCCGCTCGACGGGCTCTCGGGCGGGGAACGCCGGCGGCTCTCGCTGGCGATCCTCGTGGCCTCCGGCGCGAACGTCCTCGTCCTCGACGAGCCGACGAACCACCTCGACCTCGAGTCCCGCGAGGCGCTCGAGGACGCGCTCACCGCCTTCCAGGGCTCGGTCCTGCTCGTCTCCCACGATCGCGCGCTGCTCGATGCCGTCGGCACGCGGACGGTGGCCTACGAGGACGGCCGCCTGCGCTCCTACTCCGGCGGCTGGGCGGAGTTCGCGCGCGTGCGCGAGGAGCGGAAGGCGGCGCCGACGCCCGCGGCCGCGCGAGCGGCCAAGGCCCCGCGCGGCGGTCAGAGCAACGGCGCGAAGCCGCAGAACGGCGCGGTTTCGAAGAACGAGCAGCGCCGCCGCCGCGACCTCGAGGCGGAGATCGAGCGGGCCGAGGCTGCGCTCGCCGCGCTCGAGCAGGAGCTCGCCGACCCGTCGGCGTGGGCCAGCCCGTCGAGCTCGGCGCGCGCGAGCGAGCGCCACGCCACGGCCCGGCGCGCCGTGGAGGAGCTCTACGCGCGCTACGAGGCGCTCGTCGCGTAGACAGACGCGGCGGGCGGCGGAGCGCGCTCCGTCACGCGCCGGACGGGCGTTCTCTGCAGTTGTGGTCCTCTGGCGCCCTCAAGTGCGGAGACGCGGGCTCGGCCGCCCGCTCGCACCCCACGACCAGCCCGCCTACGCCGGCGCGACCCCCGTGATCGACACGAGCGCCGCCCCGGACACGCGCCGCGATCGATCCGCACGCCCGCGCACGCAGCGCGAGACCGCGTCGTAGACGCCGCTCAGGTCGCGGGCCACGGCGGCGGCGACCCAGCCGCCGAGGTCCCCGGGGTCGAGCACGGGGATCCACGCCTCGCCCGGCTCCGGCGCGCCGTCGCCGAGGACCCCCATCCGCAGCACGAGGAACCGCGCGCCCGAGCCGAACAGCGCGACCTCGAGCTCCGGCAGGGCCCGGTGAGCGGACGCGGGATCGACCACGGGGTCCGACGCCTCCACCCACTCCTCCCCGCCGTCGGCGTAGACGAGCGCGGAGGACAGCAGCACGACGCGCGCGCCGCTCTCCTCGGCGAGGCCGAGCAACGCGGGCAGGACGTCCTCCCGCACCTGGTCTGTGAACGTCTCGGGCGCGGTCGCCGCATCGACGAGGACCGAGCAGTCCGGCCCGGGCCGCCCGACCTCGTGCCCGGCGGCGGCGAGGGCTGCGGCCACCGCCCGGCCGCTCGCGCGCTCGGCGCCGGCGACCCCGATCACGCGGGCGTGCCGACCCGGCGGGCCCGGGTCAGCGCGCGGAACCGGCGGGAGAACGACTTGGCCGGCTCGGCGTAGATCCGGTGCCCGAGCGCGAAGGCGGCAGAGCGAAGCGCCTCCTGGCGCTCGGCGGCGAGCTCGGCGAGCGGTGCCAGGTCGTCGGGGACGCTCGCCGCCGGGCCGTCCTTCTCAGCCAGCACGCGGCACAGCTCGGCGAGATCGTGGTCGTCGCCGAGCAGGTCGGACAGCCTGTGGGCGGCCTCCGCCTCGGCCGGGAGGACCTCGGGGTGAAGGTCGCGCAGCAGCCTCAGGTGGTGCCAGAGGTCCTTGACGCGCTTGCGCCACTCGTGTAGGTGCTCGGCCGAGGGATCGCGCTCGGCGGCCCGGAGGTCGCGGCGCCCGCTCGCGTAGGCGAGGGTGATGCCGGCGACGAGGGTGTCCTCGTCGCAATCCTCGAGCGGCCAGGCCCGGGCCCGCTCCACGGCGTCGCGCAGCTCGGCGGCCGCCGCCCCGGGCTCCGCCTGCTCCCGCCCCGTGCGGGCCTCGGCCGCGGCGATCGCCAGCTCGGCGCGGAGCGCCGCGAACGTGCCCTCGGGGAGCTGCCCGGCAAAGCGCTCGGCGAGGTCATCGACCGTGGCGACCATGACGTCCGCGTCACGCACGCCGGCGATCGCGCGCGCGGTGTCCCGCAGCCGCCGGTTCTCGCGCCGGTAGGCCCTGCCGGGCATGCGGGGGCGGGCGAGCCGGAGCAGCGAGCGCGCCTTCTTCAGGTCCTTGCGCGCGGCGTGGACCGCGGCCTCGGCGGCCTCCCCTCCCTCGAGCAGCGCGGCGGCGTCGGCGAGCTCAGCGGCGGCCGCCTCGCGCAGCGCGGCCGGGACCGGCTCCTCGAGATCCAGGCGGTAGCTCATCGCGTTTGACGAGCGTAGAGAAGAAGAGGAGCCGGTGCCCGCTGACCCAGGGCCCGAGGCTGGCGAAGGAGGGGGACCGGAGGTCTCGTTGGCTGGCTCGGTCTCCGAACCCCTCCCTCAGAGCCCGGAGCCCTCCGCGCAGGACCGACCGCGCATTGTTCACGGGCGTTTCACACGAGCCCCGCGCAAGTCCAACACGATCCCCGCCATGGAGGCCAGCTCGCCCTCGCAGACGGTGGTCGCCGGTCCGGTCGAGGTCCGGCCGGACGAGCTCCTCGTCCTCGTCAAGGACCGTCCGCTCACCCTCTCGGTGCAGGAGTTCCGCCTGCTGTGCGTGCTGGCGGCGCGCGCGGGGCGGATCGTCACCCGGGACGAGCTCTACCGCTCGGTGTGGGGATCGCCGCTGCGGCCCGGCGACCGCTCGGTCGACGTCTACATCCGCAAGCTGCGCGTGAAGCTCGCCGAGACGCTCCCCGACCACACGTGCATCCACACCCACGTGGGGTTCGGCTACCGCTTCCAGCCCGAGCGTTCACATTTTCTTCACACGGCGGATACAGCGCGGTAACAGACTCGGACCCGTCGCCTGCGACGGTCCCCGCCTATGCATATGAACAGAACGAATATCACCGCCCTCGGGGTGTCCGGGGTTGTGGCCCTCGGCCTCGCGGCCTGCGGCTCCTCGAACAACGGGACGGGCTCGAGCTCGAGCGCCTCCTCCGGCGGGGGCGGCGCGGCCTCCTCCATCAACGGCGCGGGCGCCACCTTCCCCCAGCCCGTCTACCAGCAGTGGGCCTCCGACCTGAAGAGTCAGGGCCTGACGGTCAACTATCAGGGCATCGGCTCGGGCGGCGGCATCGCCCAGTTCACGAGCGGCACCGTCGACTTCGGCGCGACCGACGCGGCGATGAAGGACGAGGAGGTCAAGGCGGCCGAGAAGAAGGGCACGCCCGTCCACATCCCGAGCGTGTTCGGCGCCGTCACCGTCTCCTACAACGTCCCGGGCGCGCCCAAGAACCTGAAGCTCGACGGCGGCACCGTGGCCAACCTGTTCTTCGGGAACATCAAGACCTGGAACGACCCGGCCATCACCAAGCTCAACCCGGGATCGAAGCTGCCCTCGACGAAGGTCACGGTCTGCCATCGCTCCGACGAGTCGGGAACCTCGAAGCTCTTCACGACCTTCCTGTCGGACTACTCGGCCGAGTGGAAGTCGAAGATCGGGGCCGACAAGACGGTCAAGTGGCCGACCGGCACCGGCGCCTCGGGCAACAGCGGCGTGGCGGCATGCGTCAAGCAGAACACCGGCGCCGTCGGCTACGTCGAGCAGGCCTACGCGCTGCAGAACGGTTTCACCACGGCTCAGCTCAAGAACAAGTCGGGCAACTACATCAAGCCGACCCTGGCGGCTACCGCCGCAGCGGGCGTCGGCCTCACGGTCCCGGCCGACCTGCGCTTTGATTCGATCAACGCGCCGGGGGCCAAGGCCTACCCGATCGCCTCGGCGACGTTCCTGCTCGTCTACAAGGACATGTGCAAGGCCGGCCTGGCGAAGCCCAAGGCCCAGGCCGTCGTCAAGTGGCTCGACTACGTGGTCGGTCCGGGGCAGCAGGTCGCGCCGAAGCTTGACTACGCGCCGCTGCCCGCCTCGCTGCTGGCCAAGGACAAGGCCAAGATCGCGGGCCTGACCTGCGACGGCTCGCCGCTGAAGGCCGGCTAGGTGGAAGCGGGCGCCCTAGAAGAAGGACGCCCCTCTGGCCCCCGGGGCCTCGCGCTCCGGGGGTCGGCCCTCTCCGGGCTGCCCGACCGCGCCCTTCGGCTCGGGCTGCTCGCCCTCGCGGCGCTCGTCCTCGCGCTGCTCGTCTTCTTCTTCATCGAGCTGGCCAACCAGTCCTCGCTCGCCTTCTCCCGCTTCGGGGTCTTCGGCTTCACGTTCACCAACAACTGGGACGTCTCGCGCAACATCTACGGGGCTCTCCCCCTCGTCGTGGGAACCCTCATCACCGCCGGTGTCGGCGTCCTCATCGGCGTACCCATCGCCGTCGCCTCGGCGCTCTTCGCCACCGAGCTCTGCCCGCGACGGCTGAAGACGCTGCTCACGCTGCTGATCGACCTGCTCGCCGCGGTGCCCTCCGTCGTCTACGGGCTCTGGGGGATCTTCGTGCTCATCCCCTTCCTGAAGCCCGTCCAGCAGTCGCTCGCCGACACGTTCTCCTTCCTGCCCTTCGTCGGCGGGCACGTGGCCGGGCCGAGCTACTTCGTCGCCGGGCTCATCCTCGCGATCATGATCCTCCCCGTCGTCGCCGCGATCTCGCGCGAGGTCATCACCACCGTCCCCGCCGAGCACAAGGAGGCCGCGCTCGCCCTCGGCGCCACTCGCTGGGAGATGATCCGCATGGCTATCCTGCCCTACTCGCGCGCGGGAATCTCTGGGGCGGCCATGCTCGGTCTCGGGCGCGCGATCGGCGAGACCATCGCCGTGACCCTCGTCGTCGGCAACGCGCCGCAGCTCGGCAAGCAGATCTTCGACCAGGGCTACTCGCTGGCCGCCGTCGTCGCCAACGAGTTCGGCGAGGCGGCGTCGGTGCCCATCCACCGCTCGGCGCTGATCGCCGCCGGCCTCGTGCTCTTCGTGCTGACGCTGATCGTCAACGCCGGGGCGCGCCTCTACGTCCGCTCGGGCGCCCCCGAGGGGGTGCGGCGATGAGCGCGCTGTCCGCCGTCTCCCCCCGCCGGCGCCGCACCGATCAGGCGGCCCGGGCCGCGCTCGGCGCGGGCGCGGCCATCGCGCTCGTCCCGCTCGTGCTCGTCATCTTCTACCTGATGAAGAAAGGCCTCCCCGCCTGGAGCTGGCACTTCTTCACCTCGGACCCGACGGGCTCGTTCCTCGGGGATGCGGGCGGCATCCGCTCGGCCATCGTGGGCACGCTCGTGCTCGTGGCCGTCGCCGCGGCCATGTCGATCCCGGCGGGGGTCGGCGTCGCGCTCTACCTCGTCGAGTACGGGAAGGCCAAGCGCTTCGCGGGCCTCATCCGCTACCTCGTCGACGTCATGACCGGCGTCCCGTCGATCGTCTTCGGCCTGTTCGTCTACACCGTGCTTGTGATCACGAGCATCGGCGGGGGGTTCGCCGCGTGGAAGGGCTCGCTGGCGCTCGCCCTGCTCATGCTCCCGGTCGTCACGCGCTCGGCCGAGGTCGTGCTGAACCTCGTGCCCGACTCGCTGCGCGAGGCCGCGCTCGCCCTCGGCGCGCCCCGCTGGCGGGTCATCTTCCGGGTCGTCCTGCCCTCCGCGCTGCCCGGGCTCGTCACGGGCTCGCTGCTCGCGGTCGCCCGCGCGGCGGGGGAGACCGCCCCGCTGCTCTTCACCGCCTTCGCCGTCTTCGGGCTCTCCGTCGACCCCTCCCAGGAGATCAACTCCCTTCCGGTCCAGATCTTCAACGACGCCCGGCAGCCGCGCGATGTGATAGTGACCCGTGCCTGGGGCGCCGCGCTCACCCTCGTGCTCCTCATCCTCATCACCACGGTCGTGGCTAGGCTCGCCACGCGAAGGAGCCGTATCGCATGACCATGACCCCGCACTCGTCCCCCTCTGAGTCCTCCTCCTCCGGCTCCGCGGCGTCGAACGCGCTGGCCGCCGAGGCCTCCGAGCACGCGGAGAAGCCGGCGGCCAAGGTCGAGCGCGAGGGCCGCGAGATCAAGCTCGAGGCCGTGCGCGCGTTCTACGGCGACCTCGAGGCCGTCAAGGGCGTCGACCTCGACTTCCGCGCCAACGAGGTCACGGCCATGATCGGGCCTTCGGGCTGCGGGAAGTCGACGCTCGTGCGCTGCATCAACCGCATGCACGAGGAGATCCCCGGCGCGCGCGCCGAGGGCAGGATCACGATCGACGGCGAGGACCTCTACGGCGCCGAGGTGGACGTCGTCTCCGTGCGCCGCGCGGTGGGCATGGTCTTCCAGAAGCCGAACCCGTTCCCCACCATGTCGATCTTCGACAACGTCGCCGCGGGCGTGCGGCTCTCGGGCATGAAGGGCGGGAAGCTCAAGGAGCGCGTCGAGCGCTCGCTGCGCGGCGCCGGCCTGTGGGAGGAGGTCAAGGACCGCCTCGACATGCCCGGCGTCGGCCTCTCGGGCGGCCAGCAGCAGCGCCTGTGCATCGCCCGCACGATCGCCGTCGAGCCCGAGGTCATCCTCATGGACGAGCCGTGCTCCGCGCTCGACCCGATCGCCACGCTCAAGGTGGAGGAGCTGATCGCCGAGCTCAAGGCGAGCTACACGATCGTCGTCGTCACCCACAACATGCAGCAGGCGGCTCGCGTCGCGGACCGGACCGCGTTCATGCTCACGGGGGAGATGGTCGAGGTCGCCCCGACCGAGCAGATCTTCACGAACCCCTCCGACGAGCGCACCGAGCAGTACGTCACCGGGAAGTTCGGATGAGCCCGCAGACGCGCCACGCCTTCCACGAGGAGCTCGTGCGCCTCGAAGCAGCGGCGCTCGACGGGCTCGACCTCGTGAACACCCAGCTCGACCGGGCGGTCGAGTCCCTCGTGCGGCGGGACATCGAGCTCGCGGGCTTCGTCGTGGCCGACGACGACCGGATCGACGGGCGCTACCTCGAGGTCCACCAGTCCCTGCTCGCGCTGCTGGCGCTGCAGGCGCCGGTGGCCTCGGATCTGCGGCTGATCGCCGCGCTCCTGCACGTCATCGGGCACATCGAGCGGATGGGCGACCAGTGCGTGAACATCGCCAAGATCGTCCCGCTCGACGGCCACGAGGCGCCGGCGGACGAGGAGATCCTCGCCTCGATCGGCCGCATGGGGTCGCTGACACAGTCGCTCGTGGTCCAGGCCAAGCACGCCTTCACCACGCGGGACGTGGCGCTGGCGGAGGACCTCGTCCGCCAGGACGACGAGATCGATCTCCTGAACCGCGCGATCTTCCAACGCGCGCTCGACATCGGCGATCACATCGACACGCGGGAGTGGGCCATGCACATGGCCTTCGTGGGGAGGGCGATGGAGCGGGTCGCCGACAACGCCGTCGACATCGGCGAGCAGGCCGCCTTCGTGGCCACGGGGCTGTTCCGCGAGTTCGCGGACGCCTCGCACGTGGTCACGCGGTAGCGCGGCGCTCGTTCCGCCCGGGCGTTCGCGGACAGCGGTGCGCTCGCCGGGGCTTGGGAGAAGAGGGAGAGGATCGAGTGGCTGAAAGTGCGCGCTATCCGCGCGATCAGAGCCACTCGTCCCGTAGCGCGGCCGTCAGCGGGTGGTCGGGCGCGAGTCTCGTGACGGTTTCGAGCGTCTTTGCGTAGTGCTCGCGCTTGGCGTCGGGGATCTCCGCTCCGGTCCGGGCGAGCTCGCGCAACTTGGAGAGCTTGTCCGCGGCGGAGACGACCACGGCGTCCCGGCCCGCGGCGGCGATCCTCCTTCTCAGATCGGCCTTTCGCGCACGGTAATCCTGGATCGACGGATCCTCCGTGAGCGCCGAGACCAGATCGGCCACGCCCGCGCCGAACCGCTCGCGGATCTCCGCCACGGTCGTGTCCGTGTCCTCCACGGCGTCGTGAAGCAGGCCCGCGGCGACGACCTGGTCGGGCTCGTCCGCGGCGGCGAGCAGCGCGCCGGCCTCGGCGGGATGGGCCGAACCACGCGCCCCGTGGCGCTGCACCGCGAACGCTTCGGCGTCGTCGGCGAGCGTCACGCCGCCACTGCGAGGCGCTCGCTGAACGCCTCCTCCCACAGTCCGTTCTGCTCGGCCACGGCGCGGCGGACGAGCGTCTCGTCGCCATCGGCCGTCAGCTCGAGCCGCTTGCCCTTGCCGTCGGGGCGCAGGTCGACGTGGCGCACGGCCTGGTCGCGTCCGCGGTCGAGATCCTCGGCCAGGCGGACGAGCGCCGAGCAACGCCGCAGCAGCGCCTCGTCGCCCGGGGCTCCGAGCGGGGAGAACGCGTCGAGCGTCGGCTCGCCCTTGCGGTGGTAGCGGGCGATCTGCGCGATGAGGGCGACCTCGCGCGGCGTCCAGCCCGGGAGGCCGCTCGAGAGGATCAGGTAGCGGGAGTGCTTGTGGTGGTCGTCGTAGGCGATCGCCGCGCCGACGTCGTGGAGCATCGCCGCCGCCCAGAGCAGGTCTCGCTCGGGCGGCGCGCCGTCGTGGCGGCCGGCCTCGCGCAGACCGTCCCACAGTTCGAGCGCGAGCCCGGCGACGTGGGCCACGTGCTCCTCGTGGGCGTCGTAGCGGCGGGCGAGGTTCGCGACCGAGGCCCGGCGGACGTCGGGGAAGGCGGGCGGGTCGCCGGGCAGGAGCGCCTCGAAGAACACGCCCTCGCGCAGCCCGGCCTCGATGACCTCGAGGCCGGGCGCGCCCGAGAGGGCAAGGACCTCGTCGAGCACCATCGCGCCGGCGAGGATGACGTCGGCCCGGTCGGGCTTTATCCCCCGCACGTGCGCGCGCTCGGCCGCCGGCCGGCCCGCGAGCTGCTCCACGAGCGCGGCGAGGGCGGCGCGCTCGAGCACGAAGCCCTGCACCCCGTAGGTCTCCTCGAGACCGGTGGCGAGCTGCGCGGCGGTGGCGAGGTTCCGCACCGTCCCGCCCAGGGCGACGAGGCGCTCGGTGCCGCCGAGCCAGCTCGCGGACTCGAGCTCCTCGCGCACGTGGCCGCGGAGCGCTTTGAGCTGCTTCTTCGAGGCGGGGCCGGAGTCGAGGAAGCGCTCGGTGCAGCGCACGGCGCCGAGCCGCCAGGACCCGGAGGAGCGCTCGGCCCGCCCCGAGACCTCGACGAGCTGCAGTGAGCCGCCGCCGAGGTCGATGACGCCGCCACGCTCGAGCGTCGTCGCGTTGATCGCCGCGAGGAAGCCGTAGCGGGCTTCCTGCTCCCGCGAGAGGACGCGGATCGCCGTGCCCAGGCACTCCTCGGCGCGGGCGAGGAACTCCTCGCGGTCGGCCGCCTCGCGGATCGCCGAGGTGGCCACGGGCCGGACATCCTCGATCCCGCGCGCGCGGCAGAAGTGCCCGTAGAGGCGGAGCGCCTCGAGCGCGCGCTCGACCGGCGCCTCCCGCAGCGCGCCGCGATCCTTCTGGCCCTTGCCGATCCGCACCCGGTCGAAGACCTCATCGGACTTCTTCCAGCCCAGCGGGTCGCCGCCCACCCCGGCCTCGAAGACGACGAGCCGGAAGGTGTTGGAGCCGAGGTCGATGACGGCGGTGCGCCCGGACGGCGCCATCCGCCCCCCCTATGCCTCGCCGGTGCGCGCGATCGCGGCGCGCATGAGCTCGGCGTGCACGGAGCGGACCTCGCCCGGCTCGGCCGGGCGCTCACGCCGCCGCCACTTCCCGTCCTCCCCGAGATCCCAGCCGTTGGCGTCATCGGCCAGGCAGCGCTCGAGCACGTCGAGGATCTCCGCGCGCACGGGCGGGCTCTCGACGGGGACGACGAGCTCGACGCGGTTGTCGAGGTTGCGGGGCATGAGGTCGGCCGAGCCGATGAGCAGCTCGGTCTCTCCGCCCGCGGTGAAGGCAAACGCGCGGGAGTGCTCGAGGAAGCGGCCGACGACGGACACGACCCGGATGTTCTCGGACACGCCGGACACCCCCGGGCGCAGGCAGCAGATCCCGCGGATGTTGAGGTCGACGCGCACCCCGGCCTGCGAGGCGCGGTAGAGCGCGCGGATGCAGGCGGGATCCACGAGCGCGTTCATCTTCATGACGATCCGGCTCGGCTCCTCCTCGCCGTGGGCCTCGGTCACGCGCTGGATCCGCTCGATGATCCCGTCGCGCAGGTGGGTGGGGGCGAGGAGGACCTTCCGGGAAGGGCCCGGCCGCCCGTAGCCCGTCAGCCCGTTGAACATCTCGGCCACGTCGGCGGTGATGTCCTCGTCGCAGGTGAAGAGGCCTAAGTCGGTGTAGAGCCGGGCCGTCTTCGGGTGGTAGTTGCCCGTCCCGATGTGCACGTAGCGGCGCACCCCTTCCCCCTCGCGGCGCACGACGAGCACGGCCTTGGCGTGGGTCTTGAGGCTCGGGGAGCCGTAGGTCACGTGGACGCCGGCCTCCTCCAGGCGCCGCGCCCACGTGATGTTGGCGCGCTCGTCGAAGCGAGCCTTCAGCTCCACGAGGCAGACCGCCTCCTTGTCCCGCTCGCGCGCGGTGATGAGCGCCGGCACGAGCGGCGAGTCGTCGCTCGTGCGGTAGACCGTCTGCTTGATCGCCAGCACCTCGGGGTCCGAGACGGCCTGCTCGACGAAGCGCACGACCGAGGCCGAGAACGAGTCGTAGGGATGATGGATGAGCAGGTCGCCCCGCCGGATGGCCTCGAACACGTCGGCGGGGTCGTTGTCCTCCCCGGCGAAGGCCTGCCGGACCTGGCCGGAGAACGGCGTATCGCGGATGTCCTGGTGGCCGCGCAGCCCGGCGAGCTCCATCAGGTCGCCGAAGTCGACGAGCTCCTCGTTTGAGTAGACGTCGCGATCCTCGACCTCGAGCGCGGCGACGAGCTGGGCCCTCAGGTCGTCGCTCATCTCGGCGGCGATCTCCACGCGCACGACCTCGCCGAGGCGCCGGCGCCGGAGCTCCGACTCGACCGCGCTGACGAGGTCGGCGGCCTCGTCGGAGACCTCGAAGTCGGCGTCGCGGGTGACGCGGAAGGTCGCGTGGTCGAGGATCTCCATGTTCGGGAAGAGGTCCTCGAGGTTCTCGGCGATCACGTCCTCGAGCGGCACGAAGTACGGCCCGTTCTCGCCGTCCTGCACCTCCACGAAGCGCCCGAGGCTCTCCTTGGGGACCTTCACGCGCGCGAAGACCTCGTGGCCGTTCTCGGGATCCCGCAACGAGACGGCGAGGGAGAGGGACAGGTTCGAGATGTAGGGAAAGGGCCGCCCGGCGGCCACGGCGAGCGGGGTGAGGACAGGGAAGATGTTGGCGCGGAAGCGCTCCGTTATCTCCTCGCTCGTGCCGTCCGGGAGCTCCGCGCAGTGCGCCACGCGGATGCCGTACTCGGCGAGGCCCGGGCGGAGCTCCTCCCGCCACACCCGGGCCTGGCGCGCGTCGATCTCCTGGACGAGCTCGCGGACGCCGGCAATGGTCTCCGTCGGCTCGAGCCGGTCGGCCGTGCGGCCCTCGATGCCCGCCGCCTCCTGGTCGTGGAGCCCGGCGACGCGGATCATGAAGAACTCGTCGAGGTTGGTCGCCGAGATGGCGAGGAACTTCATGCGTTCGAGCAGCGGCTCGGCCGCGTCCTCAGCGAGCTCGAGGACGCGTTCGTTGAAGAGCAGCCAGGACAGCTCACGGTTGAAGTAGAGGCTCGGTTCCTCGAGCTCGGCGGCCGCGGTCGTCGGGGTCTCCTCGGCGGTGCTCACGGCGAGAGCCTCATGTTCCCGCATGATGCGGGAAATGCCTCGCCCGGCGGTGAAGACGGTGTGAAGGATTGAGCCGAAACCGGGGGTGATCGCGTAACGGCATGCCGGGGAACCGTAGACTCACCACATGGCTCATCCCGATGGATCGGGCGCCGTCCGCCTTGTCGTGGTGGATACCGAGCGCGGCTTCCTGCTTGTCCTGGCTCGTCGCTTCGAGGCGCTCTCCTGGCAGCACCGGGTGCTCTCCGCGCCGCCGCGGGTCGAGGATCTCGTGCCGCTGCGCCTGAGCGCCGTGGTCGTCGACCTGACCGCCGCGGGCCCCGATCCCTGGGGCTGGCTCGAGCGCGTGAGCCGCGAGCTGCCGGATCTCCCCGTCGTCGTCTGCTCGGGCCCCTCGACCGTGGCCCAGCGCGTGCGCGGCCTGCGACTCGGCGCCGACGACTGGCTGAACAAGCCCTGCCACCCCGAGGAGCTCGTGGCCCGCGTCGAGGCCGCCATCCGCCGCCACGCGCGCGCCGCCGCGCCGGCGCCCTCGGAGGCCTCGGTGGGCGAGATCCTCATCAAGCCCGACCAGTTCCAGGCCTTCGCGGCCGGGCGCTCGCTCGACCTCACGCGGCGGGAGTTCGAGCTGCTGCACCTGCTGGCCGACGCCGGCGGGCGCGTCCTCCCGCGCGAGGAGATCTACCAGCGCGTCTGGGGCTGGGCGATGGCCCACGGCGACCGCTCGGTCGACGTCTTCGTGCGCAAGCTCCGCCAGAAGCTCGAGAAGGCCTCGCCGGCCTGGCGCTACATCCACACGCACTTCGGCGTCGGCTACCGGCTCGAGGCCGAGCCCGTGGTTCCTGGCCGCGGCGTGCCGGTGGCGGTCACGGCGGCGCGCGCGGACGCGGAGGAGCCGCCGGCGGTCCTCCCGCGCGTCTACGCCGAGCGATGAGGAACGCGCGCAACGTCGCGATCGTCCTGCTGCTGGCGGCGTTCGTCGCCTTCGTGCCGGGCGGGGGGGCGGCCGGAAACGCCGTCCAGCAGTTCGTAGGCATCGTCTTCCTGGTGGGCCTCGCCTTCCTCGCCTACCGGCTCTACCGTGAGCACCGGGTCGCGCTCCACGGGCTCGGCGACCGCAACCGGGGGGTCCTCTACGCCTCGGGGGGCGCGGCGTTGCTCGCGGTCAGCGGCACGGGCAAGCTGTGGGACACGGGGCTCGGCACCGCGGTCTGGTTCCTCGTCGTCGCGGCGGCGTCGGCGGGCGTGATCTACGTGTACACCGCCTCGCGCAGCTATTGACGCACTCCTGACGCGCTTTCGTCACCCCTGCGCGTAGATCCGTGACACGCAGCCTGCGAGCGTGCCGGGCATGCTCCCGCGCGTCCGTTCGGAGACCGGTCAGGCCGCGGTCGAGCTCGTCGCGCTCCTGCCGCTCGTCGCGGTCCTCTGCCTCGCGCTCTGGCAGATCGCGATTCTCGGCTACGCGGAGTGGGCGGCCGGCGGCGCCGCGCGCGCGGCGGCGCGCGCGGAGGCCGTGGGGGAGAATCCGCTGCCGGCGGCGCGGCGCGCGCTGCCGGGGGCGCTCGAGGCCGGGCTTCGAGTGCAGGCGCGGCCGGGTGGGGGCGTGCGGCTGCGCGTCGGCGTCCCCCTTGTCCTCGGCGCCGGACGTCTGCTGAGCCTCGAGCGCGCGGCGGCGCTTCCGTCCCAGCGGCGATGAGGCTCCGTCCCGGCTGCGCGCGCGGGCAGGCGAGCGTCGAGGTCGTCGCGTTCCTCCCGGTGCTCGTGATCGCCGCGGGCGGGGCGTTCGAGGCCCTGGCCGCCGGAGCGGGACGTGAGCTCGCGGGCCACGCCGCCGAGGCGGGGGCGATCGCGCTGGCCGAGGGTGGGGACCCGCGCGCCGCGGCCGCGGACGCGGTGCCGGACTGGAGCCGCGGCGGCCTGCGCATCCGTATCGACGGCACCCGCGTGACGGTGCGCCTCGCGCCTCCGGCCCCGGCGCGGGCGGTCTCCGACCTGCTCGCCAGCGAGGCGACGGCCGACGCGGGGCAGGCGCCGTGAGCTTCGTCCTGCCCGCGCGGGCGCGGCGGCGGGACTCCGCGGCGGGGGCGCTCGCGCTCGCGGCGCCGTCGGTGGCCGTGCTCGGCGCCGGCCGGGGTGGCGGCGCCGTGGCGGCGGCGCTCGCCCTGCGCCTGGCGGCGGCCGGGCGCTCCTCCTGTGCGCTGCTCGCGGGGGACGGCGGGCTCGTGGCGCCGCGGGCACCCGCCGCCGGTGCCGCGTCCCGGGCGGCGCGCGCGCTCCAGGCGCGGGAGATCACCGCCTGCGCCAGCGGTCGCCTCGTCCGCGCCGAGCTCGGCGACGCGGGGGCGTTCGCGCGCGCCGACGCCGTGGTCGGGGGTCCCGCGGTGCTGCTCCTCTCCGCGCCGCGGACCGACGCGCTCGACGAGCTCCTGCGGACCCTCGACGCCCTCGTGCTCCTGGGCGGCGACGGGGAGGTCGCCGACCTCGCCCTGACGAGCCTGCGCGCGCTCGGGCCGCCGGTCCTGCGCGTGAGGACCGGCTGGGCCCCCCTGGCCGCCGCGCTCGCGCTGGCCGGGCTCGCCGCCCCGGCACCGTTTCGCGCCGCCGTGGGGCCGGTGCTCGAGGCGGTGTCGTGAGGCGTTCGCGCGGGCGCTGCGGGTCGCCCGAGTCGGGCCAGGCGCTCGTGCTCCTCCTCGGCGCGCTCGTGGCGATCCTTCTCGGCGCGGTTGTGCTCGGGGCCGTCGCGCGCGGCCTCGGCGGCGTCGGCGACCGCCAGCGCGCGGCCGACCTCGCGGCGCTCAGCGCCGCGCGTCGGATGCAGGCCGACTACTCGCGCCTCTTCGAAGCGCCCCGGCGTGACGGGCGGCCGAACCCGCGCGCGCTCTCAAAGGCCGCCTACCTGGCGCGGGCCGTCGCGGCGGGGGAGGCGACGGCAGGCCGGAACGGCGGCTTCGCGGTGCAGATCTCCTTCCCTGACGGGAAGACCTTCGCGCCCGCGCTCGTCCGCGCGACCGTCTCGGCGCCCATTGCCGTCAGGCTCGGCGACCGGCGCGCCTCGACGCCCGTGCGGGTGATCGCCGAGGCCGAGCTCGCCCCGCCGAACGGCGCGCCCGTGGACGTGAGCGGCGTCGGGGAGTACCCGGGGCCGTTCGCGCGCCGCCAGGGCAAGCCGATGCGGCCGGACGTCGCCGTCGGCTTTGACCGCCTGAACGCCGCCGCCACGCGCGCCGGGCATCCGCTCATCGTCGTCTCCGCCTTTCGCTCCAACGCCGAGCAGGCCCGGCTCTTCGTCGCGCACCCCGATCCCAAGTGGGTCGCGCCGCCGGGGCGCTCGCTGCACCGCCTGGCCACCGAGCTCGACCTCGGGCCGCCGTCGGCCTGGCCCTGGCTCGACGCCCACGCCGGGGCCCTCCACTTCGTCCGTCGCTACGCCTGGGAGCCGTGGCATTTCGGCTGGGCGCTTAACGCCGGCACCCGCTCGGTCGGCCTCGGCGGGGAGCGCGGCGGGCGCGCGCTGCCGTTCTTCGTCCCCGCCCGCTACGCGCCGCTCATCGCCCGCGCCGCGAGCCACTGGAACGTCTCGGGTGCGCTGCTCGCCGCCCAGCTCTACGCCGAGTCCGGCTTCAACCCCTACGCCCAGTCGGGCGCGGGCGCGCTCGGCATCGCCCAGTTCATGCCCGACACCGCGCGCTCCTACGGCCTGGCCGACCCGTTCGAGCCGGCGAGCGCGATCGACGCCCAGGGTCGCCTCATGCGCGATCTCCTGCGGCAGTTCGGCGCCGTGCCCCTGGCGCTCGCCGCCTACAACGCCGGGCCGCGGCCGGTCACGCTCTGCGGGTGCGTGCCGCCGATCCCGGAGACCGTCGGCTACGTCGCGCGCATCCTCGGCCTGCTCGGCGGCGCGGGGGACGCGTCGGTCAGCGGCGGGCTGAGCGTGCGGCTCGTGCGGTAGGGACGGGCGGGCGCACGAGGGGCTCGGGCTACGAGCAAGCAGGGACGGCGCCGGGCCGCGCCGCGCTGGGCGCAGACCGCACCGGGCCTCGCTCGGCGGCGCCTGCACCACCGGCCTGGAGCTGTCCTGACTTGTAGCGCGTATAGGTACTCAGGGCAGGACACCTTCGGCCCCGCGGGCGTCGTCCAGTCTTCACCGCGCGCTTTCCGGCGCCGGGGTCGGGCGCGCGGAGGTATCGGCACCACCGACTGTCGCATGTGGCCCCGGAGGAGGCCCCCACTCCGCAACGGGCGGGGAGAAGTGCGCGACGTTCCGCGCCGAGAGCTGCGCGAAGGCCAGCGGGTAGTGCGGGCGGCGCAGGGGGGAGGGACCGGGGAGGATGACGTCGGCGTGGCGCGTCGTCTCGTTCCGGTAGACGTCGACCGACACCATGAACTCGAGGCCGGCGAGCGCGCGCTCGAGCCGCTCCGAGTTCGGGAGCGAGCGCGCCGGGTTCCCAGAGACGGTCACCAGGGCGCGGATCCGCCCCCGGGTTCCCAGAGACGGTCACCAGGGCGCGGATCCGCCCCGCGCCGCGCGTGTCCATCTCCTCGGCCAGGCAGGCGGACGGCAGCTCGCCGAAGATCTCCGGCAACCCGCGTACCCGCGAGGCCCAGCGCCCGAACCGCGCGCCGCGACCCCGCCCCGGCGGGCCGCTCGCGTTCCGCGCGCCCGCCGCCGCCCTGGGGAACATCGCGCCGCCCGGCGAGTCGAGGTTGCCGGTGAGCGCGTTCAGCACGTCGACGAGCCAGCTCGCGAGCGTGCCGAACTCCTGCGTCGTCGTACCGATCCGGCCGTACACGGCCGCGCTCGGTGCCGCCGCCAGCTCGCGCGCCATCCGCGCGATCGTGTCGGCGGGTACCCCGCACGCGGGCGCGACGGCGTCCGGGGGGAACGGCGCCGCCAGCTCCTCGACCTCGTCGAGCCCGGAGAGCCACTCCCCGACCGGTCCGGTATCCACCGGGCCCTCGGCGAAGAGCACGTGCACGAGCGCGAAGAGCAGCAGCGCGTCGGTGCCCGGGCGAATCGCCACGTGCTCGTCCGCCTCCTCCGCCGTGCGCGACCGGCGGGGGTCGACGACGACGATCCGCCCGCCCCGCGAGCGGATCGCCCGCAGCCGCCCGCGCATGTTCGGCGCGGTCAGCAGCGAGCCGTTCGAGGCCATCGGGTTGGCCCCCAGGATGAGCAGGTGGTCGGTTCGGTCGACGTCGGGGATGGGGACGGAGAGGCCGGTCCCGAACATCAGCGCGCTGGCCATCTGCTTCGGGGCCTGGTCGACCGTGGTAGCCGAGAAGACGTTCCGCGACCCGAGCGCCTTGAGGAACACCGGCAGGTAGAGCAGGTTGGCCAGGTTGTGCGCGTTCGGGTTGCCGATGTAGACGCCGACCGCGTTCCGGTCCCCCTCGCCGAGGATCCCCCCGAGCCGCGCGTCGATGACCGCGAACGCCTCATCCCACGAGGCGGGCGCGAAGGACCCGTCGGCCTGGCGCAGGAGCGGCGTGCGGATGCGGTCGGGGTCCTCGTGGAGCTCCTTGAGCGCGACGCCCTTGGGGCACAGGAAGCCGCGGGAGAAGACGTCGTCCGCGTCGCCCCGCACGCGCAGCAGCCGCTCGCCGTCGAGCTCCAGCTCGAGGCCGCACGTCGCCTCGCAAAGTGGACAGGTGCGGTACGCGGTGCGGGTGGCGCCCATCCACCGCCAACCCTACGCTGCCCCGGCTGTGAGCGCCCCCTCGTTCGAGCTCGAGACCCCTCGCCTGCGCCTGCGCGCCTGGCGCGACGGCGACATCGACGCCTACGCGGCGATCGTCGCCGACCCGGAGGTCATGCGCTACATGGGCACCGGGCCGCTCTCCCGTGAGCAGGCGGCGGCGAACGCCGCGAGCTTCGCGGCGCGCGCCGAGGCGCGGCCCGGCGTCCACCACCACGCCGCCGAGCTCAAGGCGACCGGCGAGCTCGTCGGGCGGATCGGGCTCCTCCACCAGCCCGCGTGGCCCGGCCCCGACGACACCGACCTCGGCTGGCTCCTCGGCCGCGAGCACTGGGGGAAGGGCTACGCGACCGAGGGGGCGCGGGCGCACGTCGAGCACGCCTTCGCCGCGCTCGGGCTCCCGCGCGTCATCGCCTTCACCCTCCCCGAGAACACCCGCTCCGCGCCCAGGCGACGAGCGCGACCCCGAGGTCTACCGCGACCTGCAGCGAGCGGTGATGGCCCGCGCCGACGCCGAGCGGTCGATCGCGCAGGCCGTCGCGCAGGCGCGCCGCCATGGCTACTCGTGGCGCACGATCGGTTCGCTGATCGGCACCTCCGGCGAGGCGGCCCGCCAGCGCTACGGGGCGGGCGTCAAAGCCGCCTGACCTCCCCACCCGGCGCAGTCGGCGCAAGAGCCCGCCATACCCTGAGGGAAACCGTGCCCGACCTCGCCGAGCAGCGCCGGAGCCTCCCGGATGAGCCCGGGGTCTACCTGTTCCGCGACGCGCGCGGGAGGGTCCTCTACGTGGGCAAGGCGAAGTCGATCCGCAAGCGGGTCGCCTCGCACTTCTCGAACCCCTCGACCAAGGCGGGCCGCGACCTCCTGCCCCTGATCGAGGCGATCGACACGCTCGTCGTCGAGACCGACGCCGAGGCGCTGCTCTCCGAGCAGGAGTTCATCCGCCGCTACAAGCCGCGCTTCAACGTCCGCCTGCGCGACGACAAGTCGTATCCGTACATCGGGATCTCGCTCGACGAGGACTTCCCGCGCGTGTACTTCACGCGCGAGCGCCACCGGCGCGAGCGCGCCTACTTCGGGCCCTACTCGAACGCCGGGCGGGTGCGCCAGACGCTCGACCTGCTCGGGAAGATCTTCCTCTTCCGCTCCTGTGAAGGGCCGGAGCCCGGCCGCCGCTCGGGCTCCCCGTGCCTCGACTACTACATCAAGCGCTGCAAGGCCCCCTGCGTCGGCTACGCCACCAGGGAGGAGTACCGGGAGGACATCGGCGGCGTCATCGACTTCCTCTCCGGCCGCTACCGGGCGATCGAGCGCACGATCGAGGCGGGGATGCGCCGCGCCGCGGCCGAGCAGCGCTTCGAGGACGCCGCGCGGGAGCGCAACCGCCTGACCGCGATCCGCCACCTACTCGAGCGCCAGCGCGTGGCCAACGAGGCGGTGGGGACGGTGGACGCCGTGGCCATCGCGCTCGACGGCACGGAGGCCAACGCCCAGGTGTTCCAGGTCCGCGACGGCGTCCTGGCCGACCGCCAGTCCTTCTACCTCGACAACGAGACCGGCCGGGACCTGTTCGAGGTCGCCGAGGCGTTCCTGCTGCAGTTCTACGGCTCCTCCTCGCTGACGATCCCGCCGCAGATCGTCGTGCAGCGCGGCGTCGCCAACCCGACGTTGCAGGAGGCGCTCGCGGCCCGGCGCGGCGGCCCGGTCGAGCTGCGGGAGGCCGAGCGAGGGGACAAGCGGCGGATCCTCGACCTTGCCGAGCGCAACGCCCGGCTCCAGCTCGACCAGGAGAAGCTGAAGTCCGAGCGTCGCCGCCAGACGCGCGTCGAGGCGCTCGACGGGCTCCAGCGCGCGCTCGGCCTCGACACCGTCCCGCTCCGGATCGAGTGCTTCGACATCTCGACGCTCATGGGGACGAACACCGTCGCCTCGATGGTCGTCTTCGAGGGCGGCGCGCCGAAGAAGTCCGACTACCGCCGCTTCAAGGTGCGAGGGAACGAGGAGGGCGTGCCCGACGACTTCGCCGCGATGCGCGAGGTGCTCGGCCGCCGCTACGCGCGCTACGCCGCGGCCGAGGACGTCTCCGAGCACGACGCGAGCCGCGACGCCTCCTTCGCCGCGCTGCCGGGCGTGATCGTGATCGACGGGGGAAAAGGGCAGCTCGCGGCCGGGCTCGACGCACTCGGCCCCTTCCGCGCGCGCGGGGTGACGGTGATCTCCCTGGCCAAGCGGATCGAAGAGGTGTTCATCCCCGGTCGCGCCCGTCCGCTCCTCCTCGACCACGACACGCCGGAGCTCCAGCTCCTGCAGCGCGTCCGCGACGAGGCGCACCGCTTCGCCATCACCCACCACCGCTCGCGGCGCGACCAGCAGATGACCCAGTCCATCCTCGACGAGCTGCCGGGGGTCGGCCCGGCGCGCAAGCGCGCGCTGCTCAAGCACTTCGGCTCGCCCGACGCCGTCATCGCCGCCTCGCGCGACGAGCTCGAATCCGTGCCGGGGATCCCCGGGAAGGTCGCCCGCGAGCTCTACGGTCGGTTGAACAAAGTTGTCACGCCCTCGTAACCTGACCGTCCGCTCCAACCGGAACACTGTCGAGATGGCCGTGTCGAAGCCGCGGGGCCTCCGCCTGCATCGCAAGGACGCGCCCGCGCCCGCCTCGCCGCTCGAGGACCTCGTCATCATCACCGGCTTCTCCGGCGCGGGTAAGTCGACGGCGATGGCCGTCTTCGAGGACCACGGCTACTTCTGCGTGGACAACCTGCCGCCGAAGATGATCGCCTCGCTCTCCGAGCTATTCACCCACGAGGGCTCGAAGGTCGAGCGCGCCGCCGTCGTCTGCGACGCTCGCGGTGGGGACCACTTCGACGGGCTCTCCGCCGTGCTCGACGAGCTCGACGCGGGCGAGATGCCCTACCGCCTGCTCCTGCTCGAGGCCGAGCCCGACACCCTGCTCACCCGCTTCAAGGAGACCCGGCGCCGTCACCCGCTGGCCGTGGCCGGCACGGTCGAGGGCGCGATCGCCGCCGAGAGCGCGCTGCTCGCGCCGCTGCGCGACCGCGCCGACCGCGTGATCCACACCGACGGCCTGTCGGCGGCGAAGCTGCGGCGGTGGATCATCGACGACCTCCTGCGCACGCCGGCCACGGGGCGGCTGGCCGTGACCTTCCAGTCCTTCGGCTTCAAGCACGGCCCGGCGCGCGACGCCGACCTGCTCTTCGACTGCCGCTTCCTCCCCAACCCGCACTACGAGGAGCACCTGCGCCCGCTCACGGGCCACGACCCGCGCGTCGTCGCCTACGCCAACCAGGACGGCGGGCTCGACGAGTTCTGCGCCCGCGTCGGCGAGCTGCTGGACTACCTGCTGCCGCGCTACGTGGGGGAGGGAAAGGCGCACCTCGTCGTCGCCATCGGCTGCACCGGGGGGCGCCACCGCTCGGTGGCCGTGGCCGACTGCCTCGGGACCCGCTTCCTGGATTCCGAGGACCTCGCCGTCGTCGTCGAGCACCGCGACGTCGAGCGCTCGCAGCGCGGGGCGTGAGCCTCCTGCACCACGCGGGCTTCGAGGTCTCTGACCTCGCCCGCTCAGCGCGCTTCTACGACGCCGTCCTGTTCCCGATCGGCGCGCGGCGGCTCGTGGAGTCCCCGCACGCCGTGGCCTGGGGGGTGACGGAGCCCGAGCTGTGGATCACCTCGCGCGCCCATCCGGCGCCCGCCTACGGGCATCTGGCCCTCGCCACCCGGGGGCGGATCGCCGTCGAGGAGGCGCACGCCGCGGGGCTCGCCCACGGCGGCCGGGACCTCGGCGCGCCCGGGCTCCGGCCGCCTTACGGGGAGGGTTACTACGCCGCCTACCTGGCCGATCCGGACGGTCTCCGGGTCGAGCTCGTGGCCCCGACCCGGTGATAGGGTCAGGCCCTGCTTCGGGACAGGCTTCGTCCTGTCCCCCGAACCGATAACCGCCGCGAGAACCGCGAGAACCGCGAGAAAGGAGCCGGGCGCATGTCCGTGCGGGTAGGCATCAACGGCTTCGGCCGCATCGGCCGCAACGTCTTTCGCGCCGCCGTCGCCGCGGACGCCGACGTCGAGTGGGTCGCGGTCAACGACCTCGGGGACCTCGCGACGATGGCCCATCTCCTCAAGTACGACTCGATCCTCGGGCCGCTCGACGTCGACGTTCGGGCCGACGAGCAGGCCGGGGTCATCCACGCGGGGGACATCGAGCTGCGGGTGCTGGCCGAGCGCGACCCCGGCGCGCTGCCGTGGGGCGAGCTCGGCGCCGAGGTCGTCATCGAGTCCACCGGGCTCTTCACCGACCGCGAGAACGCGGCCAAGCACCTCGACGCGGGGGCCAAGAAGGTCATCATCTCCGCACCGGCCACGAACCCGGACACCACGGTGGCGCTCGGCGTCAACTTCGAGGAGGCCTACGACCGCGAGGCCCACCACGTCATCTCCAACGCCTCGTGCACGACCAACTGCCTGGCGCCGGTGGCCAAGGTGCTCGAGGACACGCTGGGGATCGACCACGGGCTGATGACGACGATCCACGCCTACACGGCCGACCAGCGCCTGCAGGACATGCCTCACAAGGACCTCCGCCGCGCCCGCGCCGCCGCGATCAACCTGATCCCCGCCTCGACCGGCGCGGCCAAGGCGATCGGGCTCGTCATCCCCGCCCTCCAGGGCCGCCTGCACGGCTTCGCCATCCGCGCCCCCGTCCCGACGGGCTCGGTCGTCGACCTCACGGTCGAGGTCCGGCGCGAGACTTCGATCGAGGAGGTCAACGACGCGCTCCGCAAGGCCGCCGAGGGCCCGATGGCCGGCATCCTGCGCTACACGGAGGACCCGATCGTCTCCTCGGACATCGTCAAGGATCCGCACTCCTCGATCGTCGACGGGCAGCTCACGGCGGTCATGCAGGGCACGATGGTCAAGGTCGTCGCCTGGTACGACAACGAGTGGGGCTACTCGAACCGGGTCCTGGAGCTCGCCCAGCAGATCCTGTGAGGGGTCTCGACGAGCTCGCGGTCGAGGGCCGGCGGGTCCTCGTCCGCGTCGACTTCAACGTGCCGCTGGAGGATGGGAAGGTGGCCGACGACGCCCGCATCCGCGCCGCCCTTCCGACCATCGAGGCGCTGCGCGAGCGCGGCGCCCGGGTCATCCTCGCCTCCCACCTCGGCCGTCCGGAGGAGCGCGACCCCAAGCTCTCGCTCCGCCCGGCCGCCGACCGCCTGGCCGAGCTGACGGGCGCCGACGTGACGCTTGCGCCCGGTGTCGTCGGGCCGGAGGTCGAGGCACTCGCGCAGAACCTCGCGCCGGGCGACGTCCTCGTGCTCGAGAACCTTCGCTACGAGCCGGGGGAGACCGCCAACGACGCCGGTTTCGCCGCCGAGCTGGCGCGGCTGTGCGACGTCTACGTGGGCGACGCCTTCGGCGCGGCGCATCGCGCTCACGCGAGCGTCGAAGAGATCACGCGGCACGTGGCCGAGAGGGGCGCGGGTTTCCTGCTCCGGCGCGAGGTCGAGACGCTCACGCAGATCCTCGCCGAACCCGAGTGCCCGCTCGTCGCCGTCATCGGCGGCGCCAAGGTGACCGACAAGGTGGGCGTCATCGAGGCCTTCCTCGGCCGCGCCGACGCGATCCTCATCGGCGGCGCCATGTGCTTTCCGTTTCTCGCCGCCCAGGGCCACTCGATCGGCGACTCCATGTGCGAGCAGGAGGGCGTTGAGCCCGCGCGCCGGGCGCTCGAGTCTGACGCCGGCGGCCGGCTCCGCCTCCCCGAGGACCTCGTCATCGCCGACGAGTTCGACGCCGGGGCCGAGCGCCGGGAGCTCGACGGCGTCGAGGTTCCCGACGGCTGGATGGGACTCGACGTCGGCCCGCGGACGGCGGCCGCCTACGCGGAGACCGTCCGCGGCGCGGGCACGGTCTTCTGGAACGGCCCGATGGGCGCCTTCGAGCTCGAGCCCTTCGCCGCGGGCACCCGCGCCGTGGCCGAGGCGGTCGCCGCGTGCCCGGGCACGACGGTCGTCGGCGGGGGCGACTCGGCCGCCGCGCTCGCCCGCTTCGGCCTCGCCGACTCGGTCACCCACCTCTCCACGGGCGGCGGGGCGTCGCTCGAGCTGATGGAGGGGAAGGAGCTTCCCGGGGTAAAGGCGCTCTCGTGAGCGACGCCAAGCGCACCCCCCTCGTCATCGGCAACTGGAAGATGCACAAGACGATCGCCGAGGCGGAGACGTTCATCGCCTCCTTCCTGCCCCGCGTGTCCTCCACCGAAGGCGTGCAGGTGGGGGTCGCCCCCGTCTTCACCGCCCTCGGCGCGATGGTCGACTCGACGCGCGGCTCGCGGGTCGAGGTCTACGCCCAGACGATGCACGAGGCGCCGACCGGCGCCTTCACCGGCGAGGTCTCGGCCGAGATGCTGGCGGAGCTCGACGTCCCCGGCGTCGTCCTCGGCCACTCCGAGCGCCGGCAGCTCTTCGGCGAGACCGACCGGGCGCTGCAGGCCAAGGTCCCGCGCGCGCTCGCCGCGGGCCTGCGGCCCGTCCTGTGCGTGGGGGAGACCGAGGAGGAGCGCGACGCCGGGGACACCGAACGCAAGCTCCGCCACCAAGTGCAGGAGGCGCTGGCCAAGGTGCCGGGTGAGCGGCTGCCCGAGGTCGTCATCGCCTATGAGCCGATCTGGGCGATCGGCTCGGGCCGCTCGGCCACGGCGGAGCAGGCGCAGGAGGCGATCGCCTTCGTGCGCGCACTCGTCGACGGGTTCTCCGCGGAGGCGGCCGAGGCGGTGCGGATCCTCTACGGCGGCTCGGTCAAGCCCGAGAACGCCGAGGAGCTGCTGGGGCTGCCGGACGTCGACGGCGCGCTCGTGGGCGGCGCGAGCCTCGATCCCGGGGAGCTCGCGGCCATCGCCGAGGCCGCTCCGCGCTGATGGCCGAGGGCCGGGCCGTCTGCCTGGTCGTGCTCGACGGCTGGGGCCTGGCCGACCCCGGCCCGGGGAACGCCGTCGCCCAGGCCGAGACCCCGGTCTTCGACGCGCTGTGGGACGAGTTCCCCCACACGACGCTCGACGCCGGCGGCCCCGCCGTCGGCCTGCCCGAGGGGCAGATGGGCAACTCCGAGGTCGGCCACCTGAACCTCGGCGCGGGCGCCGTCGTCAAGCAGGACCTGACGCGCATCGACGAGGCGGTCGAGCAGGGAACGCTCGGGGAGAACGAGGTGCTTCGCGCCGCGCTGGCCGACGCCCGGCGCGTGCACCTGATCGGCCTGACCTCCGACGGCGGCGTGCACTCGGGCCCGAAGCACCTCCAGGCGCTCATCCGCATCGCCGGCGAGGCCGGGGTCGAGGACCTCGTGCTCCACGCCTTCACCGACGGTCGCGACACCTCGCCGAAGAGCGGAGAGGAGTTCCTCGAGCGCGTCGAGGGCTGGATGGCCGAGGCGGGCACGGGCCGGATCGGCACGGTCATCGGGCGCTACTTCGCGATGGACCGCGACTCCCGCGAGGAGCGCACCGAGAAGGCCCGCGCCCTGCTCGTGGACGGGCAGGCGGAGCACCGCGCGGGCTCGGGACCGGAGGCGCTCCGCGCCGCCTACGCGCGTGAGGAGACCGACGAGTTCGTCCCGCCGACCACGGTCGGCGAGGAGGCGAGGATCGACCCCGCGCGGGACTCCGTCATCGCCTTCAACTTTCGCCCGGACCGGATGCGCCAACTCACCGAGGCGCTCGCCGACGACCCGGGGGTCGAGCGCTACGCCGGCATGACCGAGTACGAGGCCGGCTGGCCCTACCCGGTCCTGTTCTCCCCTGAGCGCCCGGAGACGACGCTCACCGCCGTCGTCGCGGCGGCCGGGAGGCGCCAGCTCCACGTCGCCGAGACGGAGAAGTACCCGCACGTGACGTACTTCTTCGGTGGGGGAGAGGAGGAGGCGGCCGCGGGGGAGGACCGTCGACTCGTCCCCTCCCCGCGCGAGGTCGCCACCTACGACGAGCAGCCGGAGATGAGCGCGCCCGAGGCGGCGGAGGCGTTCATCGAGGCGTGGCGGGACGGTGGCTACGGCTTCGGGATCATCAACTTCGCCAACGCCGACATGGTCGGCCACACGGGCGTCATCCCCGCCGCGGTCCGCGCCGTGGAGACGGACGACGCCGGCCTCGGCGACGTGCTCGCCGCGGTGCGCGAGACCGGCGGCGTCGCCCTCGTCACCGCCGACCACGGCAACGCCGAGGAGATGCTCGAGGAGGACGGCTCGCCCGACACCTCGCACTCGCTGAACCCGGTGCCGTTCCTCGTCACCGACGCGGACCTCGCGCTGCGCGACGGCGGCGTGCTCGCCGACGTCGCGCCGACGGTGCTCGCGCTGCTCGGGCTGGAGCAGCCGGCGGCGATGACCGGCCGCTCGCTGCTCGCCTGAACGCCCGGTTCCCGTCGTGTTCCCGCTACCCTTGTTGCGTATGCAAGGAACCACGCGGACCCCTCCGGCCTCCGCCTTCACCCCCGCCGAGCTCGCCGCCTGGCGCGGGCTGCTCCGCACCCACGCCGCGCTCATGACCGAGCTCGACGCCGAGCTCGAGGCCGCCCACGGCCTGCCGCTCTCCTCCTACGACGTGCTGTTGAGCCTGGCCGACGCGCCCGGCGCGAAGATGCGGATGCGCGACCTGGCCGACGCCGTCCTGCTCTCCCGCTCGGGGCTGACCCGCCTCGTCGATCGCCTGGAGCGCGACGAGCTGCTCTGCCGCGCCTCGTGCCCGACGGACGCCCGCGGCGCCTACGCCGTGCTCACGGAGAAGGGCCGTGCGCGGCTCACCGAGGCGCGCCCGACTCATCGGGACGGGGTCCGCCGCCGCTTTCACTCCCACTTCGACGCCGAGGAGCTCGCCCAGCTCGCGGCCTGGTGGGAGCGCGTCGTGCCCGGCGCCGCGGCATGAGCGCGCTCGCCGGCCGCGAGGTCGCTCGTGTCGGCTTCGGCGCCATGCAGCTCCCCGGTCCGGGCGTGCTCGGCCCGCCGCGCGACTGCGCGGAGGCGCTCGCCGTCCTGCGCCGCGCCGTCGAACTCGGCGTCAACCACATCGACACCGCGCAGTTCTACGGGCCGGACGTCGCCAACGAGCTGATCCGCGAGGCGCTTCATCCCTACCCGGACGACCTCGTGCTCGTCTCCAAGGTCGGGGCGCGCCCGATTCCGAGGGCGGGTGGCTCCCCGCCCAGACGCCGGCCGAGCTGCGCTCCGCGGTCGAGGAGAACCTGCGCTCCCTTGGCGCCGAGCGCATCGACGCCGTCAACCTCCGCCGCATGGACGAGGCCCACGCGGGGCCCGACGAGTCGTTCGAGGGCCAGCTCGCCGAGATGATCGCCCTGCGCGAGGAGGGGAAGATCGGCGGCGTCGGGCTCTCGAACGTCACCGAGGAGCTGCTCGGCGAGGCGCTCCGCACGACGGAGATCGCCTGCGTGCAGAACGCCTTCTCGCTCGTCGATCAGAGCCACGCGCCGGTGCTGGCCGCCTGCCGGGAGCACGGGATCCCCTTCGTGCCCTTCTTCCCGCTCGGCTCGGCCTTTCCCGGGATGCCGAAGGTCACCGAGCAGGCCGAGGTCGCCGAGCAGGCCTCGCGCCTCGACGCGACGCCCGCCCAGGTCGGCCTCGCCTGGCTGCTCGACCACGCGCCGGAGATCCTCCTCATCCCGGGCACAGCCTCCGTCGCCCACCTCGAGGAGAACGTCGCCGCCGGCGAGCTCGAGCTGGACGACGAGGCGCGGGCCGCGCTCGCGGGCGTCCGGCCCTAGCTCGGCGCGCGTGGCCCCGCCGGGCGTGCCCACGCTCGAGATTCGCCACCGGGACGGGCCGCGCGCCCGCGCAGGGGTCCTCCGTCTCGCCCACGGCGAGGTCCGCACGCCGGCCTTCGTGCCGCTGGCCACCAAGGGCGCCGTGCGGGGTCTCGAGAACCGCGACGTCGCGGCGCTCGGCTACGAGATGGTCCTCGGCAACACCTTCCATCTCCACCTGCAGCCGGGGGAGGACACGGTGGCCGCGCTCGGCGGCCTCCACGCGTTGATGCGCTGGGAGCGCCCGATCATCACCGATTCCGGCGGCTTCCAGGTCTTCTCGATGGGCCACGGGACCGTCTCAGACGAGGTCAAGGGTCGCTCGCCGCACGGGGTGGAGCGCGCGGGCTCGGTCCTCGGCATCGCCGAGGAGGGGGTGGCGTTTCGTTCCTACCTGAACGGCGACGAGCTGTTCATGGGGCCCGAGGAGTCGATGGCCATCCAGCGAAAGCTCGGCTCGGACATCGTCCTCGCCTTCGACGAGTGCACGCCGTTCAACGTCACGCGGGACTACACCGCGCGCTCGACCGAGCGTACGCACCGCTGGCTCGACCGCTGCGTCGCGTGGTGGGGCGAGCAGGCGCCGGGCTCCGGGCAGCGGCTCTACGGGATCGTCCAGGGAGGCGTGCACGATGATCTCCGCCGCGCCTCGGCGCAGGCGGTCGCCGCGCGCGACTGCCCGGGGATCGCCATCGGCGGTTCGCTCGGGGAGTCCAAGGCGCAGATGTACGAGGTCGTGGACTGGACGGTGGACGAGCTCGAGCGGCTCGTGCCCGAGCGCCCGCGCCACCTGCTCGGCATCGGCGACGTCGACGACCTCATCCGTGGCGTCGAGCTCGGCATCGACACCTTCGACTGCGCGATGCCGACGCGGCTCGGCCGCCACGGCGTCGCGCTCGTGCCCGACCCCGAGCGCCGCTGGCGGCTCTACCTCGACAACGCGCGCTCTCGCCGCGCGCCCGAGCCCGTGCTCGAGGGCTGCTCGTGCCCGGCCTGCGGCCCGGCGTACTCGCGCGCGTACCTGAACCACCTGCTGCGCACGAAGGATCAGCTCGGGCTGCGGCTCCTCACCCTCCACAACCTGCACTTCACGGCGCGGCTGATGGACGATCTGCGGGCTGCGGTGGGGGAGGGCTCGCTGGCGGCGCGAGTGGCGGCGTTGCGCGGGGGGGACGCGCCGCGGGGGCTGTAGCACTCGGCGTCGAGGCCTGCCGCCGGGGGTGCTCCCCGCGCAGCGCTCCCCCTCGCGCTTGCGCAGCGGGCTGAGCGCGGCTGCGTGACGCACCCGGCCCTTGCCGGGCGGCCGCGCAGCTTACGCCTACTTCGTGTTCTGCTGCACCAGGTCCCGCATGTCCTTATAGACCTGGTTGAAGTCGTTTCCGACGACCCGCCGGATCTGCACCGACTGGCTCGAGTTGCCCGCCGCGATCAGCGCGATCGCGCCCGCGATGATGAGGACGGTGAGCAGGAGCAGGACCGCCACGGCGCGCCGGGCGCGGCCGCGCGCCCGCGTGGGCGCGGGCGTGGGAGCCGGCCGCCGCCGCGCCGGGGGCGGCACGGCCTCGCGCCGGGCCTCGAGGCGCCGAGCCGGCGGCGCCGGCGCGGCACGGCGACGCGAGGCCACCCGCGTCGCCGCCGTGCCCTCCTCCCGCCCGATGGCGCGCGTCGCATCGGTCGACGGGCCGCCGGGCGGGGGCGGCGGGTCGACATGCTCGCCGCGCGCCCCGGCCTCGAGCAGGCTCGCCATCTCCGCCGCGTCGGCGGGGCGCGCGCTCTGGTCGATCGCCAGCGCTTGCGCGACCGCGGCGCCGAGCCCGGCCGGCACCTCGGACACGAGCGCGTCGAGCCGCGGCGGGTGCTCCTGCTGCTGCTTGAGCGCGAGCTCCGAGAGCGAGGTGGCCTCGTAGGGCAGGCGGCCCGACAGGAGCTGATAGGCCACGACCCCGAGGGAGTAGATGTCCGCGAGCGGCCCGGCCTCCTCCCCCCGGGCCTGCTCGGGGGCGAGGTAGGCGGCGGTGCCGAGCACCGAGCCGACCTGGGTGATCGAGGACTGCTCGGCCGCCTTGGCGATCCCGAAGTCGGCGAGCTTCACGACCCCCTCGCTCGAGCGCAGCAGGTTCCCCGGCTTCACGTCGCGGTGCACGACGCCGTTGCGGTGGGCGTAGTCAAGGCCGCGGCAGGACTGGACGAGCGCCGAGACGCCGTCGGCCATCCCCAAGCGGCCCTCGTCGCGCAGGAGCTGGGCGCACGAGGGGCCGTTGATCTGCTCCATGACGATGAAGTGGTGGTGGGACTGCTCGTCGTAGCCGAAGTCGAAGACCTGGACGATGTTCGGGTGCACGAGCCGGGCGGCGGCCAGCGCCTCGCGGCGGAAGCGGGAGACGAAGGACGGGTCGTCGGCCAGGTGCTCGGCCAGCAGCTTGACGGCCACGTGGCGCTCGAGCCGGCGGTCGAAGGCCAGGCGCACGGTCGACATGCCACCGACGCCGAGCCGGCGTTCGAGCTTGTAGCGCCCGGCGATGACGAGCGGGGCCGCGCTCACGGGGTCGTCGCCCCCGCGCCGCCCGGGCCGGCGCCGCCCGGCGCGGTCGTCCCCGTCGGCGTCGTCGTGGTCGGCGTCGTCGCGGTGGAGGTCGGGGTCGTGCTCGTCGACGTCGTGTCCGTGGGGGTCGAGGTGGCGGTCGAGGGCGTCGTCGTCGTGGTCGTGGTCGTCGTCTGAGTCGTCTGCACCGTCGTCGGCACGGTGCTCGTCGTCGTCGTCGTCTTCGTCGTCCTCATGCAGGCCCGCCGCGCCCGTTCGGCCACGGTCTGCGCCCCGTTTCCGAGGGCCAATCGGAGCTGGCGGTCGACCGTGAGCGGCAGCTTGCCCACGCTGCTCCCGAGCCTCGTCGCCAGCAACTCGGCCTTCGGGCAGTCGCGGGCGGCCACGGCGGTGGAGATCGCGTCGAGGCTGGAGTTCAGCGGCGAGGCCTCGGAGGCGGACAGCAGCCCGTTCGACTGGCCGCAGGAGACCAGGACCGCTGCGCAGATGCCGAGCCCCGCGGCGAGAAGGGCGCGGAGGAGTGGGCGCATCGAGGGAGCCACTCTACTGTCCGTGGCGGAGCCGGTCGGCCAGCGATTCCGGCAGGCGGGCGGCCCGGATCGCCGCCGCCGCGCCCGCCACGTCGTAGGACGTGCGGCGGTGGCGAGCGCGCCAGCTCGCCGTGTCGAGCTCGAGCCAGGCCGCCCGCCAGTCCCCGTCGCGCGGCTGGCCGACGCTCCCCGGATTGACGAGCCACTCCCCGTCCGAGAGGTCGAGCTCCGAGCCCGCCGGGCGCGTCTCGCCGGTCGCCGCCTCACCCTCGTGGCGGTGAAAGGAGAGCGCGACGTGGGAGTGGCCGATCAGGCCGATCCGGGGGCGCTGCGCGTCCAGGCACAGCTCGGCCTGGAGCGGCGAGAGCACGTACTCCCACACCGGGTCGCGCGGGGAGGCGTGGTAGAGGCCGATCTCCCCGCCGTCCTCGGCCACCGGCTGGAGCTCGTCGAGGAACGCCAGCGAATCCTCCCCGATGACCTCCTGGGTCCAGCGCGCGGCGACCTCGGCGCCCTTGGAGAACGCCTCGAGCGGCAGGTCTCCCCGCACCGCGAGGTCGTGGTTGCCGGCCAGGACGACCGTGGCGTGGCGGCGGGCGAGCGTGACGCAGGCGTCGGGGTCGGCGCCGTAGCCGACGAGATCGCCGAGGCACCAGACGACGTCGAAGCGCTCCGCGGCGATCGCCTCGAGCACCGCCTCGAAGGCCTGCCGGTTGCCGTGGACGTCGGAGACGACCGCCGCGCGCATGGGACCGAGCGTCCCCGGGGCGGGGCTCCTACTCGTCGACCTCGGGGAGGTTGCGGATCCCCTCGCTGGTCTGCCACTTCGACCACGCGTCCTGCATGGCCTCCATCAGCTCGCGCATGAAGCGAGGGGAGAGGTTGACGCGCGAGACGACGATGCCCGGGATCTCCTCCTCGTCGAGCTCGTGGTCCACGCGCGCGAAGGTGATCGTGAACTCGTAGTCCGAGTGCGAGACGTTCGCGAAGTTCGCGTAGGCGCCCGCCATCACCTGCTCGGGGAAGTGGATGTTGTAGTGGCGCTCGGGGATGTTCTCGTCGCTCATGTGGACCTAGTATCCCAAGCGGTGCGAATCGTCGTCCTGGCGGTGGGAAGGACGAAGCCGCCCTACGCGGACGACGTCGAGCACTATCGGCGCCTGCTCGCCCGCCACGCCCGCGTCGAGCTCCTCGAGGTGCGCGACGACGCGGCGCTCTCGCGCCGCCTGCCGCCCGAGGCCTACGTCTGCGTGCTCGACCGCGAGGGCGACGCGCTCTCCTCGGAGGCCTTCGCCGGCTTCATCGAGGAGCGCCGCCAGGCGGGCCGGGAGGTGTGGTTCGTGCTCGGCGGCGCGTTCGGGACCGAGCTCGCCCGCGCCGACCGCCGGATCTCCTTCGGGCCGCTCACGCTGCCGCACCTGCTCGCCCGCGTCGTCCTGTTCGAGCAGCTCTTCCGCGCCCACAAGATCCTCGCGGGGGAGCCGTACCACTACTGATGCCAAGCATCACACCTCGTCACTTCGATCGCTCGCCCCCGCGCTTCGCCGTCCGCGGCGTCGGCGAGAGCATCCGACGGTCCGTAGAGACGCCGCGCTATGGGCTCACCTGCACGTCGAGCGCGGCTCGCCGAGCGCCCGCTCAGGGTGAGGCGTCAGCAACCGGGCCGGGCGAAGTGCAGCGTGAGCGGAAGACGGTCCCTTCGCCGTCCGCCTGCGCCGAGAACCGACGAGCCGGACCGTGACCGTCGCGCTGGGTGGCGATGCGCAGGCCCGCGTTCTGGCCCGCCCCCCGGATTGAGCGTCCAGAGAATCTTGTCGGCGGTTCCAGGAGGAAGGTGGGCGCGCAGCGGCCACACGAACAGGAACCCGACGATGCGGTCGCCGGTGGCCACCCGCGAACGACGTCGGGGGCGTCACGCCGGGATGGCCGCGGCCCATCCCGGCGGGGTGCCGCGGCGGACCGGCGCGGGTGAGCGGCGCGCGGGAACCTCGGCCGCCGGCCCCGTTCCGTGGACCGGCGATCCTCCGCTCCCGCAGCTCGCGCCGCCAAGGACGAGCGCCCCCGCGGCAGCCGGTACCCGCGGCGATCGTGACCACGCGCCGCCGGCGCGCAGCGGCCCCTGGAGCTCCGATCGGCTTCAGGTCGAGAATGGTCCCCGGGGGGTCCCTCCGCGCCGACTAGATAACTCGCGGGCGAGCCTACCACTACCGATGTCATAGCATCAGATGCATGCGCACCACAATCAACCTGGACGAGGACGTCCTCCTCGCGGTCAAGGAGCGCGCGCGGCGGGAGGGGCGCCCGGCTGGGCAGGTGCTCTCAGAGCTCGCCCGGCAGGCGCTGACGGCACCGGCCGCCGGCCGGCTCGCGCGCGCGCCGGCCGAGCGTCACGGCTTCCGGCCGCTCCCGCGGCGCGGCCCCGCCGTCTCCAACGCGCTGATCGACCGGCTGCGGGAGGAGGAGCCGGAGTGACGCGGGCGCTGCTCGACGTCAACGTGCTGCTCGCCTTACTCGACCGCGATCACGTCGATCAATCCCGGGCCCGGGACTGGCTCGACGGCGCGATCGAGGAGGGCTGGGCTTCGTGCGCGGTGACCGAGAACGGGTTCGTGCGGGTCATCAGCCAGGCCCGCTACCCGAGCCCCGTCTCGCCGTCGGAGGCCATCGAGCTCCTGCGCCACGCCAGCGCCGGCGCGCACCACGAGTTCTGGCCCTGCGAGGTCAGCCTGCTCGACCCGGCGAGCGTCGACGGCTCGCGGCTGCACGGTCCGCGTCAGGTCACGGACGCCTACCTGCTCGCGCTGGCCCGAGCGCGCGGCGGGCGCTTCGTCACGTTCGATCGCTCGGTCCCGCTCGCCTCCGTGCCCGGCGCTGCCGAGGAGCACCTGACGGTGCTCTAACACCGTGGGCGAACAGGTGGTGGCGATGGCCGGCCGATGGCCGGCCGGCCGAGCAAGGAGTAGGCGCTCGCGTCGATCGAGATCTCGCGGCCGAGCGCCGCTGAGGGCTCGCGGTGGCCCTCGTCCTCGACGCGTCGGCGCCTGCTACGCCGTCCGCTCGACGACATCCGCGGCCGCGAGGCTGCGTCGGCGGCTCGCGGAGGAGCAGGCGCACGCGCCCATCTCATCGACGCCGAGGTCGGCAACGTCCTGCGCCGTCACGTGCTCGCCGCCGGGCTGGCGCCGTCGGCGGCGCGGGCGCTGCTCTCGGACGCGGCGGCCTGGTCGAGCACCGCTACGAGACCTTGGAGGCGCTGCGGGGAGGCGCCTGGGCCCTCCGCGAGAACCTGACGTTCTACGAGGCGCTGTACGTCACCCTGGCGCAGGCGCTCGCGCTCCCGTTGCTGACCCCGCCGACGTGAAGCTCGCGCGAGCCCTGGGCCTCCCCTGTGCGCTCGAGTTCGTCGGCGCGGCCTCCGGCTCCGGGTGACCCGCCACAATGCGGGCGTGCGCGCGCCTGAGGACGACATCGGCCTGCTCCTGCGGCGGCTCGTCGGGCTCGGCGCGGTCGTGGCCGGGCTCGTGCTGGCCGGCACCGTCTCCTTCTCCCTGACCGAGCACATCTCGTTCTGGCGCGGCTTCGTGCGCTCCCTCGACACGGTCTCCACCGTGGGCTCGATCCAGTCCCCGGTGGACACCGGGGGGCAGATCACCAAGGTCGTCCTCATCGTCCTCGGCGTGGGTACGCTCTTCTACGCGCTCGTCACCCTGTGCGAGTTCGTGGTCACCGGGCTCCTCTCCGGGCTGCTGCGCGAGCGCCGCGAACGCCGGATGATCGACTCCCTGACCGACCACTACGTGATCTGCGGCTTCGGCCGCGTCGGGCGCCAGGCGGCGCGCGACCTCACGGCCGCGCAGGCCTCCTTCGTCGTCGTCGACTCGACCCCCGAGGCCCACGAGGCGGCCCGCCGCGCGGGCGTGCCGTTCATCGAGGGGGATCCGGCCGACGACGAGGTGCTCGAGGCGGCGGGGATCGAGCGGGCGCGCGGCGTCATCGCCTGCGTCGACTCCGATCCGCAGAACGTCTTCATCACCCTGACCGTTCGCCAGGTGCGCCCCGACGTCCTCATCGTCGCGCGCGCCTCGGAGGAGGACACGGAGGCCAAGCTCCGCCAGGCGGGCGCCGACCGCGTGATCTCCCCCTACAAGACGAGCGGCGCCGAGATGGCGCGGCTCGCGCTGCACCCCCAGGTCTACGGCGCCCTCGACGTCGCCGCCGACTACCGGATGGAGGAGATCCAGATCGCCGCGGGCTCGGAGGGCGCCGGGCGGACCGTGGCCGATGTCCGCGGCTCGGCGCTCGTCGTCGCGTTGCGCAAGGCCGACGGCCGCCTCGAGCCCCAGCCGCCCGGCCATGCCCGCCTGGAGCCGGGGGACACCGTCGTCGCGCTCGGCGCCGCCAGCGCCCTCGATCGCCTCGAGGGACTGTTCGAGCCGGTCGAGACCCCGGCCTCGTGACCCCGCTCGGCGCGCTTCGCCGCGCGGTGCAGGAGACGGCCGGCGAACTCGGGGGATCGCGCGCCGGGCCCACCCTCGAGCGCCCGAAACGCGACACGTTCGGGGACTACTCGACGAACGCGGCGATGCTGCTCGCGCCCGCGCTCCGCGAGCAGCCGCGGGTGATCGCCGAGCGCCTCGGCGCCGCGCTGGCCGAGCGGCTCGGCCCCGAGCTCGCGCGCTGGGAGGTCGCGGGCCCCGGGTTTCTGAACCTCACCCTGGACGACGCCTGGTACGCGGGCGCGCTTGAGCGGATCCTCGGCGCCGGCGCGGGTTTCGGCGGCGGGGAGGCGGCGGCGCCCGAGCGGATCCTCGTCGAGTTCGTCTCGGCCAACCCGACGGGGCCGCTGACCGCCGCCTCCGGGCGCCACGCCGCCTACGGGGACGCCCTCTCCCGGATCCTCGCGTTCTCCGGGCACCTGGTGGAGCGGGAGTACTACGTCAACGACCACGGGACCCAGGTCCTGCGGCTCGGCGAGTCGATCCGTGCGCGCGCCCGCGGCGAGGCGGTGCCCGAGGACGGCTACGAGGGCGCCTACGTGGCCGAGCTCGCCGCCGCGCGGCCCGACGCCGCCACGGCGCCGGTCGAGGTGCTCGCGCGCGCCGGGGTGGCGGCCAACCTCGAGCGGATCCGCGCGACGCTCGGGCGCTTCGGCGTCGTCTTTGACTCCTACTTCCTCGAGAGCTCGCTCTACGGGGGTGAGCACGCAGCGCTCTTCCCCGAGGCGCTCGCCGCGCTCATGGCCGGCGATCACGTGTACGAATCCGACGGGGCGACGTGGCTGCGGACGACGGCCTTCGGCGATGACAAGGATCGCGTGCTGCGCCGCTCCTCGGGCGAGCCGACCTACTTCCTCACCGACGTGGCGCACCACCTGTGGAAGATCCGCTCGGGCACGAAGCGCTGGATCGATGTCTTCGGCTCAGACCACCACGGCTACGCGGCGCGGATGCGCGCGGCCGTGCAGGCGCTCGGCGCCGACCCGGGCGCGCTCGAGATCCTCATCATGCAGTTCGTCCACATCATCGAGGACGGCACGAAAAGCTCCATGAGCAAGCGGCGCGGGGAGTTCATCACGCTCGACGAGCTGATGGAGGAGATCGGCGTCGACGCCGCGCGCTGGTTCCTGCTCACGCGCTCCCACGACACGACGCTCGACCTCGACCTCGACCTCGCGCGCTCGCAGAGCGCCGAGAACCCGGTCTACTACGTGCAGTACGCGCACGCGCGGATCGCCTCGGTGCTGCGCAAGGCGGGGGCGGAACGGGTGGCGGAGGCGGTCGCGGCGGGGGGCGCCGCGCCGGGCGCGCCGCTCGATCCCGCCGAGCGGGCGCTGCTGAAGCAGCTCGCGGCCTTCCCCGAGGAGGTGGCCGAGGCCGCGCTGCGCCGCGCGCCCCACCGGATCGCCGTCTACGCGCTCGAGCTGGCCCAGGCGTTCACGGCCTTCTACCGGGACTGCCGCGTGGTCGGCGCCGAGCCGGCGACGCTCGAGTCGTTTAGGCTCGCGCTGGCCGCGGTCACGCAGCGGACGATCGGCGTGGCGCTGACGCTCCTGGGCGTGAGCGCGCCGGAGGAGATGTGAGCCGCCCCCGCCGGACGCTCGCGCTCGTGGCCCTCGTGTGCCTGACGGGCGCGGCGCTTGGCGCACCCGGCGCCCGCGCGGACGGCGACCCCGCGAGCGACACGATCATCTCCCTGCCCGCCTTCCTGCCGTTCACGCCGCCGGTCTCGGGGCCGGTCGGGCGGCGGCTCTTCGCCACCGTGCGGGCCGCGGGGCGGAAGGGCAAGCCGCTCAAGGTCGCGGTCATCGCCTCGGCGCCGGACCTCGGCTCGGTCTCCTCGCTCTTCGGCCGGCCCCAGTCCTACGCGGCGTTCCTCTCGCGCGAGGACGCCTTCGCCGTCAAGGTCCCCGTGCTCGTCATGCCCCGGGGGTTCGGCTTCGCGCAGGTCGGCAAGGCGCTCGACCAGGGCTCGTTCGCCTCGGTGAAGATCCCCTCCAGTCCGGACTCGAACGCGCTGGCCACAGCGGCCACGCAGGCGGTCGAAGCCTACGCTGGGGTCTCGGAGCCGGGCGGGGGTGGGGGCGGGGGGGGGGGGGGGGGGGGGGGGGGGGGGGCGGCCGCGCGGAGCCCCCGCGGCCCCCCCCCCGCCCCCGGGGGGGGGGGGGGGCGGGGGGGCGGCCGGCCCCGCGGGCCGCCCGCCGCCCCCGACGCGCAGCCC
>JBBQAA010000065.1:0-13506 GCA_038276395.1 Solirubrobacterales bacterium | reverse complement strand
TGGGCGCCGGGCGGCGGTCTTCACTAGGGCGGCTTATCGTCTCCGCCGTGGCCGCCGTCCTCGTCGCCCTCGGCGCGGTGTTCGTCGCCGGACTGTCCGGGCGGCTGGCCCCCAAAGAAGCGGCTGATGGTCGGCATCGGACAAGCATCATCGCTCGCGAGGAGGCAGCTGAAGCCTCGGTGCTCACCTGCTGCGCGCCGTGGCTTCGGCGAGTCGCGCTTCCGCGCCGCGGCGGAACCGGCCCTCGTCGTGCTTGCGGCGGTGGCGCTGGCGAGGGCCGGTGGGGCGGCCTGCCTCCGGCGAGCGCCTCCGCAGACCGGCTGAGGACCCGTGGTGGTTGGCCGCCCGCCGGCGTGCTCGGACGCACAGCGGGGCCAGGCAACGGGATGAGAGCGGGCGGCGCGTGCTGCGGCTGAGGCACCTCGGCGCCCTGATCGGCGAGTTCGCCGCCTTCGCCGTCGTCAACCGGGCCTGGTGGATCATCCCGCTCGTTCTGGCTATCGGGCTGGCGGGGCTGCTCGTCGTCGTCGGCCAGGCGGCCGCCCCGGTCACCCTCTATCCGCTGTTCTGATGAGCTCGACCTCAGAGCGGACGCAGACCGGCGAGGCCCGGCCCCCGGACTGGTCGCCCGTTCCGGAGCCGCCCGGGTGCCCGTTGCTGTGGGGCGCGCTCTACGCGCTCGCCGGGCTGCTCATGGCCGGTCTGCTGTGGGCGACCGGCCACCCGGTGCCGGGAGCGATCCTGAGCGCGCTGATCCTGCTCGGCGGAGCGGCCGCGGCGCTCTTCCCGCGCCTGGCTCGCGCCGCCGACCGCGCGCGGGAGACCGTGCAGCGCGTGGCCGGGCGCGTGCTCGCGGTGGTCTTGCTCGGCGGGGTCCAGGTCTTCGTGTTCTTTCCGGCGAGCCTCGTCCTGTGGATCCTCAGGATCGACCCGCTCGCGCCGCGTGGCGACCGCGGGCGCTCGGGGTACTGGCAGCCCGCCGCGCCCGGTGCCCTCCGTCCGCTCCACCGGCGCCAGTTCACCTACGAGCCGGATCGTCTTGTGGCGCGGCGTGAGCGTGGCGGCCGCCGTCTCCGCGCCGCGGTGGGTGCGGCGGCGCTGCTCCTGCTCGCCGATCTCGCCGGCGGGGCGGTGCTCCACCGGCTCGACCACAGCGGCGACGCCGCCCCGAGCCGAGCGCGGCAGAGCCTCCTCGTGCTTCCCCACATCGACGCCGGGCGCGGGGATCCGTGGCTGCCCGAGCTGGCGAGGGAGATCGACCGGGTCTGGTACGACAAGCACTTCGACCCGTTCCTCGGCTGGGCGATGCCGGGCACGTTCGCCGGACGCTGGCTGAACATCACGGATGGGGTCCGGCGCTCCTACGAGCCGCGAGGCGGCCGCGGGCGCACGGTCACCGTCGACTTCCTCGGCGGGTCGGCCCTGTTCGGGCTCTTCCAGCGCGACGACCGCACGATCCCCTCCGACATCGCGCGGCTGGCCGAGGCGGACGGTATCCGCCTGCGCGTCGCGAACTACGGCCGCATGGCCTACAACAACTGGCAGGAGTCACTGCTCCTCTCGCAGCTCGTCGCTTCGGGCCGCCGGCCCGACCTGGCGGTGTTCTACGACGGGAACAACGAGCTCGTGAGCCAGTTCCGGCTCGGTCCGCACCTCGATCCCCAGCATCAGGAGGCGCACGAGTACGCCCGGCGCATCGGGTTCGGGCAGTACGGTGAGGCGAGGCTCGTCGGCCCGGCGCCGGGCTCGCGCCTGAGCCGGCTCGCGGACTCCTGGAAGGACCTGAGCGCCATCGTCTGGCTTGAGCGCCGCCTGCGCGGCGTGCCGACCGAGGAGACGCCGGCGACCCAATCCTTCACCCCGATCTGGATCGCGAACCAGGTCCTGCTGGCGCGGACGGCGGGGATCGGCGCCGCTGCGGTCTACGGCAGCGGCGTCCGCCTGACGCGGACGCTGGCGCGCGGCGACGGGTTCCGCACCGCCATGTTCTGGCAGCCCATCGTCTACTCGAAGCCGGTGGTCCGCGGGGAGGAGGCGGCCAGCGGCTCGCTCGGCACCGATCCCTCCGCGTGGAGGATCGCCTACACGGTCGCGCAGCGACGCCTGGCCCCAGGGGTCTTCGACATCGCGGGCGCGCTCGACCGCGTTCGCCGCCCCGTCATGTTCGACTTCGTGCACACGAACGAGGAGGGAGCGGAGGTGGTCGCCCGGGCCATGTACCGGCGTTTGCGGCCGATGCTGCTGCGTCTGCGCGGCGGAGCGGGGCCGTCCCGGTGAACATTCTCGGCATCAGCGCCTTCTACCACGACTCCGCCGCCGCGCTGGTGCAGGACGGCGAGCTGCGGGCGGCCGCGCAGGAGGAGCGCTTCACCCGCGTCAAGCACGACGAGCGCTTCCCGATCAACGCGGTGCGCTACTGCCTGGACGAGGCCGGCGTCGGCCCCGGGGGTCCCGACGCGGTCGTCTACTACGACAAGCCGCTGACCACCTTCTCCCGGCTGCTGCGCACCCACCTGCGGGCCGGTCCGCGCGGCTTTCGGGGCTTTCTCGAGGCCATGCCCCTGTGGACCAGGCAGAAGCTGTGGATCCCCTACGAGATCGAGCGCGGGCTGCGCCGGCTCGGCTACCGGATGCCGCGCGACCTGTTCTTCGCCGAGCATCACCAGAGCCATGCCGCCAGCGCCTTCTTCCCCTCGCCCTTCGCCCGGGCGGCGATCCTCACCTTCGACGGCGTCGGCGAATGGGCCACGAGCAGCATCGGCGTGGGCGAGGAGCACCAGGTCCGGCTGCTGGAGGAGACCCACTTCCCGCATTCGCTCGGCCTGCTCTACTCGGCCTTCACCTACTACTGCGGGTTCCGGGTGAACTCGGGCGAGTACAAGCTGATGGGCCTCGCGCCCTACGGGCGCCCCACCTACGCGCAGACGATCCTGGACGAGCTGCTCGATCTCCGGGAGGACGGCTCCTTCGCGCTCGACCTCCGCCACTTCGGCTTCGTGGGCGGCCTGACGATGACCAACGAGCGCTTCCATCGCCTGCTCGGCGCCCCGCCGCGGCAGCCGGAGTCGGAGCTGACCCAGCGGGACATGGATCTGGCGGCGTCGATCCAGCATGTGACCGAGGAGGCGGTGCTGAGGATCGCGCGGCACGCGGCGGAGATAACCGGCGCGCGCGACGCCTGCCTGGCCGGCGGGGTTGCGCTCAACTGCGTGGCCAACGGCCGCCTGCTGCGCGAGGGGCCCTTCGAGCGGGTCTGGGTGCAGCCGGCCGCCGGCGACGCCGGCGGCGCGATCGGCGCCGCGCTGCACGGCTGGCACCAGATCCAGGAAAACCGGCGTCCGGCGCCGGCGCGGGACGGCATGGGCGGCGCCTATCTCGGCCCCGAGTTCTCCGACGAGGAGATCGGGCGCTACCTGAGCGCTCACGACTATCCCTCGAGGATCGTCACCGATCGCGCGGACTGGGCGGCCAGGATCGCCGAGCTCATCGCCGACGGACGGGTGGTCGGCCTGTTCGTGGGTCGCATGGAGTTCGGCCCGCGGGCGCTCGGCCATCGCTCCATCGTGGGGGACGCCCGATCGCCGACGATGCAGTCGACGATGAACCTGAAGATCAAGTTCCGCGAGTCCTTCCGGCCGTTCGCGCCCGCCGTGCTCGAGGAGCGCGCCGAGGAGTTCTTCGACATCGATGTCCCCTCCCCCTACATGATGTTCGTCGCCGACGTGCGCGAGGCCAAGCGCGCGGCGGGTGACGGCCGGCCGCGCGGCGACATCCGGGAATGGGTCAACGAGGTGCGCTCGGAGATACCCGCCGTCACCCACGTCGACCACTCGGCCCGCCTGCAGACCGTGAGCCGCGAGACGAGCCCGTGGTTCCACGCGATCATCGAGGCGTTCGACCGGCTGACCGGATGCCCGGTGGTGATCAACACCTCCTTCAACGTGCGCGGCGAGCCCATCGTCGGCACCCCCGAGGACGCCTACCGGTGCTTCATGCGCACGGGTATGGACCATCTCGTCCTCGGTGGGCACCTCCTGGACAAGGCCGACCAGCCCCCGTGGCAGGAGCTCGCGCGCTGGCAGGAGGACCTGGTGCTGGACTAGCCAGATCGGCCGGCAGCGTTGGGGCTGGGCGCTCCATGCTGTCCAGCCGACCCGTCCGCAGGTTCTGCGTGTTCGGCGTGGCACGGCCGGCCCGAGGCCGTCGCCCCTCGGCGGGCATCGCGATCCGGACGTTTCAGGCGCGCCGCGTCTCAGCGCCGCAGCGAGTACACCACGACGGCTCCGCGCCGCGCCGCCGGCAGCCCGAGCGCCCGCGCCCGGCTCGAGGACGGCACCGGCACGCCCATCCCCGGGTGGAAGACGACCCGGCGGATGCCGATCGACCGCAGGTAGCGCACCGAGGCGGCGTCGGGGAACCGCGCCGTCCGCAGGGGGAGGGCGAGCGTGAACTTCGGGTCAAAGCCACTGGCGCCGTTGGAGATGTCCGGGAAGCCGTCGGTCGACCACAGCATGTCCAGGTACTCGGAGGGCCCGAGCCGCTGGACGGGCAGGTTGACGAGCGGCCCGGGAACGCCGGCGAGGCCGGCCGGGGCGGCCGGCACGGTCGGGATCGTGGGCGGGCCGAGTGCCTCGAGCACGATCAGCACGACCAGCGCGGCGGACAGCGCGAGGCCCGCGCGGGGCCGCCCCCGGAGCCGCGAGAGGACGAAGGCGGTGCCGGCAGCCGCGAGCAGCGCGAGCCCGAGCGAGGTGAAGGTGTTCAGGCGGGAAGGCGTGCGCAGCCCGTTCCACCCCGGGAGCGCGTGGTAGAGCCAGCGGTAGCCGAGCCACCCCCCGAGGAAGCGCGTGCCCATGGACAGCGACGCGGCCAGGGCGACGAAGAGCAGGAGGCCCAGCCGTAGCCGCCGGCCGAAGGGTCCGCGCCAGACGCCGAGCGCTGCGAGCAGCACGATCGCGAGCCCGGGGAAGAGCACGGGGGAGAAGCCCGAGGGCAGGCGGTTCCGCACGGCAGAGGTGATGCCGCCCCACACCAGGGAGTCCGGCGGCGCGGCGAGGAAGGACGATGGCGAGGCCGAGAAGAAGGTGACCTGGGCCAGGGTCCGCTTGGCCTCCGGGTGGGCGTCGGCGACCCGCAGGTAGGGGCGAGCGAGAAGGATCGTCAACCCGGCGAGGACGACGACGCCGGTGACCGTCGGCCAGAGGATCACGGAGCGCCCGGGTCGCCCCGCGCGCCACCAGAGCGCTGCGGTGAGAACGCCGCCGAGCCCCAGCGCGTACCCGAAGGGCAGCCCGAGGTTGAAGCCGAGGGCGATCTGCCAGGCGGCCACGAGCCAGCCGGCGAGGATCGTGCCGCTCCGCCGATTCCGGTACCCGCGCAGGAGCAGGAAGACCGCGAGCGGGATCCCGCCGCTTGACAGCACGTGGAGGTGGCTCGATTCGACGAGCCGCGTGGCCGTGAAGCCGAACGCCACCCCACCCACGGCGGCAGCCCGTCGCCCGAGGCCGAGCTCCCGGGCGAGCAGGTAGGCGCCGGCGCACGCCAGGCCGTAGGCGAAGAGGAAGAGCAGGTTGTAGCGGAGCACGGCGGCGGTGACTCCCGTTCCGAACGCGGCGACGGGCGCGTAGCCGACGAGCGCGTCGGAGAACGCCAGCGTGTCCTTCAGCGGGTAGAAGGTGTTCGACTGGAAGAAGCTCGCCGGCTGGTGCAGGAGCGCGTGGCCGTCCCAGGCGAGCTGCCACGCCTGGAGGCTCGGGTCGCCGAGGTCGGTGGGAATCCGGCTCGCCAGGTGGAGCGGGAGCGGCCAGAAGGAGAGGCCCGCCGCGAGCGCGCCGAGAACGAGGACGACGATCCCTTCGCGCCACGGGGAGATGCCCGGCCCGGCCGCGGAGGGGGAGGCCGAGGCCTTCACCGGGCCCTCGCCTCCGTCGCTCGGCCCGGTCGGACGCCGGCCAACGCGACCGCGGCCAGGACGACGAGCGACACGTCCGCGGGCGCCCGGAACCGCAGGATGCCGTAGCCCGTCACGCTGACCACGACCACGAGCAGGACCGGCGCGAGCAGCAGCCGCCAGGTCCGGCCGCCGCGCCGGTGCAGGAGCGCAGCTCCGACCACCGCGAGCACCAAGCAGGCCCAGGCCGTGATCAACCCCAGCCACCCCGCCCACCGCGGGCCGGCGCCCGCCGTCGCCTGGAGATCGATCTCCTGACCCGGGCGGTACAGGCCCCAGGGCCGCAGGGCCCGGGCGAGGATCACCCGCGGCAGGCGCCGCTTGTGGTGCTCCGCGAAGCGGAGGCCCCGCGCGCGCAGGCGGTCGGCCACCTGCGCCTCGTTGGCCCCGTGCGCGCCGAGCACGCAGCCGAACGCCCACTCCCCGATCAGGCTGCCGCGGTAGGTCGAGGCGCAGTTGGCGCCCGCGAGAAGATCTCCCGAGCTCGTGGTGATCGCCACGGGCTGGTCGAAGACGATCCAGCAGCGGATGAGCCAGGGCGCGAGGACGGCGCCGCAGGCCAGAACGGCGATCGCGATCCTCCGGCCACGCTTCCTCACGCCGGCGCGGAGGGCGAGGGGGAGGACGATGAGGAGCAGGAGGATCCCCTCGCTGCGGGTCAGCGCCGCCAGGGCCGCGGCCGCGCCGAGCACGGCGAAGCGCGGCCCGGTGGGCCGCTCGAGCGCCGCCGCGGCGGCGAGCAGCACGAGCGCGACGAGGAGCGCATAGAGGGTCTCGGCGTGAAGGGAGGCATCGGTCGTCAGGAAGGCCGGATAGATTGCGGCGAGGCCGGCGGCGATGAGCGCGGCCCGGCGCCCCGCGATCCGGTGGGCGAGGTATCCGACCGCGACCACCGTCCCGGCTCCCAACACCGCCGTGGCGAGCTGGTGGGCCTCGTAGGAGCGGCCCCCGGCCAGCGAGACGGCGGCGAGCAGCAGCGGGTAGAGCGGCGGCTTGTGGGCCGTGGCCATCCCCCCCGCTCCGAAGGGGTCGACGAAGCCGCGCCCGTCCGCCAGCACGTTCGCGAGGCCGTGGAACTCGTCGGCGTCGCCGAGCCCGGAGGAGCGGGTCGAGATCGAGACGACGTAGAGGACCCGCAGGATGAGCCCGAGCAGGCCGAGGGCCAGCACCGGCGGGAGCAGGGAGCGCCGGGGCTCAGCGCGCACGGGCACGCGATCGCCTCCGGCCGAGCAGCGCCGCGGTGAGGAGGGCGACGAGGGTGAGCAGGGACACGATCCAGCCGACGCGCCAGCTCAGCGGCTCGTAGCGGAAGCGGACCGAATGGGTTCCGGCGGGGACCAGGATGCCGCGGTTCAGGTAGTCAACGCGGTGGATCGTCGCCGTCCTCCCATCCACCGTGGCCTTCCAGCCCGGGTAGGCCGCGTCGGTGAGCACGAGGAGCGCCGGGGCGCGCGCGGCGGTGCGGACCTCGACGCGCTCGGGCGCGTAGCGCTCGAGCGTCGCCGTCCCCGGCCGGGGCGGCGAGCTCGTCGCGCTCGCGTCGCGCAGGCCGGGCAGGCGATGCTCGGTGACGGCCACGTCACGCCGGGCGAAGTCCGGCGCGGTGACCGCGGCCAGCGCGGCCGCTCCGCTCGGCACCACGGCCTGGCGGTCCACGAGGGAGGCGCGCGGCAGGGCGTCCGGGTTGGCGTAGATGCGGGCGTCGGGACCCGAGTAGAGCACCCGCAGCCCTCGTAGCGGCCGGTCGACCGGCCGCTGCAGCAGCTCCCCGACCCCCATCGCCCCCAGTCCGCGCAGGGCGCGCGGCGTCGCGTGCGCCTGCACGAGGCAGAAGAAGTAGTAGCAGCGCGGATCGTCGGCGATCGCCTGCCGCCACAGGGTGGAATGACGCTCCTCCGCGGGCTGCACGTAACCGCGCCCGTCGAGGATCCCGTTCGGCATCGCCGTGTTGGGCGTGAGCGGGAGCGCGAAGGCGTTCGGCGCCGTCGAGGAGAGCCCGACCATGCGGGCCGGCGTGTGCGTCTGCAGGTAGCGCAGCGCCGGGGTCTCCGGCTGCTTCGCGTTCGCGACCGGGATCGAGGGGTTGTTCCCGACGCCGGCGCGGAACAGGTCGAGGGCGAGCAGGACGACGGCGGCGGTGGCGAACGCCGCGCCGCCGAGGCGCCCGCGCGAGCGCAGGAGTATCAGGCCGAGGGCGAGCCCGGCGGCCAGGAGCCATTCCAGGATGGAGGCGAGTCTGAGGACGGCGGCGGGGCCCACCGCGCCGGCGAGCGCGCGGTCGGGCGTCGCGAAGGTGAACGCCGTCCGCAGCGCGGGGCCGAGCGCCGAAGCGTCGAGGTGTCGCGCGGCGATCGCGACCGGGAGCAGGAGCAGGAGCGCGCTCGCCCCGGCGACGAGCACCGGCGCGCGCCCGGCGCGCCGCTGCGCCGTCAGCTCGTCGAGCCCCCAGCCCGCGAGCACCGCCACGCACAGGATCGCGATCACCGCGAGCCGTCCGTTGTTGGCCGCGTCGAAGCCGGGGAGCTTCACGAGCAGGGAGTAGAGCGGGGTCAGGCCGGTGGCGGCGAGCAGGGCGAGCACGGCGAGCAGGGCCACCGCGAGGCGCTCGAGGCGGGGCCGGAGGATCAGGGCCGCGGCCCCGAGCATCAGCGTCAGCGCCCCCACGTAGTAGGCGTGCTCGGCCTGCACCGATCCGAACACCTGGCTCGTCTGGCCGTGGCCCCAGTAGTCGCGCAGAAAGGTCCCGAGCAGGTAGCGCGGGTCCTGGTGGAAGAGGTCGATGACGCTCTGGCGGGACTGGAGGTCGGAGGAATGGCTGAGCAGCTCGAGGAACGGGATCAGCATCAGCGCAGCGAGCGCCGCTCCGCCGAGCAGCCCGAGGGCGAGGGCGCCGAGCCGCCGGATCGCCCCGGGGCGCAGCTCGCCGCGGGCGAGCGTGCGCACGAGGACGAAGGCGAGCAGCACGACGAGGACCTGAAAGCTCGAGGACGGGTGTCCTCCCAGGAACTGCAGGCCGACGACGGCGGCGAGCGCGGCGACCGTGGAGGCGGCCGGAGCCCTGAGGCAGCGCTCGGCCGTGAGCCAGACCCACGGCGCGAAGACCCAGACGCTGCCGAGCGTCCAGGAGACCCACGACACCACCCAGGGGCTGAAGCCGAATGCGAGCCCGCACAGCAGCGCGCCGGCGATCCGCATCCCGAGCTGCCGGCCGAGCAGGTAGGCGCCGAAGGAGGCGACGAAGACCTTGAGCGCCGCCGCCACGGCCAGCGACATCCAGAACGGGAGCAGGTACGAGGGCAGGCTGAAGGGCGAGAACACCTGCGACTGCGGGTCGGCGACGTACGGGCGCCCCCCGAGCATGTACGGATCCCACGTCGGGATGTGGGGCAGGGCGGCGCGGGTCCTCTGCAGCGCGGGCAGGAACTGGCTCGGCGAGTCCGCCTCCTCCGGATTCGAGCCGCCGAGCGGCACGCTCGCCGGGCGCACCGACTCCCAGGGCGTCGAGGAGTAGAGGAAGTCCGAGGCGGAGAGCGTGCGCCCGGGCACGAGCCCCGGGGAGAACATCAGGAGCGAGAGGACCGCGTAGAGGAGTGCGACCGCCGCGGTCGGGCGGCGGGCCGCGGCGGCGCGAAGGCGCGTCGGCACCGGCAGAACCTACTCCAGTTCGTGGAGATAGGCGTCGGGCGTCGGCCCGGTCTTCTCCCCCCACAGGGTTACGTTGAGGAACGCGGGGTGGCGGTGGAGGTCGGCCACGCGCCGGGAGGACAGCAGGACCGGGAAGTCGTAGCCCGTGGCCGCCACGCGAAAGCCCATGCGTGTTCCGAACAGGCTCGCGAGGCCCTCGCGGGAGAAGCGGAAGTAGTCCTGCGGGTAGCCGTGCAGCGGAAAGGTGTGATGGGTCTGGACGAAGAGGACGCCGCCGACCCGGAGCGCCCGCAGCAGCTCGTGGGCGGCGACGTGGGGGTACTTCAGGTGCTCGAAGGTCGAGGCCGAGATGATCACGTCGAAGCGCTCGGGGCCTGTCGTCGCGGTGAGCGCGTGGAGGTCGGCCACGATGTCGACGTCCGGCCCCGCCTCGATGTCGGTGCCGAGGAACTCCCCCGCGTGCGGGACCCAGTCCCGGTGCATGGTCGAGCGGCCGGCCTGCGAGCGCAGCGTCCCGAGCTCGAGCACGCTCGGCGTCGCGAGCGCCCGGCACCGGGCGAGGAAGCCCTCCTCGACCTCGCGGCGGGGCTCCGCGGCGGCGCGGGAGGTCCCGAGAAGCGCCACCCGCCGACGGGCGCCCTCGAGCGCGTGGGCGAGGCGGGAGCTCCTGGGCATGAGCGGGCCTAGGCTACGCGGCCTGTCCGCGACGGCCGCCAGAGGAGGGGAGACCGGGCCTGCCCGGGTCCGCGCGGGCCCGGGCGCCGGCTGGGCCCGGCCCGGGCTCACCGCCGGCGTGCTCTTCGTGCTCGGGGCGCTCCTCTCGGGCATCACAATCCTCCACGGGTTGAACCCGAACGACGAGGGTCTCGTCCTGCAGGCGGCCGACCGCATCGTGCACGGCCAGCTCCCCTACCGGGACTTCTACGCCAACTACGGGCCCGGGCAGTACTTCACGATCGCCGGGCTCCAAGCGCTGTTCGGGCCCTCGCTGCTCGCCTGGCGCGTGCTGCGGGTGCTGCTGGACGCGACGGTCGGCGTCCTTGCCTACCGGCTCGCGCGGCGCGACGCGCCTGAGGGGCTCGCGCTGCTCGCGTGGCTCGGAGTGGCGGGGGCCATGGCCTTCCCGAGCATCCCCAGCCCGAACCCGCCGGCGATCGCGCTCTCGCTCGGGGCGCTGCTCCTCGTCCGGCGGCGGCCGGGCCTCGCCGGGGCGCTCGCCGGCCTCGCGCTCGCCTACCGCGTGGACGCGGGGCTCGCCACCATCCTCGGGGCGATGCTCGCGGCCTTCGGCGCGGGGGGGCGACGGGCGGCCTTCCGGCTGGCCGGCGCCGCCATGCTCGTCGGCGGGCTGCTCCTCGCGCCGGTGATCCTCGCCTCGCCGCGGGACTTCTGGGATCAGACCATCGGCTTCGGGCTCCACCAGCAGGGGCTCCAGCGGCTGCCGCTGCCGGGGGCTCATCCACCCTCGTCGAAGCCGAGCGAGCTCTTCGACTTCTACTTCGCCTACGTCCTCCTGGCCGGGACCGCGCTGTGGCTGGCGCTCGCCCTGCGCGCCCGCGCCCCGGCGCGGGTCTGGGCGCTAGCGCCGGTCGTCCTCGCCGGCGTCGCCTACCTGCTCGCGCGCGCCGACGAGTTCCACCTGATTCCCCTGGCCGTGTTCCTGCCCGTGGCGCTCGTCCTCGCCGCCGCGGGGGAGCGCGCCGCGGGGCATCGGGTGGCCGCGCTTGCGTGCGTCGCCGTGCTCGGCCTGATCGCCCTGCACGGGCTCGACCGCAAGCGCGTGCAGCTCGCCACGACGCCCCCGCTGGCGGCGCTACATCTGCCGGTGGCCGACGGGGTGCGCATCCCCTGGCCCGACGCCCGGGCGCTCGAGCGCCTCCACGCCTTCGTCGACCGCCGGGTGGCTTCGGGCGCGCCGCTTTTCGTCGCCCAGCCCCGCTACGACCTCGTCAAGGTGGGCGACCCGCTCCTCTACGTGCTGCTCGGCCACCCGAACCCCACGCGCTACGACGTCATGCAGCCCGGCGTCGTCACTACGGCGCCGGTGCAGCGGGACATGATCCGGGCCCTTGCCCGCGCGCGCCCGCGGCTCGTCGTGCGCTGGCTCGATCCCGTCGCCGAGCAGCCCGAGCCGGACGGCGCAGGTCGCTCGAGCGGCGTGAACCTCCTCGGGCGCTTCCTCGACGCCCGCTACCGCTCGGTCGCCCGCTTCGGCGACTACGAGGTGCTGCGCCGCCGGTAGGTAGCGACCGTGATCTTTGAGGTCCCGTCGAAGTCGCGCCGCGTTCGCAGCCTCCAGCCGCCCGCCGAGGTCGGGAAGGGCAGCGGTCGCGCCCGGAGGCGGAAGCCGAGCACCACGGCGTCGTTCCCGCGCGCCTTGGCCAGGGCGCGACCGAGCGAGTCCGGCACCTCGGGAGTCGCTCCCGCCGCCGGGTTCACAATCCGGAGGTAGGGCGTCAGGTGGTTGCTGAGGATGAACGGGTCGAGACCGCCCCCGTAGTACACGACAAGCTCGCCCGGCCTGAGCGTCCGCTCGATCGCCCTGGCCGCCCCCGGGAAGTTCGGCCGCCCGTAGGCCCTGCGCTGCCCGGCGACCGCGCCGAGCGCGAGCGCGGCGAGGAGGAGCGGGACCGCGACCAGGGCGGCGGCGGCCGTCGTGACGACGCCGCCGATGACCAGCGCCACGAAGGGGAGGGAGCCGATCATGTTGCGCGGGTAGGCGAACAGGTCGGTTCCGAACCAGGAGTAGGCCAGGGAGGCGATCGGGGTGACGGCCGCGAGCCCGACCACGAGCACGGCGGCCCGGGAGACCCGCGGTCGCGACCAGGCCAGCGCGATCAGGCCGAGTGCCAGCGAGACCGCCAGCAGGAGGAGCGCCGCGTGACCGGGAACCGCCTTGGGAGCCACATCGGGCGAGCCGATCACCCACTGGCGAAGCGCGTCGAAGTGGTTGAAGCCCATGAGCTGCGCCAGGGCGCCGAAGTCGGCGGGGGTGGTGTGGATCTCGGGCACCCACGGGATGAACGCGACCGCCGCGCCCGCGAGGGCGAGCGCGAAGCCCCTGAGCCGCCTGTGCTCCAGGAGCACGACCCAGGCCGCCTGCATCGCCAGGAGCACGACGCCGATGTACTGGGTGTAGAGGAGCGCGGCGACCGAGACCCCGTACCAGAGCCACGAGCGGGGGGTGGGCGCCTGGACGGCGCGGAGCAGGAGCAGGCAGGAGAGCGCCCCGACCGCGGCCAGCAGTGCGTAGGCGCGGGCCTCCGTGCCGTAGAAGATCGCGAAGGTCGACAGCGCCATGATGGCGGCGGCCACGAGGCCCGCGGGACGGCCGAGCGTCCGGCGGCCGATCACGTAGACGAGCGGCACGGTCAGGGTCGAGGCCACGACCGACGGGAGCCGCATCCACACGGTGTCCGAGCCGAGCTTCGCTGAGAGCCAGGCGAGGATGAACCATAGGGGCGGGGTGTTCTCGACCGGAGAGCCATGACCCGCTCCGTGCGCCACCGCGTGGAGCATGCTCCCGAAGCTGCGGCCGCTGATCTCGTGAAACGAGATCAGCTCGTCCTGGTAGAGCCCCTCCCGCATGCCGCGGATCCGGAGCGCGAGCGCGATGAGCGTCAGCCCGCCGACGAAGACGGAGGTGGCTGCTCGGTGTCTCATCGGCGTCGTTGTCGGTAGCCGAGGGCGGCGGTCGTGACCAGGGCGATGAGGGCGGTGAGGGAGATGATCCAGCCGATCCGCCAGGTGAGGGGTTGGTAGCGGAACATGACGGTGTGGGTGCCGGGGGGGAGGGGGACGCCGCGGAAGAGGTAGTCGGCGCGGACGATGGGGGTGTCCCGGCCGTCGACGGTGGCCTTCCAGCCGGGGTAGTAGTTGTCGGACAGGATGAGCAGGCCGCGGCGGGAGGT
>JBBQAA010000064.1:0-14085 GCA_038276395.1 Solirubrobacterales bacterium | reverse complement strand
GACGCTCGTCTACCACATCCTCGCCGAGGCCCAGAAGCTCGGCGGCGTCTGCGCCTTCATCGACGCCGAGCACGCGATGGATCCCCTCTACGCCCAGCGGATCGGCGTCGACATCGACGAGCTGCTCGTCTCCCAGCCCGACTACGGCGAGCAGGCGCTCGAGGTCGCCGACATGCTCGTCCGCTCGGGCGCGGTCGACGTCGTCGCCATCGACTCCGTGGCCGCGCTCACCCCGCGCGCCGAGCTCGAGGGCCAGATGGGCGACCAGACGGTCGGCGTCCAGGCCCGGATGATGAGCCAGGCCATGCGCAAGCTGACCGCCAACCTCAACCGCACCCAGACCCTCTGCGTGTTCGTCAACCAGATCCGCGAGAAGGTGGGCGTAATGTTCGGATCCCCCGAAACGCAGCCCGGCGGCCGCGCGCTGAAGTTCTACTCCTCCCAGCGTCTCGACATCCGCCGGATCGAGACGCTCAAGGACGGCACCGAGGCCGTCGGCAACCGCGTCCGGGTCAAGGTCGTCAAGAACAAGGTCGCGGCGCCGTTCCGCCAGGCGGAGTTCGACATCGAGTTCGGCAAGGGCATCTCCACCGAGGGCTGCCTGATCGACCTCGGCATCGAGCACGACGTGGTCACGAAGTCCGGCTCGTTCTTCTCCTACGGGGACGAGCGGCTCGGCCAGGGCCGCGGCAACGCCAAGGCGTTCCTCGAGGAGCACCCCGACACCGCCAAGGAGATCTCCGACAAGATCTACGCGGCGCTCGGGCTGACCGGCGAGCTCGTCCAGCCGATCGAGCACGACAGCGCGCCGCTCGGCCCGGACGGCCTGGCCAGCCCGGACGGCCTGGCCGAGCCGGGATCCGTGACCGCCCACGACACCCGGGCCGCGTGAGCCGGGCCGGGCTGCTCGACCCCGAGACTCGACTCCAGCAGGCGCTCGATCTCGCCCTCCGCCAGCTCGGCCGGCGCGATCGCACGGTGCTCGAGGTACGGCGCTACCTCGAGGCCAAGCGGGTTGAGCCGGACACGATCGCCGCCGCGGTCGAGCGCCTGGGGGAGATGGGCTACCTCGACGACGCGCGCTTCGCCGAGCTCTTCGTCGAGGACCGCCGCCGCCTCGACGGCTGGGGCCGCGAGCGCATCGAGCGCCGCCTGACCGCTTGCGGGGTCGCGCGGGAGATCGTCGAGGGCACGCTCGCAGACGACGAGCCCGGCACGGAGATGGAAGCCGCGCTCGCCCTGCTCGCCCGCCGCTTCCCCGCGCCGCTCGCCGATCCGCGCAGCGAGCAGCGCGCCTTCGGCGTCCTCGTGCGCAAGGGCTACGAGCCCGAGCTCGCGGGGGAGGCGGTGCGCCGCCACCGCCGCGGCGGCGAGGTGCTCTAGCCCGGACGGCTCCTGCTCTGATCCACCCCCCATCGGAAGCTGTGACCGGAACGAATAACTGAAAGACGAACGTTGCTCTCGCCGGGCTCCCGCCAACCGCGACAAGCGGCGCGCAGGAGCATCACGGCGCGGCTGCTTGGGCAGGTCGGAGCGGCGGCTGGCGCGCGGCGCATCGCGTGTGGCCGGGGTCGAGCCGAGCCACGAAGCGAGCGACGAGCTGCTGCCCGCACGGCGTGGCGAGCAGGACGTGGCCGCGGTTGCGGAAGGTCACGAAGCGCACATGGGGAAAGGAGCGCGCGAGGGTGCGGGCGGTCCCGAGCGCGGTTGAGGTGTCGAGGTCGCCCGCGAGGATGAGCGTCGGCACGCGGGGGAACCGGGCCCCGGGCGGGATCGGCGGGTCGGACCGGGGCGGCGAGGGCCACTCGGTGCACGTCGTGTAGTTGGCGGGCTCGATGGGCGCGGAGAGCCAGTCCGCCACCGAGAACGGGGCGAACGCATCCCGCGGGAGCCGGGCGCGGGCCCGGGCGAGCTCGGCGCGGCGGGTCCTGACCGGCGCGAAGCGATCGAACGGGAGCGGGTAGTCGTGACAGGTGACCGCGGCGTAGAGGCCGTTTGACTCGTTGCGTGCCGGGTCAGGCTCGGCGAGGTTGTCCGCGTAGAGCTGAAGCAACGGCTGCGGGTTACCGGCGAGGAGCGCGCGGCTGACCGCGGCCAGGTTCTCGTAGAGCTTCGGAGGCGTAAAGCCGCCCGCGTCGTAGCCGAGCCCGGCCAGCTCGGGAGCACCGATCCGCACGAGCCGCACGAGGCCATCCGCTCCCTTGACCCGGCCGAGCACCGGCCGGCGGCGAAGCCGAGCCGCGGCGCGCGCCACGTCGGCGACTGGGTCGCGGTGCGCGGCGCGGCACGCCGCGTCGCGGCGGCACACCCGCTCGAGGCCGAGGCGGAGCGCGCGGGCGTTGTCCCGCTCCCACGGATCCATCCCGCGGGCTGGATAGGCGGAGTCCAGGATCAGGCTGCGCAACCGTCCGGGATGGCGAACGGCGTAGGCCTGCGCCAAGAAGGTCCCGTAGGACACCCCATAGAGATCGATTCGTCGGATGCCGAGAGCCGCACGCACCGCGTCGAGGTCCTCGGCGGCGACGGCACTGCCGTACAGGTTGGCGTGCCTCCCGAGCCGCCGGGCGCAGGCGCGTACCGCGGCGCGACCGCCCCGTGTCGGGAGCACCTGCGCCGGCGTCTGCTGCAGCGCCGGGCAGTCGATCGCCTCCGAATCGCCTGTCCCGCGCTGATCCACGAGCAGCAGGTCGCGCCGGCGTAGCACCGAGGTGAAGGCGTAGTAGACGGGGAACGCCGCGTTCCTGGTCGACGCACCGCCGGGCCCGCCGTCCAACGCCACCAGGGTGCCGAGCGCCGGCCGCGAATGGTCGGTGTGACGGTAGAGCTTGAACGCGATGTGGGTGAAGCCCAGCGCCGGGCGCCGGTGGTCCCAGCGGACGCGGACCGAGCCGCACAAGGCGATCGGCTCACCTGCGCACGGGCGGAGCACCGGTCTCGTGTGAGCGGCAAGCGCTGGGGCCCCCGGCCAGAGCGCGCCCCCGGCGAGCACGGCGAGCACGGCGAGCACGGGCGCAGCGAGTCGCCTCATGGGCCCAGCGTAGTGCCGGGGCAGGCGCAGGAGGGCCGCAATCCGCGACGTAACGGGCAGAAATGCAGCCCACCCGAGGCCGGCGGCTCTCGCGTCGCCGGACCTCCGGCGAGTTCGGGACGCGTGACGAGGAGGAGCGCCTCGACCGTGCTCGCCGAGCCGCTTGCCAGGGCCCGCTCACGGCACTACGCTTCCCGGCAGCGAACGACCGGCCCGCCAGGGCCCGACGAACCCGACAAAACTCCCGCAAACCCCGACTTCTCACCCGTAACCACGCCCGGAGATACGCCCCGCTCGATCCACGCCTGACCCTCCGGGCCGCGTCGTCTGACGCGGCCGGTTCGACGCTGCATACCCAGGACTGAACCCGGGACTTGGCCCGCAGGGCCACGCCTGGCACGGAGAGGGAAGGACCCACATGTACATCGTGATCGCGGCGGCTCTCGTCGCCGTCGGCCTCATCGCCGCCGCCGCTCTGGCCACGCGGCGCTCGGCTCGACCGCCGGCGCCGGCGCCGCGCCCGCTCGGCACGCCGCCCGCGACGACCAACGGCGCCGCGCCGCCCGATCTCCTGGCCGACCGGGAGGCACGGCTGGCGCAGGCCGAGCGCGACCTCGCCGCCGCCCGCGCCACGCTCGAGGAGCGCGAGCGCGCGCGCACCGAGGAGCTCGAGCGGGTGGCCGGGCTCTCGGCCGCGCAGGCCAAGCAGATCCTGCTCAAGGACATCGCCGACCAGGCTCGCCACGACGCCGCCCGCACGATCCGCCAGATCGAGCAGGAGACCAAGCGCGAGGCCGATCGCCGCGTGCGGAACATCCTCTCGGTGTGCATGCAGCGCATCGCCGCGGGCCACGCGGCGGAGACGACGGTGACGGTGGTCCAGCTCTCCTCCGACGACATGAAGGGGCGGATCATCGGGCGCGAGGGCCGCAACATCCGCGCGCTGGAGAACCTCACCGGGGTCGACTTCATCATCGACGACACTCCGAACGCCGTCGTGCTCTCGGGCTTCGACGGCGTGCGCCGGGAGGTCGCGCGCATGACCCTCGAGCGCCTGCTGGCCGACGGGCGGATCCACCCGGCGCGGATCGAGGAGACGTTCTTCCAGGCCAAGTCTGACCTCGACGAGCATCTCACGGAGCTCGGGGAGAAGGCGGTCCTCGACGCCGACGTCCAGGGGCTCGACCCCGAGCTGACCAAGTACCTCGGCCGCCTCCGCTTTCGCACGAGCTACGGCCAGAACGTCCTCGCCCACTCCGTGGAGTGCGCGCGCATCGCGACGATCATGGCCCACGAGCTCGGCGCCAGCCCGAAGACGGCCCGCCGCGCCGCGCTCCTGCACGACATCGGCAAGGCGGTCTCCCACGAGGTCGAGGGTCCGCACGCGCTCGTGGGCGGGGATCTCGCCCGCCGCCACGGTGAGCCTGAGGCCGTGGCCCACGCGATGGAGGCCCACCACAACGAGGTCGAGCCCCAGACCGTCGAGGCGGTGATCGTGCAGGCCGCCGACACGCTCTCGGGTGCGCGGCCCGGCGCCCGCGGCGAGTCGCTCGAGTCCTACGTCAAGCGCCTGCGCGAGCTCGAGACGCTCGCCGCCCGCCACCCCGGCGTCGACAAGGTCTACGCGATGCAGGCGGGGCGGGAGATCCGCGTCATGGTCGAGCCGGGCGCGCTCGACGACGACGGCGCCGTCCTTCTCTCCCACGAGCTCGCCCGGGAGATCGAGAAGGAGCTCGAGTACCCGGGCCAGATCAAGGTGACCGTCATCCGCGAGTCGCGGGCGGTCGAGTACGCGAAGTGAGCGCTCCGGCGCTCCGCGTCCACCGGATCCGGTTCTCCACGAACGTCGAGCGGATCGCCCTCGCGCTCGGGCTGAAGTCCGTCGAGACGGAGTGGGTCGATCACGCCCGGGAGGACCGGAGCGCGATTCGGGCCCTCTCGGGCCAAGAGCTCGTGCCCGTGCTCGAAGCCGGGGGCCGCGTGATCGCCGACTCGCCGGCGATCCTGGCGTGGATCGAGGCGACCTTCCCCGATCCCCCGCTGCTCCCGTCAGATCCGGCGCGACGGGAGGAGATCGCCGTCTTCTGCGACTGGTTCAACCGCGTCTGGAAGCTCGCACCGAACCGCCTGACCGACGAGTCCGACCCGCCGCGCGGGCTCCAGGCCGAGCTGGCGCGCTCCGCCGAGCGCTTCGAACGCCTGCTGACCGGTCGCCCGTTCCTCTTCGGCGACGCCCCCACGCTCGCCGACGTGACCGCGTTCCCCTTCCTGCGCCTGCCCGCCGAGGGCATCCCGCCCGGCGACGATGACCCCTTCCATGCCGCCCTGGTCGCGGGGCTGGCGCCGGGAGCGCTCACCCGCGCCTGGGTCGCGCGGGTCGCTGCACTGCCCCAGGCCTGAGTGGTCCCCTCAGCCGCGCCCGCGGAAGATCGCCACGCGCCGCGGCGCCCCGACCCGGAACCGCGCCGTCGCGAAGCCGTAGCCGGCGCGCCGCGCGGTGGTCGTGCGGAGGCCCGGGGCGAGCCGCGCGCACGCCGTCACCCGGCCGCGCCGATCGGTGCGCAGGGGGCGCCCGGCGAAGCTGACGAGGGCTCCGCTCACCGCGCGCCCTCGCGCGGTGCTCGCGCGGAAGCTCGCGCAGGTGAGTCTCCCGTAGGCCTTTCGCCGCGCGAGCGCGAGGCGGAGCGGGCGGATCGTCACGGATGTCCTCGCCGCCGTGGACCCCGTCCGGCGGGCGATAGCGAGGAGGCGAGCGACGGCCAGCCGCGCGCAGAGCGTGGCGCTGCCCGAGCCGCCGGTGCGCGCCGTGCGGCCGGCGAAGGAGACCGGGGCTCCCCTGACCGCCCTCCCCGAAGAGGTGACGGAGAACCGCACGCACGTCCGGCCGCCGCGCGCGAGCGTGAGCCTCGTCGCGCGTACGGTCAGCCGCGGAGGCGCGGGCGTGATCGGTGGCACGACCGCGCCGAGCCCGGTGCGGGCGACGGAGACCGACCCGGGGGCGATCCCGGCGGTGCCGGTGCAGGTGAAGTCGCCCGGCTCGGCGGCGGCCACGCCCGTCAGACAGGTGCCGAGCGCCATCTGCCCGTAGGCGTTCGGATGGAACAGCTCCTGGATCATCCCCTGCGTGAGCGTGATTATCCGCCCCCACTCGGAGTGCGCGGCGTTCGGGTGGTCGGTCGGCGTGGCCTGTCGGTCGAACTTCGAGCAGAACTCATGTCCCTGGAAGGCGTTGGCGAGATCGAGCACCTCGGCGTGGCTCTGCCGGGCGGCGGCCTTGACCGCGTCGCCGATCTCGAGGACCGCGCGGTCACGGGCCCAGGTCCCGTCGGAGTCGTAGAAGGGGCAGCCGTGGGCCGAGCGCTCCGGTCCCGGGTAGCGCCCCTCGGAGCCGCGCGGCGCGACCGAGGGGTAGGTCTGCACGACGAGGCGGTAGTCGGAGTTCCGGTAGCCCGCGGCGGTCATGACCGCGCGGATGTCCGTGAGCGCGGCCGCGACCTTGGCCGCGACCATGGGCGAGGCGGCGGCGACCTTGGCCTGCTCCTCGGGCTCGCAGGGCCCGCGCATCGCCGCGTAGTTCGTGAAGCACGTGGCCACGATCGAGGCGAAGCCGAAGTCGTTGCCGCCGATCGAGACGAAGATCAGCTTCACGTCGTTGGCCTTGGCGATCGGCCCGAGCTGGTCTCCCTGCGCCGCCTCGCCGTTCTGGCCCTCGCCGCCGGTGGAGGCGCGCAGGAGGTTCTGGGACACCGCCCCGGAGCAGGCGATGTTGAAGCGGCGCGCGACCGGGAGCCTGGCGGTGAGCAGCTCGGAGACGTCCGAGCGGTGGCAGCCGTTGGTGCTCCCGTCGATGTAGACCTTGCTCAGATCGACCTGGCAGACGGGGCTGCCGGCCGGGAGGCAGGCGCGATCGGTCCCGTCGTTCCCGGGGGCCGGGCTGATCGAGTTCCCCGCCCAGCGGCCGGCCTCGCCGGAGATGTAGGAGTCCCCCATCGATACCGCGGCTGTCGTCGGGGAGGTCGGACCGGCGTGGGCGGCGCTGGCCGGAGCGAGCCCGGCCACGGCCGTCGTGGCGAGCAGGAGCCGGAGGGTTCGGCGCATCTCACCAAGCTAACGTCCGCGGCGTCGTGAAGCGCTACCACGTGACCACCTTCGGGTGCCAGATGAACGAGCACGACTCCGAGCGGATGAAGGGAATGCTCGAGTCGCTCGGCTACGCGGAGGCTCAGGCGCGGGAGGAGGCGGACCTCATCCTTTTCAACACCTGCTCGATCCGGGAGAAGGCCGACGAGCGCTTCGTCGCCCACCTCGGCGAGGCGCGGAAGCTCAAGCGCGAGGATCCGGAGCGCGTCGTCGGGGTCGGGGGCTGCTGGGCGCAGTCGGTCAAGGAGGAGGTCTTCCGCCGCTTCCCGTGGGTCGACGTCGCCTTCGGCCCGGGGCAGGTCCACCGGCTGGCCGAGTTCCTCACCTCGGACTCCCTGACCGCCCAGGGCTACTTCGAGTTCGAGGGCTTCACCGGCCACCTGCCGGCCAAGCGCGCGCGGGACTTCCAGGCCTGGGTGCAGATCTCCGTGGGCTGCAACTGCAACTGCTCCTACTGCATCGTTCCCTCGACGCGCGGCCGGGAGGTCTCCCGTCCGCTCGCAGAGCTCGTGGGCGAGATCGAGGGCCTGGCCGCCGACGGCGTGCGCGAGGTAACACTGCTCGGGCAGAACGTGAACGCCTACGGGCGCGATCTGCGCCCGGCTCGGGTCTCCTTCGCCGAGCTCCTGCGTGCCGTCGACGCGATCCCCGGCATCGACCGCATCCGCTACACCAGCCCGCACCCGAAGGACATGCGCGAGGACGTCATCCGCGCCCACTCCGAGCTCGGAGCGGTCTGCGAGCACATCCACCTTCCCCTCCAGTCCGGCTCCTCGCGGATCCTCAAGGCCATGCGGCGCACCTACGATCGCGGGCGCTACCTCGACCGTGTCGCGCTGATCCGCGAGCATGTGCCGGACTGCGCGCTGACGACCGACGTGATCGTCGGGTTCCCCGGCGAGACCGAGGAGGACTTCACGGCCACGCTCTCCCTGTGCGAGGAGGTCGGCTACGACGGGGCGTTCACCTTCGTCTTCTCCCCGCGGCGAGGGACCGAGGCGGCGGCGCTCGAGGACTCCGTCCCCCACGAGGTGAAGATCGAGCGGATGGAGCGGCTCGTCGCCGTCGTCCAGCGCCGGGCCGCGGAGCGCGCGCAGCGGTTCGTCGGCCGCGAGCTCGAGGTGCTCGTCGAGGGTCCCTCGCGTACCGATCCGGCGCGCCTGCGCGGCCGCTCGCGCCACGGCAAGGCCGTGAACTTCGAGGGGGTGGCCGCGCCCGGCGAGTTCGCGCACGTGCGCGTCGAGCGAGCGACCTCACAGACGCTGCTCGGGGCCGAGGTGCTGCTCGCGCGCGCAGGCTGACGTCCTATCCGTCCGGCCGCGGTGCGAACATGTGTTCGTGCGCTGGTCGAACCTCATGCCGGATTCCGCCGCGGGGCTCCCCGCGCCCCTGCCGGGCTACCGGGACGCGGTCGTCCGCCACTTCGACGTGCCCGAGGCGATGGGCATCCGCTTCTACGAGGTCCGGGCCCGGTCGGCGCTGAACCGGGTGCCGGAGTCCTCGGCGGTCCCGTTCCGGTGGACCATCAACCCCTACCGCGGCTGCACCCACGCGTGCGCCTACTGCCTCGGCGGGGAGACCCCGGTCCGGATGGCGGACGGGTCAGAGCGCCCGCTGGCCCGGATCGCGGTGGGGGACCGGGTGATCGGCACCGCGGGCCGCGCGCCCGTGATCACCGACGTGCTCGCCCACTGGTCGAGCGTGAAGCCCGCCTACCGGGTCGCGCTCGTGGGCGGCCCGGAGCTCACGGCCAGCGCCGAGCACCGGCTGCTCACGCCGCAGGGGTGGCGGAAGGTCGCGCGCGTCGGGGCGGGCACGCGGCTGCTGAGGCCGGAGGGCGGCGAGGCGGAGGTCACCTCGGTGCGCGCCGTGGGCGGTCAGCTCCGCCTCTACGACATCACCACGGGGACCGGGGACTTCGTCGCCCGCGGCGTCCTCGCCCACAACTGCTTCGCGCGGCCGACCCACGAGTACCTCGGCTTCGGCGCGGGCCGCGACTTCGAGCGCGAGATCGTCGTCAAGGTCAACGCGCCGGAGCTCGTGCGCACCGAGCTCGGCCGGCCCGCGTGGGGCCGCGAGCACGTGGCGCTCGGGACTAACACCGACCCCTACCAGTGGGTGGAGGGCCGCTACCGGCTCATGCCCGGCATCTGGGAGGCGCTGGCCGACGCGCGCAACCCCTGCTCGGTCCTCACCAAGTCGCCGCTGCTGCTGCGCGACCTGCCGCTCTTCCGCAGGCTCGTCGAGCGAACCGACTTCACCGCCTGCCTCTCCGTGCCCACGCTCACCGAGAAGGCGTGGCGGGCGAGCGAGCCGCACACACCGCACCCGCGGGCCCGGCTCGAGGCGGTGGGCGAGCTGAACCGCGCCGGGGTGCCCACGGGGATCCTCATCGCGCCGCTCATGCCGGGGATCAACGACGACCCGGCGCAGGTCGAGGCGATCCTCGCGGCGGCGAGCGAGGCGGGCGCGACGTCGGTGGGCGGCGTCGGGCTGCACCTGCGCGGCGCCACGCGCCGCGTGTTCATGGACTGGCTGCGGGAGGCCCGGCCGGACCTCGTGCCGCGCTACGAGGCGCTCTACGCCCGCCGTGCCTACCTGCCCGACCCCGAGCGCCGGCGCCTCGGCGCGCTCGCCCGCGGCGAGGGCACGCGGTTCGGGCCCTTTGCGCGGCCGGGGTCCTCGCGCGCGCGGGGGGCCACCGAGCGGCCGGAGCCCCCACCGCCGCTGCCGGTGCAGGAGCCGTTGTGGGCTCAGGGGTCGTGAAGGGTCGTGCACTACGGTCAAGGCCATGTCACCGCTGTTCCGTGGTCGCCGGCGCGAGAAGGCGTTCGACCGCATGTTCCAGACCCAGAGCCACGCCTGGGAGCAGGTCGGCCTCGGCCGCCAGCTCACCGCCCAGGCCGCCAGCCGCGCGCGCCGGCAGGCGATCGTCCTCCTGCCGCTGCTCGTCGGCGTGCTGCTTGCCTACCACTACCGCCACCGGCTGTTCGGCGGCTCGGTGGAGATGCCCGTGCGCATCGGGACCGTGGTCGTGCTGCTCGCGCTCGGCTGGGCCTTCGCGCGGGCGGTCGGCCAGGCCCTCGGCCCGACGCTGTTCCGCCGCATGGACCCGGCCACGGCGGGGACGACGGGCTTTCTCATCCGGCTCTTCACGATCGGCCTGACGCTCCTCGTCGCGCTGCGCATCGCCGGCATCAAGCCCCAGACCCTGGCCGTGGGCGGTGCGTTCACCGCGGTCATCTTCGGCCTCGCGGCCCAGCAGACGCTCGGGAACGTCATCGCGGGCACGGTGCTCCTGAGCGCTCGGCCCTTCCGGGTCGGGGATCGCGTGCGCCTGCAGGCGGGCGCCGTGGGCGGGAACGTCGAGGGGGTCGTGTCCTCCCTCGGGCTGCTCTACCTCACGCTCGCCTCGGGCGCGGACCGGATCATGGTCCCGAACTCGATCGCGCTCTCGGCGGCGATCATCCCGATCAAGGAGCCGGACGCGGTCGACCTCAAGGCGCGCCTGCCCGGGGGCACGCGTCCGAGCGAGCTGCAGCGCGCGCTCGACGAGGGGATCGGGGTGGCCCTCCGCCAGCCGCCGCACATCGCGCTCGAGGAGGTGGACGGCGACGAGGTCGTGCTGCAGATCACGGCGACGCCCGAGCGCCCGCGCGACGGCCGGCGGCTCGCCGACGAGATCCTCGCCGCCGTCGCCCGCTTCACCCCGGCCGGCGGGGAGCCGACGACCGACGACTACGAGGCGGCCACGCGAGGTCACGCACCCCGGTAGCTGAGCGCGGACCGCGCCCGCGGGCGGACGCCTAGCGCTTCTCGCGCTGGCGCTCGCCCATCTGGGCGCTGATCCGGTCCGAGCCCAGGCGGCGGGAGACGGCGGCGGCCGCGTCGGGGGCGAGCGCGGCGAACGTCGCGCCAAGCCGCAGCCCGAGCGGTGCGACGTCGACCTCGGCCCGGTTGCGCTCGATCGCGTCGAGTACGGCGCGGCCGACGTCCTCGGGGCGGCGCGTGCCGACGCCCCGAGGGAGCTCGATCTCGGACTCGGCGAACATGCCCGCCTCGGCGATGAAGCCGGGCAGCACGACGGAGACCCCGACGCCGTGGGCGCGGAGATCCTCGCGCAGGCCGAGCGCGAAGCCGCGCAGGCCGAACTTCGTGGCCGAGTAGAGCGCCGTGCCGCCCGCCGCGGCGCGGCCGGAGAGCGAGGAGATGAAGACGATGTGCCCGCGCCCGCGCTCGCGCATCCCGGGGGCGAGCGCGCGGGCGAGCGCGATCGGCGCGCGCAGGTTGACCTCAAGGGCCCGGTCGATCTGCTCCTGCTCGAAGTCCTCGACCGGGCCGCTGGCGGGCAGCGCCGCGTTGTTGACGAGGATGTCCACGCCGGCCGCCTCCGTGGCGAGGCGCTCGGCCTCGCCACGCTCGGCCAGGTCGACCACGAGCGCGCGGCCGCCGAGCTCGGCGGCGAGCGGCCTGAGCACGTCGGCGCGTCGGCCGGTGAGCAGGACGGTCGCGCCCCGCTCGGCGAGCGCTCGGGCGATGGCCTGACCGAGCCCCCCGGTCGCGCCCGTGACGAGGGCCGTCCCGCCCCGGAGGAGATCGCCCTCGGCGCTCACGGGAGAGGAAGCTACGGGAAGATCGCCACCGTCGCCGTGAAGGCGTGCAGGAAGCTCTCGCCGCCGACGGGGCCGATCTCCCCCGCGGCGAAGAAGCCCGCCGTGGGAGCGCCCGCCAGCTCGTCGGCGACGACCGCGGCGTCGTGGTCGGAGACGCCGAACATCCCGCGCCCGCGCCCGTTGCAGGAGAAGACGAGCGCCCCCGCCGGCGATTGGCCGCCGAGCGCCTGGCGCCGCAGCGCGAGCGCGTCGCGCAGGTCGCGGTCGGCGGAGCGGGCGTCGCGGGCGTGGAGGCGCACGATCTGGCCCTCCTTCACGGGGTGGCCGAGGGCGATGGCGCCGGTCTCGCGATCGACGTCGACGATCCCGCGGACGAGGAAATCTCCCTGGACGTACTCGGGCTTGCCTTGCTCGACGACCAGGCCCACGAGCACGCCACCGGCCAGGAGGTCCCGCTCGCGCTCCGAGAGCCCCTCGACGGTCTCCTGGAGCGCGCGCAGGGCGGGCCGTCCCGCGAGCTCGGAGATGAGGGCGCCATCCGTGCCCGTCACGGTCAGCTCGGGGCCGAGCGGACGCGCGCCCTGCGAGACGCAGGGCAGCAGCTCGACGTCGTCGAGGCGAAGCCCGACGGCCCCCTCGGTGAGGATCTCGTCCTCGTGGAAGAGGACGGCCTCCCCGTCGGCTCCCCGCCCGCTGGCCACGCCGCCGAGGACGGGAACGGGTGAGCGCGCCGCGAGCTCGCGCAACAGCAGGTCGGTGGGGAAGGAGCCCGGGTCGGGGAGCAGGATCGCCCCGGCCGCCCCCTCGAGCTCGGGAAAGCCGCAGACGGCCAGGCCGTCGTCGAGCGACCGGACCCGGGCGTGGAACGGTGTGGCCACGCCGCCGTCGAGCGCGGCCGCCCACACCGCGACCGCCGTGCCCTGCTCGATCTCGCGCCCGGCGCCGAGGATGCCGCCCGCGCCACAGCCGACGAGCGCCGCGGGGTCGAGCGCCTCCTGGACCGTGAGCGCGGTGTCCAGCGGGGCGGCGAGATGGGCGCCCGACGCGAAGACGACGGCGACGTCGGCCGGGGCGTCGCCGAGCGCCACTGCCGCCTCGAGGGCCGCGTCGAGCGCCGCCGCCTGCGGGTCCGCAGCGCTCGAGAGGCCGGTGCCGATGCGCACGCCCATCCGTCTCCGACGATACTGGCGAGGTGCCCGTCGGCCCGAGACCGTCCCTCGCCACGCCCGGGACGCGAGCATCGCCGGCCCACCGTGGCGCCCCCGCGCCCGGGCCGCTCCCGCTCGTGGCGATCTTCGGTCCCACGGGCGTCGGGAAGACCGCGGTCGCGGCGGCGCTCGCGCGCTGGCTGCGCTTTCGCGGCGAGGATCCCGTGGCCGTCTCGGCCGACGCGCTGCAGATCTACGCTGGGCTCGAGGTCCTCACCGGCGTGGCACCGCGCGCCGTGCGGGCGGAGCTCGAGCACCGGCTCGTGTCGTTCCTGCCCGTCGACGCGACGTTCTCGGCCGGGCAGTACGCCAAGCTCGCCCACGCCGAGATCGACTCCGCGCTGGCCTCCGGGCGCCGCCCGCTCGTCGTCGGCGGCACCGGCCTCTACCTGCGCGCGGCGCTGGCCGAGCTCGCGCTGCGCCCGCCGCCGCCCGAGGGGGTCCGCGAGCGGCTCGAGCGCCGGGTGGCGGCCGAGGGCCCGGCCGCCCTGCACGCCGAGCTCCGGGCGGTGGCGCCGTGGGCCGCCGCGCGGGCGGATCCGCGCGACGTCCGGCGGATCGTGCGCTACCTCGAGCTCCACGCGGCCGGCGAGCTCGCGCTCCCCGAGGGGCCGAACCAGCTCTGGACCTCGGAGACCCGGCACCCGACGCTGCTCGTCGGGCTCGTCATGGAGCGCGAGGCGCTGTACGCGGCGATCGGCGCGCGCGTCGACTCGATGCTCGCAGCGGGGGCGGAGGCGGAGGTGCGCGCGGGCCACGCCGCGGGCGCCTCGGAGACCGCGCGGCAGGCGCTCGGCTTCGCGGAGCTCCTGCGCGGCGACGTCGAGGGGATGAAGCGACGCACCCGCAACTACGCGCGCCGGCAGATCACGTGGATGCGGAAGCTGCCGGGCGTCCACCTCGTCGACGTCACCGAGCGGAGCGCGGACGACGTCGCCCAGGAGCTCCTCGGCCGGCTTGCGCTCTAGATGAGCGTCGGCCGGGGACGCGCCCTAGCTTCTCTGCCCGTGGACTTCGAGAAGTGGCAGGCCCTCGGCAACGACTACCTCATCGTCGAGGAGCGCGCGCTGCCCTGGCCGCTCACGCCCCCGCGCGT
>JBBQAA010000063.1:0-50599 GCA_038276395.1 Solirubrobacterales bacterium | reverse complement strand
TTGTCAAGGAGAACGTCAGCGCGACAGTCAACCCGCCCGCGATCACCGAGGGCGACACGGTCCTCCAGTTCAGCTCGTAGGAGACGCCGTCGCGGCGTCTCTTCCTGCCACGCGCGGGAGGAGTGCGCCGGGGTCGGCATAACACGGCTGCTCTTTCCCACGCAGCAGCACGCATTAGTCGCCAGGCTTGCTCACTAGGCCAGCTCGGCGGTCGCCCGACCCGAGGGCCTGCCGCTCTGCGGCATCGAGCGGTACTGAGTCCGCCCGGTAGGAAGCGACCGGGGACCGCGTTACGGCACGACCGGTTACGACGGCCCCAGTACTACCCCGGTTAGATGTACCCGCGCGTACGCGCCGCCTCGACGACGCGCTCGATCCCCAGCTCGTAGGCGGCGACGCGGGGCGGCACGCTGTCGTCCTCCCCACAGCGGGCGCGGACCTCGCGGTAGGCGCGGCGCATGATCGTCCCGAGCTTGTCGTTGACCTCCCGCTCGTCCCAGCGGAAGTGCTGGAGGTTCTGCACCCACTCGAAGTAGGAGACGACGACACCGCCGGCGTTGGCCATGACGTCGGGGATGACGAGGACACCGTTGTCGTTGAGGATCTCGTCCGCCTTGGGCGTCGTCGGGGAGTTCGCGCCTTCGAGCAGGATCCTGCACTTGAGCAGGTGGGCGTTGTCGGCGTGGATCATCCCGCCGAGGGCGGCGGGGATGAACACGTCGCACTCGACGCCGAGCAGCTCCTCGATCGACGCGGGCTCGCAGCCCTCCCCGCCGAAGTCGTCGATCTGCCCGCCCTCGCGCAGATGCTCGGCCAGCGCGTGGGCGTCGATCCCGTCGGCCGAGACGAGGCAGCCGCGGACGTCCTGCACGCCGACCATCGTCCCCCCGAGGTCCTGCAGGATCCGCGCCGCCCACGAGCCGACGTTCCCGAAGCCCTGCACCACGAACGTCGTCTCGTCGGCGCGCATGTCGAGCTCGCGCGCGGCCTCGCGGAACATGTAGATGAGCCCGCGGCCGGTCGCCGCCTCGCGGCCGAAGGAGCCCTCGAGCGAGATCGGCTTGCCCGTGACGATCGCGGGCGTGTGGCCGTGGAGCTTTCCGTACTCGTCCATCATCCACGCCATCACCTGGGCGTTCGTGTTGACGTCCGGCGCCGGGATGTCCCGCGTGGGCCCGAGGACCTTGTCGATCTTGGAGATGAAGGAGCGCGTGATCTGCTGCAGCTCGGCCTCGGTCAGCTCGTCGACCGGGAGGTTGATCCCGCCCTTGGCCCCCCCGAAGGGGATGTTGACGATCGCGGTCTTCCACGTCATGAGCGAGGCCAGCGCGCGCACCTCGTCGAGGTTGACCTCGGGGTGGTAGCGCACCCCTCCCTTGTAGGGCCCGCGCGCGGCGTTGTGCTGCACGCGAAAGCCGGAGTAGACGTGGATCTTCCCGTCCTGCAGCCGGATCGGGATCTGCACCTGGACCTCGCGGTAGGAGGAGAGGAGCACCGCCCGCAGGTCGTCGGGCAGGTCCAGGCGGTCGGCGGCGGCGGTGAAGTAGTGCTTGACGATCTCGTAGTTCGAGAGCTCGGCGGGCTTCGCCACCACGTCGCGGTTCGCGGCGCGCGGCGACTTGTCCGGCTCCTTGTGCTTGCCGGTCTCGTGCTCTTCCCGTTGCTCCGTCGTGGCCTCGGCCATGCGTCTCCCTCTCTGGCTCCCGGCCGGGACACTACGCCTCTCGGCCCTCTCCGCGTAGCCGAGGTGTATCCGGTCAGGCGCCGGATGTATCCCGCGCGCGGCGCGCGGCCTCGTCGAGCCGGGCGAACCGCGGGTCCGCGGGCGGGAGGAGCGCGCCCAGCGCGGCGTGGGCGTCGGCCGGGTCGAGGGAGCAGGCGCCGAACATCGCCTCGATGTCGGCCCAGTCCCTCGTGCGGTCGAACATCGCCTTGAAGACGGCGAGCTCGACCGGGCTGAGCACCGAGATCTCGGTTCCGGCGAACGGAACGCATCGCCGGTGAGCCGCGGCCTCGGCGTGGATCGGCAGGTTGTCGAGGAAGAGGTCGACCGGCGTCTCCTCCCACCACAGGCGCGCTTGGCCGTCGCGGGCGAGCGCGGCCGCGACGGCGGGCGGGCGCCGCACTCCCGGCGGGAGCGCGGCGAGCACCGTCCCGGCGGCGGCCGCCGGGACGAACACGTTGACGTCGATGTCGTTCGTGCCCCGGGGATCGAGCGTGTGGTAGGCCAGCGCGATGGCGCCGCCGAACGCGTACGGCAGGCCGGCGTGCGCGAGGGCCTCATGCAGCGCCACGAGCCGCGCCTCGAGCCTCATTGCGGTCGGGTGCGCCCGCTGAGCGGCGGGTAGCTCAGCTCGGGCGAGTGCCGGGACGGGAGCGCCTCGGCGAGGGAGAGCACATCGGAGAGCTTGCGGGCGAGCTCGAGCTGCTCGGCCCGCGAAGGGCCATCCCCGGCGCCCGTCACCGCGAGGCGGCGTCCGGTGGCCCGCAGGATCCGGTCGAGCACGGCCGGGGACGGGCTCTTCGCCCCGCTCTCGTAGGCCGAGATGGCGGCCTGCGAGGTCCCGGCGCGGGCGGCCAGCGCCGCCTGGCTGAGGCCGGCCTCGCGGCGCGCGGCGCGGAGCACGGCGGGGACGTCCATCGTCGGCCCAGCATATCCGATCGTATATGAGCGCGACTTTGGGCGCCCGCTGCCGATTAACTGTCCTGATGCGCCTCCGCGCCGCGGCCGCTCTCCTCCTGCTCGTGCTCGCTCTGCCCGCGGCCGCCCGTGCGGCGGCGCGGCCGCATGTGAGCCGGGTCTTCTGCACGAACCCCGCGAGCTGCCCGAAGGAGAAGGGGGTGCTCGTCCGCGGCTACCGCGCAACCGTGGCGGCGACCCACATCTCCGGCCGGGCGCGGCTCTCGCTCGCCCGCCGGGGCGGGGGCTTCGTCTCGGTCCAGGGCCGGCTCGACCGCCGGCACCGGCTCGTCGTATGGGTCCCCGCCTCCGCGCGGACCGGCTGGGTTCACGTCCTCATGCCGCGCGCCCGGATCTCGAACGGGGTGCGCCTGCGGGTCGCGACGATCCCGCCGCGCCCCCATCCGCTCCGGCCCGCCTCCGTCGGCCCCCCGGCGGCCACCGCCTTCGCGGGTAACGGCGTGTGGATCTGGTACCTCAGCCGCTCGAACGGCGGGGACCCGGCCGCGATCGCCGCGCAGGCCCGCGCCCACGGCGTCTCGACGATCTACGTGAAGAGCTCTGACGCGGCCTCCGTGTGGCCCCAGTTCTCCGCCGCGGCGGTGGCGGCGCTCAAGGCGCAGGGGCTGCGGGTCTGCGCGTGGCCCTTCGTCTACGGCTCGGACCCCGTGGGCGAGGCGCGCGCCTCGGCGACGGCGATCGCGCGCGGCGCCGACTGCCTCGTCATCGACGCCGAGTCGGCCTACGAGGGCCGCTATCACGCGGCACGCATCTACATGGACGACCTGCGCGCCGCCGCCGGGCCCACGTATCCGCTCGGCCTCGCGAGCTTCCCCTACGTGGACTACCACCCGGCGCTTCCCTACTCCGTCTTCCTCGGTCCGGGCGGAGCCGACGCGAACCTCCCGCAGGTCTACTGGAAGGAGATCGGCACCTCGGTCGACGCGGCGCTGGCCCACACCTACGCCACGAACCTGCCCTACGGCCGGCCGATCGCGCCGCTCGGCCAGGTCTACGACAACCCGGGCGCCGCCGCCATCGAGCGCTTCCGGCGCCTAGCCGCGGGCTACGGTGCGCCCGGGGTGAGCTGGTGGAGCTGGCAGTCGGCCTCCCCCGGGGCCTTCGACGCGGTCGGGGCGATCCTTCCCGCCGCGCCGCTCGTGCCCGCCGCGCCGAGCTATCCGAGGCTCGCGGCCGGCTCCGGCGGCAGCGCGGCCAGCCGCGGCGACCTCGTGGTGTGGGCGCAGGAGCTCTTGAGCGGCGGCGGCCACCCGGTGCCGATCGACGGGGACTACGGGTCCCGAACCGCGCGCGCCGTGACCGCGGTCCAGCAGGCGGCGCTCATTCCCGCGACGGGAGCCCTCGACGACGCCACCTGGCACGTGCTGCTCGGCTTCACGCCGGTCGTGCCCCGCTGGGGCGCCCCGGCGCCGGATGCCTCCGCCGGAGCCGCGGGCGCCGCCCGCGCGAGGCCGAGCGCACCGCGCAGCGCCCGCCTGCCCGCGCGGCGCGACGAGATCCCCGGCGGGCCGCTCAGCCCGTAGCGAGCACGCGCCGGCGCAGGAAGTCGACCTCGGCGCTCACGAGCTCCTCGAAGCGCTCGCCCACGTAGGGGTCGAAGTGGCCGACCGGCAGGCGCAGGAGCTCGTGGTCGGGCGCCGTGCGCGCCCACCGCTCGGCGGCGCCTGGCGGCGTCAGCGTGTCCTCGGTGGCGAGCGCCATGAACAGCGGCATCCGCAGCTCCCGGGCGCGGCGGCCCGGTCGGTAGTAGGGAACGCGCAGCATGACCCGCGCCGCGACCTCGTTACGCCACGGGGACTCGGGCGGGACGATCGCGCGAAAGCCCGCCTCGGCCCCGGGCGTCGTCATCATCCCGAGCTGCCCGGGCGGAGCGACGGCGGGCACGAGATGCGGGGAGCGGCCGCTCAGACCGCGCGCGGCATCGAGGAGCGCGGCCGGGGGGGCGCGCGCCACCGCGCGGGGGCCGAGCGCGCGCACGGTGGCGAGGCCATCGGTGAACGGCATCTGGGAGATGACCGCGGCTACGCGCGGATCCTCGGCGGCGACGTGGATCACGTGCCCGCCCGAGAAGGAGGACCCCCACAGGACGATCCGCTCGGGGTCGACGCCCGCCTGCCCGCGCGCGCAGGCGATCGCCGCGCGCCAGTCCTCGTGCTGGGCGGAGATGTCGAGGAGCTGGCGCGGCTCGCCGCCGGAATCCCCGAAGTACCGGTAGTCGAAGACGAGCACGGCCGCGCCCGCCTCCGCGAACCGCCCGGCGAAGGCCGGCAGCCGCTCGTGCCGCGTGGCCGAGAAGCCGTGGCCCATGACCACGCACGGCGTCTCGCCGCCCGGATCCTCGGGCCGGTAGAGCCAGGCGGCGCACATCGTCCCGCCGGAGGTGAAGCTGATCTCCTCGCGCATGGAGAGGGTCTACCCGTCCACGCCGATGAGGATCGCGCCCTCGCCCTGGTTGTAGGCCTCCTCGCCGTGCTCGAGCACGTCCATCCCGAGCGCCTCCTCGCGGTCGCCGGCCCGCAGCGGCACGACGAGGGCCATGAGCTTCAGGATCGCGAAGGTCATGGCGAAGGCGTAGGCCGGGGCGGTGAGCACGGCGAGCGCCTGGTCGCCGAGCTGGGCGGCGTTCCCGTAGAGCAGGCCGTCGGCCACGCCGTTCCACGAGCGGCTGGCGAAGAGCCCGATGAAGAGGATCCCGGTGAGGCCGCCGAGCCCGTGGGCGGCGAGCACGTCGAGCGTCTCGTCCAGGCGCGTGCGCGGACGCCAGACGATGAGGGCGTAGCTCGGCAGCGCCGCGACGGCGCCGAGGAGCAGCGCCGCGGCCGGGGAGACGAAGCCGGCGGCGGGCGTTATCCCCACGCAGCCGACGATGATCGCCGTGGCCGCGCCGATCGCCGTGACCTTCCGGTCGCGCGCGAGGTCGAGGACGAACCACACGACGAGCGCGGCCGCCGGGCAGAGCAGCGTGTTGACGAAGGCGAGCACGCTCGGGTTCCCCGTCGAGAAGCCGCTGCCGCCGTTGAAGCCGAACCAGCCGAACCACAGGAGGCCGGCGCCGAGCAGGGCGTAGACCGCGTTATGGGGCAGGAGCGCCAGGCGGCCGTAGTCCCGCCGGGGGCCGACGACGGCCGCCGCGGCGAAGGCGGAGAAGCCCGAGGCCATCTCCACCGGTACCCCGCCGGCGAAGTCGAGCGTGCCGTGCTGCGCGAGCCAGCCGCCGCCGAAGGTCCAGTGGGCGAGCACGGCGTAGACGAGCACCGACCACAGCCCCATGAACACGAGGAAGGGCCCGAAGCGCATCCGCTCGACGACGGCGCCCGAGACGAGCGCCGCCGTGACGATGCAGAACGTGGTCTGGAAGGCCATGAACAGGAGATGGGGGATGTGCGTGCCGGCGCGCGGCGCGAAGGTCACGCCGTGCAGGCCCAGGTAGTGCAGGCCGCCGATCAGACCGTTGCCCGTGTCGAAGGCCAGCGAGTAGCCGACGAGGACCCAGACGACGGTCACGACCCCAAGGGCGCCGATCGACATCATGAACGTGTTCAGCACGTTCTTCGCGCGCACGAGGCCCGCGTAGAACAGTCCCAGCGCGGGCGTCATCATGAGCACGAGCGCCGTGGCCACGAGCATCCACGCGGTGTCCCCGGTGTCGATCCGGGCGGCGGCGAGCAGCGCCTCGCTCACGGGTGCAGGGGGGTCACGGCGGCGTCGTCGACCTCGCCGGTACGGATCCGCACCGCGCGCTCGAGGGGGACGACGAAGATCTTCCCGTCGCCCACGTCGCCCGTCGAGCCGCCGTCGCACAGGGCCTGGACGGTGGCCTCGACGAACTCCTCGGTGACGGCGATCTCGAACCGGATCTTCTCCGAGAGCTCCATCTTCACGCGCGTGCCGCGGTAGGTCTCGACGCGGTCGAGCTCCCCGCCGTGGCCCTGCACGCGGGTCAGGGTGAGGCCGCGGACCTCGGCGCGGTAGAGCGCCTCGAGGACGTCGTTGGCCTTCTCCGGGCGGACGATCCCGATGACGAGCTTCAATGTGGCGCTCCTCCTCCCGAGGGCTCACGGCGGCGGCGGCGAGGGCGGCAGCGTACCGCGCGATACTGCGCGCGTGGTCCACCCCCACCCCGCCGCGCCACCTCCTCCGCGCCCGCGACCTCGCCGACGCCCGCTACGCCGAGCCCCTGACCGTGGCCGATCTCGCCGCCGCCGCGGGGCTCTCCCCCGCGCACTTCAGCCGCGAGTTCCGGCGCGCCTTCGGAGAGACACCCCATCGCTATCTCCTCAGCCGCCGGCTCGAGCGCGCGGCCACGCTCCTGCGCGTCACCGACCGCCCGGTCTTCGATATCTGCTTCGCCGTCGGCCTCTCGAGCGTCGGCTCGTTCACCACGAGCTTTCGCCGGATGTTCGGGATGGCGCCCTCGGCCTACCGCGCCGCCCACCCTCCGGCGCTGACCCGGGCGCGCGTGCCGGACTGCGTCCTGCGCGTCTACGGCCGCCCGCGGGTGCGCACGTTTCGAGAAGACGCGGAGCCGTCGCCTCCTTAGCCTCGAGCTCATCGCTCCCGATGACTTCCGAGGAGGTCTCCCGATGAGAATCACCACCGCCCAGCTCTGGGTCCACGACCAGGAGGAGGCCCTGGCCTTCTACACCGAGAAGCTCGGCATGGAGGTGAGCGACGACGTCACCCTGCCCGAGATGGGCGGCTTCCGCTGGCTGACCGTCTGCCCGCGAGGCCAGGAGGACGTGTCGATCGTCCTCATGCCCATCCCGGGCGAGCCGGTCATGGACGGCGCCACGCAGGAGCAGGTCCGCGAGATCATGGCCAAGGGCTTCGCCGGCTCGGTCTTCCTGTCCACCGAGGACGTCCGCGGCGACTACGAGAAGCTGAAGGGCCTCGGCGTCGAGTTCACCGGGGAGCCGCAGGACATGCCCTACGGCATCGACGTCGGGCTGCGCGACCCCTCGGGCAACCACCTGCGGCTGACGCAGCTCAAGGAGATGTAGCGGAGTGGCGGGCGCGAGCCTCGGCGACGTGCGGCGGCTCGCGCTCGCCCTGCCCGAGACGAGCGAGCGGGTCTCCCGGGGCCGGCTCCGCTGGGAGGTGCGCGGAAAGCTCTTCGTGTGGGAGCGCCCGCTGCGCGACCCGGACCTGCGGGCGCTCGGCTCGCGCGCGCCGGAGGGCCCGATCCTCGGAGCCCGGGTCGAGCACCTGGGCGCCAAGGATGCACTCGTCGCCGATCCGTCCGGCGTGTTCTTCACGACGCCGCACTTCGAGGGCTACGCGGCGGTGCTGATCCAGCTCGACCGGATCGCGCGTGACGAGCTCGCCGAGGTGGTGGTCGACGCGTGGCTCGCGCGGGCGCCCGTGCGGGTGGCGCGGTCATACGTGGAGGAGCGCGCCGGCTGAGGGCCGGTACCCGCCGCGCCGTTTGTCGTGAGGATCGTGTTGATCGTCTGGTGCAGGCGCCGCTGCTGGTCGCGGGAGGGGTTTCACGATCCCCACGCGCGGCAGCGCGCGGGTCTTGGCCGAGCGGCCGTCGCGGAGAACCTCGGGGTCGCGTCCGCGAGGGACGGGCGCCGGTCGGCCGGCGGTGCTGGGAGCGCGCGATCTCTGGGCGCCGATCGCCGCCGGGCGCGCCCCGGGACGGCACCGCGGGCGGACCGCAATACGCAATTGATGCGTAGATCGGCGCGTTGCCTCGCCCGTCGTGGGCCGGGCGCATGGATCTGCTCGACGGCCGATGGATGGAGGCGGGGGGAATCGAACCCCCAACTGAGCCTTGCAAAGGCCCCGTGTTCCCGTTAGCACCACGCCCCCGGAGCGGGCGAGAACGCTACCCACCGCGCGCCGCTGCATCGAGTGGCGATCTGACCGCGCATACCGCGGTTGAATCGCCATCGACTTCCCGCCCACTCCCCGGCCGCGCTCACCCGCCGCGGCCTGGGAGACTCCCACACCATGACCACCGTCGCCGAGCTCGAGCTGCCCGTCTTCGACCACACCGAGCCGGCGCTCAGGGGCGAGCGCTTCCACGCGCGGATGGCCGAGCTGCGGGCGCAGGGGTGGCTCGCGGCCACGCCGCTCGGGTTCTTCGTGCTCGAGCGCGAGGCCGGATCGTTCTTCCTGCGCTCCAAGCAGACGACGTTCCCCGGCGAGAAGCTCGCGGAGATCTTCGACATCCGGGAGGGGCCGCTGGCCGAGGAGGTGCGGCGGAACATCCTGCACGTCAACGGGCCGGCCCACGCGCGCCTGCGCTCCCTCGTCGCGGCCTCGTTCACGCCGCGCGCGGCCAACGCCTGGCGGCCCCGGATGCGCGAATTCCTCGCCGAGCTGTGGGCCCCGCTCGGCGCGAGCATGGCAACCGAGTTCGTCGAGTCGTTCGCCAAGCCCTACCCCTCCCTCACCATCGCCGCGGTCATGGGCGCCCGGCGCGCCGACGCCCCGCGGCTGCACCACTGGTCGAACTGGATCCAGCGCCAGTTCGACCCGCCGAGCCTGATCGCCGACCGAGCCGAGATCGAGCAGGCCGTGGCCGAGTTCTACGAATACGCCGACGAGCTGCTGGCCGGGAAGCGCGCCGCTCCCGGGGAGGATCTCATCTCTCAGCTCGTCGCCGCCCGCGACGGCTCGGACCGCCTCGACGACGCCGAGCTCGTGAACCTCGTTCTCAACGTGCTCGTCGGCGGGGTCGACACGACGCAGAGCCAGCTCGCCCACGCGCTCCGTCTCTTCAGCGAGCACCCTGACCAGTGGGAGTGGCTGCGCGAGGCCCCGGAGGAGCGGGCGCCGCGCGCGGTCGAGGAGGTCCTGCGCTACGAGCCGATCACGCCCTTCACGGCGCGGATCGTGCTCGAGGAGCTGACCTATCGCGACGTCGTCTTCCCCAAGGACACGATCCTCATGGTCTCGGCCTTCGACGGCAACCGCGACCCGGCGACCTACTCCGCCCCCGACGTCTTCGACGTGCGGGCCGAGCGCGGGAGCGCGAAGGTCATGACCTTCGGCGCGGGCATCCACTACTGCCTGGGCGCGAACCTGGCCCGCGCCGAGCTCGAGGAGGCGCTGGCCTTCCTCGCCCCGCGGATGCCGGGCCTCGCGCCCGACGGCGAGGCCGTGCTCGGCTCGATCACCGGGATCTACGGGCTCGAGCGCCTGCCGGTTCTCTGGGAAGCCCCGGGGTAGGCCTAGGCCCATGGCGCTTCCCACACCCTCCCAGGACTCGACGGTCCTCATCACCGGCGCGAGCTCCGGCATCGGCGCCGAGCTGGCGCGGGAGCTCTCCCGCCGCGGCCACCACGTCACGCTCGTGGCCCGGCGCCGCAACCGGCTGACGGAGCTCGCGGGGGAGCTGCCCGCCGGCGCCGAGGTCATCGCCGCGGACCTGTCCTCCGAGCAGGAGCGCGAGCGGCTCATCGAGCAGGTGGACAACGCGCCCCGGACGCTCGCCGGCCTCGCCAACAACGCGGGCTACGGCGCCTTCGGGCGCTTCGACCGCCTCGGCGTCGAGAAGGAGCGCGGCATGATCGCGCTGAACGTCGACGCGCTGCACCACCTGACCGTGGCGCTCGTCCCGGGGATGGTCCGTCGCGGCGCGGGGGCGGTCCTCAACGTCGCCTCGACGGCGGCCTACCAGCCGCTGCCGGGCATGGCCACCTACGCGGCGACCAAGGCCTTCGTCCACGCGCTCTCCGAGGGCGTGCACGGCGAGCTCGCGCGCACGGGCGTCTCCGTCACCTCGCTGTGCCCGGGCCCGACCCGCACCGAGTTCTCGGCCGTGGCGGGCGTCGAGGACGTCGAGTCCGGGACGCCGGGCTTCCTGCTCCAGGACGCCGCCGAGGTGGCCCGGGCCGGCGTCGACGGGATGGAGCGCGGCCGGCGCACCGTGGTCCCCGGCGTGCAGAACAAGGCGAGCGCGTGGGGCGGGCGCTTCGTGCCGCGCGCGGTCCTCCTGCCGCTCACCCGGAGAGCCGCGGGCAGCCGGCTCTGAGGTCGAGGCAGAGCGCGCGCCCGCGCAGGTAGAGCTCCGAGCGGTAACGGAAGGAGAAGAGGTTGCCGTCGTGGACGAGGTCGACGGCGGCGCCGGGCGCGTCGTGGCGCCAGCGATCGGTGAGCAGGCGGGCGATGGCGCCGGGGCGGTGGCGGACGAAGGCGTCCATCCAGGCGAGCAGGTAGTAGCGGCCGAGGTCGATGCCGCGCAGGGTGGCGGGCAACGCGTCGAGGAAGGACCACTCGAAGTGGGTCCCGCCGCGGACGATCAGCGAGCCCGAGCTGACGCGGGCGCGGCGGAAGCGCGCGAACGCGGCGGACTTGGCCAGCGGGTCGGGTGGTGAGGTGTAGGGCGTGACCGTCTCGTAGTAGTCCCCGGCGAGGTTCAGCGCCGGTACGCGCGGCGGGATCTCCCGGCTCGCGAGCAGATAGTCGAAGGCGACGATCGCCTTGACGCGACGGTCGTGGCTGCCGACGATGGAGACGGCGTCGGCGCCGCGGGAGTGCCCCGCGAGCGCGAGGTGGGTCGGGTCGACGAGCCCGCGCCACGGGTTCGAGCGCGGCACGCGTTGGGCGGCCACGAGCCGGCGCTGGCGTGCCCGGCCGGTCGCCCGGGCCGGCACGTAGGGATGCCGGCGCGCGGAGAGCAGGAAGCCGATCGCGTCCTCGGTCTGCTGGGCGAAGCTCTGGTCCTGGGCGGCGTCGTCGATCGCCCCGCCCGAGGCCTCGTTGGCGACGTTCCGGTCCCGATCGGCACCGTAGCCGTACTGCTCGGAGGCGCCCTGGCCCTGCGGATCCCAAGTGAGGACGAGGTAGCCGTCCCGCGCCAGCGCGACCGCGGCCCAGTGATAGAGGGACTCGAAGGCCGCGTCCCCGTTGACGAAGACGACGGCGGCGAGCGGACGGTGGCGCGGGCGCCGCTCAGGGATCCACTCGTGGCCGGAGATGCGGGCGCCGTTGCGGTCGCTCCAGGCCACGGCGCGAACGGCGACACCGCGGTGATCGGCGCCGGGGTCGGGCGGCCTGAGAGTGGGGCGCTCGGTCGTCTTTCCGACGTTGCGCAGCTCGGCGGCGAGGTCGAACCCTGTCGCCCGGGCGACGCCGGGAGCGAGGCCGAGCCCGGCGAGCAGGAGCACGAGCGCGGCGCGGCGGCGCATCGCGCCCGAGTCTAGACCGGCGCCGCCTACGCCGCGAGCAGGGAGCCGGCCACGGCGTCCTTGGCCCCGCCGAGCCCGCCGGCCAGGCGCCGGGAGAGCTGGGCGCGGCGGAAGAACAGCGGCGCGTCGTGTTCCCACGTCGCGCCGATTCCACCGTGCACAGAGATCAGCTCGCGGCTGGCGAAGTCGAGCGCGCCGCCCGCCGAGACGCGCGCCGCGCTCGCGGCGAGCGGGAACTCACCCGGTGCGTTCTGCCCCGCCCAGCCCGCGTAGTAGATGAGCGAGCGGGCGTTCTCCATCCGGCGCAGGACCTCGACGAGCGCGTGCTTGACGGCCTGGTAGGAGCCGATCGCGCGGCCGAAGGTGAAGCGCTCCTTGGCGTAGGTGACCGAGCGCGCCAGGCACTCCTCGACGGCGCCGAAGGACTCGGCGGCGATGAGCGCCTGGGTCAGGTGCCAGGCGCCGGGGGCGGCGTCGGCGTCCACCTCGAGCGGCGTGGCAGCGGCGCCGTCGAGCGTGACGTGGCCGAGCGAGCGGGTGGCGTCATAGCTCGTGACCGGCTCGACCTCGAAGCCGTCGGCGAGCAGGACCGCGGTGCCGTGCCCCGCGACGGCGACGAGCACGTCGGCGCCGGGCGCGTCCGGCACCCAGCAGACGCGGCCGGAGAGCGCGCCGTCCGCGAGCTCGAGCGCCGCGCCGCGGGCGTACCCGCGCTCGGCCTCGACGCTCCAGTCCGGCGGCCGCGCGGGGACGTAGGCCGCGCGCTTCTCGCCGGAGGCCAGCTCCGCGGAGAGCTCCTCCTGCCCCGCGGCGGCGCCGACGAGCGCGCTCGCGGGCAGGTGGCCGAGGAGCGGAAGGCCGGCGAGCACGCGCCCGCACTCGGCCATCACGAGCATCGCCTCGAGCGCGCCGAGCCCGGCGCCGCCGCGCTCCTCGGGCACGAGCAGGCCGGTCCAGCCCGCCGTGCGCGCCGTCTCCCACAGGTCGGGCAGCGCCTCGCCCTCGAGCGCCCCGCGGGCGGCCTCGACCGTCTTCACGCGGCCGAGGGCGTCCTTGGCCGCGTCCTGCAGGAAGCGCTGCTCGTCGGAGAGGGCGAAGTCCATGACGCGGGAGCGGCTAGGCCGCGGCTCCGGCCTTCCGCTCCCGGGCACGCAGCTCGGAGAACGGTATGCCCTTGTCGAGCCGCGGCTCGGGCGGCAGGCCGAGGACGCGCTCGCCCACCGTGTTGCGGAGGATCTCCTCGGTGCCCCCGGCGGACTTCAGGCCCGGCAGGAAGGAGACGAGGTAGGCCCACTCGGAGTCGTCCTGTAGCGCCTCGGGCCCGATGACGTCGGCGATGAGGTCCCCGGCGGCGATCGCGGCGGCGACGGCGGTGACCTTCCCGAGCGCGGCCTCCGGGCCCGGGATCGCGCCCTTCTGCAGCGCGGTGAGGATGCGGTAGGAGGTGAAGCGCAGGGCCAGCAGCTCCGTGCCCACCTCGGCCAGCAGCGCGCGCACGCCGGGGTCGGCGGCCGCCTCGGGGTCCTGCGCGATCGCCTCGGCGAAGCGATCGGCGCGAAAGCCCATTCCCTCCGAGCCGCCGCCGATCGTCAGGCGCTCGAACATGAGCGTCGTCAGGGCGACGCCCCACCCGCCGTCGACGGGACCGACCTCGGAGCCCGGCGCGAGCACGACGTCGTCGAAGAAGACCTCGTTGAACTCGGGCTCGCCGGAGATCTGGCGCAGCGGGCGGATGGTCACGCCCTCGGCGTCCATGGGGACGATGAACATCGTCAGGCCGTTGTGCTTGCTGACCTCGGCGTTCGTGCGCGCGAGCAGGAGGCCGAAGGCGGCGAAGTGCGCGTTGGTCGTCCACACCTTCTGGCCGTTCAGGACCCAGCTTCCGTCCTGCCGCTTGACCGCCCGCGTCTGGATCCCGGCGAGATCCGAGCCCGCGGCGGGCTCGGAGAAGAGCTGGCACCACACCTCGTCGGCGTGGAGCATCGGGGCGAGGTGGCGCTCCTTCTGCTCCTCGGACCCGTGGGCGATGATCGTCGGGCCGAGCATCCCCACGCCGATCGCGTCGAGGATGCCGGGCAGCCCGGCGCGGGCGATCTCCTGGCCGATGATGACCTGCTCCATCGGGCCGCGGCCCCGGCCGCCGTACTCCTCGGGCCACGTGGCGCCGACGAGCCCGCCCTCGGCCAGCGCGCGCTGCCAGGCGCGGTGGGCGCCGATGGCGGCCGCCTCGTTATCGCCCTCCTCGCCCCGGCGGCGGGGCTTCGGCGCCTTGTCGCCGTGCTCCCCGAGCCAGGCGCGGACGTGGGCGCGGTACTCGGCCTGGTCCGGGGCGTCGGCGAGGTCCATCCGCCGGGCAGGTTAGCTGAACGCTCGCGTACGACACCGGCGTGTCGGCGCCGGGTACATTCGCGCCCGTGGAACGCGAGGAGCTGAGCTTCGAGTCCGGCGGCACGCGCTGCGCCGCGTGGCTCTACCGACCCGAGGGCGCGGCCGCCGACGTGCCCTGCGTCGTCATGGCCCACGGCTTCTCGCTCACCCGGCACGATGGCCTCGTGCCCTACGCCGAGGCCTTCGCCGCCGCGGGCGCCGCCGCCTTCGTCTTCGACCACCGCCACCTCGGGGATTCCGGCGGCGAGCCCCGGCAGCGCTTCCGCCGCCGCGAGCAGCTCGCCGACTGGGAGGCGGCGGTCGCCTGCGCCCGGGCGCTGCCGGGCGTGGACGCGGCGCGGATCGTCCTCTGGGGCTTCTCATTCTCCGGCGGCCATGTCGTCGAGCGTGCGGCGGCCGACCCGGCGCTGGCGGCGGCGCTCGTGCTCTGCCCGTTCCTCGCCGGCCTCCCGCGGGTGCTGGCCACGCCGCCGCGGCTCTCCGCGTGGATCCTCCCCCGGGCCGTCCTCGACGCGGCCCGGCGGCACAACGTCGTGCCGGTCACCGGGCCACCGGGCGAGCACGGCGCGATGACCTTCCCCGGCGAGGCCGACGGGTTCGCCCGCGCGGTCCCGCCCGGCTCGCCGTGGCGGAACGAGATCTCTCCGGCGCTCTTCCTCACCGTCGCCTTCGTCCGCCCGCTGGCCAAGGCGCGCCGGCTCACGCTGCCCCTGTGGGTCGGCCTCGGCGAACGCGACGTCTCCGTCTCGCGCCGGGCGGTCGAGCAGCTCGCGGCCCGCGCCCCCCGGGCCGAGCTCGCCACCTACCCCTACGACCACTTCGACGCCTTCACGGGCGACGCCCCGGCGCGCGTGGCCGCCGACCAGGTCGCGTTTCTGCGCCGCCAGGGAATCCTGAGAGGGCTCTGACCCCGCTCAGGAAGCGCGGAGCGCGCGGAACCCGGCGGCGAAGAGCTTCTCCGACTGGCCCGCCGGGTCGACCGAGTGCAGCATGACGACCCCCAGCTCGGTGCGCCCGCGCCGCACGACCGAGACGAGGCAGCGGCCCGCCGCGTCGGTGTAGCCCGTCTTCACGCCGAGCGTGCCGGGGTAGCGCAGCCGCAGCAGCGGGTTGTTGTTGGCCAGGTAGATCTTCCCGCCCTTGGTGGGGAAGGGCAGGACCGCGTCGCGGGTGCGGATGATCCTCGCCAGGCGCGGGCGCCTGAGCATCTGCCCCGCCTCGTAGGCGAGGTCATAGGCGCAGGAGTAGTTGCCGCCGTCCACGAACCCCGAGACCGTCGAGTAGCGCGTGCACGGGAGGCCGAGGCTGCGGATCTCGGCGTTCATCCGCCCGACGAAAGCCCGCACCGTCCCGGCCACGTGCTGGGCGAGCGCGATGGCGGCGTCGTTGCCCGAGGGCAGGAGGAGCCCGTAGAGCATCGTCTCCAGCCGCACGCGATGGCCGCGCGGGAGGATCCCCACCCCGGAGCCGTGGTAGGCCAGTGCCTGCCTGGTGACGAGCACCCGCTCGCCGGGCCGGGAGTGGTCGGCGACGAGGATGGCCGTCATCATCTTCGTCAGGGAGGCGATTCGCACCCGGCGCGCCGGGTCGCGCGCGTAGAGGAACCGTCCGGTGCGGACGTTCCACAGGAGCGCCGCGCGCGGCGGCTGCTTGAAGTGAACGCGAAGCGCAACGCCTGCGGGCGCCCGGCCGTAGGCGGGGGCGAGCGGGAACGCGGGCGCGGCGGGCCGGGGCGCGCGAGCCCGGAGGCCTGCGGGCGGCGTGGCGCTCGCGGCGTGGCGCACGTCGCTCTGGCGCCGGGCGCTCAGCGGGTGCAGGATGAGCACGGCCGCCACCGCCAGCAGCAGCACGAGCAGCACGACAACGGGCCCGCGGCGGCGGGCGCGGGCCCGGCGCGAGCGGCCGCGGCGGCGCGTGCCGCCCTGGAGCACGGAGGGCACCCGGTCAGTCCTCCGGCGGGGGGTTCCTGAGCGCCCCGACGATTCCGAAGGCGAACATGGCGATGACGAGCAGGGAGAGCACGGTGAGCACGTCGAAGCCGCCCGCGCCCACCGAGTAGACCGTGAGCGCGGCGAAGCCGGCGGTGAACACAAGCGCCGTGGCGAGGATCAGCGTCCGCATCAGTACACCGGATATCGCGGAGGCGGCGATTTCACGCGCCGGGCGAGCGCGCGGATCGTCAGGAGTCCGAAGGCGAAGCCGCCGACGTGGGCGAAGTAGGCCACGCCGCCCCCGCCCCCCGTCGGGTCCGAGAGGCTCTGCGCGCCGTCGTAGAGCTGGAGCAGGAACCAGAAGCCGAGCACGAGCAGCGCCGGGATCTCGATCACCGTGAAGAACAGGATGATGAAGACGAGCGTCACCACGCGCGCCCGCGGATAGAGCAGGATGTAGCCGCCGAGGACGGCGGCTATCGCGCCCGACGCGCCCACGGTGGGGACCGCGGAATCCGGCGAGATCGCAGTCTGCAGCGCCAGCGCGGCGGCGCCGCCGACGAGATAGAAGCCGAGGTAGGAGACCTTCCCCATCGAGTCCTCGACGTTATTGCCGAAGATCCACAGGAAGAGCATGTTGCCGCCGATGTGCAGGAGCCCGCCATGCATGAACATGCTCGAGAGCACGGTCAAGGCGGTCCCCGGCTGGGGCGCCGCCGAGCCGCTGACGCCCGCCTGGCCCTCGCAGGCGATCCCCCCGGCGGGCACGAGGTCGCAATGCTTGCCGAGGTGGGTCAGCTCGTAGGGGATCGCGCCGTAGCGGACCGCCGTCTGGTTGTCCGGCCCGCTCCACAGGCTTCCTCCATGGCGGATCGCCAGCAGGTAGACGACCACGTTTACGAGAATGAGCGCGACGGTGACGAGCGGGAAGCGCTCGGTCGGGATGTTGTCCTTGAGGGGGATCAAGGGGCGGCGAGCGGGCCGGTGCCGGGCTCGTCCTGGGCCACGTGCTGATCGGCGTGGTAGGAGGAGCGCACGAGCGGCCCGCAGGCGGCGTGGGCGAAGCCGAGCCGGTAGGCCTCGGCCTCGAGGGCGGCGAACTCGTCGGGGTGCCAGTAGCGGACGATCGGCAGGTGGCGCTCGGTCGGCCGCAGGTACTGGCCGACGGTGAGGACGGAGACGCCGCTCTCGCGCAGCGTGCCCAGCGCGTCGACCATCTCCGCAAAGCTCTCGCCGAGGCCGACCATGAGCCCGGACTTCGTCACGACGTCGTCCCCCCCGAGGTCCTTTGCGTTCTTCAGCACGCGGTTCGAGCGCGCCCATGTGGAGCCGCGCCGGGCCACGGGGTAGAGCCGCGGGACGACCTCCACGTTGTGGTTGAAGACGTCCGGCCGCTCGGCGATGACCCTCGCCAGCGGCATCTCGGCGCCGCGGAAGTCCGGCGTCAGGACCTCGATCTTCGTGCGCGGGGACTGCCGGCGGATCTGCCGGATGACCCCGACGAAGGCCGCCGCGCCGTAGTCGGGCAGGTCGTCGCGGTCGACGCTCGTCACGACCGCGTGGCGGAGACCCATCCGCGCCACCGAGCGCGCGACGCGGGCGGGCTCGAGCGGGTCGTCCCAGTTCGGCGTTCCCGTCTTCACGTTGCAGAAGCCGCAGCGCCGGGTGCAGGTGTCGCCGAGGATCATGAACGTCGCCGTGCCCCGCTGCCAGCACTCGCCGATGTTCGGGCAGGCGGCCTCCTGGCAGACCGTGTGTAGCCCCTCGGACTCGATCAGCGCCGAGAGCTCGCGGTAGCGCGGCCCACCCGGCGCGGGGACCTTGAACCACGGCGGCTTGCGCCCCCGGAAGGGCTCGACGTCGGCGCCGAGGGCGCCGGCGACGTCCATCCCGCCGGGGTTCGCGCGGGAGCGGGTGACGTGGAGGCGGGGGGCGGCGCTGCCCACGGCGATGAGGCTACGCGACGCCCGCGCCGGCCTCGCGCAGCACGCGCAGGAGCCGGGCGCGGGGGACGATCCGCTGCCGGCGGGAGAGCGCCTCGGCCAGCCGGTGGGCGGCGTGCCGGCGGAAGCAGCGCAGTTCGGCGGTGCCGTTCTCCCGCCGCACGGAGGTCATGCGCACGTGATCGAGGCCGCAGGGGACGACCCACTCGAAGGGCTGCAGGTCGTTCTCGACGTTGACGGCGAGGCCGTGGGTGGCCACCCCCTTCTGCACGTGGACGCCGATCGAGGCGACCTTCCGCTCCCCGATCCACACGCCGGTGTAGTCCGGCCCCTCCTCGGTGCGGATGCGGGCGGAGATCCCCTCGTCGGCCAGCGCGGCCACGACCGCGGCCTCAAGGGAGCGCACGTAGGCGACGACGTCGGTGACCCCGACGATCGGGTAGCCGACGAGCTGGCCCGGGCCGTGATAGGTCAGGCGCCCGCCGCGATCAACGCGCTCGACGGCGAAGCCCTGGCCCCGGTACCAGTCCTCCCCCATGGGCAGGTCGCCGGCCTCCGAGCGCCGCCCGAGCGTGTACACCGGCGGGTGCTCGAGCAGGAGCGCGGTATCGGGGATTGCGCCGGCCTGGCGCACGGCGCGCAGCTCCTCCTGCAGCGCCAGCGCGTCGGGATAGGGCACCCGCCCGAGATGACAGACCCACAGCTCTTCCGGCGCGACACCCACGCGGGGGAGCGTACCCTCGGCCGGGTGCGCCTGACCCGCCTGCGCTGGAGGCTCAGAGGCGCGTGGCTCTGGCCCGCGTTCGCCGTCGGCGCGCTCGCCGGCGGCCTGTGGCTGCACGCCTTCCCGCTCACGGGACTGCACACGGGACTCGTCCCGGCGCTGCTGCTCGCCGGCTTCCTCGATCTCGCCGCGGTCGCCCTGGCGGCGAGCATCGGCGCCGTACTGCTGCGCCGCGTGCGCCCCGACCTGCCGCGGGTCGTCGCCGCCGACGCGGCGGGGGCGCTGGCCGTCGGCGCCGTCACGCTGGCGCTCGTGGCCGGCGGCCTCCTGAACCACGCCGCCGTGGCGCGGGAGGCGCGCGCCACTACCCGCGCGCTCGCCTTCGTCCGCCTCGCGGTCGTGCGCTCAGGGCCGCCCGCCGCCCGCCGGAATCTCGCCGGCGCCGACACGATCCGGGTCGACGCGGGGAAGGTCTACCGCTCCTGCGTGCCCACCGGGGACCCGTCCCGGCCCTACTGCGTGATCGTCCACCTCGACGCCTCGCCGCCGCGCGTGCTCAGGGACGGCCACGAGCCGAACTCGAGCTGGATGGCGCGCGGGGGCTGAGCTCACCGCAGCGCGGGCGCGGGGTCGACCGCGGCGCCGCGCACACGCACCTCGAAGTGCAGGTGGGGACCGGTGGCCAGGCCGGTGGCGCCGACGCGGCCGCCCGGGCTCCCCGTTGCGACATAGCGCCCGCGCGACACCCCGATCGCCGACAGGTGCGCGTACATCGTCACGACGCCGTAGCCGTGGGCGATGACCACGAGGTTGCCGTAGCCGCCGGGGTCGTAGCCCGCGAAGACGACGCGTCCGGTGCGCGCCGCGCGCACGAGCGCGCCGTAGGGCGCGACGAAGTCGAGACCCGGGTGGAAGGCGTCGCCGCGCGGGCCGAAGCGCGAGCCGACCGGGCCGCCGACCGGGCGGGCGAGGGCGAGCGGGCAGCGCGGGTCCCGCCCGCGCAGGAGACGGAGGGTGACCGGGCCGGCCACCCCATCGGCGAGCACCCCCGCCCGGCGCTGGAAGGCCAGGAGCGCGCGCTCGACATGGCTGCCGAAGCCGCCGTCGAAGTGCCCGCTCGGGAAGCCCTGCCAGGCGAGCAGGAACTCGAGCGCGGAGACGTCCCAGCCGACCGCGTCGGGCCGGAGCACCCGCCGGCCGTAGAGATGACGGCCGAGTCGCCCGAGGGCGCGGCGCGTGCGGGGGCCGGCGATCCCGTCGACGGCGAGCCCGCGACGGCGCTGGAAGAAACGCAGAGCCCGCCGCGTCGCGGGCCCGGCGTAGCCGTCGATCCCCTCGGCGTAGAGGCCGTGCGCGCGCAGCGCGACCTGCAGCGCGGCGACGTACCCGCTGCCCCGGGCGGCGGCGGGTGCCGGCAGCGCGAGGGCGCACAGCAGCGCGAGCGAGGCGATGAACCGGCGCATCCCGGCCCCCCTACGCCGGGAAGCGGAGCAAACCCTTCTATGAAACGGACAACCCAGCCGCGACGTCGGCGAGAAACGCCGCGGCGGCGGCGCCGAAGAGGATCCGGTGATCGGTCACGAGCGTGAGGGCGACGAGCTCGCCGGCCTGCACCTCCCCGCCCCGCACGACCGGCGCCGCCCGCGGCGCGCCGAGGCCGAGCGCGCCGGCCTGGCCGGGTACGGGCACGGGCACGAGACGGTGGACGCCCGGCTCGGCCGGCCAGACGGTGAACGTCGCCCCCGCGAGCTCCGGGGCGGTGAGCCCGCCCGCCCGCGCGCGCTGCACGAGCGCCGCGCGGCGGCCGGCCAGCTCGGCGGGCTCGAGCGCGTCGGCGTCACGCAGGACGGGCAGGACGAAGCTGTCCTCGTGCTCGACGGCGAGGGCGAGGTTGACCCGGTCGCCGAGCGCCCAGGCGCCGTCGCGGTAGCCGCCGTTGGCGCGCGGGTGCGCGCGCAGGGCCGCGGCGAGGGCGACGAGGACGCGATCGAGTACGTGCTCGCCGCCCCGCCCACCGCTCACCTCGACCTCGGTCTCGAGCGTGAGATCCGGCACCGTGGCTCGCGCCTCGGCCACGCGCCGGGCGAGCGCGGCCTGCGCGCGGGAGAGCTCCTCCGCCCGCCGCTCGCCCCGCACGCCGGCGCTCGGGCCGGCCACCTACGCGCTCGCCGGCATCGTGAGGACGACACGCGTGCCGCCCTCGTCCCGCGGCTCGACGGCGACGGTGCCGCCGTGGCGCTCGAGGATCCGCCGGCACAGCGCGAGACCGATGCCGGTTCCCTCGTACTCCTCGCGCCGGTGCAGGCGCACGAACATCTCAAAGACGCGCTCGCCCTGCTTGGGATCGATGCCGATCCCGTTGTCCTCCACGAGGATCCGCCAGCGACGCGCCTCCCGCTCCGCCCTCACGCAGATCTCCGGCGGTTCCGGGCCGCGGAACTTGACCGCGTTGGAGACGAGGTTCTGGAAGACCTGGGAGAGCTGGTTCGGGTCGCCGCTGACCGTCGGCAGGTCCCCGATCCGAAAGCTCGCGCCCGCCTCCTCGATCTGCCGCGCGAGCGCGGCGCGGACCTCGGCCACGAGCGTGCCGAGGTCCAGGCGCTCGGGGCGGAGCTCGGCGCGGCCCACACGGGAGTAGGAGAGCAGATCGTCGATGATGGCTCGCATCCGCACGGCGCCCTGCTGGGCGAAGTCGAGGAACTCGAGCCCCTGCGGGTCGAGGCCCTGGGCGTGACGATCACGCAGGAGCTGGACGAAGCCGGCGATCGTGCGGAGCGGCTCGGAGAGGTCGTGAGAGGCGACGTAGGCGAAGCGCTCGAGGTCCTCGTTGGAGCGCTCAAGCTCCTCCGCGCGGCGAGCGAGCTCGCGGGCCTGGGCGGCGAGCGCGCGCTCGGAGCGCTTGCGCAGGAAGACCCAGCCGAGCTGCGCGGAGACCCCCTCCAACAGGCGCGCGAGCTCCTCGTCGTGGGAGGCGACCTGGGGCAGGAGGAACTCGAGGGTGCCGACGAGCTCGTCGTCGGCGACGAGGGGGATCCCCACCGCCGCGTGCATCCCGGCCGCGACGGCCTCGGCGGCGCGGGCGAAGTCGGAGCTCGCGCCGACGTCCTCGATCCACACCGTCCCGCGGGTCTCGGCGACCCGGCCGGGGAGCCCTTCGCCCGCTCGCAGGCGAAGGCGCGCGGAGCTCCGCGTGAAGCCTTCGGCGGCGATCCCCTCCGCGGCCCACGTGGCGCAGCAGACGAGCGCCCCGGCGTCGTTCAGCCACAGCGCCCCGAGGCTCCAGCCGAGCCCGGCGCCGAGGGCGGCGAGGGCCGCCCGGGCGACCGCCGCGTCATCCCCCTCGGTCAGGAGCGCGGCGGCCACCCGCTCCTGAGCCGCCTCGTAGCGCCGCAGGCGCACGCGCTCCCTGATGTCGCGCAGCACCCCGGTGTAGAACGAGTTCCCGGCCTCGACGTAGCGCCCGAGCGCGAGCTCGATCGGCGTCTCCGTGCCATCGCGACAGCGGGCCACGAGCTCGACCGGCGGGCCGCCGATCAGCTTGGGGGGCGCGCCGCCCGCGACCCGCGCGATCCCGGCCAGGTGCGCGTCGTGCAGGCGCTCGGGAATGATCATCGTGAGCGGCCGCCCGATCGCCTCCGCCGCCGACCACCCGAGCATCCGCTCGGCGGCGGGGTTCCAGAACGTGATCCGCTGATCGGCCCCGACCGACACGACGGCGTCCTGGATCGACGCCGTCACCGCCATGAGCAGGCTCTCACGGGCCTCGGCCGGCGGGACCGGCGGGTGCGGAGAGGTTCCCACGTTCACCCTGCGGCGCACCATATCGCAGCGTGCCCCGTACTCACGGGTACGCATGAGCCTCGACCATCGCGCACGATCCTCCGCCGACCCGGCCACGGCCTGGGCGCTCCTCGCGCGCCCCGGCCGGTGGCACGAGTGGGCGCCGCACGTCCGCGGCGCGCGCGGGCTCGGAGAGCCGGAGGTCCGCGCGGGCGCGCGGGGCGTCGTGCGCCTCCTCGGCCTCGTGCCCGTCCCGGCGACGATCCTCGAACGCGGCGTGCGCTCCTGGCGCTGGCGCGTGGCGGGCGTCGAGCTCGAGCACCGGGTGCAGGCCCGGGAGGACGGCTGCGAGATCGTCCTGGTCATCGAGGCGCCGGCGGCGGCCGAGGCCGTCCTCCGGGTGACCTACGGCCCGCTCGTGGGCCTGCTCGTGCGAAACCTGGCGCGGGCGGCCGAGGGAGACGGTCGACCCCCTCGGCGCGATGCCGCGTAGCCGGCCCGGAGGCCGTCGCTTTGTTGCATGGAGAGCGGGCCCAGCGGATCACGTCAACGAAACGGTCGCCCCACAACCGCTTCGCCGCATCGACGCGATCCCACCGCACGAAGGCAACAAAGCAACGCCGCCGCGCGCCCGCCCCCGGCCGCCCCGCGCCCCTCCTTCCCCAGCCTCCCCGCGCCGGCGGAGAACGCCCGCCCGCGCCCCGCCTACCGCCCTTCCTCCGCCGCGCGCGCCCACGCCGCCAGGAACGCCTCACGGTCCAGCGCGCCGAGGTCCTCCCTGAGCGCCCGCGCCACCCGGGCCGCGTCCCGCGGCGCCAGATCCCAGAAGTAGACGACCTCGCCGCCCGCGAGCTCGACGACCTCGACGTGGTCGACCCACCCGGCCGCGGCGAGGAAGGCGGGGCCGCGCCCCGCGCGGGTGTGGACGACGCGGAAGGCGTCCCGCGCGCTCATCCCGCGAGGGCCGCGGTGGCCGCGGCCAGGCAGTCCGGGCCCTCCCACACGACCGCTCCCCGGGCGATCGCCGGCCCCGCGCCGACCCCGAGCGCCCGCGCCGCCGCCGTGGCGGCGGCGAGCGTGGCCGCCGGGCCCCGCAGCGTGACCGCGCGCTCGAGCGCGGCCGGATGGATCTCCGCAGCCGCGCCGGCGAGGAACATCGTCTCGGGCGCCGCCAGGTCGCGGCCCGCCGCGAACGCCTGGCGGAAGGTGGCCAGGGCGAAGCCGACGCCCTTCCCGCCGCCCTTGGCAAACGTCGCCGCGCGGGCGACCCGCTCCGTCTCCGGCGGCCACCGCGCCGGACGCCGCAGCGGCAGCGGCGCCCCGTCGGCCACCGCCGCCCAGTCCGGGTCCACCTCGGCGCCGAGTTGGACGGGCACCCATTCCGCCAACTCGGGCAGCTCGGTCAGGATCCGCTCGGCCACGAGCCAGGCGCTCGGGGAGCCGAGGTCGAAGAGGAACACGGGCTGCTCGGGCGGCCCCTGCCGCCAGGCCCGGCCGGCGCTCACCCGTGGATGAGCCAGCCGTCGGCCGCGCGGGCGGCCTCGGCCACGCCCTCGGAGAGCGTCGGGTGGCCGTGGACGATCTTCGCGACCTCCTGGAAGCCGCCCTCGAGCGCCTGCGCGTTGACGAGCTCCTGGATCAGCTCGGTGGCCTTGGCGCCGATGATGTGTCCGCCGAGCAGCTCCCCGTACCTCCGATCGCCGACGAGCTTGACGAGCCCCGTCCGGTCCCCGTAGACCGTGCCCGCGCCGACGGCCCCGTAGGGCACCTTGCCGACGACGACGTCGTGCCCCGCCGCCTTGGCCTGCTCCTCGGTCAGCCCGAAGGAGGCGACATTCGGCGTGCAGAACGTCGCGCGCGGGATGTCGGGGTAGGAGAGCGCGTGGGTCGCGCGCCCGGCGGCGTCCTCGACGGCGATGATGCCCTCGTCGCTCGCCTTGTGCGCGAGCGCCGGCCCGGGCACCAGGTCGCCGATCGCGTAGACGCCGGGGGCGGAGGTCTTCAGCGCGCCGTCGACCTCGATCAGGCCGTGCTCCCCGAGCTTCACGCCCCCCGTCTCGAGGCCGAGCGCGGCGACGTCGGGCCCGCGCCCGGCGGCGATGACGAGCCACTCCGCCTCCCCGCGCTCCTCCCCGAAGGAGAAGGTGACCGAGCTCTCACCCGACTCGACGTTCTCCACGAGCGTCTTCGTATGGATGGTCATCCCCTGCTTCTTCAGGCCGCGCTCGGCGAGCTTTGAGATGTCGGCGTCCTCGGTGGGCAGGACCCGCTCGAGCGCCTCGAAGAGGTGGACCTCGGTGCCGAAGCGCGCGTAGGCCGAGGCGATCTCCGCGCCGGAGGCGCCCGCGCCGACGACGGCCAGCGTCCGCGGCAGCTCCTCGAGCGCCCAGGCCTCCTCGGTGCCGATGATCCGCCCGCCGAACTCGGTGCCGGGGATCGGGAGCTTGACCGACCCGGTGGCGAGGACGACGGTGCGGGCGCCGATTTCCTGCCCGCCCACGGTCACGCCGCCCGCGGCGGCCAGCGCCCCCTCGCCCTCGATCAGCTCGATCCCGTTCTTCTTGAACAGCCCGCTCACCCCGCCGGTCAGCGTCGAGACGACCTTCTCCCGCCGCGCCGAGATCGCGCCGAAATCGACCGTGGGCTCGCCCACCGTGATCCCGTACTCCCCCGCCTCGCGGACCTCGGTGAGCAGGTCGGCGGAGCGGAGCACCGCCTTGGCCGGGATGCACGCGTAGTTCAGGCAGCGCCCGCCGACGCGATCCTTCTCCACGACGGCGGTCCGCATCCCGAGCTGCGCGGCGCGGATCGCGGCCACGTAGCCGCCCGGCCCCGACCCGATGACCACGCAGTCATAAGCGCTCTCCGGCATCGGCGCGGGAGCCTACCCCGTCGCCTCGGCCTCGGAGCGGCGAATCCGGAACACCGGCGTCTCGCCGCGGATGCCCCGCAGGTGGCGATTGCCGGCGAAGGAGGAGCGCCAGGCTGCGGGGTCGGCGGCGTCCTTGAGCGCCTCGGCCGCGAGGATCGCCTCGGGCCGCGCGATCTGGGTCAGCCGGGCGGCCAGGTTGACCGGGCGCCCGTACCAGTCCCCGCCCTGGCCGACGGCCTCGCCGAGCGCCGCGCCCGCGCGCAACCGGGGGAAGTCCTCCCCCTCGGCGGCGGCCGCCTCGATGAGGCCGGCCACCGCGTCGAGCAGGGCATCCTGGTCTGAGGAGACGAGCATCGCCGCGTCGCCGATCATCTTCACGAGGCGGACCGGCGCAGTGGCCGCCGCCTCGGCCAGCTCCTCGAGCCGGAGCGCGAGCGCGCCCACGTCCTCGGTCGCCAGCTCCTCGCCCAGGCGCGTGAAGTCGACGAGGTCGGCGAAGGCGACGGCGACGGTGGAGGTGCCGGGGATCCGCCCGCTGGCGAGGTCGGCGGCGGCCACGACGTCCTGGCGGATCTGCTCGCGCAAGTGGGCGGAGAGCGCGCCGAGCAGGATGTCGCTCATCACGGGCACGGTCGAGCGGGCGGCCTCGGCATAGCGCAGGGAGACCTCGAGCTCGGTGATCCCCGGTCGGCGGAACGTGCGCATCGTCACCGCGCGCATGGCCTCGGCGACCTGGGCCATGGCGCGGCCGATGACCCGCGCCACCTCGAGCCGCGCCTCCTCCGTGAACCCGGCGCGCTCGAGCGAGAGCCCGACCTCGAGGCCGCGCAGCTCGTCCTCGGTGATGACCGGCTCGTCGGGGTCGGGCTCGGGCAGGCCGAGGGCGCGGCGGGTGCGGGCGAGCAGCTCGAGGTCCGCTCCGAGGCGCTCGGCCGCCTCGGTCGGCGTCAGACGGTCCTCCCCGCCCGCGAGGATCCGCTCCACCGGCAGGAGCGCCAGCCGCTCCTCCTCCGTCGCCCGGCGTAGCTCGTCCAGCCGCACGCCGTCGGCCCACAGGTCGTCGAGCAGGCGCCGCCGGGAGCTCCGCGCGTCGCCGTCGAGCTCGCCGAGCAGGCCCTCGGCCTCCCAGTCCGGGCGCTCCTCGCTCACCGCTCGCGGCGCTGCGGCATCTGGATCCGCGCCATGGCGCGGACGAGCTTGTAGAAGAGCCAGCCGCCGAGCCCGCCGATCGCCACCGAGAGGAGCGCGCCCCGGATCGAGGAGGCGACGGTGAGGGAGAGCGCGGCGAAGACGACGGTGAGGGCGAGCAGGGCCTCGAAGCCGAGCACGGCCCAGTAGCGCGCCCGCCACATGCCGAGCGAGCAGGCGCCCATGAGCGCGGAGAGGATGAGGATCCCGCCGAGCGTCGGCGCCTTCTCGTGGCGCACGGAGAGCCCGGCCGCGTAGGCCACGAGGTTCCCGACGGCGATCAGCCCGGCCACGACGGCGCCGATCGTCACCGCCCGGGGGCGCTCGCCGGGCGCGAGCGGCTCGAGGCGCGCCCGGAGGGCCTCGGCCCTGGCCTCCGAGCGGGAGGCGCGGGACGGGCGCGCCGGCGGCTTCGCGACGGCGGTGGGCGGCGTGGTGGAACGGGGCCGGGCCGGGCGGGCGGACGGCCCCGGCGCGCGGCGCTTACGGCTACGCCGTCCCACGGGGCTCTTCGAGCGCGGCCCGCAGCGCGCGCGCGGCGGTCTCGGGATCCTCCGCGTCGGCGATCGCGCGCACGACGGCCACGCGCGTCGCGCCCGCGGCAGCGGCCTGCCGGGTGAGGGCGGGGTCCATGCCGCCGATGGCGAAGAACGGCACCGTCGCGTGGGCGGCCGCGTGGGCCACGAGCTCGAGGCCGACGGCGGGGCGCCCGGGCTTCGTCGGCGTCGCCGCCACGGGCCCGACGCCGATGTAGTCGACCCCGGCGGCGGCGTCGACCTGCGCCGGCGTGTGCGTGGAGAGGCCGACCAGGCGGTCGGGCCCGACCGTCTCCCGGGCTGCGGCGACGGGCGCGTCGTCCTGGCCCAGGTGGACGCCGTCCGCGCCCGCCCGCACCGCAAGGTCCGGGCGATCGTTGAGGAGGAAGAGCGCCCCGTGGTCATCGCAGGCGGCGCGGAAGTCGCGGGCGGCGCCGAGCACGGCGTCGTCCTCGGCGTCCGTCAACCGGAGCTTGCTCAGCTCGACCCCGCCGCGCAGCGCGGCGTCGAGGAACGGGCGCGGGCGGGCGCCGGAGACCAGGTAGAGGCGGGCGGTGCGCAGGCGGGCGGCAAGATCCACGGGGCTCGAAGGATGGCAGCCCGACGGCGGCGCTCATCTAGCATTCTCCCGACGGTGACCCGCACGCCTCACCCGCCCTCCGCCTCACCCGACGCGCTCGTGGTCGGCGGCGGGTTGATCGGCCTGGCCGTCGCCCACCGCGCCCGCGCCGCCGGCCTCGCCGTGCGGGTCCTCGAGCGCGCGCCGTCGCTGCCCTCCCCCCAGGCCGCCTCCCACGTGGCCGCGGGGATGCTCGCCCCCGTGGCCGAGGCCGCCTTCGGGGAGGAGGCACTCCTCGCCGCCTCGCTGGAGAGCCACCGCCGCTGGCCCGCGTTCGCCGCCGAGCTCGGGGTCCCGCTGCACGCGGGCGGCTCGCTGATGCTCGCGCGCGACCGCGACGAGGCCGAGGCGCTCGCGCGCGAGCGCGGCTTCCGCGAGCGGCTCGGATTGCCCGTGCGCCCGCTCGTCCCGAGCGCGGCGCGCGAGCTCGAGCCCGCGCTGGCGCCGGCGCTCCGCGGCGCGCTCGAGGTCCCCGACGACACCGCGGTCGACCCGCGGGCCGTCAGCGCCGCGCTCCTGGCCACCGGGATCGACGTGCGCACCGGAGCCGAGGTCGAGCGGATCCTGCCCGAGGGCGGCGCCGTCCTGCGCGGCGGCGAGCGCCTGCACGCCGGGCGCACCGTCCTCGCCGCCGGGGCGTGGAGCGGCGCGCTCGCCGCGCTCGCGATCCGCCCCGTCAAGGGCCAGCTCCTGCGCCTGCGCGACCCGGCCGGGCCGGGGCTCGTGACGCGCGTCCTGCGGATGGCCGACGCCTACCTCGTCCCGCGCGCCGACGGCGGCTACGTGCTCGGCGCGACGATGGAGGAGCGCGGGTGGGACGACGCCGTGACCGCCGGCGGAGCCTGGGCGCTCCTGCGCGACGCGCTCGAGCTCGTCCCGGGGCTCGACGAGCTCGCCCTTGAGAGCTTCGAGGCCGGCCTGCGCCCGGGCACGCGCGACAACGCGCCGCTCGTCGGGCCGGCCGACGAACCGGGGGTCGTCTGGGCCACGGGGCACTTCCGCCACGGCGTGCTACTAGCGCCCTACACGGCCGATCTCGTGGCCGGGATCCTCGCCGGGGAGGACCCCGAGCTCCCCGCCGCCTTCCGCCCCGATCGCTTCGCGCCGCGGGTGGCGGCGTGACGCGGATCCGCCTGAACGGCTGCGAGCGCGAGGTGCAGGAGGGCGCCACCGTGGCCGCCGTCCTGCCGCTCCTCGACGTCGCCCCCGACGCGCGCGGCGTGGCCGTGGCCGTCGACGCCGAGGTCGTCCCCCGGGGGGCGTGGGGGCGTCACGCGCTCGCCGACGGCGCTGAGGTCGAGGTCCTGACGGCGATGCAGGGCGGATGAGCGAGCCCCTGCGTCTCGCGGGCCGCGAGTTCGGCTCCCGCCTGATCGTGGGCACGGGCCGCTTCCCGACCCTCGAGATCCTCGAGGCCGCGGTGCGCGAGAGCGGCGCGGAGATCGCCACCGTCGCCCTGCGCCGCGTCGACACCGGCACGCACGGCTCGGTCCTCGACGTGCTCCGCGACGCGGGCGTTCAGATCCTCCCCAACACCGCCGGCTGCTACACCGCGCGGGACGCGGTCATGACCGCGCGCCTCGCGCGCGAGGCGTTCGAGACCGACTGGGTGAAGCTCGAGGTGATCGGCGACGAGCGCACGCTCTTCCCCGACGCGCCCGAGCTCCTGCGCGCCGCCGAGGAGCTCGTGGGCGACGGCTTCGAGGTGCTGCCCTACACGACGGACGACCCCGTGCTCGCGCGGCGCCTGGAGGCCGTCGGGTGCGCGGCGGTCATGCCGCTCGGCTCGCCGATCGGCTCGGGGATGGGGATCAGGAACCCGTACAACCTGGCGATGATCGCCGAGCGCGCGTCGGTGCCGGTGATCCTCGACGCCGGGGTGGGGACGGCCTCCGACGCCGTCCTCGCGCTCGAGCTCGGCTGCGACGCGGTCATGGCCTCGAGCGCGATCACCCGCGCCGAGGACCCGGTGGCGATGGCCCGCGCCATCCGCCACGCCGTCGAGGCCGGGTGGCTCGCGCGCGGCGCCGGGCGGATCCCGCGGCGGGACTACGCGCTCGCCTCCTCGCCCGAGGAGGGCCGGGCCTCCTTCTCGTGATCCTCTCGTGACCCCCGAGCCCCACGACGCGCTCATCGACGGCTGGCAGACGGCGTGGTCGGGCCAGGACGCGCGCGCCTTCGCCGGCGTGTGCGCGGCGGGGATCCAGTACGAGGACCCGCTCACGCCGACGCCGCTCGTCGGCGTGGCGGGCGTGGCGGGGCACGCGGGGCGGCTGTGGTCGGCGTTCCCCGACGCGCGGCTCGAGCGCACCGGCCCCCGGCTCAGCGACGGGCACTTCGTCGCCGCGCCCTGCCGCCTGCGGGGCACGCACTCGGCCGCGCTCGAGGACATCCCGAGGACGGGCCGCCCGGTCGTGGTGCAGGTCGTCTTCTACTGCGAGGTGGAGGACGGCGTCCTGCGCCGCGTGCGCGCCTTCTTCGACCTCTACGACGCCGCGCGGCAGCTCGGGGTGCTGCCCAGGGGAGGCGGCCTCGGGGAGCGGGCGATGTTCATGTTCCGGGGGTTCGGACTGCGACTGCGGGAGGGGTGAGTGGCTCTTGGGGGCGCCGGCCCTTGTGGACGCCGTGCGCGTCGCGGACGGTGAGCGAGGCCGTTCCCGTCGGGCTGGGAGAGAGGGAGGCGTGGTCGGTTTGTTGCCTGCGCGTCGTGCGGCAGCGCCGATGTGACGAAATGGTCGCGGGGCGACGGTTTCGTTGACCTGAGCGCGGGGCCCCGCGCCTGTGCGACAAAGCGACGCTCAACTCAGCGTCGCGACCACCGGGCGGTGGTCGGAGAGCGCGCCGGCGTCGAGCACGTCCTGCGGGCCCGCCACGCCGAGCCCGCGCGCCCACACGAAGTCCACGTCGTGGGCCGCCGCGCGGAAGAACCCGGGCACGTCGGGATCGCGGACGTTCAGGTCCCCCCCGAGCACCACGGGCGTCCCGTCCGCCCAGGCGAGCGCCGCCGCTCGCGCCGCGGCGACGTCGAGCCGGGCGCGGCGGTCGGAGTGCACGGTCGCGTGCAGGTTGACGGCCCAGACGCCTCCGGGCATGCGCACGCCGTGGGCCACCCGCCGCTCGGGCCGGCGCCGGAGGAGCCGCGTGCGGTGCTCGAGGACGGATGCGCCGCGGACGAGTATCGCGTTGGCCCCGCCCCCGTTCGACTTGACGACGTCCGGCCAGCGCGTGGCCACGCGCTGGCGCACCGCTAGGCCGAGGTTCCGCGAGGTCAGCGCCCGCGCCCACCCCTGCGCGCCCGCCGCGCGCGCGAGCGCCGGCGGCCACCACGGCGGGACCTCCTGGAGCAGCGCGAGGTCCCATTCCCATCCCGCGAGGGCCGTCCCGAACTCGGGGAGCAGGGAGTGACCGGCCGGAGGATCGGCGCGACCGTGGTACAGGTTCCAGGTGAGCACCCGCATGGCCAGACACTTTCTCACCGGCGCCGAGCTCTCCCGCGACGACCTGCTCGCGCTGCTCGCGCGCGCCCTTGAGCTGAAGGCCGCGCCGCTGTCCTCCGACGCGCTGCGTCGCCGCGCGGTCGCGCTCATCTTCCAGAAGCCCTCGACGCGGACCCGGGTCTCCTTCGAGTCCGGGATCACCGAGCTCGGCGGGCATCCGATGGTCCTGCGCGCGGAGGATCTCCAGCTCGCCCGCGGGGAGTCCGTGCGCGACACGGCGCTCGTCCTCTCCCGGCACACGGCGGCGATCGGCATCCGCACCGGGCCGGACGCGCTCGTCGAGGAGCTGGCCGCCCACGCTCAGGTTCCGGTTGTCAACCTGCTCACCGACGGCCACCACCCCGTGCAGGCGCTGGCCGATCTCATGACGCTGCAGGAGGAGTTCGGGGACCTCGACGGCCTCCGCCTCGCCTACGTGGGGGACGGCAACAACGTCGCCCGCTCCCTGGCCGTCCTCGGCGGCATCGCGGGGGCCGAGGTCGTCGTCGCCTCGCCGCCGGAGTTCACGCTCGGCGACCCCCACGGGGCGCGCCTGGAGACCGATCCGGTCGCCGCGGCGGAGGGCGCCCACGCTCTCTACGCCGACGTCTGGGTCTCGATGGGCGACGAGGCGACGGCCGACGCGCGCCGAGCGGCGCTCGCGCCCTACCGGCTCGACGACGCGCTGCTCGACCGCGCGGCGCCCGGCGCGATCGCCCTGCACTGCCTGCCCGCGCATCCCGGGGAGGAGATCACGGCCGAGGTCCTCTACGGGCCCCGCCAGCGGATCTGGGAGCAGGCTGAGAACCGCCGCCACGCGCAGAAGGCGCTGCTCGAGTACCTGCTCGCCGGCGGGGCGGGCGCCGCGCCCGTCCGGTAGCCTCGCGACGGTCAGCTTCGGAGGGAGACCGAGATGCCTCAGCCCAGGAAGTCATCGTCGTCGTCGGGGTCCTCCCGCCGCCGCAGCTCGTCCGCGAGCGGCACGAAGCGCTCCTCGAGCGCGAAGAGCGCCGGGGGGAAGAAGGCGGCGGCCAAGAAGCCAGCGGCGAAGAAGGCGACGGCGTCACGCGGCCGCTCGACCGCCGCGTCGCGGTCAGGCGGCGCGTCCCGCTCGGGTGCGTCATCGTCCTCTGCGCGAAAGCGCCGCTCCCCCGCCCCCGCCACCGCGGCCAAGCGCACCACGAACGCCGCCCAGGACGCCGACGCGGCCGGCGTCGCGTCGGGGATCGTCGCCCTGCGCGACGCGCTGAGCTCCCGCGCGGCCGAGTCGCTGAACCTCGTCATGCTCACGCGCGAGCGCCTGCAGGAGGCCTTCGACGGCGCCGTCGAGCGTGGGCACATGACCCAGGAGACGGCCAACGGCCTGGCCACGGAGATCGTGCGCCGCTCCCGCCGCGAGGCGGCCGACATCCTCGCCGACGTCGAGCAGCTCGCCGGGCGCAGCCGCACCGGGCTCGAGCAGGCGGGCAAGAAGGTGCGCTCCTCCTCGGCCGCCGATCGCGCGCTGCAGCAGGTCGACCGCGCCCGGCGGACCGCCGGGGTAGGCCCGAACTTCCCCGTCCTCGGCTACGACGATCTGAACGCCGCCCAGATCTCCGACCGGCTCGAGGGCCTCACCCCCGCCGAGCTGCGCAAGGTCCGCGACTACGAGCGCCGCCACGGCAACCGCAAGACGGTCCTCGGCGCGATCGAGAGGAAGCTCGGCTGACCGGCAGCCGGTCCCGGCGAGAGGGACAGCCGCCGCGAAGAGGAGGGACTGTGCCTCCGTAGGCTCCGGAGCGTGTCCGCCGCCCGTCCCGCCGCGCCCGCGCGCCCCCGCCGCGGCGACCTGCTCGAGCTCGAGGTCTCCGCGCTGGCCTTCGGCGGCGCCGGCGTCGCCCGCCTGCCCTCGGCCGACGGCCGCGGCTACGTCGTCTTCGTCTCGGGCGGCGTCCCCGGCGACCACGTCCGCGCCCGCGTCGGCAAGGCCAAGAAGGCCTACGCCGAGGCCCGCGCCGAGGAGATCCTCAGCCCGAGCCCAGACCGCATCGAGCCCCGCGCCGACCACCCCGGCGCGCCGTGGCAGGTCCTCCCCTACGAACGCCAGCTCGCCGAGAAGCAGACGCAGGTCGAGGACGCCCTGCGCCGGATCGGCCACCTCGACGGCTTCGAGCTCGACCCGATCGTCCCGGCGACCGAGGAATGGCGATACCGCAACAAGCTCGAGTACTCCTTCGGCGGCGGCCCCGGCGAGGAGCTCGTCTGCGGCTTCCACGCCCCCGGCCGGTGGGAGGAGATACTGCCCGTCGCGGACTGCCTGCTCGCCTCCGAGCGCGGCAACGCGGTGCGCGAGCAGGTCGTCGCCTGGTGCCGCGCGCAGGGCCTCGCGCCGTATGACCGCCGCGCCCAGACGGGCTTCCTGCGCAACCTCGTCGTGCGCGAGGGCCGGCGGACGGGTCAACTCCAGGTCCGCCTCGTCACCTCCCCCGGCTCGCTCGACGAGGCGAGCCTCGCGGCGGCCGTCGATGCCGACGGCGTCCTGTGGACCCGGCACGCCGGGCTCGGGGAGACGACGGCGGCGGGCGAGACCACGCTCGTGGGGGGCATCGAGTACCTCGAGGAGGAGCTCGGGGACCTGCGCATCCGCATCTCCCCACTCGCCTTCTTCCAGACGAACACCGAGATGGCCGAGCGGCTCTACGGGATCGCCGCCGAGCTCGCCGCCCTCCGCGGCCACGAGCGGCTCTACGACCTCTACTGCGGGATCGGCACCGCCGGGTTGACCCTGGCGCCCCGCGCGCGGGAGCTGTGGGGCCTCGAGGTCGTGCCCGAGGCGGTCGCCGACGCGATCGAGAACGCGCGCCTGAACGACGTCCAGGCCGCGCACTTCTTCGCCGGCGACGTCCGGCTCGCGCTGCGCGAGCTGGCCGAGCGCGCCGGCCGCCCGGATGTCCTCGTCGTCGACCCGCCGCGAGCGGGGCTCTCGGCCAAGGTCGTCAGGCGCGTGATCGAGACGGCGCCGAAGCGGATCGTCTACGTCTCCTGCAACCCGACGACGCTCGCCCCGAACGCCGCCCAACTCGCCGAGGCGGGGTGGGAGCTCACCCGCGTGCGCCCTGTCGACATGTTCCCGCAGACCCCGCACATCGAGTGCGTGGCCCTCCTGGAGCGCCGCTCCTGAGCGGAGCGCCCGACGCGGAGCGGCTGCGACGGCTCCGCCTCGCCGCCCAGCGCCTGACCCCGGCGACCGCGGGCGGCTCGGCCCGCGAGGCGGCGCGCGCCGTGCTCGGGGTGCAGGCCCAGGACGTCCGCGCCGCGGCGCTCGCCCTGCGCTCGCGCGCCCCCGGCCTCGAGCGCGCCGAGCTCGACGCGGGCGGGCTCGTGCGCACGTGGACCGTGCGCGGGACCGTCCATCTGCTCGACGTGGACGACCTCGGCTGGATGCACGCGCTGACCGGCCCGCGCAACCGCCGCACGTTCGATCAGATCATGCGCCGCCGCGGCGCGCTCGACACGGCCGACGGCATGCGGGAGGACATCGGTGCGCTCCTCGCCCGGGGGCCGCTGGCCCGGACCGAGCTCCTGGCCGGCCTCGCCGGGCGCGGCCACGCCTCACTCGGGGACTACGCCGTCAACGTCTTCTCGCCCTGGGCGGCCGCCCACGGCCTGCTCGTCTCCCGCCCCGGCGGGACGCTGTGCGCGCCGCCCGCCCTCCCGGACGTGCCCGAGGAGGAGGCGCTCGCCATCCTCGGCCGGCGCTACCTCGCGGGTTACGGGCCGGCGCGCGCCGAGGACCTCGCCAAGTGGTCGGGGCTCGGCCTCGGAGCGGCCCGCCGCGCGCTCCAGAGCGTGGCCGGCGCCGAGCGGGCCGGTGAGCTCCTCGCCCTTCCGGAGACCCTCGACACCGACCCGCCCGCGCCGCCGCCCGTCCGACTCCTGGCCGGCTTCGACACGCTGATGCTCGGCTGGCAGACCCGGGCCGCCTTCACCACGCCGGCCGCTGACGCCCGCATCCTCCGCGGCGGCGGGATCATCCGGCCGGTCGTCCTCGTGCGCGGCCGGGCCGCGGGGACCTGGCGGCTCGACGGCCCCGCCGCGAGACGGCGTGTCGCCGTCGAGTGGCTCGGCGGCCAGGGCCCGGAGCGTGCGCTCGCGGCCGAGGAGGTCGACGTCCTGCGGTTCCTGGCGACGGGCTAGCGCGGCAACGACTCCGCCGCGCTCGCCGCCGCCGCCAGCTCGTCGCCCGGCATCCGGGGCTCGGCGAAGCCGCCGAGCGCCCGGGCGATCGCGCGGTAGACGTCGGGCTGCGCCGACATCCCGATGTGGCTGGAGTCGACCTCCACGCACTCGGCGGCGGGGTCGAGGCAGGCACGCCAGTCGACGATCCCGTCCGAGCGGGAGTAGACCGAGACGAAGCCGACGTCGGCCGGGAAGAGACCCGCGGCCTCCTCGCGCAGCGAGCGGCAGCAGTCGCCGTCCCGGCAGGCCGGGCTGAACAGACCCGGCACACCGAAGCGGCCGAGGGTGCCGACGACGAACACGTTCAGCCGCACAAGCGGATGGACCGCGAACTGGTCGGCGAGCGGTGAGCCGAGCGTGACGATGCCCGAGACGAGGTCGGGGCGGCGCAGCGCCAGCGCGCGGGCGAAGGTGCCGCCGCGGCTCTGCCCGACGACCATGACCCGTCGGCCGTAGCGGGCGTGGAGATCCTCCAGCCGGCCCTCGAGCCGCTCGAGCGCCGTGGTCGCACAATCGGTGTTCACGCGCATCCCCGCCCGGCTCGTGCGGTAGCCGAGGCTGCGGAGCCAGCCGGTCATCGTGGCCAGCGATGCGTCCCCCGCCAGGTAGCCCGGGATGAGGAGCACCGGCTCGCCGTGGCCGTGGGGGACGCCGACGCCCGCGACGACCGGGTCCCGGCTGAGGGAGCGGAGCTCGGAGGCGGCGCGCGCCTCGCGCCAGATGGGGGTGAGGACCATGGGTGGGGAGAGGGTCAGAGAAGCCGGAGCTGTGGGCATTGGCCTCGTACCCGGCAGGCTGAAGCGGGAATCCCCGTCACCGGAACCCGGCGCGTGACAGACTGCCCTCCGTGCGGGCGGTCACAACCACGGGCGAGGACGGGATCGAGGTCCGCGAGCACCCCGACCCGGAGCCCGGCCACGGCGAGGTCCTCGTTCGCGTGCGGGCCGCCGGCCTGAACGGCGCCGACATGCTGCAGCGCCGCGGGCGCTACCCGGCCCCGCCCGGCTCCCCGCCGGACATCCCCGGGCTCGAGCTGGCCGGGGAGGTCACGCAGCTCGGCCCGGGCGCGGAGCGCTTCGGGCCCGGGGACCGGGTCATGGCCATCGTCGGCGGCGGCGGCCAGGCCGAGCTGGCGCTCGTCCACGAGCGCCAGCTCATGCGCGTCCCCGAGCAGCTCGGCTGGCCCGAGGCCGGCGGCCTCCCCGAGGTCTTCACCACCGCCCACGACGCGCTCTTCACCCAGGCGGGCCTCAGGCCGGGGGAGACGCTGCTCGTCCACGGCGGCGCGGGCGGCGTCGGCACCGCCGCCGTGCAGCTCGGCCGCCGGGTGGGCGCCCGCGTCCTCGCCACCGTGCGCCGCGAGGAGGCGCGGGAGGCCGTGTCGGAGCTGGGAGCCGAGGTCCTCCCGCCCGAGGGGTTCGGGGAGCACGGCCCCTTCGACGTGATCCTCGAGCTCGTCGGCGCGCCCAACCTCGAGGAGAACCTGAAGGCGCTGGCCACCGGCGGGCGGATCCTCACGATCGGCATCGCGGGCGGGGCCAAGGCGGAGCTGAACCTGGCGATCCTCCTGGCCAAGCGCGCCCGCATCCACGGCTCGACCCTCCGCGCCCGCCCGCTCGAGGAGAAGGCCTCCACGGCGCGCGCGATCGAGCGCGAGGTCCTGCCGGGGATCGCCGACGGCTCCCTGCGCGTGCCCGTCGCCCGCACCTTCCCCCTGGCTGAGGCCGAGGCCGCCTACGACGCCTTCGCGGCCGGCGGCAAGGTGGGGAAGATCGTGCTCGAGGCCTAGGCCGGCAGGCCTCCGGCCTTCTGATCAGTACGGCGGCAGCTCCGCGTACCAGTCGCCGAGAACCCTGAACGCGCGCCAGAAGTCGCGCTTGGCGTCCTCGGCGTCGAGCGAGAGGTCGATGTCCGGCGTGAGAAGGGCGTCGAGGGTCGGGGTCAGCGCCTGGACCTCTCCGGGCACGAACGAGAGCGGGCGGGAGAGCGGCAGCTCGACCTCGTTCAGCGCCGCCACCGCGTCCTCGCCCATGACGACGAGGATGCGCGGGCGCACGATGGCGATCTCCTCGGCCAGGCGCGCGACGCAGCCCGGGTCGGCCAGCGACGGGTCTCCGAGCGGGCACTTGACGCACAGCGTCCCGTAGATCGCCAGCGGGTCGATGTCGAGGCGGCGCAGGGACTTCAGTACGGCGTTCCCGCTGCGCCCGTAGAAGGCCACTCCCTCCTCGACCTCGGCGGGCCGCGGGGCGTACTTGAGCAGGAGGATGTCGGCCTGCGGGTGGCCCGAGCCCAGCACCGGGGTGAAGCTCCCGCGCGGGCACAGCCCGCACTCCTGGACCTCGCGGGAGAAGGCGTTCAGCTCCCGGATCGCACGCTCGAGGTACTTCTCGCGGATCTCGTCGTCGGTCGCCGGGGCCATGGGTCCCCTGGGATTGGACGGGCGGGGCTCGGCTCCTCCGGCGTGCATCAGGACTTGCGCACCGCCCGCCGCACGCGGCGGTCCCGGACAGCCTTGCGGGCCGGGGCCGGCAGGGCCGTCGTCTGGAGGAACTTGAGCGTCTGGACGTAGAGCAGCGAGGCCGGCCGGCGCACGATGTCGGCCTCGCGCAGCGACTCGAGGAACTCCTCCGGCCCGTCGAAGTCGCGCATGCGGATGCGCACCGAGCCGAGGCCCTGGGTCACGTGGGCGTCGGAGCCCGCGCCCGCCGGGATCCGGTACTTGGCCGCGAAGCGCACGGCCTCCTCGTTGAACTCGGAGATGGCGATCCGAGGGTTGAAGACCTCGACCGCGTCGACGTCGTCGAGCACGGCGAGCAGGTGCTCGTAGTCGGGTACGGAGTGCATGCGGTCGAACGGATGGGGCACGTAGACGAGCCCGCCCTGGCGCTTGATCTCGGCGATCGTCTCGGCCAGCGTCATCCCCCGCGGGATCTTCTCCTCCAGGAAGAGACCGATGACCTCGCCCTCGGCCGCGGTCTTGACCTCCTCGGAGACGATGACCTTGATGCCCTCGGCCTTGGCCGACGCGTCCTTGGCCCCGGAGATCTCGTTGTGGTCGGTCACGGCGATCGCGCCGAGGCCCTTGCCCTTGGCCTCGGCGAGGAGGACCTCGACCGGCGTCGCGCAGTCGTGGGAGTGGTCGGTGTGCATGTGCAGGTCGACGTCGATGAGCGCCCGGCCGGCCAGCCGCCGCCGGATCTCCGGGCGCTCGCGGCCGTCGTGGCGGCGGCCCACGAGCCCGTCGTAGATCTCCTCGAGCTCCTCGGCCAGGCGCGCCGGTGAGAGCATGGCCCGCAGCGGGTCGCCGGCGGCCAGCAGGCGCTCGCGCAGCGCGGCGTCGCCGGCCAGGCGGGCCAGTTGCGCGGCCAGGACGTCGACGTCCCCCGGCTCGAACAGGAGGCCGCGATCGCCCTCGGCGAGCAGCTCCTCGTAGACCGCGAGCCGGGCGGTGAGCGGCACGCAGCCCGCGGCCACGGCGCGCAGGACGCCCCCGGGCGCCGGTGCGAGCCCGGCCGAGGCCGAGACCGCGACCGCGGCGCCGGCCAGGACCGCGTCGGCCGGCCCGTCCACCCACTCGATGCGCTCGCGCACCTCGCGGCGCAGGGCGCCGGCCGGCGCGCCCTCGCCCCGGGAGCGGATGCGCGCGCTCCACTCGAGCTCGGGCGGGAGCCGGCGCAGCGCGCGCAGGAAGGTGCGCAGCGCCCCGCGCTCCTCCTCATCGGCGAAGGCGAAGCTGACCGGCGCCGGAGCGACGGGCCAGGAGGCGAGCTCGGCGGCGGGCATGACGACCCGGTAAGCGCCCGGGAAGTAGCGCCGCAGGAGCTCGCAGGTCGTGCGCGAGGAGGCCAGCCGGGCGTCGAGGCGCCCAAAGAGCAGCGAGACCATCCGCCGTGCGACCTGGGTCGAGAGGATGCGCTCGGTGGGGGCGTGGAAGGTCCCGACGTTGAGCGCCCGCGAGTGGCGCAGCGCCGCGCTGGCGGCGCTCGGCGCCCACGGCTCGTGCACGTGGACGATGTCGAGCGGCGCCGTGTAGAGCAGCGCCTCGAGCGTGCGGGCGACGTCGACGGGCAGCGAGGCGGCACGGCGCCGGGGCTGCGCCGGGCTCGGGACGCCGAGCGCCTCGCCGACGCCCAGGAGCCGCGTCTCGCCGGGCGGGGGCAGGAGCGTTCGGCCCCCGCCCGCCCCATCGCGCGCCGCCCGAATCGCCCGGCGCGAGTCGCGCACGAGCGCTGCCGAGTGCGAGGGCGCGACGATCAGGACCTGGTGGCCGCGCGCGGCGAGCGCCTCGGCGCTCGCGCGCACCGAGCGCCCGACCTCGTGCTCGTCCTCCCACGCGAACGGCGAGACGTGGGCCAGAGCGAGCACGGGTGGGATCGTACGTGCGGAGCAAGCGGGGGGACAGGCTGAGAGCCCGTCCCCCCGCGGCCAAGCGCGGCCCTACGACGAGGCGGGGACGCCCTCCACGCTGGACGTGACGCCCTCCACGGCGCGCAGCCGCCCGCGGGCGTGGACCTGGATGAACTCCTCGGTCAGGCGGCGGGCCTCGTCGTCCGGCCGCTGGTTATGCGGGGACTTCATGAGGTAGGAGCTCGGGCCGTCGAGCTGGCCGGCGATGCCTTCGTTCAGCGCGAGCTTGCAGCAGCGCACGGCGTCGATGACGATGCCGGCGGAGTTCGGGGAGTCCCACACCTCGAGCTTCAGTTCGACGTTCAGCGGCACGTCGCCGAAGGCCTGGCCCTCCATGCGGATGTGGGCCCACTTGCGGTCGGTCAGCCACGGCACGTAGTCAGAGGGCCCGACGTGCACGTCGTCGGCGGGCAGCTCGTGGCCCATGATCGAGGTGACCGCGTTGGTCTTCGAGATCTTCTTGGACTCGAGGCGCTCGCGCTCGAGCATGTTGAAGAAGTCCATGTTCCCGCCCACGTTCAGCTGGGAGGTGTGGACGGTCTTCACGCCGCGGTCGTGGAACAGGCGGGCGAGCGCGCGGTGCACGATCGTCGCGCCGACCTGGGACTTGATGTCGTCACCGACGATCGGGAGCCCGGCCTTCTTGAAGCGGCCGTCCCAGTAGTCCTCGCGGGCGATGAACACGGGGATGCAGTTGACGAAGCCGCAGCCGGCCTCGAGCACCTGCTCGACGTACCACTTGGTCGCCTGCTCGGAGCCGACGGGCAGGTAGGAGACGACGACATCGGTCTGGGTCTCCTTGAGGATCTCGACGATGTCCGCCGTCCTGCCCTCGGCCTTCGTGATCCGCTGCGAGAGGTACTTGCCGAGGCCGTCGTGGGTCATGCCGCGGTGCACGGGCACGCCGAGATGCGGTACCTCGGCGAAGGTCAGCGTGTTGTTCTGCCCTGCGAAGATCGCCTCGGAGAGGTCCTTGCCGACCTTCTCCGAGTCGATGTCGAAGGCGGCCGTGAACTCGATGTCGGAGACGTGGTAGCCGCCGAGGTCGACATGCATGAGGCCGGGGACCTCGCGGTCCGGATCGGCGTCCCGGTAGTACTGGATGCCCTGCACGAACGACGAGGCGCAGTTACCGACGCCGATGATCGCGACCCGGACCTTGTCCTGTCGCTGCCGGGCGGAGTGCCCGTTCGAGTTCTTCAAGGTAAGTCCTCCTGCTCGAGAGTCCAGGGAATGGAACCCGCCGGAAGGGTCCGGTTACAGGGTCCCGCGGTGCGGCGCGTGGTCCCCCGCGAACGGCAGCGCGCGGGCGGGGACGCGCCGGGCGTACCGCAGAGCATACGGCGCGGCCGCCCGCGCCCGGGTCTCACGCCGCCTTCGAGAGCTCCCCGCGCACGTGCCAGATGCGCTGGCCCACGGTGAAGATCCCGAGCACCGCGAGCACGTAGACCGAGGCGGCGAGCAGGGAGAAGTCCCCGAGCGAGGCGCCGCGCGCGAACAGCAGCCCGATCGAGAGGATGACGACGCGCACGGCGCGGGTGGCGAGCCCGACCTTGCACTCGACCCCGAGCGCCTCGGCCCGAGCGCGGGTGTAGGAGACCATGAGCGAGGCGAGGACGGCGATGACCACGGCCGCCACCGCGAAGTCGTTCCCCCGGGCGGCGAAATAGGCGGCCACGGCGGTGAGCACGATGCCCTCCTCGAGCCGGTCGAGCGTGGAGTCGAGGAAGGCGCCGAACGGGGTCCCCTTTCCGGACATGCGCGAGTAGCGCCCGTCGAGCGTGTCGCAGACCGAGCCGACGACGAACGCGACCCCGCCGAGGAAGAACAGCCGCTGTGAGACGAGGACCGCGGCCACCACGTTCAGGCCAAAGCCCGTGAGCGAGATCGCGTTCGGCGTCAGGCGCGACTCGATGAGCCGGTTGCGCGCGCGGGTGGGAAGGTCGCCGCGGGCGGCGGTCAAGCCGCGGCCTCGGCCCGGGCGGGCTGGAACGCCCACGCGGCGGGGCGGGCGCGGGCCAGCAGCCGGTGCGCGGCGAGCGCGGAGACGCCGGCGGTGGCGGCGCCGAGGATGGCGTCGAAGAGGTAGTGGTTGCCCGTGGCGACGACGACGAAGGTGACGAGGAAGGGATAGAACGCCCACATGACCTTGAGCGGCCGGGGCCGCACGAGCCGCGAGAGCGGCCACCCGACCATGAGCGCGAAGGCAACGTGCATCGAGGGCACCGCGGCGTAGAGGTTGACGAGCGCGGTGACCGGGCCGCTGGTCTCCGAGATCCCCGTGAACTTCGCCACCGAGTCCGTGAAGCCCCACTCGGTCATGAGCCGCGGCGGGGCCGTCGGGTAGAGGTAGTAGCCGATCAGCGCGATGCCCATGGCGACCATGAGCATGTTCCGGAAGAAGTAGAAGGACTCGTTGCGGAACAGGTAGAGCCAGACGATCGCCCCGAGGGTGATGACGAAGTGCGAGTTGACGTACATCCAGCTCGCGGCGTCGATGATCCACCCGGTGGAGGTGGCCCAGGCCTGGATCGAGGGCTCTACGAAGAAGTGCAGCCGGTGCTCCAGGGTGATGACCTTGGTCGCGTTCCAGAAGGCGATCGCGGTCCGGTGGTCGACGAGGCCACGCACGATCGAGTAGCCCGAGTAGGCCACGGCGAACAGCAGCAACTGGCGAAGCGCGTCGCTCCGCCCGCGCGGAAGCAGCCGCGCCTCGATCTGACGAGGGAACATCGGCGGCAACCCTATCGACACCGGGGGCCCGTCCGCCCGGCGCGGCGCGGGTCGAAGGCGATTTCGAGCCGTAACGGGCCGGGCCCGCGGACGTCGATCCGCGTGAAGCCGCCGGGCGCCCGGCGCACGCACCCGCGCCCGCGGGCGAGCGCCCAGTAGGGGGTGAAGCGCACGCGGACGAGCGCCGGTCCGGCTCGCAGCGCGCGCAGGCGGACGGTGTCGCTCCCGAGCCGCACGGCCCGCGCCGCGCCCGTGGACAGCGGCGCCGCGCCGCGCACAGAAAAGACGCGCCAGTGGGCGTCGGCGTAGACCGGGCGAAGCCACGGCCGCGGCGTGGCCACGAGTCGCCCCTCGGCCGCACCCGCGTAGTCGAGGCGGACGTCGGGCAGCGCCACGAAGCGGACGGCGAGGGCGCCGAGCCAGCGGCGGTAGGCGACGACCGTGAGCGGCCGGTAGAAGAGCTGGTCCAGGCGGCGGTCGAGCTGGCGCTCCCAGCCCCGGGCGAGCGGCACGTGCGGGGCGAGCAACGCCGCCTCCCAGTGGTTGCGGGTGAAGGGAACCTCGACGCGGCCGGGCGGGCCCGAGGCCAGCGCGCGCTCGAGGAAGGCGCGGACGCCGGTGTAGTAGGCGGCCCGGGTGGACGGGTCGCCGGCCGCCGTGTGCACGTCGCGCACGGGCGCCGCCCACTGCCAGGCCAGGAGGGGCAGGGCGAGGGCGGCGAGCAGGCGGTCGCGCCGGCCCCGCAGCGCGCCGGCCGCGAGCGGCCCGGCGACGAGCGGGGCGAGGCGGACGGCGTTTGACCCGAGCGCGCTCGGGACGAGGAAGGCGCCCAGGCACAGCGCGCCGTAGAGCACCGCGCCGCGCCGGAGCGCTCCCTCCTCGCGGGGGAGGAGGAGCACGGCGCCCGCGGCGAGCACGAGCACCGGCCAGAGCGAGCCGAAGGGGAAGGGCTCGGTTCCGCCCTCGGGCAAGAGCAGAATGACCACGAGCGGTGGCCCGAGCGCGGCGGCGGCGACGAGCGCTCCGGCCCGGCGCCGCGTGGCGAGCGCGGCCAGGGCGAGGAAGAGCCCGGCCACCGGGCTCGTGAGGCCGGTGAGGACGCCCCCCGCCGCCCCCGCCCCCGCCCCGCCGCGCTCCCACCCCCAGAGCGCGAGGAGCGCCGCGGACACGCCGGCGGCGAAGGTCAGCCGCCCCGTCAGGAGCAGCGTCGCCGTGCCGAGCGCGAACCACGCCGCGGCGAGCGATCCGCGCTCCCCCCATCGCGCCCGCGCCAGCAGCGCGAACAGCCACGCCGCGGCGACCGCCGCGAGCGCCCCCGCGAGCCGCGGGCGCAGGTAGGCCTCGAGCGGCGGGAAGAGCAGCGAGTAGGCCGGGACGTGGTGGCCGCCGTACCAGTTGCCGTCCCACACCGCGAGGCCTTGGCGGCGGAACAGCCCGGCGCGGTAGAGGTGGGCGGCGAGGTCGGCGCTCGGGGGCCTGATGAGGAGGTAGAGCGCCGCCGCCGCGCTCGCCAGGCCGACGGGCAGGAGCGGGCTCCGCGCGGCTCGGGCGACGGGGAGCCGGAGCGCGAGGGCCACGCCCGCGACCCTATCCGCCGAGGTCGCCCCGGAAGGCGCGCTCAGCGCGCGAGATCGGCGGTGAAGAAGGTCCCCCCGTAGCCGCGGCGGCGCCCGACGCCGATCCGGCGAAAGCCGGGCGCGAGGAGCGCCCGGCGGTGCGGGGCCGAGCGCAGCCAGTCGCGGACGACCACCCGCGCCTGGCGCAGACCCCGCGGGCCGCGCAGCCAGCCGATGACCTCCCCGACGACGGGGGTGCGGGCGCTTCGCGCCACGCGCGCGCCCCAGCTCCCGTGAAAGACGGTGCGGCTCCGGGCCATGACGGCCGAATGTGCCGCGGCACCCCGGGTCATCCGGCGCGAGAGGGACAGCGGGCGCAGCCCGTAGTGACGGCGAACGCCGTTGACCAGGTGGGCGACGGCGAGCTCGACGCGGTCGGCGCGGCCCCGGACCCGGCCGGAGGCCGAGGCGGCAGGAGCGAGGAGCCCGAGGACGAGCACGACGACGAGCGACAGGCGAGCGTGGCGAAGCATGGGCGGCAACCCCTTTTCAGCGCGATACGTTTTGGTTCCCGGCCCTGGGGGCGGCGCCTCCGGTGCGCGCCGCCATGTCACGGCGCCGGAGCGGCGAGGCGCTACGCGAGGAAGCGGCTCACGGCGCCGACGACGTCCGGGTCGTCGAGCCACTGCCAGTGTCCTGCGCCGCGGGCGATCCGGACCTCGGCCTGAGGAAACCGCTCCGCGTAGGCGCCGGCCCACTCCGGGCCGAGATGTCCGTCAACGGCGCCCCAAGCTAACAGCACCTCGCCGGGAAACGATGAGAGTCCTCTCCCTTCCCGCGCGAGCGTCTCCGGATCCCCCGCGCGCAGCAGACGGAGCACGGCGCGCTGGGTCCCGGGATCGAAGTCGGCCCACCGCGCCCGCTTGAAGTCCGCGGGCAGCGGGCCGCCGTGCAGGCGCTCGAGCGCCCGGTCGAACACGGGGCGAAAGCCGAACCCGATCGCCGATTCGCCGAGCACGCGGCGGCGCAGGAGGCTCGCCGCCCGCCCCCAGCGGAAATCCGGCAGGAGGGGTTGCGGGGCGAGCAGCACGAGGCGGCGGACGCGCTCCGGGCGGGCCAGCGCCCACGGGAGCCCGACGGCGCCCCAGCCGTGCACGACGAGGTCGAACGGCTCCTCGAGCCCGGACTGCTCGGCGAAGGCCTCGAGCCAGCCGGCGTAGCCCGCGAAGTCGTAGGAGAAGTACCCGGGCTTACCGGTCTGCCCGAACCCGGGGAGGTCCGGCGCGAGCCCGCCGCGAGCGTCCAGGAAGGGCTCCCACTGCGCACCCGAGGACGGGAGCCCGTGCAGGAGGAGGGCGCGCCGCGCTCCGGGGCCGTCGGCGGCGCCCTCGTACCAGCGCACGGGCATTCCGGCGAGCTCCGACGTCCGCGTCCGCATTCGCCTATCTTCGCGCTCGGTGCCGACCCTCTGTCTCGGCGAGGCGCTCGTCGACGCGCGATCGTTCGTGCCCCATCCGGGCGGCGCGACGGCCAACGTCGCGGTCCACGCCGCGCGGCTCGGCGCCGAGGTGGAGCTGGCGGGCGGCGCGGGCGACGACGCCTGGGGGCCTGGCTGCGCGGCGGTCTCGCGCGCGAGGGCGTCGGCCTCGCTCACTTCTCCCTCGTTCCGGACGCCCGAACGGCCGTCGCGTTCGTCACCGTCGCCGCGGGCGGCGAGCCGGACTTCCAGATCTACGGGGACGAGATCGCCACCGCCCTCGACGCCGTCGCCGGAGGAGGCGCTGGCCGGCGCCGAGGCTCTGTTCTTCGCCTCGAACACGCTCGTGGGCCGGGAGGAGCGGGAGGTGACGATGCGGGCGCGAGAGCTCGCCCTCGCCGCGGGAATGCCCGTTGTCCTCGACGCGAACCCCCGCCTGGCGCGCTGGTCGACCGTGGCGAACGCCGTCGCCGCCGGCCCCCGGTGCGGTTTCCGCAGTTAAGGGCGCTGGAGGACCATAAGTGCGGGAAGCGACCGGGGCGCTCCCCGCCTCCCTCGCCTTCCCCAGCCCGGCCCGGCCGGGCTCGCCGCAGGGCCAGAATCCGCGCTGCGGTCGCCACCACATCTGCTACACTCCGACTAAGATTTTCACGACCTAGGAACTACAGGGAGTCACGAAGAACATGGGCAAGACCATCGGCATCGATCTCGGCACGACCAACTCGTGCATGGCGGTGCTCGAGGGCGGCGAGCCGACCGTCATCGAGAACGCCGAGGGCGGGCGCACCACCCCGTCCGTCGTCGCCTTCACGCAGGGCGGCGAGCGCCTCGTGGGCACGGTCGCCAAGCGGCAGGCCGTCACCAACCCGACCAACACCGTCTTCTCCATCAAGCGCTTCATGGGCCGTAAGGAGGCCGAGGTGCGCGAGGAGGAGTCGATGGTGCCCTACAAGGTCGTCTCCGGCCCGAACGGCGACGCCCGGGTCGACGCGGGCGGCAAGCAGTCCTCCCCGCCGGAGATCTCGGCGATGATCCTCGGCAAGCTGAAGGCCGACGCCGAGGCCTACCTCGGCGACACGGTCGACGCCGCCGTCATCACCGTTCCCGCCTACTTCAACGACGACCAGCGCCAGGCCACCAAGGACGCCGGCCAGATCGCCGGCCTCGAGGTCAAGCGCATCATCAACGAGCCGACGGCGGCCTCGCTGGCCTACGGCCTCGACAAGGAGTCTGACCAGACGATCCTCGTCTTCGATCTCGGCGGCGGCACGTTCGACGTGTCCGTGCTCGAGATCGGCGACGGCGTCTTCGAGGTCAAGGCCACCGCGGGCGACAACCACCTCGGCGGCGACAACTTCGACAAGGCCGTCGTCGACTGGTTGGCCGCCGACTTCAAGCGCGAGCAGGGGATCGACCTCTCCGCCGACGCCATGGCCCTCCAGCGCCTCTACGAGGCGGCGGAGAAGGCCAAGATCGAGCTCTCGACCACGCAGGAGAGCCACATCAACCTGCCGTTCATCACGGCCGACCAGTCGGGGCCGAAGCATCTCGACACCCGCCTGTCGCGGGCCAAGCTCTCCGAGCTCACGCAGTCGCTGCTCGACCGCCTCGTCGTCCCGGTCCGCCAGGCCCTTGACGACGCCAAGGAGAAGGGCGCGGCCAAGATCGACCACGTCGTTCTCGTCGGCGGCATGACCCGCATGCCCGCCGTGCAGGACAAGGTCAAGGAGCTGACGGGCCAGGAGCCGCACCGGGGCGTCAACCCGGACGAGGTCGTGGCCATCGGCGCCGCGATCCAGGCCGGCGTCCTGGCGGGCGACGTCAAGGACGTCCTCCTGCTCGATGTCACCCCGCTCACCCTCGGCATCGAGACCAAGGGCGGCGTCATGACGAAGCTGATCGAGCGCAACACGACGATCCCGACCCGCAAGTCGGAGATCTTCTCCACGGCCGAGGACAACCAGCCCTCGGTCGAGATCCACGTGCTCCAGGGCGAGCGTGACATGGCGAGCTACAACAAGTCGCTCGGCAAGTTTCAGCTCACGGGCATCCCGCCTGCGCCCCGCGGCATCCCGCAGGTCGAGGTCGCCTTCGACATCGACGCCAACGGGATCCTCTCCGTCTCGGCCAAGGACCTCGGCACGGGCAAGGAGCAGACGATCGAGATCAAGTCCGGCTCCGGGCTCTCCGACGACGAGATCAAGCGGATGGTCACGGACGCCGAGACCCACGCCGAGGACGACAAGCGCCAGCGCGAGCTCGCCGAGGCCCGGAACTCCGGCGAGAACGCCGCCTACCAGGCCGAGCGCCAGCTCGCAGAGCTCGGCGATCAGGTCGACGCCGCCTCCAAGGACCAGATCGAGGCCGGGATCAAGGCCGTCCGCGAGGTGCTGGAGTCGGAGGACGCCGAGGCGATCAAAGCCCGGACCGACGAGCTCCAGACCGCGTTCCACCGGGTCTCCGAGGCCATGTACCAGCGCGCGCAGGAGGAGGCCGCCGCGCAGGGCACGGGGCCGGACGGCGCCGCGGAGGGCAACGGCGCGAGCGCCGAGGCCGAGGAGGACGTCGTCGACGCCGAGGTCGTCGACGAGGGGCGGTAGCGGGTCATGAGCTCTGAGACCGAGCAGGAGCTGGCCGCGCAGGACGAGACCGTGGAGGAGGGGGCGGCCGCCGAGGCCGCCGCCCCCGACTCGGAGCCGGAGCCGGTGCCGGACGCCGACACCGAGACCGAGACGGCGCTCGAGCTGGAGGAGGACCTCGCCGCCAAGCGCGACGAGTACCTCGCCCTGGCTCAGCGCACGCAGGCCGACTTCGAGAACTACCGCAAGCGCGCGGGCCGCGACGTCGCCGCCGCCGAGGCCCGCGGAATCGCCAAGGTGGTGACCGAGCTGCTCCAGCCGCTCGACCACATCACCATCGCCCTCGAGCACATTGGCGAGGAGGACGACGAGGCCGCACGCGCGCTGCGGAACGCCGAGAAGGAGCTCCACGCCGCCCTCGAGCGCCTCGGGGTCGAGTCCTACTCGCCCGACGGCGAGGCCTTCGATCCCACGGTCCACGAGGCGATGACCCAGGCGCCGGCCGAGGGCGTCGAGGCGGGCACGATCACCGCGGTTTACCAGCGCGGCTACCGCGCGGGCGGCGCGGTGCTCCGCCCCGCACGCGTCGTCGTCGCCGCCTAGGGAGCGGACCCGCAGCCATGGCCGCGACCGCCAAGCCCGACCTCTACAAGCTCCTCGGTGTCGCCAAGGGCGCCTCGCCGGAGGAGATCAAGAAGGCACATCGCAAGCTCGTGCGTCAGTACCACCCGGACCGCAATCCCGGGGACGAGCGGGCGGAGGAGCGCTTCAAGGAGATCCAGGCCGCCTACGACGTGCTCGGCGACGCGGAGAAGCGCAAGCAGTACGACCGCGGCACCGGCCCCTTCGCCACGGGCGGCTTCTCCCCCGCCGACTGCGGGTCCTTCTCCGACATCCTCTCGAACCTGTTCGGCGGCGCGGCGGGCGGCGCCGGCGGCGCGCGCGGCCGGGGCCGCGGGCCCGCCCAGGCTCAGCGCGGCCGCGACCTCGAAACCGAGGTCTCGCTGACCTTCGCCCAGGCCGTGGGCGGCGCCCAGGTCCAGCTCCAGGTCCCGACCTCGAGCCCGTGCGGCACCTGCCACGGGACGGGTGCGAAGCCCGGCACGACCCCCCGCGTCTGCCCGGTCTGCCAGGGTCGCGGGGTGGAGACCGAGGGCCAGGGACTCTTCTCGCTGACGCAGCCCTGCTCGCGCTGCGGCGGCTCGGGCGCCGTCATCGACGATCCGTGCCCGACCTGCGCGGGCTCGGGGGCGATCCGCACGGTCAAGCGCTACAAGGTGAAGATCCCGGCGGGCGTGCGCGAGGGCTCCCGCATCCGCCTGCCCGGCAAGGGCGAGGCCGGCCTGCGCGGCGGCGAGGCGGGCGACCTCTACGTCGTCACGCGGGTGGCGGACTCCCCCGTCTTCAAGCGCGTCGGGGACAACGTCGAGGTTGACGTCCCGCTGACGATCCCCGAGGCGATCCGCGGGGCCACGATCGAGGTTCCCACCCTGGCCGGGCGCAAGCGCCTGCGCGTCAAGCCGGGCACGCAGCACGGCACGCTCCAGCGCCTGCGCGGCGAGGGCCCGCCCCGGCTCTCCGGGTCCGGGCGCGGCGACATCCGCTACCGCTTCCTGATCGACGTCCCGGCCACGCTCTCCCGCGAGGCCGAGGCCAAGGTCGACGAGCTCGCGCAGGTCATGGACGGCGACCCGCGCGCGAAGCTCTTCGCGGAGGCCGGGACCGCGTGATGGCGCGGCGGGTCCGGATCGACGTCTCGAGTGACCGCGGAGTCTTCATGATCTCCGTGGCCGCCGAGCTCGCGGAGATGCACCCGCAGACGCTCCGGATGTACGAGCAGCGCGGCCTGATCGAGCCCAAGCGCTCGCCCAAGGGCACGCGCCTGTACTCCCACGAGGACGTCGAGCGCCTGCGCCGGATCCAAGAGATGACCTGCGAGTGGGGGATGAACCTCGCGGGCGTCGAGCGCGTCTTCGAGCTCGAGGACCGCCTGGCCCGGGCGCAGCGCAAGGTCGACCTGCTCGAGCGCCGCGCCCAGCTCCTAGCCGGCGAGGTCGCGCGCCTGGAGGCGCTGCGCCGCGAGCTGAAGGCCGAGATCGTGCCCTACGTGCGGGGCGGCGCGCTCGTGCGGCTCTCGCGCGAAGATTCCTGACACGCTTCCGGCGCGGTTTCGTCGCCGGTCGGCGTAGACGCGTGACGCCGCCGCGCGGGACCCTCGGCGCGTGCCCGCCGCCACCTCCCGCGAGCCGGTCCCCGATGCATTCGGAAACCGATGGGATTCGGGCGCGCTTCGCCGAGACGAGGCGGTCGCGGTGCTCGCGGCGCGCC
>JBBQAA010000062.1:0-30651 GCA_038276395.1 Solirubrobacterales bacterium | reverse complement strand
GCCTTGCCCGCCTCGGCGTCCTCGTGCATCGTGCGGAACTTGTACATGCGAAACGGGGTGCCGCCGCGGCCGATCCGCTCCTGGCGGAACAACAGCGTCTCGCCCGAGTCGAGCTTCACGAGCAGGGCGATGACCGCGGAGAGCGGCGCCGTCAGCACGAGGGCGGCGCTCGCTCCGGCGAGGTCGCTGGCCCGCTTGAGCGCGTAGGAGGAGCGCGTGAGCGCGACGCGGCGCACGCCGAGCAGCGTCAGGCCCTCCACGTCGTCGAACACGACGGAGGATCCGACCGCTTCGAACAGATGGGGCAGCAGCGAGACCCTGACGCCCTCGGCCTTGAGGAGGCGGACGAGCTCGAGCGTCTCGGCCGGGCGCTCCGTGCTCGGCGCGAGCACGACCCGGTGGACCTGGGCGGAGGCGATCAGCTCGCGCAGGCGGACCGCCTGGGCGGAGTCGGGGTCGCCGGGCGTCCACGGCTCGGAGTCGCCTGTGGCGAGGTGCGCAACGACCTCGGCCTTGACGCCGCGCGCCCCTTCGAGCTTCCGGGTGAACCGCCGGGCCTCGTCCTCCTCCCCGATGAACAGGCACCGCTCCGGCGGCGAGAGGCGCCGGGCGAGGAGGCGGGCCACGCTCCGGCCCGCGCTGAGGAGGACGAGCAGCGTGATGAGGAGCTCGACCACGTTGCTCCGGTTCAGCGGCCCGGCGAAGATGAGCGGCGCCGTCAGCCAGGCCCCGAGCGCGAACAGCGTCGCGAGCTGGAAGAGCTGCGGTGTCTCCTCGAGCGTCGTCTTGCGCAGGAGCACGTCGTCGCGGTCGTACAGACCGAGCAGCTTGGCGATGAGCACGATGGCCGGCAGGGTGAGCAGCCCCTCGGCGGAGAGGCGGACGGACGGGGCGACGCTGACCACGGCGGCGAGCGCCAGGGCGGCCGCCATGATGTCGGCCACGGCGAGCAGCCGCCGGTAGGCGGCGTCCCGCCCGAGGACGGCGGTCGGCGCCCGGGCCTCGGTCGGGAGCCCCGAGGGCAGGCGGCTGCCGCGCCCCGCGGGCGAGCGCTCCTCGCCGGCGGGGCGGGAACGGCCCTTCGTCGCCCTCTCGGCTCCGGTTGACATCGGTCGGGAATCTCCTCCTCTGGACAGCGGCACGCAACGTCCCTGTCACGCGGGCAGCGCCTCCGCCGAGCAGACGACTCTATCGAAGACGGGCCGTTCTATTCACGGGCGATCGCCGAGCTGCCCCGCGTGCGCAGGACTCGCGCGGCGGGCAGCGCCAGCACGGCGAGGACGAGCAGCGCGAAGACGGCGCTGAAGAGCAGGGCTCGCCGGAAGGCGTGTGTCGCCTGCTCCCGGATGATGGAGTCGATCCTGCGCTTGAGCACGGCGAGCCGGCTGACCGTGACGCTGCTCTGATTCGCCGCGGCCTTGGTGAACGCGGGCTGCAGATCCGGTAGCTGGGCCGGGCCGGCGTGCCCGAAGTCCGCCAGCATGCCACCCGCGAGCGGATCCTTGAGCGGCTTGGGGATGGGCGAGGAGTAGAGGGCGATGGCGATCGGGGGCACCGCTCCGGCCGGCGCCGCCTGAAGGTCGTGCACGAAGACCGGCGTAAGGATGAGGAGGCCGACGACGAGGCCGCCGTCCCGGAAGGCCACGGTCCGGCCCGCGCGCCGGACCGACGCGGCGTGCCCCGGCAGCGCCGCGGCCGTCAGCGTCGGGAAGGCCAGGCCGAGCCCCGACCCGCAGAAGATGAGCGCGACGACGATGAGCCCGACCTCGCGGTGGGGGATGAGCGCGGCGATGGCGAGCCCCAGCGCGAGGAGGATCGCTCCGGCGAGGCCGAAGACCGCCGCGGAGCGCCCGTGGGCCACCCGCTCGAGGAGCGCCGCGGAGAGCGGGATGGCGCTGACCACCGCGGCGGCAGCCAGAGGGGTCAGCCCCCAGACGTTGATGAGCAGGATCACGACGAGGAAGAGCGCCCCGATCAGGGCGGCCGAGAGCAGCCCGAGGCCGACGTTGGCCAGTCCCGGGCCGATGTCCTGCCGGCTCGTGGGGGCGGCGGCCTCCGTGGGCGGGGTCGACTGGACCCCGGCCAGCAGCACCGCCGCGGCCGCGAGCGCGGCGGCCGGGGCCTGCGCCAGGAAGATCGCCCGCCAGTCGAAGAGCTCGGTGAGGACGCCCCCGGCGGCGGGCCCGATCGCCGTTCCAAGCGCCGCCGCCGTGGCCCAGGTCCGCAACGATCCCCGCCGGGAGCCGGTCGACGCGGCCGCGAGCAGGGGAAGGGAGGCGCACAGGAGCAGGGCGCCGCCGGCCCCCTGCAGGCAGCGGAAGGCCACGAGCACCTTCAGGCTGCCCGCCACCCCGCAGCCGATGGAGGCGAGGCCGAAGAGGCCGATGCCGGCGAGCAGCGCCTGGCGGGAGCCGAGGCGCTGGGGCACCCACAGCGTGAGCACGACCGTGACGATCAGGGCCACGTTGTAGGCCATGATCACCCACACGGCGTGGGAGATCGTCGTGTTCAGGCGGTCGACGATCTGCGGCAGCGCGAGCACGACGACCGAGGCGTCGGCGAACGCGAGCGCGACCGCCAGCCGCAGCGAGACGGACTGCCAGCCCGAACGCGACCCGCGACGGGCGGCGGGCTCGAGCGGAGGATTCACGGCCACGTTCACGGTGTCGGGCAAGGGGGCGAGGCTAGCTCATCGGCGGCTCGAATCCGTTGATCACCGTCCGGCTGAGGCATCGCGGCCCTCACGGGCATCCCACCCTGTTCGTCCTCCTCCTGCATCCGAGTGGTATCGCCGTGCCCGCCCGGCCCACCACGGCGAGGAGCCGCACGTCCGCTCCGCTGCGGGGAAGCAGGCGTCGCGGCACCTCGAGGCTGAACCCCGTGCGCGTCGCGCCCACGGCGGGGAGACCGCGGAGCACGTCAGGGCGGGCGATGGCGGGACGCACCACGGCAACGATGCGCCCATCGACGACGAGCGTGACGGCGTCGGCCGCGCGGTGAAGCTTCGTACTGGCGGCCCAGCCGCAGATCTCGGCCGCCTCACCGACGAAGCCGGACTTGTCGACGTAGCCCTGAAGGCCCGGCTCCCTGGGGCGCAGCTCGCCCACCGAGGCGACCGCCAGCCGCGCCGGCGGGGTCGGCGGGGGACAGATCCTCGCCCCCCCTGATTTGAGCACGGACAGCGTGATCGGACGGTAGGGCAGGGCGGAGGCGACGCGCGTCGGGAAGGCACGGGCGACGAGGCGGGCTCCGCTCTGCGTGGGCTGTAGGCGGTCATCGATCACGAGCTCGTCGGCGGGTGGGTGCTTGGTGCGCGAGTAGGCGGGCCCGAACTTGGCGACGAAGTTGGTCGAGTCGGGAATGACCGGGTGGTAGCCGCGCCGGCGCAGCTGATAGACCAACCCGGCCGAGAGCGCGCCGGCTCGGAGTATCGACGCCCGCTCGGCGCTGATCACGAGGAGGTTGCCCGAGCGGGGAACGCGCGCCTCGACCTTGGCCGCGAGCGCCGTAACGGGGCGGTAGACGGCCTGGAAGTCGTCGGGGGTCCTGCCGGCGGCGACCAGAACCGCGAGGAGCACGAGGACGGCGGAGGCGGCGATGAGCGGCGCCGGCCGCGCGAGCCGGGAGGCCCGGGCCGCGGCGGCGCGCCCACGGAGCGGCGTCGCGAGCACGGCCACGGAGTAGCCGAGCGCGAGCCACAGGAACATGCCGCTGAGCTGAGCCGTCTGGGTGGCCTTGCTCACGAAGATCGCCAGCCGCGCCGGGGTCGCTCCCACGCTCAGAGCGGCGATCCCGCTGAACGCGAGAGCGAGCGCGACCACGATCAGCACGTCCCGCCGGCGCCGGCGCAGCGCGACCACGGCGGCGACCGCGGAGCCGAGGAGGATGAGCAGGCACGAGATCGTCGCGAAGGTCCCGGGGGGACCGAAGAGGGAGAAGAAGCGGACGCCTCCCGGCTGGCTGCGCGACAGCCACCAGGGGGGGATCCCGACCGACCGGACGAGCGCGTGCCAGCTCACCGTCGTTCCCAGCGTCCGCTGCCCGGCCGTCGCCGTGCGGACGAGGCGGCCGAGATTGCCCGGGGAGCCCGCTACCTGCTGGATCACCGGCGGCGCCCAGCACACGACGACGACGGCCGCAGCGGCGAGGAGCCAGGCCCGCGGGGCGCCGGGGGCCCCCGCGCCGCGTCGCTCGCGGAGCTGGAAGGCCAAGCCCACGACCGCGACGGCGAGCACCGGGATCGCCGGGGCCGCGAGGGAGGCATGGGACTGCAGGACGAAGCTGCCGACGAGCGCGGTGAGAGGGGCCAGCCGGTACTCACCGCACGCGAGCGACCAGGCGAGGAAGAGGAGGAGCACGAGGGGCAGGAGCCCGATCGAGGCGTTCAGGATGTCGTGCAGGGTCTCGGCGGAGTACGACCGGCTGAGCAACACGAGGGCGGCTGCCGTGGCGAGCATCAGGGCCTGCCCGCCGCGTCGCCGGGCCAGCGCCACGGCCCCGGCGATCGAGGCCACGTTGATGAGCCCGGCGGTCAGGGGCAGGGCCCACTCGCCGGGCAGCCGCGCCGGGATGGCCAGGATCCAGAGGAGCAGCGGACCGGCGTTGAAGACGGCACCGATCTGCGGCAGCGTGGCGTCAGAGTAGACCCCGACGGCGCGCCCGTGGGCGAGCGTGTCGTAGGCGTTGGTGGCGATCGCGGCGTCGTCGAACACGGGCGTCCAGCCCGCCCGCAGCGCGGCCACGGTGGAGACGATGACCGGGATCGCCGCGATCAGACCGGTGGCCAGGACGAGCCTGCGCCCGAGGACCCAGCCCTGCGTTCGGCGGGTGCTCACGCGGGATGTCACGGGATGCCGTCCATCAGCCGGCCGGGTCCACCGCGCCTACTTGCCGCCCGTGCGCAGGGCGAAGCGACGGAAGGCGAAGAAGGCAGGCTTGGATCTGACGGCGCCGTTCGCGGCCTGCGCGCGCAGACCGGAGTAGTCGAAGGTGTTGAGCCGGTTGGAGTCGTCGGTCAGCCACGACTCCCAGTAGGCCCGCTGGAGGCCGAGCCGCTCCCGGTTGGCGGCCAGGAGCGGGAAGACCCGGGCGAGCCGCGCCGCCTGGTCTGACTCGGTCGTCTCGAAGCCGAGCGGCGTCTTCACCCGGCCGAGGCCCGAGGACCAGGTGACCTCGGTCGCCCACAACGGGACCTGGCCCTCGCCCGCCTTCCGCAGCGCCGCCCGCACGAGCTCGACGATGCGGAGCACGTTATTCGGCTTGAAGGTGTAGGGGTGGATCGCGATGACGTCGAAGACGCCCTTCGCGCCCGCGCGCTCCATGCCGGCGATCAGGTCCCACGAGCGCTCGGCGAACCCGGCGCTGACGACGAGCGCGCGCGGGTCAGCCGCCTTGACGGCGCTCCGAGCGGCCTTGGCCAGGCGGACGTAGCCCGCATCGAACGGCTGCGGGTTCCAGTAGCGCAGATGGTTCGGCTCGTTCCAGATCTGCCAGGCGTGGATGGGATCGCGCGGCAACGAGGGATTCGTCCGCCAGAAGCTGCCGGCGGGCCCGTAGCGCTTGACGAGCGTCGCCGCGTAGGCGCCGAAGTCGGACGGCGAGCGCGGCGGGGAGGCGAACGGCGGGCGGCCGGGGGCGGCCTCCCAGGCGGGGGTGCCGACGAGGACGGGAAGGACGTCGATGTGCGCCCGGGCGGCGGTCCGCATGAAGGCATCCGGTGCGTTGAACGAATAGCGGCCCCGCTCCGGCTCGATGGCGTTCCAGTAGAACGGCTCGCGCAGGGAGGTCGCCCGCGAGGCGCGCATCAGCCTCATCTCGCGCAGGAGGGCCCGGGGGGGCAGGGACGCGAGGGGCGTGCCGGCCGTCACGCCCACGAAGCCGGGCCGGGCCGCCGCCGACCCCAGGTTCCCGGCCGGCGGGGTGGCCTTGCCGCCGCCGCCGCAGCCGGCGAGGAGGCCGGCCAGCACGAGCGTCAGGAGCACCGGGGGCACGCGCATCGGGCCAGATTAGTGGCCCAGGTCCGCGGGGGCGGACTTCGCCCTCCACTCGGCCTCGAGCTGCTTCCGCTCCCGCCCGGCCGGGCGTCCCGCAAGACGCTTCAGGAGTATCCGGTCGGCGAACGTGAGCAGGCTCAGCCGGCGATCCCGGCGGGCCGCCGCGCGCCCTCGCCGGTCCCCGATCACGGCGCGGCGCTGGCGCGCGAGCAGCGCGAAGGGCTCGCCGCCGAAGGCGGGACCGGTGCTGTGGGCGTCGAGATGGACGATCCGGGCGTCGGGGGCGAACCAGGTCTCGACGCCGGCCTCGGCGGCGCGCAGCCCGAGCTCCAGGTCCTCGGCGAACAGGAAGATGCGCGGGTCGAAGGGGCCGAGCTCGCGCAGGAGGTCCGTCCGCGCCACGAGGCAGCACCCGACCGCCCAGCCCACGCGGCGCCGGCGGGGGGAGCGGAAGGGCTCGACGCGCCGGCGCAGGAGGGAGGGCAGCGCGGCCGGCGGGAGCAGCGCCCGCAGCAGCAGCAGGGGAGAGGCGGGGTCGAGCTGCGCCGTGTCCTGCGTGGAGCCGTCGGGCCGGAGCACGCGCGGGGCGAGGATCCGCCGGGCGGACGAGGCGCGCGCCAACTCCTGCGCGAGCCGGGCCAGGGAGTCGTCGAGCATCAGCGTGTCCGGGTTCACGAGCGCGGTCACCGGCGCCTCCACGACCTCGACGCCCGCGTTGGAGGCGCGGCCGAAGCCGATGTTCGGGGCCTCGATCACGCTCGCCCCCGCGCTCCGGGCGAGCTCGGCGCCCCCGTCCTCAGAGCCCGAGTCGACGACGACGACGCGGGCGCCCGGCAGGTGGGCGGAGACCGACGCGAGAAACGGGGGGAGCGTGGCCGCCGAGTTGTGCGTGACCGTGACGAGCGCGAGGCCGGTGCCCGGCGGCTCGGCGCTCGCGGCCGCGTGTGCGGGCCGGGCCAGGCGCGCCGCAAGCTCGGCGAAGCGGCGTCGCGAGGGCGCTCCGTCCCACTCCCGGGCGCGCTCGCGGCCGCGCTCGCCCAGGCGCCGGGCCGTCTCCTCGTCCCCCAGGACCTCGACGAGCGCGCGGGCGGCGGCGCCCGGGTCCCCGGGGGTGAACAGGCGGCCGCAGCCCGGGTCGACGACCTCCTGCGGCCCACCGGCGCGGGCGGCGACCACGGGCCGGCCCGTCGCCAGGGCCTGGAGCACGACGCTGCCGAAGGGCTCCCGGTCGGCGCAGTGCAGCAGGCACCAGGCTCGGCCAAGGGCCCCGCGTGGGTCCTCCAGGGCACCGGCGAAGGTCACGCGGCCCGCGAGGTCGGGTGCCGCGGCCCGGGCGCGCAGGCGCTCGAGCAGATCCTCACCCTCGCGCCCCAGCGGCGCGCCGGCGACGACGAGCCGCAGGTCGGGTAGGGCGGACGCGGCCCGGGCGACGGCCTCGAGCGCGAGGTCGGGGCGCTTCCACGGCACGATCGCCCCGAGCAGGAGCGCCTCGCGCTCGGTGCCGGGGGCCCAGGCCGGGTCGTAGGCGGCGAGATCGATCCCGGGCGGGATCACCGAGAGGCGCGCGCCGAGCCGCCCGCGGGGGTCGAGATCCTCGGCCACGGCGCGCGAGTTGGCGGCCACGGCGTCGGCTCGGAGCATCGCCGCCCGCGCCGCGCGGCCGAGGACGGAGGCGGGGAGGAAGTCGACGTGGCGCACGAGCAGCGCCGGCCGCGGGCGCAGGCCGGCGCGCACGGCCGGCGCGCCGAGCGCGCTGCGCATGCCCCAGGCGATGAGGAGCTCGGGCCGCAGCACCCGGGCGAGCCGGCGGAGCTCGCGCGCGTGACCGGCCTGTCCCGCGAGGGCCCGCAGCGCCATGGCGCCGCCTCCCCGCACCTCGAGCGGACGGCTCCGCAGCGTCATCACGAGAAGCCCCCGAGCCCGCGCCGCCTCGGCCAGGGGGCCCTCCGGGCACGCCAGCACGACTGCGCCCTCGAGGTCCCCGGCGAAGGCGAGCAGCGTGCGCTCGGCGCCGCCGAGCACTCCCGCGTACGTGGTGACGAGCGTCAGCAAGCGGATGCGAGCGTAGGGCGGGGCCGAACGCTCGCCGGTCCTTATCCTTCCGCGATCCCCCGGCGCACGATCAGCTTCGGTGCGCCCGCGCGATGACGCGGGTGCTCTTCATCTCGGCCGAGCGGATCGGCGCCTCGATGGCCGGTCCGGCGATCCGCACGCTCGAGCTCGCCCGCGCCGTCGCGGAGCACTGCGAGGTCACGGTGGCGGCGCCCGGCCCGAGCTCGGTCGACGACCCGGCGATCACGCTTCTCGAGGCGGGCCTCGAGGACTTCTCGGCGCTGCTCGAAGCGCTCCGCAGCCACGACGTCGTGGTCGCCCAGCGCCTGCCTCCCCAGCTCCTGCGCTTCGTGGCCCGCATGCCGATCCGCCTCGTCGCGGACCTCTACAACCCGCAGATGATCGAGGTGCTGGAGGCGATCGGGGAGGACACCGGCTCCTCCTCGCCGCGGCGCGCCTCGAAGTCGATGCTCGGGCAGTGCGCGGTCGCCGATCTCGTCATCTGCGCGAGCGAGAAGCAGCGCGACCTGTGGTTGGGCGGGATGGGGATGGCGGGGCTGATCGACGTGGCGCGCTACCGCCGCGACCCGACCTTCCGCTCCTACGTCGATGTCGTGCCCTTCGGGGTCCCGGCCCAGGCGCCGGTCGCCTCCGCGCCCGCGGTAAAGGGGGTCTGGCCGGGCATCGGCGAGCACGACCAGGTGCTGCTCTGGGCGGGCGGGATCTGGCGCTGGCTCGACGCGCTCACGCCCATCCGCGCGGTCGAGCGCCTGCGCGCGGAGGGGCGCCCCGTGCACCTCGTCTTCCTCGGCACGGGCCGCCCGGCGCTCGCCCCCGGCGACATCCCCTCCTCCGCGCAGGAGGCGGTGCGCTTCGCCGCCGCGCGCGGGCTCGAGGGCCGCGGCGTCCACTTCAACCCGGGCTGGGTCCCCTACGCCGAGCGTCAGCGCTACCTGGTGGAGGCGGACATCGGCGTCTCCGCCCACTTCGACCACCTCGAGGCGCGGTTCTCCTTCCGCACCCGGGTGCTTGACCACTTCTGGGCCGGCCTGCCGTCGGTCGTCTCGGCGGGGGACTCGATCGGGGAGCTCGTGCGCGAGCGCGGGCTCGGGAGCAGCGTGACCCCCGGGGACGACGCCGCCTTCGCGGCGGCGTGCGCCGCCCTCCTCGACGACGACGAGCACCGGGCGGCGACGTCGGCCCGCGCTCGCGAGGTCGCCGGCGAGTTCCGCTGGGCGGTCTCGGCCCGGCCGCTCGTCGACTTCTGCGTGCGCGGGACCGGCCCTGACCGCCCGCCGCGACGGCCGCCGCCCGCCGTCCTCGCCCGGGCCACCTTCGGCCAGTACCCGGATGTGCTCGCCGACATCTACGACCGCGGGGGCGCGCGCGAGCTCGCGCGGCGCGTGCCGCGCCATCTCGCGCGTGCGCTCGGGCGGCGCGCCTGACGCGGGATCCACGTGATCGCCCCGGTGCTGATCGACGCGCGCGCCGCGGCGCGGCCCGAGCTCGGCGGCGTCGAGCGCTGGGCGCGGGAGATGACGCGACGGCTGCCCGGCCTGCGGCCCGACCGCTACGCGATCGCCCGGCCCCGCCCGCGGCTCGTCCACCGCGCCGGTCACGCCTGGGAGCAGCTCGCCCTGCCGCTGCGGGCGCTCGCCGAGGGGCGGGAGCTCATCCTCGGCCCGGCGAACCTCGCCCCGCGCGGGTGGCCGGGCAACGTGATCGTCCTGCACGACGCGGCCGTCTTCCGCCACCCGGAGTGGTACTCGCCGGCCTACGTCGCCTGGCAGCGCGCGCTCGTGCCGTCGCTGGCGCGTCACGCTCGCCGGCTCGTCACCGTCTCTGAGTTCTCCCGGCGCGAGCTCCAGGAGCTGCTCGAGGTCGACTCCGTCGTCGTGCCGGGCGGGGTCGACGCGTCCTTCACGCCGGAGGCCGATCCCGCGCCGGCCCTGCGGGCACTCGGCCTGCGGAAGCCCTTCGTGCTCACGGTGGGCAGCCGGACGAGCCGGAAGAACCTCGTGGGCCTCGCCCTCGCCGCGCGGGACCTCGCCCGCGAGGGCATCGAGCTCGTCGCCGTGGGCGGGGACCGCCCGCAGTTCCGGGCGGAGGACGCCGTGGCCGGCGTGCGCGAGCTCGGGGCGGTGGACGAGGAGCACCTCCCCGGCGTCTATGCCGGGGCGCGGGCCTTCGTGCTCCCCTCCCGCTACGAGGGCTTCGGGCTGCCGTGCCTGGAGGCGATGGCGGCCGGGGTACCCGTCGTCGCCGCCACCGGCTCCGCGCTGCCCGAGGTCTGCGGCCCGGCCGCTGTCCTCGTCGACCCCGAGGATCCCGCGGATATCTCCCGCGGCGTCTTCCGGGCGCTCGCGGACCGCCCGCGGCTCGTGGCCGAGGGCCTCGCCCGGGTCGGGCGGTTTGGCTGGGAGGCCACCGCCCGGCGGCTGGACGAGGAGGTGGGAGCGCTGCTCGGCGCTGCTCGAGCCTGAGCGCCGCGATGTGAACAGGCCGAAACGCGCGGGTTCCGCTCGACTCCCGGGCGCGGAGCCTTACCCTTTGCTTCGATGCGCGTCGCGATCGTCCATGACTTCCTGCTCGACGTCAGGGGCGCCGAGCGCGTGCTCATGGCGATGACGCGCGTCTGGCCCGAGGCCGACCTGTACACGGCGATCTACGATCCGCGCGGCACGGAGCACCGGTTCGCCCACCGGAAGGTGCACACGACGTTCCTGCAGAGGCTGCGGCCCACCGCCCGGACCTTCCGCGCCCTCCTGCCCCTCTATCCCTACGCCATCGAGTCGCTCGATCTGCGCGGCTATGACCTCGTGCTCTCCAGCTCGAGCGCGTGGGCGCACGGGGCGATCGCCGGCCCCGGTGCCCTGCACGTCTCCTACTGCCACAACCCGTTCCGCTACGCGTGGAACGAGCGGGAGGCGACGCTCGCGGCCCGCGGCCCGATGACGCGAGCCGTGCTCGGTCCCCTGCTCTCGAGCTGGCGGCGCTGGGACTGGCACGCCGCCCAGAACGTCGATCGCTACGTGGCCAACTCGCGCACGACGAAGGAGCGAATCCGTCGCTACTGGCACCGCGAGGCGAACGTAGTCTTCCCGCCGGTCGAGACGGAGCGCTTCGCGCCGGTACGCCCCGAGCAGCGCGAGGACTTCTACATGGCCCTCGGCGAGCTCATGCCCCACAAGCGCCTCGACGTGACGATCGAGGCCTTCAACCGTCTCGGCCGCAAGCTCCTCGTCGTCGGCGACGGGCCGGAGAGCCGTCACCTGCACAGGCTCGCCGGTCCCACGATCTCGTTCGCCGGGCGGGTCAGCGACGAGCGCGTGGCGGAGCTGCTCGCGCGCTGCCGCGCGCTCGTGGTGACCGCCACCGAGGAGTTCGGGATCGCCGCCATCGAGGCGCAGGCCGCCGGGCGGCCGGTGATCGCCCTGGCCGACGGGGGCATCCTCGAGACCGTGAGCGACGGGGAGACGGGAGCGTTCTTCGAGGCGCTCGATCCGGATCATCTCGCGACGGTCATCGACGGGTTCGACGACCAGGCGGTCGATCCGGCCGCCTGCGCCCGCCTCGCTGCCCGGTACGGCATCGAGCGCTTCGGCACCCGGATGCGCGCGGAGATCTCGGCCGCGCTCAACAACGGCTCGCGGGCGGGGCACGCGCAGAGCCGGCGCCCGCTGCGCCAGCTGATGGCGCCGAGTCGGCTGCGCTGAGCCGGATCCGATGCGCTACTCGTCCGGCGGCGCCGCCACCGGCTGAGCCGCTCGCGCCGACCCCGGCCGCGGACCGGCCCGGAACTCCCGGCGCAGCCGCGGCACGAGCCACAGCGCCTCGATCGCGATCGGCAGGGACATCTTGCTCGTGCCCCTCTGGCGGTCCCGGAAGACGATCGGCACCTCGGCGACGCGCCAGCCGCCCCGGATCGCCCGGTAGGTCAGCTCGATGTTGAACACGTAGCCCTGGGCGCGCAGGGTGCTCGGCTCGATGCCCTCGAGCACCTCGCGGCGGATGCACCGGAAGCCCCCGGTCATGTCGCGCACGGACGTGCCGAGCACGAGGCGCGAGTAGAGGCCCCCGCCGCGCGAGAGGACGCGCCGGACCGGGGGCCAGTCCCTGACCCCGCCGCCCTTCACGTAGCGCGAGCCGAGGACGAGGTCGGCGTGCTCGGCGGCCGCGAGCATCGCCGGGACGTAGGCCGGGTCGTGGGAGAAGTCGGAGTCCATGACCATGATGAGGTCGGCGCCGCTGTCGAGGGCGTGGCGAAAGCCGGCCAGGTACGCGGCCCCGAGACCGTCCTTGCCGGGCCGGTGAACGACCTCGAGCTCATCGATCTCGGCCGCGAGCCGATCGGCGATCTCGCCGGTCCCGTCGGGCGAGGCGTCGTCGACCACCACGATGCCGAAGCCGCCGGGGGCGCCGGCGCGCAGCGGCGGCAGGACGGCCCGCACGAACGCCTCGAGGTTCTCGGCCTCGTTGTAGGTCGGGAGCGTGAGGTGGACACGGGGGCGCGCGGCGGACAGGGCCAGCATTATCCCAACCCGGATCGCGCTTCCCTGATGAGCGCCACAGGCCGTGATCAGGATGGTCTCGTAGCGTCCTGGCGATGCCCGGCCGGCCTGTCTGCCTCGTGCTGCCCACCTACAACGAGGCGGAGAACCTGGAGCTGCTCGTCCCGGCGGTGCTCGCGGAGCTCGAGCGCGCGGCGCCCGGCCGCCATCGCGTGCTCGTCGTCGACGACGACTCGCCCGACGGGACCGGTGAGATCGCCGACCGGCTGGCCGCGGCGCACGCGGCGGTGGAGGTGCTCCATCGCCCCGGGAAGGACGGCCTCGGCCGCGCCTACCTCGACGGCTTCGCGGACGCCCTGGCCCACGGCGCGGAGCTCGTCCTGCAGATGGACGCCGACTTCTCCCACGACCCCGCCGACCTCGGCCGCCTGCTCGCGGCGAGCGAGACCGGTGCGGAGGTCGTGCTCGGCTCGCGCTACGTGCCGGGCGGCGGCGTCAGCGACTGGGGCCGGGGGCGTCGCCTCGTCTCCGCGCTCGGCAGCATCTACGCCCGGCTCGTGCTCGGCCTCGGGGTGCACGACCTGACCGGCGGCTTCAAGGCCATCCGCCGCGAGGTGCTCGAGGCGGTGGAGCTGCCCGAGCTCCGGGCCCAGGGCTACGTCTTTCAGATCGAGCTCACCTACCGGGCCTGCCGCGCGGGCTTCCGCGTGCTCGAGATCCCCATCACCTTCCGGGACCGGGCGCGGGGGGAGAGCAAGATGGTCCCGCGCATCGCCCTCGAGGCCGTCTGGCTCGTGCCCCTGCTCCGGCTCGCCGCGCGGCGGGACGCCGTGCGGCCCGCCCCGCCTCAGACCGGCGGTGAGTTCTCGCCCGTCTGCTCCGAGGGCGAGGCCACGTCGGCCGCGCCCGCCCCGCGCGCCGAGGGCTGAGCGCCGAGGTAGGAGAGGTCCGAGTCGACCATCAGGCGGATCAGCGCCTCGAAGCTCATGCGCGGCTCCCACCCGAGCCGCTCCCGGGCCCGGGACGGATCGCCGACGAGGGTATCGACCTCGGCCGGACGGATGAGCTTCGGATCGAGCTGGACGTGATCATCGACGGACAGGCCGGCGTGGCCGAAGGCGACCTCCAAGCAGTCCCGCACCGTGTGCGTCGTACCGGTGGCGACGACGAAGTCCTGCGGCTCGTCCTGCTGGAGCATCAGCCACATGGCCTCCACGTAGTCGCCGGCGAAGCCCCAGTCGCGCCTGGCGTCGAGGTTGCCGAGGGCGATCGAGTCGAGCAGCCCGAGCTTGATCGCGGCGGCGTGCCAGGTGATCTTGCGGGTGACGAACTCGAGCCCGCGGCGGGGGCTCTCGTGGTTGAACAGTATTCCGGAGCAGGCGAAGAGCCCGTAGGACTCGCGGTAGTTGACCGTGATGAAGTGGCCGTAGGTCTTGGCCACCCCGTAGGGGGAGCGGGGGTAGAAGGGCGTCGTCTCCGTCTGGGGGATCTCGAGCACCTTCCCGAACATCTCCGAGGAGGAGGCCTGGTAGAAGCGGGCCTCGGGGCAGGTCTCGCGCATCGCCTCGAGCAGGCGGGTGACCCCGACGCCCGTGAACTCGGCCGTCAGGGTGGGCTGGACCCACGAGGCGGCCACGTAGGACATCGCGGCGAGGTTGTAGATCTCATCGGGCTTCGAGTCCCGCAGGGCGTCGCCGAGGGAGCGGGAGTCGAGCAGGTCGCCCTGGTGCAGGGTGACGCGATCGCGCAGGTGCTCGATGCGGTCGAACTTCTCGGTCGAGGAGCGGCGGACCATGCCGTGGACCTCGTAGCCGCGCTCGAGCAGCAGCTCGGCGAGGTAGGAGCCGTCCTGTCCGGTGATCCCGGTGATGAGCGCGCTGGGCATCGCGACACCCTAGAGGAGCGGGGACGGAGACCCGGTGGCGCGGCCCGGCGACCGGCCACGGAAGGCCGGGCTCAGCGCGAGGACGTGCGCGCTCCCGGGCCGATCTGCGCCTCGGGGTCGCGGGTGTCGAAGCGGAAGCGCAGGAGCGCCACGAGGGCCTTCAGGCCGTCCCGCCAGGTGATCTTCTTGCCCTCCTCGAAGGTCCTGCCGTAGTAGGAGATGGGGACCTCGTAGAGGCGCACGCGCCGGCGCAGCACCCGCGCCGTCACCTCGGGCTCGAAGCGGAAGTCGTCCGAGATCAGGGGGACCGAGCGGATGAGATCCCCCTTGAAGGCCTTGTAGCCCACCTCCATGTCGCTGAGCGTCGTGTTGAACAGGATCCCGGTGAGCAGGGAGAGGAAGCGGTTGCCCATGAGATGCCAGAACAGGTGGGCGCGCTGGGGCTGGCCGCCGCGCAGGCGGCTGCCGTAGACGACGTCGGCGACATCGTCGGCCACCAAGCGCACGAGCTTCGGGAGGTCGGCGGGGTCGTACTCGAGGTCGGCGTCCTGGATGACGACGACCGCGCCCCGGGACTCGCCGATCCCGCGGCGGACCGCGGCCCCCTTGCCGCGGTTCTCGGGCTGGCGGATCAGCCGGATCTCCGGGAGCTCCCCGGCCAGGCGCGCGACGATCGCAGGCGTCTCGTCGGTCGAGCCGTCGTCGACGACGAGGATCTCCGCCTCGAGAGCCTCCGCGCTGACCCGCCGGAGGATCTCCTCGATCGTCGCCGCCTCGTCGAAGGCGGGGACGATGACGGATACGAGCGAGGCGGGCGGCACGGAGCGCCCGGAGGTTAGAGCCTCCCCGCCCCGAACGGCCGACCATCCGGGTGGGCGTGGAATCATGTGCCGATGCGCGCGCGGGTGGTCCTCATCGTGGTCGCCGTCCTCGCCTCGGCGTGGATCGCCGTCCTCATCCGCGACTACCGCGTGGGGCTGAACGCCTCCAATCGCATCTTCTCCACCGATCGAGGCCGCGTGGCGGAGTTCGAGCGCAACGTGCGGCGCCTGCACGACGCCCAGTTCCTGAACCCCGATCGCCGGTGGGATTTGATCGCCGCACAGTACCTCCAGGGCGACGGGCGCCCGCGGCGGGCGCTCGCCGCCGCGCGGCGCTACCTGCGCGGCGAGCCCGCCAACGTCGCCGCTTGGAAGGTGATCTTCCAGACCGCGCGGGACCGGGATCCGCGCGCCGCCCGCGTCGCCCACCAGGCGATCAGGCGCCTAGATCCGTTCGGCTACGAGGCGCTCAGGTGAGCTCGCGAACGACGGGGGAGGGGCCTCCGGCGCCCACTCGGAGCGCGCGACGAGCCCGGCCGCGAGGATCAGCGCGGGCAGGGTGACGGCGGGCATCTGCCAGTCCCAGTCGATCGCCGCGTGCAGCAGCCACACGGCGCAGGCGGCGATCGCCCCGGCGCTCGCCTCCGGCGTCCGCCGCGCCGCCCCTCTCGCCGCCGCCGCGCTCCCGCCGATGAAGAGGAGGAACGCGGCCGCGCCCAGCGGTCCGAGCTCGACGAGCAGCTCGAGCTCGATCGAGTGGATCTCCTGGACCCCCTCCGGCACCGGGCGGTGGGCGAGCCAGGCCGCGCGAAACCCGCCGGCGCCCGTGCCGTTGAGCGGGTGGCGGCCAAGCGCGCTCAGGCCGACCCTCCAGTAGTCGTAGCGGCGCGAGGAGAAGGCCACGAGCCGCTGCCCGCCGTTGCGTTCGATCAGGGTCGTGCGGCTGCTGCGCTCGCCGAGGGCGCCGGCGACGAGGCCGGCCAAGGCGAGGACGATGAGCGCGGTCGCGAAGACGGGCAGCGCGCGTGCGAGCCGGAGGGGAAGGGGGAGGGCCGCGCCGGCGCGCTCGCGCCGTGCCGCGCTCAAGGTGAGCCCGGCGGCCACGGCGGCGAGGAGGAGCAGCGCCCCGAGCACGATCGTCCCGTCATGCTGACGCGCGATGAGCGTGCCCTCGAGCCGGGCGACGCTCGCGAAGAGTCCGCCCGCGAGGGCGGCGAGCAGGGCGGCGCCGGCCGCCGTGCCGAGCGCCCGCAGCTGCGCGCGGGTGGGCGCGGCGGCGAGCAGGACGGCGAGGCCGACGATGGCGGCGACGATGGCGCCACGGGAGTAGGTCAGGTACAGGCCGAGGCCGAGCGGCGCGCACGCCCCAGCGGCCAGGGCCCGCTGCGCCGTCGGCCGCTCCGGGTCTCCGGCCAGCCGCGCGCACAGGACGAGCCCGATCGCTGCGAGCGCGCCCTCCGCGTTCCAGTAGGTCAGCGGCTGGTCGAGCCGGTCGCCCGCGCCGAGCGACGGCTGCTCTGAGATCGTGCGGGGGAACAGGCGCCCCGCCACGCCGTAGCCGACGGCGACCACGGCGCCGAGGGCGAGGGCCGGTTCGGCGAGGCGCCAGACACGCCGCTCCCGGAGCAACCCGAACGCGACGAGGAACGCGCCGACGTAGAGCAGGAGCCGCTCGAGGCTCTGCGTCGCCGGATCCGCCAGGGGCGCCCAGGTGATCGAGAGCCCCGTCAGCGCGCAGATGAGCACGAGACCGGCGAGCGCCGCCCGCCCGGCTCGCGAGCGGGGCAGGGGAGCGGGTCCGGCGAGCGCGAGCCCGAGGACGCCGAGCCAGACACCGAGCGCCGCCCACAGCCGGGGCTCGGTGAAGTACCCGCCCGCGAAGAACGCCAGGATCGCCGGGCCGGCGAGCAGCGCGAGCGCCGCGGGCGCGATGAGCGCACGTCGCATGGCGCGAGCCTATTCGCGCGCCGCGACCGGAGCCGCCGGGGCGGCGCCGGAGGCGCGCCGGGAGTCCGTGAGCGCGTCGATCCCGGCGCCCGCGAGCACGAGTAGCGAGATCTCCGCGAAGTGCCGGAAGCGCAGCGATCCGTAGGACAGCACGGTGGAGACGGTGACGACCACGACGGGCACGAGCACGATCCACGTCCGGGCTCCGCGCCGGCGCAGCGCGATCAGCCCGAGCACGGCAAACGGCAGCATCAGGAAGGAGGCGGCGAGGCCGACATGCACGACCCAGGCGCGGCGACCCTCCGGCACCTGGGAGAGCGGCCAGACGCCCGCCGTGCGCGCGAGGCGCGCGGCGAGCACGAGCGGGACCCGCGTGGCGTGACGGGCGGCGTAGGTGACGCCTTCCCGGCCGAGCCGGTCGAGCTTCTCGGCCTCGTTGCCGCGACCGGAGAACGAGATGCAGGTCGACTGCCACGAGCCGATGTTCGCGCCGTGGTAGGCCTTGTCGCAGTTGGCGCCGCGCAGCGTCTCGCCGCCCTCGGTGGCGACCAGGACCGGGCGGTGGAAGACGTGCACGTTGCGCACGGTCCAGGGGGTGAGGACGACGATCGTGGCCAGGACCGTGAGCAGGGCGGTCCGCCCGCCCCGGGGTCGTCGCAGGAGCGGGAGGAGGAGCAGCGGCAGGAGCAGGAGGGCATCGCTGCGCACGAGCGCGGCGAGGCCGATGAGCACGCCCAGCACCAGCGCGCGGCGCGCGCTCTGCTCCTGCCCGAAGCGGAGCGCGGCGAGCAGCGCACCGCCGGCGAGGACGCCGTAGAGCGACTCGGTCATGAGCGCGCCGTCGGCGGCGATGAGCATGGGGTAGACGGCGGCGAGCCCGGCCGCGATGAGGCCGGCCCGCGGGCCGGCGACCCGGCGCCCGATGAGGCCGATGAGGGCGACGGTGCCCGTGCCCGCCGCCGTCGAGAGCAGCCGCTGCCACTCCTCCGCCCCGAGGCCGAGCTTCGCCAGGCCGGCGAGGGCCAGCGGGTAGAGCGGCGCGCGCTCGGCCGTCGGGACGGAGCGATGGGCGCCGAAGAACTCGTCGAGACGGACGAAGCCGTGCCCGTGGGCGATGACCTTCCCCAGGGTGAGGTAGTAGGCCTCGTCGTTGAAGATCCCCGGCGGCCAGGGGGCGATGAACAGCGTCTGAAGGATCCGGAGCACGGCGGCCAGCGCGACGATCGCGACGAGCCAGAAGCGGAACGAGCGCCCGCGCACGGCGCTCATGACGCGCTCGCCGGCGCACCCACCCGCCGGGCCCGGGAGCGACGCTCCCAGAGCGCGTCGAGGGCCACCCCGGCGAGGACGACGACGGCCACGTCGGCGGGCTCGCGGAAGCGGGCGTTCCCGTAGGTCAGCAGGGCGGTCAGCGCCACGACGAGGAAGGGCGTGACGAGGATCCAGGCGCCCCGGCCCCGGCGGCGGAGCTCGAGCGCGCCGGCGGCCCCGAGCAGCGCGAGCAGCAGGAAGACCGGGACGCTCAGCTCCTGCAGGCGCTTGGAGCGGCCCTCCGGGGTCTGGAACGGGTCGTAGAGGCTGAAGACCCGCCCGAGCCGCGCCGCGAGGACGACCGGCAGGCGCCCGGCGTGATGGCGGGCGTAGCGCACGCCGTCGGCGAACTGCTCCCGGTGGTTCTGCGCCTCGTTCCCGGGGTGGTTGACGAGGCACGGGGGCCACCAACCGCCGATGTGCGCGCCGTAGAACGTCGCCCGGCAGTTCGCGCCCCCCGTGGCCGTGCCCGAGTTGGTCGCGATGATCACCGGCTGGTCAAAGACGATCCAGCAGCGCACGGTCCAGGGCGTCAGCACGACGAGGCAGGCGGCGAGCGCGGCGAGGGCGGCCCGGGCGCCGCCCGGGCGGCGCAGGGCGGGCAGCAGCACGAGAGGAAGCAGGAAGAGCGCCTCGCCCCGCGTCAGGGCCGCGAGGCCGGCCAGGGCGCCGAGCACGAGCCCGCGGCGCAGGGACGGCGCCTCCCGGAGCCGCAGCGCGGCGAGGAGGGAGAACGCCACGAGCAGGCCGAAGAGCGACTCGCTCATGAGCGCCCCGTCGGCGGCGATCAGGACCGGGTAGACGGCGCCGAGCGCGACGGCGATCAGGGCCGCGCGCTCCCCGGCCAGGCGGCGGGCGATGAGGCCGACGGCGACGAGCGTGCCGGCGCCGAACAGCGAGCCGGAGAGCCGCTGGGCGTCCGAGGAGCCCAGCCCGACCTTGGCGAAGCCGGCGAGGACGACCGAGTAGAGCGGAGGGTGCTCGGCCGTCGGCACCGTGACCCCCTTGAGGATCTCCTGGAACGGATTGATGAACCCGTGGCCGTCGGCCAGGAGCCGGGGCAGGCCGGAGAAGTAGAACTGGTCGTCCAGGGCGACGGGCGGCCACGGGGCCACGGCCAGCGTGTAGATCACGCGGACCGCCACCCCGGCGGCGACGATCGCGAGGAGGACCGGCCAGAACGGCCGACCGCGCGCTGCTCGCAGGACCGGCATGCGGCCGGACTCTAACCGGAGGATCGCCGCTCTGAGCGAAGTAGCCTGCGCCCGCCGATGCGCAGAGCGAGCCGCGACGCGATCATCGCCGTGTGCTTCGGCGTCCTCTCCTTCGTGCTCGCCTTCGGGCAGCGGCCCGGGCTCGCCTCGAGCGACACGAAGATCGACCTGCACGTCGACCCCACGGCGTTCCTCTCCCGCGTGGCCTCGCTGTGGAACCCCTCGATCGACCTCGGGGCCGTCCATTCGGTGCAGTACAGCGGCTACCTGTGGCCGATGGGGTCCTTCTTCGCCGGCCTGCAGCAGCTCGGGGTGGGCTCGTGGGTCTCCGAGCGCCTGTGGCTCGGCGTCCTCTACGCGCTCTCGGCGTGGGGCGTGCTGCGGCTCATGGACCTCCTGGCCGGGCGCCCGCGCGGGATCGGGCACGTCGTGGCGGCCGCGTTCTACGTCCTCAACCCCTATACCGTGGTGTTCACGGGCCGCACGAGCGTCGCGCTCATCGGCTACGCGGCGCTGCCCTGGCTGCTCATCGTCGTCCGCCACGGCGTGCGCGGCGCCCGGCGCTGGCGGGACGCGCGGGGCTGGTGGTGGGCCGCGGCCTTCGCGCTCATCCTGACCTCCCTCTCCGGGGGAATCAACGCGGCCGTCGTCGGCTGGATGCTCGTCGGCCCGCTCGTCCTCGCCCTCTACGAGCCGATCGTCGGATCGGTGCGCCTGCGGGACTCGCTGCGCTTCCTCGTCCAGGTCGGCGTCCTCGGCGCCCTCGCCTCGCTCTGGTGGATCGTCCCGCTCCTGCTCGGCTCCCGCTACGGGATCGACTTCCTCCAGTTCACCGAGAAGCCCTTCACGATCTGGGCCGCCAACGGCGCGGGCGAGGTCCTGCGGCTGATGGCCTACTGGACGTCCTACATCGGGGTCGGCTTCCACGGCGTGAACCACCCCTACTTCACGGAGTCCGGGACGCTGCTGTTCAACCCGCTGACGGTGGCCGCGTCGCTGCTTCTCCCCGCGCTCGGGGTGGCCGCCTTCGGCGTCACGCGCCGGTGGCGCTACGCGCCGTTCCTGCTGCTCGTCCTGCTCGTGGGCGCGGCGATCGAGGTCGCCGGATTCCCCAACGGCACGCCGATCCGCGGGCTGATGGAGCTGCTCTATGAGAAGGTGCTCGTGCTGCGCTTCATGCGCACGACCCAGAAGGCGGCGCCGCTCGTGGCGATCGGCGAGGCGGGCCTGCTCGGCTTCGGCGCGACCTACGCGTGGACGCTCCTGCGCAGCCGTCCCCCGAGCCGGGGGCGCCGGGCGGCGGCCGTGCTCGGCCCGGCGGCGCTCGCCGCCCTGATCGCGCTCGCCGCCCTCTCGCTCGTACGGGGGACGGCGGTGGAGAAGCAGCTCACCTGGAAGCGGATCCCCAGCGCGTGGACGCAAGCCGGGCACGACCTCGACCGGACGCTCGCGCCGAACTCCCGGGCGGTCATCCTGCCGGGCCAGGTCTTCGCCCACTATCGCTGGGGCGGCACGGTCGACGCGATCCTGCCCCGGCTCACGCGGCGCCCGGTCGCCGTGCGCTACGAGACCCCGTACTCCGATCCCCACGCCTACGACCTGCTCTACACGCTCGACGACCTCGTCCAGCAGGATCGCCTCTACCCGGGGGAGCTCCGGCCGCTGCTCGGGCTGATGGGCGCCGGGGCGGTCATCACGGGGAGCGACGACGACATCGGGCGCAGCGGCGCCGTCGATCCCGAGACGGCGGCGTCGGTCCTTGACCGGCAGGGCCTCGGCCGCCCCGCGAAGGCCTACGGCCCCGTTCGCCGCTTCCCGGCCCCCGCCATGGAGCTCGGGCCCTCGGGCGAGCTGCCCCAGGTGCGACGCTACGACCTGCCGGTCACCCGCGGGCTCGTCCACGTCGACACGATGGGTTCGCCCACCGTGGTCGACGGCGGCGCCGCAGGCGTCGCCGGCCTCGCCGCCCTCGGCGGCCTGCCGCGCCGCGCGCCCCTGCTCTACGCGGGGGATCTCTCGGGCGCCGAGCTGCGCCGCACGGCCGCCGCCGGCGCCGACGTCGTCGTCACCGACTCCAACCGGCGCCAGCGCTTCCTGCCCGAGTTCACCGGCCAGAACCTCGGGCGGGTGCTGGCCGGGGACGAGCCGATCGACAAGAACTGGGCCGTCGTCAACCCGTTCGAGAACCGCGGCACGGACGCCCAGACGGTCACGGCGCTGCAGGGCGCCCGGTACATCCGCGCGCCCGAGCAGGGCGGCCTGCTCGTCTTCCCCGAGCACGCGCCCGTCAACGCGTTCGACGGGGACCCGAGCACCGTGTGGGCGGCGAACCGCTACCTGCCGCCCCGCGACCGCTGGATCGAGATCGGCTTCGAGCGCCCGCGGGACGTGCCCTACGTCGATCTCGAGCGGGTCGAGGACCGCTTCGGCCTCGTCACGCAGGTCAACGTCGGCGGGGTCACGGCGCGGGTGGGGCCCGGCGTCACGCGGGTGCCGGTCCACCTGCGCCACGTCAGCGCGCTGCGGGTGACGATCACCCACGTCGTCCAGCCGCCCGGGAACCTGCGCGGCTCGGGTGGGTTTCGCGAGATCCGGATCCCCGGCCTGCACGTCCGCGACACGCTCCGGACCCCGATCCTCGCCTCGCGGGCCCTGGCCGGGGCCGGTCTGCGGCGCTCGAGCCTGTCCTACGTCTTTCAGCGCACGACGGGCGACGCGCCGCTTGAGCGCGACCGCGTCACCGGGAGCCCGCTGCTCGAGCTGGCCGCCAACCGCACCGATCCGGAGCGGGCGCTCACGCGGGTCTTCGCGACCCCGGCGGCCCGGACCTACCGGGCACGCGCTTGGGTCCAGCCCGCCGTCGACGCGCCGGACGACGTGCTCGACCGGGCGGCCGGATGGCGCGGCGGCGCTCGGTACACGTCCTCTGACCGCTTCCACGATCGCGCGGCCTTCCGCGCCTCGAGCGCGTTCGACGCCTCGGCGGGAACCGCATGGATCGGCACGTGGATCCCGCGCTCGGCGCCGCCCCCGTGGGTGCAGGTCGCGCTGCCGCGGCCGCTCGTCGTCCGGTCGCTCACGCTCGTCCCCTCGGCGCTGCTCATCCGCCGCCCGACGCGCGTGCGCATCTCCTTCCCCGGCGGGCGGACGCCCGTGCTCACGCCCGGCCCGGGGGGCGTCGTCACGCTGCCGCGCCCCGTGCGGACCCGGGCGCTGCGCCTGACCGTGCTCGCGGCGCGCTTCGTCCCCGGCCTCCCCGCGCGCGAGCGGATGATCAGGGCGGTCGGCGTCGCCTCGCTGCGGGTCCCCGGCCTCCCGCCGGCGCGGATCCCGCAGAGCGGACCCCTCCGCGCGCCGTGCGGGTCGGCGGCCTTCACGGTGGCCGGCCGCCGCGTCCTCCTGCGCCCGCGGGGAACGGTGGCGGAGCTCAACGCCGGCCGGCCGCTCCGCGCCGTGAGCTGCGGTCCTCCGGTCCGGATCGGCCGCGGGATCCAGCTGGCGCGCGCCGCCCGCGGCCCGTTCACGATCGATCTGCTCGACCTGCGCTCGCCCGCGCCGGAGGCCGCGCCGCGGCCCGCCGGCGGGGGCGTCGTGACCGCCCCCGGACAGCTCGGCAACGCGTCGCTCCACGGCGCGCGGGTCGCTCTGCGCGGCCCGTCCTGGCTCGTGCTCGGTCAGAGCTTCTCGCGCGGCTGGCGGGCGAGCTGCGACGGCCGCTCGCTCGGTGCGCCCCGGCCGATCGACGTCTTCGCCAACGGCTGGCGGGCGCCGGCGGGCTGCCGCGCGGTCTCCTTCGACTTCGCGCCCCAGCGCATCGCCACGGTCTCCTACGCCGTCGCCGCGCTCGCCTGCCTCCTGCTCGCGACCTTCCTCGTGGCGGGCTACGCGCGGGCGGGCCGGCGCCGCCGTCGACCCGCACGGCCAAGGCTCCTGCCCGACCTGCAGACCCCGGCGATGTCGCTGCCGCGTGCGCTCGGCGTCGCTCTTGTGGGGACTCTGCCCCTGGCGTTCCTCTTCGCCGCGCGTACCGGGATCCTCATCTTTCCCGCCCTCACCCTCATCCTGTGGAAGGGCGTTCGCCCCCGCACCCTGAGCTTCGTCGCCGCCGGGCTGATCGGCGTGGCCGTGCCCCTGCTCTACCTGATCGAGGGCCCGGTGAACCGGGGCGGCTACAACTTCGAGTACTCGCTGCAGACCATCTGGGGCCACTGGACCGCCGTCGCGGCACTCGTCCTGCTCGCCGTCGTGTGCGGACGCGCGCTGGCCGGGGCCCGGGAGACCGCGCCGCCCGCCGTGGCGCCACCGCCCGCTCCCGTGCCGCCGCCGGCCCCGGCCCCCGAGCCGCCTGTAGGCTCGCGGCGCTCGTGACGCCCTCCCCGACCAGCCTGCGCACGCGGACGACCTGCCGGATCTGCGGATCGCGGGAGCTCGCCCCCGTGCTCGACCTGGGGGAGCACTGCCTCTCCGGCGCGTTCCTCGAGCCCGGCGGGGCGGAGCCGATCCAGCGGGCGATCCCGCTCGAGCTCGTGCGCTGCGACATGACCGCCGACCAGGACGCCTGCGGCCTCGTGCAGATCCGCCACACGGTGCCGGGCTCGATCCTCTACCAGTCCTACTGGTACCGCAGCGGGGTGAACCGGACGATGACCCGCAACCTGCACGGCATCGCGCGGCGGCTCGAGGAGCTGACCGGGCTCGCCGCCGGGGACCTCGTCGTCGACGTCGGCTGCAACGACGGCACCCTGCTCGACGGGTACGCGACGCGGGACCTGCGCTTCCTCGGCTTCGACCCCTCCGACGTGACCCGCTACGCGGTCGAGAAGGGCTACGACGTGGTCCGGGACTTCTTCGGCGCCCGCGCCCTGCGGGAGCGCTACCCCGACCGCCGCGCCAAGGCGATCACGAGCATCGCGATGTTCTACGACCTCGAGGATCCGGCCGCGTTCGTCCGCGACATCGCCGCGAGCCTCGCCGAGAACGGGATCTGGGTCATCGAGCTGCACTACCTGCCGCTCATGCTCCGCCTGAACGCCTTCGACGTGATCGTCCACGAGCACCTCGAGTACTACTCCCTGGCGGTCCTCGAGCGGCTCTTCGCCGAGGCCGGGCTCGAGGTCATCGACGGGGAGCTGAACGAGATGAACGGAGGCTCGGTGCGGCTGTTCATCGGCCACGCCGGCCGTCACGAGGCGGGCCCCGAGGCCGAGGCCCGCCTGCAGGAGCTGCGCGTGCAGGAGTTCGAGCTGGCGCTCGACTCGCCCGAGCCCTACGAGGAGTTCGCGAGCAACGTCCGCAAGGTCCGCGACGACCTCCACGATCTGTGCGAGCGGCTCGTCGGCGAGGGCCGCACGATCCACATCTACGGCGCCTCGACGAAGGGCAACACGATCCTCCAGTACGCCGGGCTCGACTCCCGGCTCATCCCCTACGCGGCGGACCGCAACCCCGACAAGTGGGGCTCGGAGACGATCCGGACGAAGATCCCGATCATCAGCGAGGAGGACTCCCGGGCGATGCGCCCGGACTACTACCTCGTCCTGCCCTGGCACTTCCTCGACGAGTTCCTCGAGCGCGAGCGGGACTTCATGGCCGCGGGCGGGAAGTTCATCGTCCCGTTGCCCGAGGTCAGGGTGCTCGACGGGAGCGCCTCCTGAGCGGCGGGGCTCAGAACCGGTAGACGGCGTACGGGCCGTCCCGGAAGATCGGCCGGCGATGAGCGACGCACGCCGGCGCGGAGTAGGGGACGAGCCCGAGTAGGCCTCCGAAGAACGGCAGCTCGGTGACGAACAGGTCCCGGCGCCGGGCGAGGGCCAGCACCTCGGCGCAGGAGGCGTGCTGGGGCACGAGCCGCAGCGGATGGGTGAAGTGATCGCCGGCGAGCTGGGCGAGCACGCCGCGCGAGGCGACGAGGATCTCGTCGTGCCCGTGCTCGAAGCCCGGCCGGCCGAGATACCAGCTCACGAGCTCGTGCCCGTAGGCGCTCGTCGACCGGGAGCGGGCGTAGCGCGCGAGGTAGCCGTCGCTCGCCGGGGCGAGGGCGAGCCCGGCGAGGATCGCGGCCAGCACCGGGGCGTAGCGGCGCGGGGAGCGGGGCACGCGGCTCCACGGCGCCCGGCTCGCGAGCGCGAGCACCGCGACGCCGGCGAGCGCGCCAAGCACGAGCGTGAGCGCCGGCGGGGTCGAGGGGGCGCCGAGGCGCGCGTCGAGCACGAGGCTGACCGCCGCGGCCAGCGCCAGCACGATCGCGGCGACGCTGGCGGCCCAGCCGAGGAGCCGGGTGGCCAGGGCGACGGCGAGGACGGCCCCGCCGATCGCCGGGAGCAGGAACCGCAGGGCCGAGAGGGAGAAGCCCTGCGCCCAGACGATGTCCGGGGAGGACACGAGGCCGCTGCCCCAGGCCGTCGACCAGGCGAGCACGCCCACGAGCGCGGCGGCGCAGGCGGTGAGGGTCGCCCGGCGGGCGGGTTCGCGGCGGCGCCCTCCGGAGAGCGCCGTGCCGGCGACGGCCGGCACGAGCCCGGCCAGCGCGATCCAGCCGCCGCCGAGGCGGTGGTGGTACTGCCCGAGCCGGCCGGCGAGCGTCGCGCGCGCGCTGTGCAGGAACGTCCGGTCGATGAGGGCGAAGAACCGGGGCTGGGGGTCGCCCCACGGGCCGCGCGTGAACGGCCAGAAGGGAGAGCCGTGCTGGACGAGGTTGCGCGTGTACCAGACTCCGCCGAGGGCGAAGGCGGCGAGCGCGGCGGCGGCGAGCCGCGGGGCGAGCGGCCCGATCCGCCCGCGCGCGGCGAACCCGCCGGCGGCCAGGGCGAGGACGGTCAGCGGACCCGCCGAGGGCTTCGTGCCGATGGCGAGTCCGGCGGCGAGGAGCGCCGGGAGGAGCAGCGCCGGCCGGCGCCGGGCCCCGGTGGCCAAAGCCGCCGTGCAGGCGAGCCAGGTCAGCGCCGGCAGGTCGGTCTGGGGCTCGGCGATCTCCCTGACGAGGAGCGGGGTGGCGAGCAGCGCCACGGTGGCGAGGATGGCCGGGCCGCGCCGGACCCCGAGGTTCCCGAGCGTCACCCGGCTCGCGGCCGCCAGGAGCAGAAACAGCGCCGGGCTCCACAGCGAGAGGGGCACCCAGGAGCGCGCGATGCCCACGAACCACGTCTGGGCGACCTCATCGGTCACGGGATAGGCGCCGTAGGGGATGTCGTAGCTCAGCCTGAGCTGCGAGCCCGGGTGCCCGTTGGCGATCCATCCCGCGATCAAGGGGAAGTGGTAGAGCGAGGAGTCAAAGCCGATCTGGGGGAAGCGGAGGAGCCAGACGAAGACTGCGCCCGTCGCCCCGGCCAGGGCGGCGAGCGCCGCCCGCTCCCACCCGCTCCGCTCGCGCCAGAAGGCGGCGAGCTCAGCCGCCGGGCCCACCGCGGGAGGGGGGAGAAGGCGCCTCACCGCGAGGAAGGCGAGAACGGCGGCGGCCGTCAGCGCGACCGGGCTCGCCCCGAGCCCGAGCAGGCCGAGCCCCAGTGCCGTCAGGACGCAGAAGGCCGCCCCGGCCGCCCCGGCCGCCACGGCGCGCTCGAGACCCGCGGGAGCGAGCGGCGAGACGGCGCGCAGGGCGGAGCTGCCGAGCGCGAGCACCGCGAGCGCCAGCGCGACGTGATGGACCGCCTCGCTCACCGGGCGGACGATAGCCCCGCCCCCGCCAGGGGTTCAGCGGGTGCGCGCGTACCCTCAGGAGCCGCATGGACGCACGCATCTGGGTCTTCGTCCCCACCTACAACGAAGCCGGCAACCTCGAGGCGCTCGTCCGCCAGGCGGTCGCCCATCTCGAGCTCGCGGTCCCGCGCGAGTACCGGCTGCTCGTGGTCGACGACAACTCGCCGGACGGCACCGGAGCGCTGGCCGAGGAGCTCGCGGCGGAGTTCCCGACGGTCGAGGTCCTGCATCGGGAGCGCAAGGAAGGGCTCGGCCGCGCCTACCAGGCGGGTTTCGGACTCGCGCTCGCCCGCGGCGCCGAGCTCGTCCTCGTCATGGACGCCGACTTCTCCCACGACCCCGCCTACCTGCCGCAGCTCATCGCGGCGTCGGTGCACGCGGATGTGGTCATCGCCTCGCGCTACTGCCCGGGCGCGCGGATCCTCGACTGGTCCCCGCGCCGCCGGCTCCTGAGCGCCCTGGGCGCCCTGTACGCGCGCGGCCTCCTCGGCACCCAGGTGAGGGACTGGACCGGGGGCTTCAAATGCGTGCGCCGCGAGGTCCTCGAGGCGATCGACCTCGCCGGACTGCGCTCCCAGGGCTACGTGTTCAACATCGAGCTCACGCACCGGGCGCTGCTCAGCGGCTTCCGGGTCGCCGAGATCCCCTTCGACTTCCGCGACCGCCGGGCGGGAGTCAGCAAGATCTCCCTGTCCGTCGCGCTCGAGGCGGTGCGCCTCGTCCCCCGCCTCCGCCGGGGGGGCCGGACCTGGAGCGCCACGGCGACGGACCCCGAACGCACGGCCGCCTCCTCGGGCTGAGTCCGCGCTCCATGAGCAGCACCTCCACTCGCCGGCGCGTCGCCTCGAACACCGCCGTCCAGCTCGGCGGCCGCGCCATCATCGCGGGGGCCGGCGCCCTGTCGATCGCGGTCCTCACCCGCTACCTCGGGCCCTTCGCGTACGGCAAGTACACGCTCGCGCTCACCTACATGCAGCTCTTCGGCGTGCTCGCCGACGTGGGGATCTACACGACGGTCGTCCGCGACATCGCCCGGGACGAGGAGCTGACCGACGACACGGTGAGTGCCGCGCTGACGCTCCGCTCCGCGCTCTCGCTCGTCGTCATCGTGGTGGCGGCCGGGATCAGCCACTTCCTGCCCTACGACCACGACGTCCGCGTGGCCATCCTGCTCGCCGGCATCCCGTTGCTCTTCGGCGCGGTGACCTCCTCGCTCGTGGCGATCCCGGCCGCTCGGCTCCGGATGGGCCGCGCCGTGGTGGGGGGCGTCGCGGGCCGGCTCGTCGCGCTCGGCCTCGCGCTGCTCGTCGCCGGCCTCGACCTCGGCTTCTATCCCGTCATGCTCGCCGCCGGCGGCGGGGCCCTGGCCTCCCTGATCGTGACCCGCCGCCTGACCCGGAGCCTCGGCCGGATCCGCCTCTCCTTCGACTTCGCGCGCTGGCGCACCCTGCTGGCCACCGGGCTGCCGCTCGGCGTGGCGCTCGCGATCAACGAGGTCTACTTCCGCGCCGACACCTTCATCATCTCCCTCACGCAGTCCTACGACAAGGTCGGCAACTACACCCTGGCCTACCGGGTGCTCGAGCTGACGCTCATCGTCGGGACCGTCTTCCTCTCCTCGACCTTCCCGATCATCGCCGACGCGGTCCGCAACGACCGGGTGCGCGCGCGCCGCCTGATCAAGCTGTCGGTGGACGCGCTCGTCATCCTCGGCGTCGGGCTCGTGGCGGGCGGGGCGGTGCTCGCGCGGGACGTCGTCTCGGCGGCCGGCGGCGGACATTTCCAGCTCGCGGCCTCGCCGCTCAGGGTCCTCGTCTTCGCGGGCGCGCTGGCGTGGGTCAACGGGGTCTTCGGCTTCGCGCTCATCTCCCGGGACCGCCAGCTCAGCACGCTGTGGCTGAACGTCCTCGCTCTCGCCTTCAACGTCGTGCTCAACATCATCTTCATCCCGCGCTACGGGATCGTGGCCGCCGCCGTCATCACTGTCGCCTCGGAGCTCGTCATCCTGATCGGGTCCTTCTTCCTCATGCGGCGCCACCTCGGCTTCTTCCCGGTACCGAGCACGCTGCTGCCCGCGCTGGTGGCCGGGGGGGCGATGGCCGCCGTGCTGCTGCTCGTGCCGCCGGTGCCGGTGATCGTCTCGATGACGCTCGGGATCGCGGTCTACGCGGGCGTGCTCTGGGCCATCAGCCCGACGAGCCGGCATGTCCTCCTCGGGATCCGCCCGTGAGCGCGGCGGCGGGCCCGACCGGGCCCTCGCTGCCCCGCGGGCCGCGGGACACCCGGACCTGGTACCGCGACGCGGACGCCCGCGAGCAGGTCGACGAGGCGATCCTCGACTGGGTGGCCGGCCGGGCGGGGCGGGTCGTCCTCGACCTCGGCGCGGGGCTCGGCGGCTACAGCGCCGCGCTCGCCGAGCGGGGGTTCGAGGTGGTGGCGCTCGACGTGATCCCCGAGTACGTCGAGCGCGCCCGCGCCCTCGGCGTCGACGCCCGGCACTACGACGGGGAGCGGCTCCCGCTCGGCGACGGCGCCGTGGACACCGTGATCCTCGTCGAGGTGCTCGAGCACCTCGAGGACCCGGCCGCGCTCCTGCGCGAGGCGCGGCGGGTGGCCCGGAGGGAGGTCCTCGTCACGACGCCGAACTGCAGCGAGCGCTTCGATCCCGTCCCGGTCGAGTTCGGGCACATGCTGGACGTCGACCACCGGCAGTTCTTCACCGAGGACTCGCTGCGCTCGCTGCTCCGCGAGGTGTTCGGCGCCGGCGAGGTCGAGCCGGTCGCGCCCGTCGACCGGGGGCTCGCCGGCCTCGTGCTGCCGCGGGCGCTGCGCCCGGTGTACCGGTGGATGGACCGCCGCGGGCTCGTCACGCCCCGGTTCTTCTTCCGGCTGCGGGGCTGGGCGCCGGGCGGCGGTCTTCACTAGGGCGGCTTATCGTCTCCGCCGTGGCCGCCGTCCTCGTCGCCCTCGGCGCGGTGTTCGTCGCCGGACTGTCCGGGCGGCTGGCCTCCAAAGAAGCGGCTGATGGTCGGCATCGGACAAGCATCACCGCTCGCGAGGAGGCAGCTGAAGCCTCGGTGCTCACCTGCTGCGCGCCGTGGCGTTCGGCGAGTCGCGCTTCCGCGCCGCGGCGGAACCGGCCCTCGTCGTGCTTGCGGCGGTGGCGCTGGCGAGGGCCGGTGGGGCGGCCTGCCTCCGGCGAGCGCCTCCGCAGACCGGCTG
>JBBQAA010000061.1:0-21848 GCA_038276395.1 Solirubrobacterales bacterium | reverse complement strand
GACCGGCCGCCTCCAGCTCTCGGTTCAGCCGCGCGCGATCCATGACGAACGTATGTTCGCACACGGAGCGGACGGATGAGAGCGCGGCCTACCGCGCCCCCGCGCGCAGCCGGTCGTCGATCTCCTTGCGGGCCTTGGCCAGCGCGGGCAGGTCGAGCGACCGGGCCGCCCGGCCGGCGGCGATCGCGCGGTCAAGGCGCCCGCGCTCGAGCACGAGCTCGGCGTGCTCGAGGTCGCCGGGCGACGCGCGCTCGGGCGTGAACCGCGCGGAGAGCCCGGTGAGCAGCTCGCCCACCTCGGGGGCCTCCTCCGGGACGGTGCCCAGCGGGTCCTCGGCGTGGGAGGCCAGGTGGCGCGCGGCGCGGCGAGTGACTTCGCCGAGGAAGGCCGTCTCGAGGTCGAGCCGGCCGAGCGCGGCCGCGCCCTCGGTGGGGAAGGCGAGGCAGAGGCCGAGAAAGGCCCGCTCGGTCCTCTCCCGCGCGCCCGCGCCCGGCCCGGTGGCAGGCGCGGCGCCCACGGGCCGGCTGCGGGCGACGAAGCCGTCGCCGCCGCTCAGGGTGGCCGCGAGTGGCGGCGACAGGGCGAGGTGCGAGGCGATCCTCCGCGCGAGCTCCTCGCGTTGCACGCTCGCGGGCAGCGGCTGCAGGACCGGCCGGAGCGCCTCGAGCGCCCGGTCGCGGCCCTCGGCGCTGCCGACGTCGGCCTCGGCGAGGATCCGCTCGACCTGGAAGACGACGAAGGGGACCGAGCGCGCGGCCCGCGTGCGCAGCCCCGCCTCGCCCTCGGCGACGAGCAGATCGGCGGGATCGCCGCCCTCGGGCAGCGCCACGACCCGCAGCTCGAGCTTGCGCCGCCGTGCCACCTCCGCCGCCTTGAGCATCGCGCCCTGCCCAGCGGTGTCGGCGTCGAGCGCCAGGACGAGCACGGGCGCGACGCGCGCGAGCAGCGCGACGTGGTCCTCGGTCAGCGCCGTTCCCATGAGGCCCGCGGCGTTCGGGACCCCGGCCTGGTGGAGGGCGAGGACGTCGGTGTAGCCCTCGGCCAGCACCACGGAGCCCGCGCTCGCCGCCGCGCGCCGGGCGAGATCGAGCGCGAAGAGCTGACGGCCCTTGTGGAAGACCGGGCTCTCGGCCGAGTTCAGGTACTTCGGGCCCTCGCCGTCGGCCATCGCACGCGCCCCGAACCCGCGGACCCGGCCGCGCTCGTCGGCGAGGGGGAAGATGATCCGCCCGCGGAAGCGGTCGTAGAGCCGCCCCGTGTCGCCGCGCGCCGCCTGGGCGAGGCCCGCGGCGATGATCTCCGCGTCGGCGAAGCCGGCGCGCCGCGCGACGCCGAGGACGCGATCCCACGCCGCGGGCGCGTAGCCCACGCGGAACCTCCGCAGCGTCTCCTCCGAGAGGCCCCGGCCGGCCAGATACTCCCGCGCCTCGGCCGCCTCCCCCGCCTCCCACAGATAGCGCGCGTACCACGCCGCCGTGCGCTCGAGCAGCGCGAGCAGGCGCTTCTCCGTCGCGCGGCGCTCGGCCTCCTGCGGGTCCTCCTCCACGCGCTCGAGCTCCACCCCGAAGCGCTCGGCCAGGGTCTCGACCGCCTCGGGGAAGGACATCCCCTCGGTCTGCTGGACGAAGGTGAACGCGTCGCCCTTCTCCCCGCAGCCGAAGCAGAAGTAGGAGTCCGTCGAGGGCCGCACGTGGAAGGACGGCGTCCGCTCGTCATGGAACGGGCACGGGCCGAAGTAGGAGTCGACGCCCTTGCGCTGGAGCTCGACCCGCGCGCCGACGACCTCGAGGATCCCCGCCGACTGGCGCACGCGCTCCTTGGAGCCCTCGGCGAAGCGGCTCACGGCGAGAAGGCCCGCGGCACGCAGAGCGCCTCGAACGCGCGGATCGCGAAGCGGTCGGTCATGCCCGCCACGTAGTCGATGACGCGGTCGGCCGGGCGGGTGGGACCGATCGGCTCGGCGGCGACGTCGGGGTCGGCCGCGCTCGGTACGAGCGCCGGGTTCTCCGCGAAGGCCGCGAAGAGCTCGGAGATCACGCGCTCGATCTTCGCGTGCTCGCGCCGCGCCGCCTCCCCCATGTAGACGCGCTCGAACATGAACTCGCGGAGCTCGTCCATGGCCGCCCCCGCCGCCTCCCCCTGCACGATCTCCCCCGCTGCCGCCGAGTGCTCGACGAGATCGTGGACGAGCGCGTCGATCCGCTCCGAGCCGGTGGCGCCGAGCGCGGCGATGGCCCCGGCCGGCAGCTCGCCGGGCGCGAGGACCCCGGCGCGCAGCGCGTCGTCGATGTCGTGGTTGATGTAGGCGACGCGGTCGACGAGCCGGACGATCCGCCCCTCGAGCGTGGCCGGGAGCGGCGCGCGGCCGGAGTGGCAGAGGATCCCGTCGCGCACGGGACGCGTCAGGTTCAGGCGCTCGACGTGGTCGACGACCCGCAGCGAGTGCTCGTAGTGGCGGAAGTCCCGCTCGTAGCGCTCGGCCGCGCAGCGGGCGAGGACGGCCTCGCCGATGTGCCCGAAGGGCGGATGGCCGAGGTCGTGCCCGAGGCCGACCGCCTCGGCCAGATCCTCGTTCAGGTCGAGGGCTCGGGCCACGGTCCGCGCGACCTGGGTGACCTCGAGGGTGTGGGTCATGCGCGTGCGGTAGTGGTCCCCCTCGGGCGCGACGAACACCTGCGTCTTGTGCTTCAGGCGGCGGAAGGACTTCGAGTGCACGATGCGGTCGCGGTCGCGCTGGAAGGGCGTGCGCAGGCCGCAGTCCTCCTCCGGCCGCACGCGCTCGGCCGGGTAGGAGGGGGCGGCCAGCGGCGAGCGCTCGGCCTCCTCCCGGGCGCGCACCCGCGCGGCGAACGCGGCGGCCACCGGGCCGGCGGGATGGGCGCTGAGGGCGTCGAGGGACACCGACCGATTGTGTCACCGGGGCGGCGTGAGCGGAGGGTCGTTGTTGCGAAGTCGTGCGTGGGCTACGTGATGACCACGGGCCGGAGCCGGACGTGGCCGTGGTGGGCCGCCGTCTCGCCGATCGCCCGCTCGGCCTGGCGCAGCGCCCGCGGGCCGGCGGCGGGCGCGTCGGCCAGCGGACGGGCCAGGGCGCCGGCGAGAAAGCCGTGGGACTCCTCCGCGAGGGGGAAGGCGGCGCCCTCGCAGGCGTTGCACACGACGCCCCCGGCCGCGCCGGAGAAGCCGCGCAGGTGCTCGGTCTCCCCGCAGGACGCGCAGGCCGAGAGCTGCGGCGCGAACCCGGCGGCGAGCAGGAGCTTCAGGCGGAAGGCGAGCCCCGCCGCCGCCCCGGCCCGCTCGGGCTCCGAGTCGAGCAGCGCGAGGAAGTTCGCGAGCAGGTGGAAGACGGCGGGATGCGGATCGGCGGTCTCGAAGAGCCGGGCCACGGCGTCGCAGGCGCGGCCCGCCGTGTCGAGCGCGCCCGCGTGCTCGCGCAGGCGCGCGTGCGGCGCCACGGTCTCGGCGCTCGTGACAGTCACGAGCTCCGAGCGGCCCTCGTGGAGGATCAGCCGCACGCGGAAGTAGGGCTCAAGGCGCGCGCCGAAGCGCGAGCGCGTCCTGCGCACCCCCTTGGCGATCCCCGACACGCGGCCGAGATGGGGCGTGTAGAGGTGCAGGATCCGGTCGGCCTCGCCGAAGCGCAGCGAGCGCAGGACGATCGCCTCGGTGCGCAGCGAGCGGTGCACCCGGCCTCGCTATACTTTCTGAAGTATGAGTCGCATCACGATGTACTCGACCGAGCCGTGCGGCTTCTGCCGCAACGCCAAGGCACTGCTCCAGCGCCGCGGGATCCCCTACGAGGAGATCAATCTGGCACGCGACCCGGACGGCCGCGCCGAGATGGCGCGCCGGACGGGGCTCATGACCTTCCCCCAGGTCCTGATCGACGGCGAGACCCTCGGCGGCTTCCGCGAGCTCCAGGAGCTCGACCGCTCGGGCGGCCTGGCCGAGCTGGCGGGCTAACGACCCGCGGCGGCGCGCCGCCGCGGCCGGGGGCCGCCGCGGCCGCACGTTCTTGGGAAGAAGGAGAGCGGGGAGCGTTCCCGGGGCGCCGTGGACACCACCACGCGCGCTCCCCCGACCGCTTGGTGGACAGGAATGTCGGCCTGGTGAGCATTCTGTCCACGGGAGCCGCCGCGAGCCCCCTCGGGTCAACCCGTCGCCGGGCGCGCGCGCGGACGCCGCGGGCGTGGCTGGCAGCGCTCGCAGACGTAGGTCCCGCGGCCGCCGACGACGATCTTCCTGACCTCCCGCCCGCAGACCGGGCAGGGGCGGCCGGCGCGGAGATGGACGCGGAAGGCGTCCTGGAAGGAGCCCGCCACGCCGGCGGGGTCGCGGAAGTCGTCGATCGAGGCGCCGCGGGCGTCGATCCCGTCGGTCAGGACGGCCCGGATCGCGCCGTGCAGCGCCGCCACCTGCGCGCCGGTGAGGTGGTCGGCCGGGCGTAGCGGATGGATGCCGGCGCGGAAGAGCGCCTCGTCGGCGTAGATGTTCCCGACGCCCGCGATCCGCCGCTGGTCGAGCACGAAGGGCTTGACCGGCGCGCGGGAGGCGCGCGCGAGCGCCCGCAGGTAGGCGACCGTGAAGGCGGGGTCGAAGGGCTCGGGGCCGAGCCGGGACTCGAGGTAGACCCGCTCGGCCGCGGCGCCCTCGAGCAGGTGGCCCGTGCCGAAGCGGCGCGGGTCGACGACCACGAGGCGGTGGCCGTCTGAGAGGGGCAGGCGGACCCGCGTGTGGGCGGGCTCGGGCGCCGGGTCATAGAGCACCGTTCCCGTCATCCGCAGGTGCTGGGCGAGCACGAGGCCGTCGCCCAGCCGCCACAGCAGGTACTTCCCGCGGCGGTCGAGCGCCTCGACCGTGCGCCCGGAGAGGCGCGCCGCGGCGGCGGCGGGATCGAGCGGTGCCGTCCAGCGCGGGTCGAGCACCTCGACGGCGCCGAGGACGCGACCCTCGACGCGCGGCGCGAGGTGGCGGCGGATCGTCTCGACCTCGGGCAGCTCGGGCATCAGCGGAGAAAGGAGTCACCCGGCAGCTCGGGGGCGTCTGACCCGGTGAGCCAGGCGAGCACGGAAGCGCCGACGTCGGCCAGCGGGCCGTCGTGGCGGCGCCCGCCGTGGCCGGCGAAGCGGGCGAGGAGCGGGGCGTACTCGCGTGTGTGGTCGGTCCCGGCGTGGGCGGGGTCGGTGCCGTGGTCGGCGGTGAGGACGAGCAGGTCATCCTCTCCTAGGCGCGGGAGCCAGGCCGCCACGGCCTCGTCGATCGCCCGCAGCGCGGCGTGGAAGCCCGCGACGTCCTTGCGGTGCCCATAGACCTGGTCGGTCTCCACGAGGTTGGCGAAGACGAGCCCGCCGCGCGGGTCCTCGAGCAGCGCGCCGACGGAGGCGAGCGCCTCGGCGTTCGTCGCGCCGGGGTGGGCGCTCAGGACGGCGTCCCCCTCGGCGAAGAGCTCGGCGATCTTCCCCACCGCGTGGAGCGGCACCCCCGCGCGCGCCAGCACGCCGAGGTAGGTGGGGCCCGGCGGCGGGAGCGGGAAGTCGCGGCGCCCGCGCACGCGGGCGAGGGCCTCCGCCGGCCCGGCGAAGGGCCGCGCGATGACGCGCCCGACCGCGTGCCGAGCGGGCAGCGCGCCCCGGACCCGCGCGCACGCCGCTTGGAGCGCAGGCGGCGCGAGCCGGTCCGCGTGGGCGGCGAGCTGCAGCACGGAGTCCTGGGAGGTGTAGAGGATGAGCTCCCCCGTCTCCAGATGACGGGGGCCGAAGTCCCGGATCGCGGCGAGGCCGTCGTAGGGGCGGTTGCACAGGACCCCCGCGCCCGTCTCGCGCCGGACGACGTCGAGCACGTCCTCCGGGAACCCCTCCGGATAGGTGGGGAGCGGCGCCCGGGGCACGGCGCCCATGAGCTCCCAGTGGCCGGTGGCGGAGTCCTTCCCCGGGCCGAGCGGGCGCAGGAGGCCGTGGAGGACCGGCGCACGGGCGGGTTCGACGTCCGGCAGGGGCGTCAGCGAGCCGAGCCCGAGCGCGGCGAGCGCGGGCACGCGCAGGCCGCCCTCCGCCGCCGCCACGTGGGCCAGGGTGTGGGCGCCCTCGTCGCCGTAGCGCGCCGCGTCCGGGAGCGCTCCCGCGCCGCATCCGTCGAGGACGAGGACGACGGCGCGCCGAGACCGGCTCATGCTCCGGGCGCGCTCGGCCGGAGCGAGGCGGCGAGCGGCCTGAACACGGAGGCGTCGAGCCCCGGGAACGCAGCGGCGGGCGCGAGCGCGTCGAGCACGACCTCGGCGCCGTGGGCGAAGACGTGCACCGAGCGCACCCCGCGCCGCACGCCGCCGAGCGTCTCGGTGCCGAGGAGGACGAGCGCCGGCGCGCCGGCGATCCGCGTCGCCGTCCGGCGGGTGAGGGCGAGTGTCCGGTCCCGCGCCCGCGCCGCGGCGACGAGCCCGGGGAGCGCGGCGGCGAGCGCCGACCGGGTGCCCGGGAGGGGCTCGGCGCGTGGATACCGATAGACCGTGACGAGGGCCGCGCCGGAGGAGATCGTCGCCACCGCCGGTGCGGCCGCCGGCGTGGCGACCCAATTGGCCGGGGCGCGCAGGCGGACGCCGGCGGCGGGGTAGTCACGGGTCCGGGCGGGCGCGGGCGCCCTGGGCACGGCGAGGGCGGGCACCGGCATCCGGGACCGCCCGCAGCCGGCGGGGGCGAGCGAGCAGAGCATGGTCACGAGCAGGCGGGCCACGGCCGCTCGATTGTGCGAAACGGCGCGGAGGCCTCAGACGTCGGACACCGAGCCCGGGCCGGGCGCCACGGCCCGCGGATGCGCGCCGAAGTACACGTCCTTCAGGCGGTCCACGGAAAGGTGGGTGTAGATCTGCGTCGTGGCGATGTCGGCGTGCCCGAGCATCTCCTGGACCGAGCGCAGGTCGCAGCCGCCGGCGAGCAGGTGCGTCGCGAAGGTGTGGCGGAGGGTGTGCGGGCTCATGCGGTCCGCGAGGCCGGCGCTCACGGCGTGGCGCTGGACGATCTTGTAGAGGCCCTGGCGGGTCAGCCGTGTGCCGCGGAAGTTGACGAACAGATGAGGCTCGTCGCGCAGGCCGATGAGGGCCGGGCGGCCGCCCTCGAGCCAGGTCCGCAGCGCGGCCAGCGCCTTCGAGCCGATGGGGACGAGCCGCTCCTTGGAGCCCTTGCCCCGCGCGGCGAGGACCCCGGCCTCGAGGTCGACCTCGGTCAGCTCGAGGTCGCACGCCTCCGAGGCGCGCAGCCCGCAGGCGTAGATGAGCTCGAGCAGCGCGCGGTCGCGCACGTCGGCGGGAGCGTCGCTGCGCGGCTGGGCCAGGAGGTGGGCGACCTCCTCGCGGGAGAGGACCTGGGGCAGCCGCTGCGAGCGCTTGGGCGCACGCAGCTCGCTCGTCGGATCGCCGTCGAGGAGCTCCTCGCGGCGCAGATGGCGGTAGAAGGAGCGCAGGCAGGCGACCTTTCGCTGCAGCGTCGTCGCCGCCGCCGGGCGCCCCTCCCGCCCCTCGGCGAGCGCGGCGAGGAATGCGGCGAGGTCGCCGTGGGTCGCGTCGGGCGCGGCGAGGTCGCGCGCCGCGAGAAACGAGCCGAGCTGCTGCAGGTCTGACCGGTAGGCCTCGAGCGTGTTGCGCGAGAGCCCGCGCTCGAGCTCGAGGTAGGCCAGGAAGTCGAGGACGAGATGGGTGAAGGAGTCTGTGGGCACGGCGGTGGCGATCACATCCCTCTCGTTCGCCCCGGCGCGCGAAAACCCTCGCGGGGCACGGACGCGCCCGGCGCGGCCCGTGCGCCGGCGCGCCTGTCAGCCGCGCCGGCGGGCGAGCGCCTGGAGCGCGACGATGGACTTCGCGTCGCGGCACTCGGCCAGGGCGCCGTCGAGATCGGAGAGCGGCCAGGAGACGATCTCGATCCGCTCCTCCTCCTCGGTCTCCGCCCGGGCGTCGGAGAGGTCCTCGGCCAGGTAGATCTCGACGCGTTCGTCGGTGAAGCCGGGCGAGGTGTAGAACCAGGTCAGGAGCTCCCAACGCCCGGCGGCCTTGCCGATCTCCTCGGCCAGCTCGCGCTTGGCCGTCTCCTCGGGAGGCTCGCCGGGACGGTCGAGCTTGCCGGCCGGTATCTCGAGCGTGACCTCGCCGACGACCTCGCGCGGCTGGCGCACGAGCCAGATGTGCAGGTCGTCGATGGCGAGGATCCCCACCGCCCCGGGATGGGCCACGATCTCGCGGGTGACCTCCGCGCCGTCGTCGTGGCGGAAGGTGTCGATCCGGACGGTGCCGATGTGGCCCTCGAACTTGACCTCCTCCCCGGTCTTCTCGAAGGGGGCGCCGCCGCTCATCCGGCGCGGACCATACCGGCGAGGACGTCGCCGCCGGCCCGCGCGGCGCGGAAGAACGCCGGGTCCTCGTCCGCGGCCCACCGTCCGGGCCGGGAGACCGGAGGCCGGGTGGCCGTCGAGGTCGGCCGCCCCGTCGGACTCGAAGCCGCGGGCGAGGCTCAGCACGCCGCGGCGGCACCCGGCAGCGCCAGGACGACGTCGAGCATGGACTCGAGCGCCCGCACGCTCACGCGCTCCTCGGGCTCGTGGGCGTGCTCGGTGCCGTTGGCCAGGTTCAGGCAGGGGAAGCCCGCGTGCTCGAGCGCGTTGGCGTCCGAGCCCCCGCCCGTCACGATGCGGCGCGGCTCGTGGCCCGCCGAGCGGAGCGCCGCCTCGGCGGCGCGGACGGCCGGGGCCGAGGGCCGGGTGCGGTAGCCGTGGAAGAGGCACTCGACGCGCACGTCGACGTCGCACTCCGTCGCGCCCGCGGCGTCCTGGCAGGCGTCGACCATCTCCCCCACCACGCGCTCGGCCCGTTCGCGGTCGAGCGAGCGGGCCTCGAGCTCGACGGCGCAGCGCTCGGCCACGACGTTGGCCGCGCTGCCGCCCCGGATTCGCCCCGCGTTGGCGGTGGTCTCGGCGTCCAGGCGCCCGAGCCGCAGCGCCGCCACGGCGCGCGCGGCGGCGAGGATCGCGCTGCGCCCCTGCTCGGGATGCAGGCCCGCGTGGGCGCTCTGACCGCGGAACTCGGCGTCGAGCCGGAAGTACGTCGGCGCGGCGAGGACGATCTCCCCGATCGGCGTCGCGTGGTCGAGGACGTAGCCCCAATCCGCCGCCAGGCGAGCGGTGTCGAAGGCCTTCGCCCCCTGCAGGCCGTCCTCCTCGTGGACGGTGAAGAGCAGCTCGAGGCCGGTCTCCGGGGAATCGCGCACGGCGCGCCGGGCGGCGAGGAGGATGACCGCCACCGCGGCCTTGTTGTCGGCGCCGAGCAACGCGCCGGGCTCGGCGTTGCGCCACACGCCCTCCTCGCACACGGGCCGGATCGCCCCGCCGGGCGGGACGGTGTCGAGGTGCGCGCACAGGAGCAGCGTCCGGGCACCGCGCCCCGGGATCCGCGCGAGCAGGTTCCCCCGCGCGTCGGGCGGATCGGTCTCGGCTCCGAGGTCGCGGAGCTCCGCGGCGACGCGGGCCGCGCAGGCGCCCTCGTCCCCCGACGGGCTGGGGATCGCGCAGAGCTCGGCGAAGAGCGCGTGCAGGCGTCCGTGCTCGCTCGCCGAGGCCGGGCTCACGCCCGCTCGGCGCGGGCCACGCGGAGCTCGTCCGCCTTGCCCGCCGCCCCGGCGCCCGCCCGGGAGCGGGCGAGCGCCGCGCCGACGAAGTCGCGGAAGAGCGGCGCGGGGCGCTGCGGGCGGGACTTGAACTCCGGGTGGAACTGGGAGGCCACGTAGAACGGGTGCTCGGGGAGCTCGACGATCTCCACGAGGCGATCGTCGGGCGAGGTGCCGGAGCACACGAGCCCGGCCGCCTCGAGCCGGCGGCGCAGCACGTTGTTGACCTCGTAGCGGTGGCGGTGGCGCTCGTAGACGACGGCCTCGCCGTAGAGCTCCCGCGCCCGCGTGCTCTCGTGGAGCTTCACGGGGTCCGCGCCGAGCCGCATCGTCCCGCCCATGTCGGCGACCTCCTTCTGCTCGGGCAGGAGGTCGATGACGGGGAACGGGGTCTCGGGATCGAACTCGGTGGAGTTCGCGCCCTCCATGCCCGCGACGTGGCGGGCGAACTCGGCCACGGCGATCTGCATGCCCAGGCAGATCCCCAGGTAGGGGATCCCCGTCTCCCGCGCGATCTGGGCGGCGGCGATCTTGCCCTCGGCGCCGCGGCCGCCGAAGCCGCCGGGGACGAGGATGCCGTCCACGCCCCGCAGGCGCCGGCGCACCTCGTCGCGTTCCACGCGCTCGGAGTCGATCCAGTCGATGACGACCCGCGCGCCGTGCGCGGCGCCGCCGTGGCGGAGCGCCTCGACCACCGACAGATAGGCGTCCTCGAGCTTGACGTACTTACCCACGAGCGCGATCCGCACCTCGTCCTCGGCGTCGGCGAGATCGGCGACGACGTCCTCCCACTCCTCGAGGTCGGGTGGCGGCGCCTCGATCCCGAAGTGGCCGAGCACGAGCTCGTCGACGCCCTCCTCGCGGAAGTTCAGCGGGACCTGGTAGATGTCCGCGGCGTCGCGCGCGGAGACCACGTTCTCGACCGGCAGCGAGGCGAACATGCCGATCTTCCCGCGGATCTCCGGGGAGAGCGCGCCCTCCGAGCGGCAGACGACGACGTCGGGCTGGATGCCGATGCGCCGGAGCTCGTTGACGGAGTGCTGGGTCGGCTTCGTCTTCAGCTCCCCCGCGTGGGCGATGTAGGGCACGAGCGTGAGGTGGACGTACATGCACCGCCGCCGCCCCACGTCGACCGGGAACTGGCGGATCGCCTCGAGGAAGGGCAAGGACTCGATGTCGCCTACCGTGCCGCCGATCTCGGTGATGACGACGTCGACGTCCGAGGCCTCGCCCACGAGCCGGATCCGCTGCTTGATCTCGTCGACGATGTGGGGGACGACCTGCACGGTGGCGCCCAGGTAGTCCCCCCTGCGCTCGCGGCGGATGACCGAGTGGTAGATCGCGCCCGTCGTGACGTTCGAGGAGCGCGAGGTGTTGGCGTCGGTGAAGCGCTCGTAGTGGCCGAGGTCGAGGTCGGTCTCGGCGCCGTCCTCGGTGACGAAGACCTCCCCGTGCTGGTAGGGGGACATCGTCCCCGGGTCGACGTTGATGTAGGGATCGAACTTCTGCAGGGCGACCCGCAGCCCCCGCGAGACGAGCAGGCGGCCGATCGAGGAGGCGGCGATGCCCTTCCCCAGCGAGGAGACGACGCCTCCCGTGACGAAGACGTAGACGGGAGCGGGGGACGGGTCGCTTTGCATCAGTGGGGCCTCCCGATGGAGTCGAGTGTACGGAGCAGCGGCGTGCGCTCGATGAGCACGGAGAGAGAGCGGAGCTCGCCGAGGACGGTCAGGCCGGCGAGGGCGAGGAGCTGCCCCGCGGCGCCCAGGGTGAGGACGATCCACAGCCCGGCGAGGCCGCCCATCAGGACCGACCCGGTGGCGCCGAGCATGGCGCGCTCGCGGAGGTCGAAGGAGCCGAGGACGAGCACCGACCCGCGCCGGAGCCCGAGCGCCTCCCCGCCGGGAAGGGCAGCGCGCGCCCGCGGAAGTTCTCCCGCACGTGCCCGTGGGCGGTGAGCGCGCGCAGCATCGAGAGGCCGAGGAGCGCGGCGGCGGTACCCGAGAGAATGAGGGGCGAGGCGCGCACGGCGGGAAGCTAACGCGCCCCGCGGACGGGTCGCGCGAGACGAGCGTGCGCTCAGCGCGCGGGGGCGCGCGACGACCGCGGACCGATTACTTGCGCGCGTCCTACGCGGCGCTGGCGGCGGCGGCGGGCGGGCCGGGCAGCGCGGCGATGCGCTCGGCCACCGCCGCGGGGTGCTGCTCGGGCAGCCAGTGGCCGCCGGGGATGCGCTCGGCGGCGAGCTCCGCGCCGTGGGCCTCGAAGCCGGTCAGGAGCGCGGCGGTGATGACGGGATCCTCGGTACCGGCCGTGAGGCGGGCGGGGACGGCGAGCCGCGCGCCCGCGTAGGCCGCGGGCAGTGCCGCGCGCTCCTTGAGCAGGAAGGAGCGGTAAACCCGCGAGGCGGCCTCGGCGCGCGCGGGCTCGCGGAACGGCGCCACGAAGCTCTCGCGCTCGGCGCGGCTGCGGATCCCCTCCTCGCCGCCGTGGGAGAGCACGGCGGAGAGGAAGCCGGTGCGCCGCTGGGCGAGCGAGCCGAGCCCGGGCGCGGCCATGACGAGCTGGTAGGAGGCCCGCGCGAGCGTCCGCGGCGTCAGTCGGGTCCGCGACCACGGATGCAGGATCGAGAATGCCGCGTAGCCCGAGACGAGCTCGGGGGCGCGCAGCGTCGCGAGGAAGCCGACGAAGCCGCCCCAGTCGTGTCCGGCCAGGCGGACGGGCCCGGCGCCGAGCGCGCGCAGGAGCGCGATGACGTCGCTTGCGAGCTCCTCCTTCTCGTAGGAGGAGGCGGGGGCGTCAGACCACCCGAAGCCGCGCAGGTCGACCGCGTGGACGCGGAACCGGTCGGCGAGCAGCGGGATGACCTTCCGCCACATGTACCAGTGCTGGGGCCAGCCGTGCAGGAGGACGACGGGCTCGCCTTCGCCCGCCTCGGCCACGTGCAGCTCGACCTCGCCGGCCGGGACCATGCGGTGCGTGACGCCGGGGAGCTCGGGGAAGGGACGCTCGCGCACGCTCGCGCCCTACGCCGCCGCCAGCAGCGTCCGCGCGTGCTCGCGAGCGGCTCCGTCCGCCGGCTCGGCGCCGAGCATCCGCACGATCTCCCCGACGAGCTCGTCGCCGTCGATCCCGGCGACCGTGGTGCGCGCGGTCTCGCCGCTCACGTCCTTGGCGATCCGGAAATGGCGGTCGGCCACCGAGGCGATGTGCGGGAGGTGGGTGATGCAGAGGACCTGGCGGCCGGCGGCCAGCGCGCGGAGCTGCGCGCCGACCGCGCGGGCGGTGACGCCGCCGATCCCCGCGTCGACCTCGTCGAAGACGAGCAGGCGGGCGTCGGCACCCGGAGCGTCCTCGGCGTGGGCCACGGCCATGAGCGCGAGCATAACGCGCGAGGTCTCACCGCCTGAGGCGATCTCCCGCAGCGGGCCGGCGGGGACCCCTGGGTTCGGGGCGATCAGGAACTCCACGTTCTCGGCGCCGGACGGGCCGGGCGCCTCTCGCGGTGAGAGCTCGACCGCGAAGACCGCGCCCTCCATGGCCAGCTCGCCGAGGCGTTCGCGCACACCCGCGGCGAGCGCGGGCGCGGCGGCGCGGCGGGCGCCCCCGAGGGCGACCGCGAGGTCGCCGAGCCGCGCCTCGGCGGCGGTCAGGCGCTCTGCGGCCGCCTCCGCCGCCTCCTCGGCGCCCGCGAGCTCGGCGCGGCGGGCGCGGCAGGCCTCGGCGTGGGCGAGGACGGCGGCGACCGTCCCGCCGTGCTTGCGGGCGAGGCGATCGAGCTCGGCCAGGCGGCTCTCCACCTCCTCGAGACTCCCCGGCGCGCCCTCGATCCCCTCGGCGTAGGCACGCAGCTCGCCCGCGAGGTCCTCGGCCTCGAAGAGCACGGAGCGCACGCGCTCGGCGAGCGCGTCAAGCGGCGCGTCGATGCCCGCCACCTCCTCGAGCGCCTGCCCGCCGACGCCGAGAGCGGGCACGGCGCCCGGCGCCTCCTCCCCGTCGCCGCTCAGCGCGGTGAGCGCCCCGGCGGCGGCGGCGCGGAGCGCCTCGATGTTCCGCACGCGCCCGCGTTCGGCCCGGAGCGCCGCGTCCTCCTCCTCGCTCGGGCCGGCGTCCTCGATCTCGGCCAGCTCGAAGCGCAGCAGATCGAGCTCGCGCTCGCGCCCCGCGCTCGCCTCGCGTGCGGATTCGAGCTCGGTCCGCGCCGCCCGGGCGACACCCCAGGCCTCGGCGTAGGCGGCACGGCGCGCGAGCTGGGGTCGCCCGCAGAAGCCGTCGAGGACGTCGAGCTGGGCGGAGGTGAGCGCGAGCTTGCGATGCTCGTGCTGGCCGTAGAAGGCGAGCAGGCGCTCACCCGCCTCGCGCAGGTCACCGACCGTCGCCGCCCGGCCGCCGAGGTAGGCTCGCGTGCGGCCATCGGCCCCCACGCGCCGGGCGAGCACGAGCTCCTCGGAGTCGGGGGGAAGGCGCTCGGCGAGCTCGGCGCGCAGCGCCTCCGGCAGCTCGAACACCCCCTCGACCCACGCCTCGGGAGCACCGGGGCGGACGATCCCCGGCTTCGCGCGGCCGCCGAGCAGCAGGTCGAGGGCGTGGGCGAGCATGGTCTTCCCCGCCCCCGTCTCGCCCGTGATGACGTTGAGGCCCGGCCCGAGGCGCAGCTCGGCCCGCTCGATCAGCAGGAGGTTCTCGACGCGCAGCTCGCAGAGCATCCGTCTGGTGTATCAGCGCGTCTGGACGGAGCGCCCGCCCCGAGCCCCGGATCGCCGCGCACCGCGAGCGTTAAGTCACACTCCCGTGGCCAACCGGCCGAACTTCTCGCGCAGTCGGTGGTAGAAGGTCGCGCCCGGGATCTGGGCGAGCGTCCCGCAGCCGGCCACGAAGCGCGCGCCGATCGCCTCCCCCGGCGCGAGCTCGGCCACGGGGCGGCCGTCCACCGTGAGGTCGGCGGGCTCCTCGGCCGAGCGGTTGGAGATCGTCAGATGGTCCTGCGGGGAGACGACGAGCGAGCGCGCCGTCAGCGAGTGGGGGGCGATGAAGGAGACCACGAACCCCTCGACGCCCCAGGCCATAACCGGCCCGCCGTTGGCCAGGTTGTAGCCCGTCGAGCCGGCGGGGGTCGAGACCACGAGCCCGTCGCAGCGCACGCGCCCGACCTCGTCGGGGCCGACGGAGTAGGCGAGGTCGGCGACGCGGAACCCCGGCTTGCGGTGCAGGGAGAGGTCGTTCATGGCCAGGCGGCGGGCGCCGTTGCCCTCGACCTCGATGGCGGGGAGCGCCAGACGGTCGAACTCGCCCGCGAACGCCCGCCGCAGCCCGACCCCGGCATCCTCCCGATCGACCGTGGCGAGGAAGCCGACCTCGCCGAAGTTGACCCCGAAGACGGGGACCTCCGTGCCCGCGTAGTGGCGCAGCGCGGTGAGGACGGTGCCGTCCCCCCCGAGCACGAGGCAGAGGTCGACGTCCCGCTCGATCTCCGCGTCGGCGAGGATCGCCCGCCCCTCCGGCAGGCGGTGCTTGCGCGTCTCGCGGGGGTCGAAGCGCAGCGTGTAGCCCGCCGCGGCGGCCAGCTCGCACAGCAGGTCGAGCGCCGGCGCCGTCTCGGTCGGGCGGCGGTGGGTGAGGACCGTCGCCACCTTCACGGCTCGACCTCGCGCGCGGCGGCCTCGAGGTCCGCAAGCCCTGGGCGGTCGCCCTCCGCGGCCCACAGGAACGTCTCGAGGTTCCCCTTCGGCCCGGGCAGGCCGGAGGAGGCGAAGCCCTGGACGCTCGCGCCGAGCCGGGCCGCACACCGCGCCACGTCGAGGATCACGGCGCGGCGCTCGGCGGGCTCGCGCACGACGCCGCCCTTCCCCACCCGCCCGCGTCCGACCTCGAACTGCGGCTTGACGAGAGCGAGGAGGTCGAAGCGGGGGGCCGTCAGGGCGAGCAGCGCGGGCAGGACCTTCCCGAGCGAGACGAAGGACAGGTCGGCGGTCACGAGCTCGGGGGAGAAGGGCAGCGCGGCGGCCTCGAGCGCGCGGGCGTTCGTGCGCTCGAGGACGGTCACCCGCGGGTCGGTCCGCAGGGACCAGTGCAGCTCCCCGTAGGCGACGTCGACGGCGATCACGTGGGCCGCGCCCCGCTGGAGCAGGCAGTCGGTGAAGCCGCCCGTCGAGGCGCCGGCGTCGAGGCAGCGCCGCCCCGCCGGGTCGATCCCGAGCGCGTGCAGGGCGTTGGCGAGCTTCCTGCCCCCGCGGGAGACGAAGGCCGGGGCCTCGGCGACGGACAGCTCGACGTCCGGGGTCACGAGCATCCCCGGCTTCTCGGCCCGGCGGCCATCGGCGCCCAGGCGGACCTCCCCCGCGATGACCGACGCCGCGGCCCGCGAGCGCGAGGGGAAGAGCCCGCGCTCGGCCAGCAGCGTGTCGAGACGCGTGCGGGCCACGGAGGGCACGTTAGCCCGGAGGCCCGTCGGGTGACACTCTGAGGCGATGTCGCCGAACCCGCTCATCGGCGCCGCCGCCCGCCGGCTCGGTGGCCGCGTGACGCCCTGGGTCACCTACTACCGGGTCGCGCGGCAGGTAGTCGACCGCGGGCGGGGCGGATGGAGCGCGCTGACACCGGCCGAGCGCTCGGAGCTCAGCCAGATCCTCCGGGGCTCACGGGGGCGGCCCGGAAACGTGCCGCAGGCCGATCGGGCCCGCGTGCGGGCGCTCGTCGTCAAGGCGGGCAAGGGCGCCGCGCGCCGCCCGCCGAAGCGGCACTGAGAGGCGCACGCGCCCGCTCCGCGGCGCCGATGTGAACAAGGCGCCACGCCTGTGATGCAGGTCACAGTGGAACGGGCGTTCGCCGGGCACCATCCTTTCGCGATGACGACCTTCCGGCTCATCTCCCTCTCCACGCACGGCGCCCTTGAGCTACTGCTCGGCTTCGCTGTCATGCTCGCCCCCCTCGGGCTCGGGCTGAGCGCCGCCGCGCTCGTCATCGGCGTCCTTGCCGGCGCGCTCATCATCGGGGCCGCCCTCGGGACGGTCGATCCCTCCCGCGGCTCGATCTCCGCCCACCACGCCAACGACATCGGCCTCTCGATCGGCCTGATCGCCGCCGGCGGCGCGCTCGGGCTGACCGGTGACCCCCGGGCGGCGCTCGTCTTCGCCGGCGCCGCCCTCCTGCAGACGGCACTCGTGCTCACGACCCGCTACAGCGCCGCCCGCTGAACCCATCTTTCATCCCATAGATCACATATAGAGATACGTCTCTCCTCCCGGAAACGGCCCGCCCTGTGCGGGCCGTTTCTTTTTCCCGGACCGGTATGCGTCGCTTCGTTTACCGCGCGCCGCGCGAGGCCGCGGTGTCGACGAACCTGTCGCCCCACGACGGTTTTGTCGATCGGACGCTCCTCCGGCGGGCGCAGGGCGACAAAGCGACGGCCCCCGGCCCGCCCGCGACAAGACCGCGACGGCCGAGGGCACGGCGGCACTCGTTCGCCCGCGCCCTACGACCGGCGGCACGTAGAACTCGAGGTGGGCGCGCCGCGGTCCCGGTGCTACCGGTAGGAGAGCCTGACGGGCCGGACGGCGAGGCCGGGCGAGAGGCTGCGCGCCCGCGCCGTGCCCGGGGCGACCGCGTCGACCCGCACCCAGAAGCCGCCGCAGCGCGGGCAGCGGGCATCGCGGCCTGGCTGCGCTCGGACCAGGTGTGCCGGCGCACCGGCTCGGTGCAGTGCAGGTTGGGGATGCCCGGACGATCGGCGGGGAACCGGCGCGATGCGAGCGGTCGCGACCGCTTCTGGCGGACGTCCGGACGCGCGGGGGTCAGGTTCTCGCGCCGCTCCCACGACCGGGCGCGGATCCGGAGGGTCGGACGGCCTGTTCGTCGCCCTCGCGCAAGCTCGGAGAGCCGCTGGCCGCGAAGGACCGAGGGTTGGCGCGGGCGGCCCGCGCCCACGTCGAGGTCGAGGTCGAGGTCCTCAGCTCGGCGCCTGACGGCGAGGCCGACGCCCGGGCGCGGAGCCGGCTACCGGAGGGAGCGCGTGGCGGAGGTACGGCGCCCCCGCCCGTGGGGAACCGGCGCGGCCCGCGGCGCGCAGACCCGCACCCAGAAGCCGCCGCAGCGCGGGCAGCGGGGCTGGCGGGGGTGGCGGGCCTCCGTCCATTCGTGGCGGCAGACCGGCTCGGTGCAGCGCAATCTCGGCATTCCTACCTATACCTACGGAGAAACGCGGCGGGAGTAACGCCTTTGCGGCGATTCTTCACGGGAACGCAATGTTTCGCCCATCCGACGGGCGGGCGCGCAGGAGTTCAGCGGCCGGCGAGCGCGGACTGCGGATCCTGGACGGCCGCCTCGATCCGCTCGGCGATCCGCGCGCCGGTGAAGCCGACGTCCTCGTGGAGGAGCTTCGGCGCCCCGTGGGTCACGTAGGCGTCGGGCAGGCCGACGCGGAGGATTCGTGGCGTCATCCCGGCGTCGGAGAGCGTCTCCCACACCGCCGAGCCGAAGCCGCCGGCCAGGACGCCCTCCTCCACGGTGACGAGCAGTTCGTGCTCGGCGGCGAGCTGGGCGCACAGGGCGGCATCGAGCGGCTTGGCCCAGCGCGCGTCGGCCACCGTCGCCTCGAGGCCGCCCTCGGCGAGGAGCTCGGCCGCCGCGAGCGCCTTCTGCACGCCGGTGCCGTAGCCGAGCAGGGCGACGCCCGTCCCCTCGCGGAGGATCTCCCCCTGGCCGATCGGGAGGAGCCGGGGCGCGGCCGGGAGCGGGACCCCGACGCCCTCGCCGCGCGGGTAGCGCAGCGCGATCGGCCCGTCGTGGGCGATCGCCGTGTGGAGCAGATGGACGAGCTCGGCCTCGTCGCGCGGCGCGCCGAGCACGATGTTCGGTAGGCAGCGCAGGTAGGCGATGTCAAACGCGCCGTGGTGGGTCGGGCCATCGTCCCCGACGAGCCCGGCGCGATCGAGGCAGAAGGTGACGTCGAGCTGCTGCAGGCAGACGTCGTGGACGATCTGATCGTAGGCGCGCTGCAGAAAGGTCGAGTAGATCGCCGCCACCGGCTTCGCGCCCTGCAGCGCGAGGCCCGAGGCGAAGAGGATCGCCTGCTGCTCGGCGATCCCGACGTCGAAGTAGCGCTCGGGCATGGCCTTCTGGAGGATGTCCAGGCCGGTGCCGGTGTTCATCGCCGCGGTGATCCCCATGACGCGCTCGTCACGGCGGGCCTCGGCCAGCAGGGCCTCGCCGAAGACCTTCGTGTACTGGGGGATTGCCGGTTTGGCACCCGGCTTGGCGGCCCGCACCGCCGCGGGCATCCGGTCGGCGATCGAGTTCGGCTTGGCCGCGTGCCACTTCTCCATGCCCTCGAGGCCCCCGGACTCGGCCGCCTCGAAGCCCTTGCCCTTGACCGTCGAGATGTGCACGACGACCGGCCGCTCGGCGGCCAGCGCCTCCTTGAGCGCGCGGCGCAGCGCGTGGACGTCGTGGCCGTCGACGACGCCGGTGTAGGCCCAGTCGAGCTCCTCCCACCACAGCCCGGGCGCCCAGAAGGACTTGATGGACTCCTTGAACTGCGGCCCGAGGCGCTCGACGAGGTCGCCGAGCGGACCGGGCAGGTGGGTCAGGCCCTCCTCGACGCCCTCGCGCGCCTTCCACAGCTTCGGGTTCAGCCGCACGCGGTTGAAGTAGCCGGACAGCGCGCCGACGTTCGGGGAGATCGACATCCCGTTGTCGTTCAGCACGACGACGAGCGGTGTCTTCAGGCCGCCGGCCTGGTGGACGGCCTCGAAGGCGACGCCACCGGTCATCGCCCCGTCGCCGATGACGGCCACGACGCGGCCGCCCTCCCCGATGCCCTGGCGCATGGCCTCCTTGAGCCCGACGCCGTAGCCGATCGAGGTCGAGGCGTGCCCCGCGCCCATGATGTCGTGCGGGGACTCGTGGATCGCGCAGAAGGGCGCAAGGCCGCCGTGCTTTCTGATCGTCGGCAGCCGGTCGCGGCGCCCCGTGAGGATCTTGTGCGGGTAGGCCTGGTGGCCGACGTCCCAGAGGATCTTGTCCCGCGGCGAGTCGAGCACGGAGTGCAGCGCGACGGCGAGCTCGCAGGTGCCGAGGTTGGCGCCGAAGTGGCCGCCGATCTCTCCCACGGTGTCGATGATGTGCTCGCGGACCTCCTGGGCGAGCCGGGTCAGCTCGCCGTCGGAGAGCTTCCGGAGGTCGGCGGGGCCGTCGATCGTGTCGAGCAGGCGGCTCATGAGGGGCGCGAGAAGATGAAGTCGGTGACGCGCTCGAGGTCGGGGGCGCCGACGGGTGCCGCGGCGGCCAGGTGGCGCCGGGCGCTCGCGTGCGCCGCGGCCGCGAGCGCGCGCGCCTCGGGCAGGCCGTAGGCGCTCACGTAGGTGCGCTTGCCCTGGCGCTCGTCGGAGCCGCTCGGCTTGCCGAGCGCGGCGTCGGTGCCGGTCACATCGAGGATGTCGTCAACGATCTGGAACAGGATTCCGAGCTCCGAGGCGAAGGCCGCGAACGCATCGAGTGTAGGCCCGGGCGGGGTGCCCTCAAGGACCAGTACGCAGAGCACGGAGGCGCAGATGAGCCGCCCGGTCTTCAGCTCGTGAATGCGGCGCAGCCCCTCCGACCCCTCCCCCACGCCCGCGATGTCGAGGTACTGGCCGCCGACCATGCCGTCCGCCGCCGTGGCCGCCGCGAGGTCGCGGACGGTCGCGAGCACGTGCGCGGGCTCGCCGGCCTGGCGGCCGAGCACGTGCCGGAAGGCCTCCGCGTAGAGCCCGTCCCCCGCCAGGATCGCCACGTTCTCCCCGAACGCGCGGTGGCACGTCGGGCGCCCGCGGCGCAGGTCGTCGTCGTCCATCGCCGGGAGGTCGTCGTGGATCAGCGAGTAGGTGTGGATCAGCTCGAGCGCCGCCGCGAGCGGGAGCACGGTCTCGGGGTCGCGGTCGAGCGCGCGAGCGGTGGCCAGGGCGAGCACGGGGCGGATGCGCTTCCCCCCCGCGAGCAGCGAGTAGCGCATCGCCTCCTCGAGCCCCTCGACGCCCGGCACGGTGGCGAAGCGAAGCTCGCCGAGGTAGGCCTCGACCCGGTCGCGCAGCTCGTCGGGGTAGCTCACGCGCCGGCGGCGCGGGCGCGGGCCTCGAGCTCGGCCGCCGCCTCGCCCGCGAGGCGCGCGCACTCCGCGGCGAGCGCCGAGGCCTCCTCGGCCTCGCCTTCGTGGGCGCGCAGGCGCTCGGCGGCGGCGGTCAGCTCGGCGGTCAGCGCCTGCAGCCTGTCGGGCTCCTCCGCGGCCGAGCTCATGCGGGCGCGGACTCCTGCTCGGTCTTCACCGCGGCGAGGATCCCGTTGACGAAGCCCGGGGCGTCGGCGCCGCAGAACTCCTTGGCGGTGGCGACGGCCTCGCCGATCGCGCCCTCGGGCGGGATGGGCGTCTCGCTCGTCGACTCCTCGGGGTGGAGCATCTCCTGGAGGGCGACGCGCATGATCGAGCGCTCGAGCGGCGCGATCCGCTCGAGGCTCCAGCCCCGCGCGTGGCGGGCGATGTGGCCGTCGAGCTCCTCCCGCCGGGCGTCGGTGGCGGTGGCCAGCGCGCGGGTGAAGCGCGGCGCCTCGATCCCGAGCACCTCGGCCAGCGGCCTCCCCGTCAGCTCTGACTGGTAGAGCGCGAAGGCGGCCCGGCGGCGCTGGTCGGTCCTACGCACGGGACACGTAGTCGCCGGTGCGCGTGTCGACCCGCACCCGGTCCCCGACGTTGACGAAGAGCGGGACCTGGACCGTCGCGCCGGTCTCGAGCGTGGCCGGCTTGTTCCCGCCGCCCGACACCGTGTCGCCGCGCAGGCCAGGGTCGGTCTGGGCGACCTCGAGGTCGACGGCGGAGGGGAGCTGGACGTCGGCCGGGGCGTCGTCGATGTAGAGCAACTCGACCTCGTCGGAGTCCCGCATGAAGCGCAGCGGCTCGGCCAGCGCGTCCTCGGCGATGGTCAGCTGCTCGTAGGAGCCCGTGTCCATGAAGTGCGCGTCGGTGCCGTCCTTGTAGAGGAACTGCATCCGCCGGACCTCGGTGCGCACGGCGCGGAACTTCTCCCCCGCGCGGAACGTCCGGTCGATCACGTTGCCGTCGGTCGCGCGGCGGAGCTTCGTGCGCACGAACGCCCCGCCCTTGCCGGGCTTGACGTGCTGGGACTCGAGGACCTTGAAGATGGTCCCGTCCACCTCGATGTGGTTGCCGTTCTTCAGTTG
>JBBQAA010000060.1:0-80399 GCA_038276395.1 Solirubrobacterales bacterium | reverse complement strand
GGGCGGCGGATGCCTCGTCCGCGACCCGGAGCCCTCGCGCTCGCCGCCCTCGCCGGCGCCGCCCTCCCCGCGCTCGCGCTCGCCGATCTCGACGACGACACGACGCGGCGCCCGGCTGTCCCCGCTCGCGCGCAGTCCCCGCTCCCCGCCCGGCGGACCGTGCTCCTCGGGCGCTCGGTGCGCGGCCGGCCGATCCGCGCGCTCGTGCTCCGCGGCCGCGCGCCGGGGCGGCCGGTCCTCGTCGTCGGCTGCATCCACGGCAGCGAGCCGGCGGGGATCAGGATCGCGAGCCGGCTCGCCACCGGGTCCCGGCCGGCCCGGGGCGAGCTGTGGATCGTCCCCGACCTGAACCCGGACGGCGTCGTGGCGGGGACCCGCCAGAACGCCCGCGGGGTCGATCTGAACCGGAACTTCCCCTACCGCTGGCGGCCGCTGGACCCGCTCGGCGGCCTGCACTACGCCGGCCGGCGCCCGCTGTCCGAGCCCGAGTCCCGGATCGCCGCGCGGCTCGTGCGCCGTCTACGCCCGCGGCTGGCGATCTACTTCCACCAGGCGCTCGCCGTGACCGACCGCTCGGGGGGCAACCCGGGGCCGGAACGGCGCTTCGCCCGCCTGAGCGGCCTGCCGCTCGCGCGGCTCCCGCGCTACCCGGGCAGCGCCGTCGAGTGGGAGGACCACCTCTTCCCTCGCAGCTCCGCCTTCGTCGTCGAGCTGCGCGCCCGCGTGGTCGCCGCCGACGAGCGCCGCTACGCCCGCGCCGCGCTCACCGCCGGCTGAGCGCCCGCGTAGGTTCCGAACGACCACGAGTTGCCCTCGAGGTCCTTGGCCGAGTAGTCCCGGGAGCCGTAGTCCTGCTCGGTCAGCGCGGAGACGTCGGCGCCGGCCGCGCGGGCCTGCGCGCGATGGGCGTCGGGATCGGTGACGACGACGTAGAGGTGGGCGCTGCCCGGCTCCTGCTTGCTGTCCGCGGTCCACTCGCCGAGCATCAGGCTCGTCCCCTGAAAGGCGAGCTCGGCGTGGGCGACCTTGCCGTCCGGAGCGTCGTGGACGGCGACGCGCTCAAAGCCGAAGGCGCGCTCGAGGAAGTCGATGCCCGCGTGGGCGTCGCGGTACCGGATGACGGGGAAGATCGTTTGGCTCATGGAGGCCAAGCTACGCCTCGATCGCGGCCGGCGCTCACAGCAGTTCTTCCTCCCGCAGCCACGCCTCGGTGCGCTCCACCCCTCCGCGAGGCCCACCCGCGGCTCGTAGCCGAGCACCCTCCGGGCCTTGGCGATCGAGTAGGTCCCGCGGCGGGTGAGGTAGCGCACGGCGATGGGGTTGACCTCGGTCGTGTTGCCGCGCAGGCGCTCGGCGCCCGAGACGGCTCCCGCCAGCGCCAGCGCCACCGGCGTCGGCACGCAGGGCACGCCGCCGCGGCCGAGCATGCGGGCGTAGTGGCCGAAGGCGTGAGCGCGGGCCGTAGACGTCGCCCGGGCGGATGATCGTGACGGCGATCTCCCCCGCGGCGTGCGCCTGCAGCGCGACCTGCTCGGCGGCGATCTTCGTGTCCACGTAGGGGTTGCCGTCGGGGCGCACGGGGTGGCTCTCCTCGACGCCGTCCGGGAAGCCGAGGTCCGAGAAGGCACGGATCGAGGAGAGCAGGACGAACCGCTCGGCGCCGGCGCGCACGGCGGCCTCGAGGGCGCGCCGGGTGCCGCCGACGTTGACCTCCCACTGACGGTCGAGTCCGACCGCGTTGGAGACGACGGCCGCCGTGTGGATCACGACGCCCGCGCCGCGGACGTGCTCCCCCCACGCGTCCGGCCGCGTGACGTCGCCGGCGACGATCCCGGCCGCGGCATCGGCGCCCATGTCGACGCCGCGGACCTCCGCCCCCTCGTCCCGGAGCCGCGCCGCGAGCGCGCTCCCGATGAAGTCGGCGGCGCCGGTGATGAAGACGGCCTCGCCCACGTGGCCCGAACGTTACGCCCGGTGCGCGTCGGGAGTCGCGAGGGAGCGGGGAATCCAGATCCAGACGTCGGCGCCCCCGGCGGGGCGGTTGCGTGCTCCCACGCCTCCGGAGTGCGCGCGGGCGATGGTCGCGACGATCGACAGGCCAAGCCCGGCGCCCCCGCGGCCACGGCTCGGGTCTCCGCGTGCGAAGCGGTCGAAGGCTCGCTCCGCGAAGCCCGCCGGGAAGCCCGCCCCCGAGTCGAGCACGTGCAGCTCGACCCGGTCGGCCGCCGCCCTGGCCTCGATCCTCACCTCCCGCCCGTGACCGTGCCGGAGCGCGTTCTCGAGCAGGTTCCCGAGCGCCTGCTCGAGCCGCACGGGATCGGCGCGGGCCGCCCCCGCCCCGTTCGCCTCGACGACGACGGGAGCCGGCGTCCTCCGCTCGTGGCGCGCCCGCACGTGCGCGAGCAGCTCGGCGAGCTCGACGTTCTCGATGCGGAGCGGCAGCCCGCCCTGGTCGGAGCGCGCGAGGACGAGGAGGTCCTCGGCGAGCTGCGCCAGGCGGTCGGTCTCCTCTCGCGCGGAGTCGATCGCGACGCGGAGGTCCGCCTCCGTGCGCTCGGCCCCGCCGGCGAGCTCGAGCTCGGCCTTGAGGATGGCCAGGGGTGTGCGGAGCTCGTGGCTCGCGTCGGAGAGGAGCCGGCGCTCGCGGGCGAAGGCCCCCTCGAGCCGGGCGAGCATGGCGTTCAGCGTCGCGCCCAGGCGCGCCACCTCGTCGGAGGTGGCGGGAACGGGCAGGCGCTGCCCCGGCTCGTCGGCGGAGATGCGCGCGGCGCGGGCGCGCATCGCCTCGACGGGGCGCAGCGCGCCGGCGGCGACGCCGTAGCCGGCCAGGCAGGCGAGCGCGAGGGCGGCCGGGCCGCCGATGAGCAGGAGGGTCACGAGCTTCGCGAGCGCGTCGCTGCGGTCGTGCGTGGGCGTGCCGACAACGATGAGCAGCGCCCGTCCCTGGGCCCGGACCCGCACGGCGAGGAGGCGGGCCGGCTCCTCCTCGGCCCCCGGCACCGTGCGCTCGACGGTGATGGGCTGCCTCCGCGCCCGCGCGATGTCGGCGGGGCGGAGCAGCACCCGTCGGCGCAGCGGCGGCGGCGCGTCGACGATCCGTCCGGCGAGCGTGAGGACCTGGGCCAGCGACTCGCCGCGGCGTGTCAGGGGGCTGCGGCCCGAGTCGGCCAGGCCGGTGTCGGCCTGCCGCACGAGCGCGGCCAGATCGCCGGCGCGCTGCCGCAGCCCCTGGTCGATGCTCGCGGTCAGCTCGGCGCGCAGCCGCAGGACGACGAAGAACCCGGTGGCCACGAGCACGAGGGCGATCACCCCGGCGTAGGCGAGCGTGAGGCGGATGCGCAGCGGGATCCGGGCGAGGAGCGCCGCGGGGATCATCCGCGCGATGCGGCGACGGCGGACCCCGGGTCGGCGCTGCGCCCGCCATCGGCGCGTAGGCGATAGCCCATTCCGCGCACGGTCTCGATCGACTCCACTCCGAACGGGCGGTCGATCTTCTCGCGCAGATAGCGCACGTAGACGTCGACGACGTTCGAGCGGTTCTCGTACTCGAAGTCCCAGGCGTGCTCGAGCAGCTGATAGCGATCGAGGATGCGTCCCGGGCGTTGCATGAAGGTCTCGAGCAGCGCGAACTCCTTGGCCGAGAGCGGGATGTCGGTCTCCCCTCGCCAGGCGCGGCGGCCGGCGGCTTCGAGCCGGAGGTCGCCGACCTCGAGGATCGTGCTCCGCTCAACCGTCCCGCGCCGAACCAGCGCACGCAGGCGCGCACCGAGCTCGGCCAGCGAGAAAGGCTTGACCAGGTAGTCGTCGGCGCCGTTGTCAAGGCCCGCGACGCGATCCTCGACCGCGTCGCGGGCGGTGAGCATGAGGACCGGCGCCCAGACTTCCTGCGCGCGCAGGCGCCGGCAGACCTCGAAGCCGTCGAGGCCGGGGAGCATCACGTCGAGCACGATCGCGTCGTAGTCCGTGGCGTCGGCCATCCACAGGGCGTCCTCGCCCTTGATCGCCACGTCCGCGGCGATGCCGCCCTCGCGGAGGCCGCGCCGGATGAGGCTCGCCATCTTGATCTCGTCCTCGACGATCAGCACTCGCATGGGCAGAAGTCTGACGGCTTTGATGAGCGCCGGATGAGGGAAGCGCTCCGTTCTCACGTCCACCTCACGGAGCCGCGGCACGGTGCTGCCCGTCCAGTTTCACCAACCGACAGGAGGACACCAATGTTCGAGCGATTCGGACGCAAGTCGATGCAGGCCACCACGGCGGCGATGATCACCGCCCTCGGCGTGGCCGGCTTCGCCGCCGCACAGAGCAAGCCCGCGACGAGCACGACCAAGGCCCGCGCGGCGCAGGTCAAGGAGCAGTCCAGCTCGGAGGTCGCGAGCAAGAGCGACGGGCCTGGCGGGCACGCCGACAAGCCCGGCGCCAACGTTGAGAACACCGACGGCGCCAGGGACAGCACCAACGAGTCCGGCTCGGAGGTCGCGAAGAGCGACGGGCCCGGCGGGCACGCCGACAAGCCCGGCGCCAACGTTGAGAACACCGACGGCGCCAAGGACAGCACCAACGAGTCCGGCTCGGAGGTCGCGAGCAAGAGCGACGGGCCCGGCGGGCCCAACACGCAGCAGCAGGGCGAGCACTAGCGACCCCGCGCGGCCCGGGACTCTCTCTCGCGGAGGGTCCCGGGCCCGAGTCGCGGCCGTCAGGTCTCCGTCATCGCGGCGGGCTCACCATGTGCCCCATGCCTTTCCGTGGCCGTCACCTCCTCCTCGCCGTGCTCGCACCCGCCGCCCTGGCGGCAGGGGGCTGCGGCAGCTCCTCAAAGCCCTCCACCGCCTCGTCCTCCCCGCCCCCGGCCTCGACGCCGGCCCCGGCGGCCGCGAGCGGCGGAGGGGTGGCCGCCGGCGGCGGGAGCGCCCTCGCGCCCGACGCGAAGTCCGCCGCGACCGGCGACATCCCCGACAACCAGAACTTCCTCACCTTCCGGGACGCCAAGGCGGGTTTCTCCATCCGCTATCCCGAGGGCTGGACGCAGAGCGGCTCCGCGAACCGCGTCGTCTTCCGCGACAAGAACAACCTGGTGCGGGTGTCGATCGCGTCCGGCAAGCCGCCGACGGTGGCCTCGGTGGCCGCGGAGCTCGCGAAGCTCAAGGCGAGCGCGCCCTCCCTCAAGGCGGGAACGCCCCAGGCCGTCAGGATCAAGGGCAAGCCGTTCGTCAAGGTCCGCTACACCACGCAGAGCGTGCCCAACGCCGTGACCGGGAAGCGCGTCGTCCTCGGGGTGGACCGCTACGAGACGGCGAAGGGCGGCCGGGTCGCCACCGTCGAGCTCGGCACCCCGGTCGGGGTCGACAACGTCGACGCCTACCGGATGATGATCGGGAGCTTCACGTGGCGGTAGAGAGCCTCTACGTCGAGCCCGCGCGGCGGGCCGAGGAGATCGAATGGCCCGCGCTCGAGTTCGTCGACGTGTTCAAGATCTACCGCTCGGGACCGGTCGAGACCGTGGCTCTGCGCGGACTCTCGCTGCGCGTCGAGCGCGCGGAGCTCGTCGCCGTGCTCGGGCCCTCCGGCTGCGGCAAGTCGACGTTCCTCTCCCTCGCCGCCGCGCTCGACGAGCCCTCGGCCGGTGAGGTGCGCGCGCTCGGGCGCTCGCTCGGGCGGCTCGGGGAGGACGAGCGCGCCGCCTACCGCGCGCGGGACCTCGCGCTCGTGTTCCAGAGCAACAACCTGTGGCCGGCGCTCTCCGCGCAGGAGAACGTCGCCGCCGCGCTGCGACTCGCCGGGGCCCCCGAGCCGGCCACCGCGGCCCGGGCGGCGCTCGCGCGCTTCGGGCTCGAGCGTCGCGGCACCCACCGGGCCGGCGCGCTCTCCGGCGGCGAGCAGCAGCGCGTGGCGATCGCCGCGGCGGCGGCGCGCGAGGCGTCGCTCGTGCTCGCCGACGAGCCCACGGGCGAGCTCGACCGAGCCAACGAGGAGCTCGTGCTCGAGGCCCTGCGCAAGCTGCGCTCCGGCGGCTCGACGGTCGTCGTCGTCACCCACTCCGCGCGGGTGGCGAGCGCCGCCGACCGCGTCATCGCCATGCGCGACGGGACGGTGGCGGCGTGACGGCCACGGAGCCCCGGACCGCGCTCGCCGCCTGCGGGGGCCTGACCGTCGCCTACGGGAGCGGCGAGGCGCGCGTGACCGCGCTCGACCAGGTGTCGCTCGCGCTCGAGCCCGGCGACCGCCTCGCGCTGCTCGGCCCCTCGGGCTCGGGCAAGACGACCGTGCTGCACGCGCTCGGCGGCCTCGTCGCGCCGACCTCCGGCACGGTCTCCTGGCGCGGGGAGCCGCTCGCCTCCCTCGACGCGGCGGCGCGCCGGCGCACGCGCGCGCGGGAGATCGCCTACGTCTTCCAGGGCGCCAACCTGCTGCCCCACTTCACGGCCTGGGAGAACGTCGCCTTCGCCCTGCACGCCAGCGGCGCCGCCGCGCGCGGCGGGCGCGACCCCGGCGAGCTGCTCGGCCTCGTCGGCCTCGCGGCGAAGCTCGACGCGCTGCCGGGGGAGCTCTCGGGCGGCGAGGCCCAGCGGGTGGCGATCGCCCGCGCGCTCGGCCAGCGCCCCGCGCTGCTGCTGTGCGACGAGCCCACGGGCCACCTCGACTCGGACACCGGCGCCCGGGTCCTCGACTTGATCGACGCCCTCCAAGCCGAGTTCGGCTTCGCGCTCGTCATCGCCACCCACGACGAGCAGGTCGCCGGACGGCTCGCGCGGACGCTCTCGCTGCGCGACGGCCAAGTGGTCGAGGAGGAGACCAGGTGAGCCTCGCGGCCCGCTTCGCCCTCGCCGGGATGGTCCGCGCGCCGGGGCGGACCCTCGTGCGCGTGCTCGTGCTCGCCGCGTCCGTGGCACTCCTCGGCGGGATGCTCCTGTTCGTCGGGAACTCCCTGCGGACCGTGAGCGGCACCGCCGTGCGCGCGGTCCCGCTCGACCTCCAGGGCCCCGTGGGCTCGCTGGCGCAGGCCACACGGGTCGCCGGCGGCATCGCGCGGCAGGCCGGCGTGCTCGAGGCCGTTCCCACCGCGACCGCGGCCCTGTCGAGCGCCGAGCACAACGGGCCCTCGGGCGCGACCCGCGCCGGCGCCGGCGCCGTCCTCGCCGTGCCGCCCGGGGACGGGCGGCACATCCGGACCTTCCGCTTCCTCCGCGGGTCGCTGAAGCCCGGCGGCGTCGTGCTCGACCAGCAGATGGCGGCCACGCTCCAGGCGCGGGTCGGGGATCGCGTGACCCTGCGGGTGCGGCCCGGGGCGCGGGCCGTACGCCTGCCCGTCACCGGCGTCGCCCTCGTCTCCGCGGCCGACACGCTGTTCCAGCCGCTGAACCCCGCGCTCGGCCCCGCGCCGGCCCAGCCTCCGGCCAACGTGGCGATCATGCCCCTCCAGACCTTCGCCCGCACCCTGGCTCCCACGGCCCGCTCGCTCACCCCGGCCTCCGTGCGCTCGAACGCCCAGCCCGGCGCCCAGGACGGAGTGCAGTGGCAGGTGCAGGCGCAGCTCGACCCGGTGCCGCTCAGCGCCGGCAGCCCGACCGCCGCGTTCAACGCCGCAACGCGGACCAAGAACCGCCTCGAGCGCAGCGTCCCCGGGCAGGTGCAGTTCGTCGACAACCTCTCGGACAAGCTGAACACCGCCGCCGGGGACGCGCTCTACGCCGAGACGCTCTACATCATGCTCGCCGTACCGGGGGCGCTCATCGCCCTCGGTCTCGCCTACCTGGCCGCGCTCGGGACGGTCGAGCGCGACCGACGCGACCTGGCCCTCCTGCGCGCCCGCGGATCCACGCGCCGGCACCTGCTGGGCCTGGCGGGAATCGAGAGCGCGCTGCTCGGCCTCGCGGCCGGGCTGCTCGGCGCGGGGGTCGCCCTCGCCGCCGTCGAGCTGCTCGTCAAGGGGGGCGCCCACCTCACCGCGGGCCGGGCCGCGGTGACGATCGCCGTCTGCGTCCTCGTGGCCGTCGCGGGCGCCGCCGCGGCCCGGCTCGGCGCCAGCGCCTCCGTCCTGCGCGGTCGGGTGGCGGACGGCCGGCGGGAGGGCCAGCGCGCCGGCCGTCCGCTGTGGCAGCGCCTCTACGTCGACGTCGCCTGCCTGGCCGTCAGCGGCCTCGTGTACTGGCTGACCGCGCGCACGGGGTTCTCGGCCGTGGTCAACCCGGACTCGAACCCGACGCTCTCGCTGTCGGTCTACATGTTCTTCGCGCCCGCGCTGCTGTGGATCGGTGCGACGCTCCTGCTGGTCCGCGCCCGCGGCGGGGCGCTGGCCTGGATCGCCCGCCGGGCCGCGGGCCGCCGCGCGAGCACGCCGGCCGGGTTCCTGCTTGCCAGCGCCGGGCGCCGGGGGGCGGCCATCAACCGCGGGCTGGTCGTCGTCGGGCTCCTGCTCGCCTTCGGCGTCAACCTCGGGATCTTCTCCGCCACCTACGACCAGCAGGCCACGGTCGACGCGCAGCTCACCCTCGGCGCCGACGTCACCGCCAGCGCGGCGCCGGGCGTGGTGGCCAAGCGCGACCTCACCGCCCGGGTCGCCGCCGTCCCCGGCGTCACCGCCGCCACCGGCGTCGATCACGCCTACGCCTACATCGGGCCCGATCTCCAGGACACGTTCGGGATCGACCCCGCGACCTTCCCCCGCGCGACCACGCTGCGCGACTCCTACTTCCTCGGCGCCACCGCCCAGCAGGCCATGGCGCGGCTGCGCGCACGGCCCGACGGGATCATCGTCTCCAAGGAGACGATCACCGACTATTCGCTGAAGCTCGGCGACCTGCTCCGCCTCCGGGTCCTCGACCGGTCCACGGGGCACTTCCGCGTCGTGCCCTTCCACGTCGCGGGCTCGGTGCAGGAGTTCCCCTCCGCCCCGAAGGACTCGTTCATGGTCGCCAACGAGACCCATCTCGGCCGCGTCAGCCACTCCGGCGGGCCGAACGTCGTGTTCGCGCGCACGAGCGGCGACCCCGCCACCGTGGCCCGGCGTGTCGCGGCGGCCACCGCCGGCGCCGGCACCCAGGTGCAGAACATCACCCAGCAGCGGCAGGTGACCGCCAGCGCGATCACCACCGTCGACCTCACCGGGATCAGCCGGATCGAGGAGGCGTTCGCGCTCGTCCTCGCGGCGGCGGCGATGGGCCTCTTCGTCGCCCTCGGGATCGCCGAGCGCCGCCGGGAGCTCGCGACGATGGCCGCCCTCGGCGCCCCGCTGCGCGACGTCGGCGCCTTCCTGTGGAGTGAGGCGGCGCTCGTCCTCGGCACCGCTCTGGTGCTCGCCGCCGGCCTCGGCTGGCTGCTCTCGGAGATGCTCGTGGCCATGCTCCAGCACGTCTTCGACCCGCCGCCCGACGCGCTCGCGATCCCATGGGGCTTCCTCGCCGCGCTCGGCGGCGCGGCGATCCTCGCCACCCTCATCGCCACCGCCCTCGCCGCCCGCGGGCTGCGCCGGCTGCCGCTGGGAGCGATCCTGCGGGAGCAGTGACCCGCCGCGTGCGGGAGGATGGGCGCATGACGCAACCTCAGGTCCTCGTCGTCGAGGACGACCCCGAGCTCCGCGAGATCCTGCGCCGGGCGCTCGAGCGCGACGGCCTCGCGGTCACGGCCCGAGGTACCGGTGGCGACGGGCTCCGGGCGGCCGAGCGCCATCCCCCCGACGTGGTCGTGCTCGACGTCGGCCTACCGGACGCGGACGGACGCGACGTCTGCGCGGCCCTGCGGGCGCGCGGGGTCCACGCGCCGGTGCTCTTCCTCACCGCGCGCGGCGAGCTGCCGGACCGCCTCGCGGGCTTCGGAGCGGGCGGGGACGACTACCTGGCCAAGCCCTTCGACCTCGAAGAGCTCGCGATGCGCCTACGGGCGCTCATCCGGCGCGGAGGTAGCGGACGCACCCTCGAAGCCGCGGGGCTTCGCCTCGACGAGGCGACCCACGCCGCGCACATGGGAGACCGACGGGTGCCGCTCACGCCGACGGAGTTCCGGCTGCTCGCTCGCCTGGCGGCGGAGCCCGGCGTGGCCATCGGTCGCCGGGAGCTGCGAGCGGCGCTCTGGCCGCTCGGCGACGGGCCCCCGTCCCGCAACACGCTCGACGTGCATGTGGCGCGGGTCCGGCGAAAGCTCGAGGCGTTCCCCGACGCACCCGGCATCACCACGGTTCCGGGCGCCGGCTACGTTCTCAAGTGACCCGCGGCCGGCCCCGCCCCGGCCTGCGCCGCCGGCTCCTGCTCGCCGTGCTCGGCGCCGTGCTCGGCGCTGTCGCGCTTCTCACCGCCGGCTCGAACCTCGTGCTGCGCGACCGCCTGACGACCGACCAGGATCGCGTCCTGCACGCCAGCGCCCACGCCCAGCTCGGCGCGCTCCGGACGGTCCGTGGCCGGCTGGCCGTCGGCGAGGCTCCCGACGACGCGAGCGTCGACTCGCCAGCATGGATTTTCGCGCGCGGCCGGGCCCTCGAGCGCCCGGCGCAGGCGGGCGCCGCCGTCGACGCCGCGGCTCGAACCCTCGCCACGGGGCCGACTCGGTCGCTATCGGTCTCCACACCCCCCACGCGTCTGCTCGCGGCGCCGGTCGTGCGGGCGGGCCGGCGGCTCGGGACCGTCGTCGTGGCGGTTGGCCTCGCCCCGTACGCGCGGACGGAGCGGGACGTGCTGTTCGGCTCGCTCGTGCTCGCCGCGGTGGTGGTCCTCGGCGCCGGGTTGATCGCGCGCTGGCTCCTCGCCGCCGCGTTTCGTCCGGTGGCGCGGATGACCGCCGACGCGGCGGACTGGAGCGAACACGACCTCGATCAGCGGTTCGGGCTCGGGAATCCACGAGACGAGATCACCGACCTCGCGGCGACCCTTGACGGGCTCCTCGGCCGCGTCGCCGCCGCCGTGCGCCGGGAGCGGCGCTTCTCGGCCGAGCTCTCCCACGAGCTGCGCACACCGCTCGCGAAGATCGCCTCGCGGGCGCAGCTTCTCGGCGCCGAGCCGGGGCTCCCGGACCCGCTCCGCGTCGAGGTCCTGGCCATCCGCCGGACCGCAGGGGAGATGAACGACGTGATCGAGGGCCTCATGTCGGCCGCCCGGGCCGAGGGGCCGAGCGCGGCCGGCCGCGCCGACGCCGTACAGGCCGCCGACGCCGCACTCGCCGCGGCGCGCCCGCTCGCCGCCGCCCGGGGCGTCGAGCTCACGCGCGAGGGCTCGGGCCCGCTCCTCGTCGCGGCCGAGCCGAGCCTCGTCGAGCGGCTGCTCGCGCCGGTCCTCGAAAACGCGGGCCGGATGGCGCGCACGCACGGATGCGTGACCCTCGCGGCCCGGGAGGGAAGGGTCGAGCTCTGCGTGCAGGACGACGGGCCGGGCGTCTCGCCCGCGGACGCCGAGCGCATCTTCGAGCCCGGTGTACGCGTCGCGTCCGCCGACGATCACGACGGAGCCGGTCTCGGGCTCGCGCTCGCGCGACGCCTCGCTCGTTCGGCGGGCGGCGAGATCCGCGCCGAGCCCGCGGAGGGAGGCCGCTTTGTCATAACCCTGCCCCAATCGTGAACTCCTGATGAAAACATGTCGAGGGCTCGCCGGCGCGAGGCCTCAGCCGTCCACGAAGCGCAGGCGCGCGCCTGTCTGAGCGCCCTCGCTCATGAAGCGCCCGGTGGCGCGGGAGAGGCGGAAGACGACCTCCTCCCCGGTGTCGAGGCGGACGCGGAGCCCGCGGCCGTCGAGCGTGACCTCCTCGATCGTTCCTGGGAGCTCCGTGGCCAGGTAGGCGACGGCCACGCGGGCACCTTGGCGCGGAGGAACCCTCATCCCGCGAGTGTGCCGCAGCCGTGAGCGGGTAGATCGGAGGATATGACCGAAGAGCGCCGCCCCACCACGACCAACGACTCCGGCGTCCCCGCCCCGAGCGACGAGTTCTCCCTCACCGTCGGCCCCCAGGGCCCGACCGTCCTGCACGACCACTACGTCGTGCAGAAGATGCAGCACTTCAACCGCGAGCGCGTGCCCGAGCGCGTCGTCCATGCCAAGGGGAGCGGCGCGCACGGGTTCCTCGAGGTCACGAACGACGTCTCCGAGTTCACCAAGGCCGATCTCTTCCAGCCCGGCAAGCGCACGCCGATGTTCGCGCGCTTCTCCACCGTCGCCGGCGAGCAGGGCTTCCCCGACACGGTGCGAGACCCGCGCGGCTTCGCGCTGAAGTTCCGGACCGAGCAGGGCAACTACGACCTCGTGGGCAACAACACGCCGGTCTTCTTCGTCCGCGACGCCTCGAAGTTCCAGGATTTCATCCACTCCCAGAAGCGCCTGCCCGACACGGGGATGCGCTCCAACGACATGCAGTGGGACTTCTGGACCCTCTCCCCCGAGAGCGCCCACCAGGTCCTCATCCTCATGTCCGAGCGCGGGATCCCGAAGAGCTACCGGCACATGAACGGCTACGGCTCGCACACCTTCTCGTGGATGAACGCGGGCGGCGAGCGGTTCTGGATCAAGTACCACTTCAAGACCGAGCAGGGCGCCGAGGGCACGCCCGAGGACGAGGCGGCGCGCCTGGCCGGGGAGGACGCCGACCACCACCGGCGCGACCTGCGCGAGGCGATCGCCTCAGGCGACGCGCCCGAGTGGCGGCTCGAGGTCCAGGTCATGCCCTTCGCGGACGCCGAGGGCTACCGCTTCAACCCCTTCGACCTGACCAAGGTCTGGCCCCACGGCGACTACCCGCCGATCGAGGTCGGGCGGATGGTCCTCGACCGCAACCCGGAGAACTTCTTCGCCGAGGTCGAGCAGGCGGCGTTCTCCCCCGCGAACCTCGTGCCCGGAATCGGCCTCTCCCCGGACAAGATGCTGATGGGGCGGATCTTCTCCTACCACGACACCCATCTGCACCGGATCGGGCCAAACTACGAGCAGCTCCCGATCAACGCGCCCGAGGTCCCCGTCCACTCCTACAACAAGGACGCGGCGATGACCTACCTCCACTCCGGCGACCAGCCGGTCTACGCGCCGAACTCCTACGGCGGCCCGCAAGCCGACCCGGAGGGCGCGGGGGACCTCACCTGGTCGGTCGAGGGGGCGGAGATCGGCCGCTACGCCAACGCCAAGCACGCCGAGGACGACGACTTCGGCCAGCCCGGGACGATGTACCGCGAGGTCATGGACGACGCCCAGCGGGAGGCCCTCGTCGGCGCGATCGTCGGCCACGCGAGCGACGACGTGAGCCAGCCGGTGCAGGAGCGCGTGGTGGCCTACTGGGCCGCCGTCGACCCTGAGCTCGGGGCGCGCGTGGCGAGCGGGCTCGGGGTGTCGAACGGCGAGGGCCCGGTGCCGGAGCGCGCGGCGGCCAAGCTGCGCGAGCACGCGAACCGCGCGTAGTTACCTGAGAGGGGTCTGACCCCTCTCAGGATTTGACCCCTCACGGCCCCGAGCGCGCGAACCGTTCCTGAACGGGTCCGGCCGTCCCCCCCGGCGCGTCGACTGGCGATCGACCCCGCATATCGCGGCCAGATCGCCACTCGACCCCGCCGGGCCTTCACTCAGGCTTCGACGAGCGTCGCGTCGCGGGACGGCGCTGGAGCCTCCGGCGGTGCAGCGGCCTCGGCCACCGGCGGCCGCAGCGCCGTCAGCGAGACCACGACCGCCGCGCCCACGAGGCCCGCGCCGATCAGGTAGGCGAGGTGATAGCCGCCGGTGAGCGCGGCGGCGAGCGAGGCGCCGCCGCGGCGCAGGGAGCTCGTGCGGGAGCTCGCGAGCGTCGCCAGCGAGCGAGCGAGCGCGGTCCTCGTCCGGGTTCATCGTGCTCTCCAACCTACGAGGCTGGGATCGACGCGTGCTCGTGGACGATGTACCACTCCCCGTCGATCCGCCGGAAGCCGTGGCTCTCGCGGAGGCGCAGCTCCGCGGGCTCGCCGGCGCGGATCCCGGTGAGGTGGACGAGCCCGTGCGCGAAGGCGATGTCGCCGTCGGCGGCGACGCGCACGTCGTGGCGCTCGAGCCCGAGCGGGGTCTCCCAGGCCTCGAGCCAGCGGTGCAGCTCACGCGCGCCGATCGGGCTGGAGAGGGGGACGAGGCCGAAGCAGCTCGCGTTCGCGGAGTAGCGTTCGCGGACACGGTCGGCGTCGCCGGCGCGCAGCGCCTCCGCGCGGTCCTCGAGCAGCGCGTGGAGTTCGCGCTGGGCCTCGGCGTTGGCGAGGTAAACGGTGAGGTTGGCGAGGCCGGAGCGCATACCGGCGCCCATCCCCGCGATCTCGTCGTCCCAGGCCGCGCCCGAGCCAAAGCCGCTCATGACCATGCGCAGGACCGACGTGCTTCCCGACCGCGTCTCGATCCGCCATTCGGTGGCGAGGCGGGCGGTCCCACCGCCGGAGAGCGGGGTCCAGTCCGTCTCCTGCACCAGCCGGCGTGGGGGCTCGTAGGCGGTGACGTCGCCGTCCTTGATGCCGCCGGGCAGCTCGAAGGTAAAGCTCCCGCCCTCCCGTTCCTCGAGCGTCGTGGGCTGGAGCCAGGCGGAGATGCCGGGCCCCGTGGCGATGGCCGCCCACACCTCCTCGGGGGTGGCGGCGAGCTCGACGGTGAGGTCGATGGTGCGGGGCGTCGCGGCGGTGGTCATGCCGGCTTCTCTCTGTCGTCGGTTGGCTGCGGAAGAGGGTGCGCGGCGACGACGAGCCGGTGGCGGCGGCCACCCGGGGCGGAGTCGTCGTGGAACCGCGTGACGAGCCCGGCCACGGCGGTGGCGAGCTCGTCGGTGAACTCCGCGCGCGCGGCCGCGCTGCGGAAGGTGATCTCGGCGTCGAGGCCGAGCGTCGGGAGGCGCTTGCCCTCGGCCTCGGCGCGCCGGGCGAGCGCGCCGACCTCCTTGACGATCCGGGCGGCGAGGGCGATCAGGTAGCGCGCGGAGAGCCGATCGGCGGTGCGAGCGGGGTCGGCGGCGGCGGCGCCGAGTGCGGCGGGCGAGACGACGTAGGACGCGGCGGTGGCCACGAGCAGCCGCTCGGTCAGCCCGCCCCAGGTCCGCTCCTCCGCGAGGGTGACGAGGCCGTGGGCCTCCAGCGCGCGCAGGTGGTAGTTGACCTTCTGGCGGGTGAGCCCGACCCGCGAGGCGAGCGCCGTCGCCGAGGCGGGCTCGGCAAGCTCGGAGAGCAGCCGCGCCCGGATCGGGTCGAGCGCGACGACCGCCGCGGCGGGCTCCTCGATGACGTCGACGGAGAGCACGGGCCCCGAGTATGACAACTATTCTTGTCAAGGGCAAGAAGGTGGTCCTCCCCGGGAGGGCTCAGGACGCGAAGAGCGCCCTCAGCCTGTGGGAACGGCCGGCCGCCGCCCGTGGGCCGTGACCGGTGCCGCGGCGCGGATCTCGGCGAGCAGACGGGCGCCGAGCTCGGCGTCGCTCTCGCCCTCTCCGAGGCCGCCCTTCGCGGGGCGGAAGAAGCGCACGCGGATGCGCGGGCGGGTGGGGAAGCGGACGAGGTCGACCGTCCCGACGACGGTGCAGCAGACGATCTCCGCCTCGGGCACGGCGCGGGCGATCCGGCCGAAGCCCGAACGCGCCCGCAGTTCGCGCCCGCGCGAGCGCGTGCCCTCGGGGAAGATCCCGATGCAGGCGCCGTCACGCAGCTCGGCGATCGCGCGGTCGAGCGCGCCGGCGTCGCCCTTCCCGCGCTTGATCGGGATCTGGCCCATGTTGTCGAGGACGTTCGCCACGAGCCGGTACTTCCACAGCGAGGACTTGGCCAGCGCCTGGATCTGCCGCCGCCGCACGGCCGCCGTGCCGATCGCCACGGGGTCGAGCCAGGAGTCGTGGTTTCCCGCCAGCAGCACGGGGCCCTCCGCGGGCAGGTGCTCGAGCCCGGAGACATCGAGCCGCCCCCAGCGGCGGGTCAACGGCGAGAACAGGGCCATCACCCCCCGGAAGGTGCGCGTGACGTGGGCGCCGTCGCGCATCAGGCCGCCGCCGAGGAGGACTCGCCCTCCCGCGCGTGACCGCCCGCCTCGAGCAGCTCCTCCACGCGCGTCAGCTTGACCCGCTCGCGCCCGTGCGGCTCGCCGAGGCCGCGCTCGTGCCGGTCGATCGCCTCCCAGTGGGCCTGGGTGACGAGCCGCGGCTCGCGGGAGCGCAGGAAGGCCTCGGTCTCCGCCCCCGGCGCCCCGCGCGGCGCCTCCCCGCGCGAGCGCAGGTCGGCGAGCAGGCGCGTCACCGTCTCCTTGGCGTCCTTCTTGTTCGTGCCGATGATCCCGCTCGGCCCGCGCTTGATCCAGCCGACCACGTACTCGCGCTCCCGCCCGGTCACGGCGCCCCCGTCGTTGGGGATGACGCCCCGCTCCTCGTCGAACGGGACCCCGGCGAGCGGCACGCCCCGGTAGCCGATCGAGGCGAAGACGAGCTCGGCCGGGACCTCCTCCCGCTCCCCGGTCGGCCGCGCCATCATGACGCCCTCCCCGGGCACGATCTCGTTGCGCTCGAGCACGACCGCCTCGACCCGGCCGTCTCCGAGGATCTCCACGGGGGAACGCAGGAAGCGCAGGACGATCCGCCGCGGGCGATCGCCCGCCGGGCGCTCTGCGTAGCGCGCGAGCAGCTCGATGTTCCGCATCGTCGTCGGCGTCGCGCCCTGCTCGAGGTGGGCGCGGGAATGGGGGTCGAGCAGCAGATCCTCGGGCTGGACGACGACGTCGGCCGCCCTCAGCTCACCGAGCTCCCGCAGCTCGGGCGTCGTGAACGCGGCCTGCACCGGCCCGCGGCGGCCGACCATGACGACCTCGCGGATGCTCGAACCCGCCATCGCCTCGAGCGCGTGGTCGGCGATGTCGGTGGCGGCCAGCTCGTCCCGCTCGAGGCAGAGCATCCGGGCCACGTCCACGGCGACGTTGCCGTTCCCGACGACGACGGCCCGCTCGACGCTCAGGTCGAAGTCGTGGTCGCGGTGGTCGGGGTGGCCGTTGTACCAGCCGACGAACTTGGTCGCCGGCCACACGCCGGGCAGGTCGGCGCCGGGGATCCGCAGCGGCCGGTCGGTCTCCGCCCCCACCGCGTAGACGACGGCGTCGTAGCGCGCGAGCAGCTCGTCGTGGGAGACGTCCCGGCCGAGCTCGACGTTGCCGAAGAAGCGGAAGCGAGGGTGCGCGGCCGTCCGCTCGTAGATGCGCGAGACCGACTTGATCTTCGGATGGTCCGGCGCCACCCCGGAGCGCACGAGCCCCCACGGCGTCGGCAGCCGCTCGATCACGTCGACCTCGACCTCCGGGTCGGCGCTGCCCACGAGCTCGCCCGCGGCGTAGAAGCCAGCGGGGCCCGAGCCGATGACGGCCACGCGATAGGGGCGCTCGCTCATCCCTCCAGGATGCAAAATCAGACGGTGGAGACCTCCGCCGGAGCCGCCACGAGCTCGAACTCGGCCGGGTCGAGCTCCCGCGTGCGCGCGATGTAGTCCCGCATGTACAACGGCCAGTTGGCCACGATGCGGCCATCCTCGTTGCGATACCAGGAGTCGCAGTCGGTCCACGCCGTGCCCTCGAACTCGCCCTGCAGCTCGCGGTCGCTGGCCGCCTCGACCTCGGGGCGGACCTCGATCGCCGCCGCGCGGGCGTCCCGCACGAGCGCGAGCGCCTGGCGGATGTAGGCGGCCTGCTGCTCCAGGTAGAGGATGATCGAGCCGCCCGAGGTGTTCGTGTTCGGCCCGTACATGACGAAGAGGGAGGGAAAGCCGGGGATCGTCATGCCCAGGTGCGCGTGGGCGCCGTCCCGCCAAGCCTCGCGCAGGGACCGCCCCTCCCGGCCCGTGACCTCCATGGGGAACATGAAGTCGTTCGTGCGAAAGCCCGTCGACCAGATGAGGCAGTCGGCCTCGCGCTCGCGGCCGTCCTCCGTCCGCACCCCGCGCTCGGTGATCGCGGCGATCGGCTCGGTGACGAGCTCGACGTTCTCCCGCTGCAGCGCGGGCAGGAACCAGGAGGAGAAGAGGATCCGCTTGCAGCCGAACGTGTAGTCCGGCCACGCCTTGCGGCGCACCTCGGGATCCCTGAGCTGTGAGCGCATGAACGCCGCCGCACGCCAGGCGCCGATCCGGCCGAGCGTGCGCGGGTTGCGGATGAGCCGCGTGAGCGTTTCCGTGTACTCGAACATGTAGCGCCGTCGCGCGGCCTGCACGCCCGGGACCCGCAACACGATCTGCTTCAGGAGGTTCGGGTAGGCGCGGTTCTTGCGCGGCAGGAACCAGTTCGGCGTGCGCTGAAAGACCGTCAGCTCGGCCACCTCGGGCGCGATCTCGGGCACGAACTGCACGGCGCTCGCGCCCGTCCCCACCACGGCGACGCGCTTGCCCCGGAGGTCGTAGCCGTGATCCCACTCGCTCGAGTGGAAGGCGACGCCCGCGAAGTCCTCCCGGCCCGGGATTCGGGGGAAGGCCTGGCGGTGGAGCTGGCCCGTGGCGATGATGACGGCGTCGGCCGTCCAGGTCCGGCCGCCGGCGGCGCGCACGCTCCACGCCCCCGCGTCCTGCCCCCACTCGCACGCCTCGACCTCGACGCCGCTGAGGACCCGCGAGTCGACGCCGTGGTCGTGGGCGACCCGCTCGAGGTAGGCGAGGATGTCGGCCTGGCTCGAGCACAGGCGGTCCCAGTCCCGCCGCTGGGCGTAGGAGAACGAGTAGAGGTGGCTCGGCACGTCGCAGGCCGCGCCCGGGTAGGTGTTGTGAAACCATGTGCCGCCGAGCCCGGGAGCGCGCTCGAGCAGCGTGACGTCGGTGAACCCGTGGCCCTGCAGCTCGATGGCGGCGGCGATGCCGCCGAACCCCGCGACGATGACGATCCGCATGCGCGGATCATGCCGCACGGGGCACCGCAGGCCGCGGATCGACAGCGCGTGTCGCCCGGTGAGCCGCTGCCGTCAAGCGCCGCGCCGGCCGGTCTGGCGCATCTTCCCCGTGCTCGGCGACGCCGATCGGCTATTCCTTCACGGGTGCCCGCGCTCGCCCTGACCTTCGACGACGGGCCGGACCCCGTGTGGACCCCACGCCTGCTCGACGTCCTCGGCCGGGCGGGGGCGCGGGCGACGTTCTTCCCACTGGCGCCGCGGGCGGCGGCGCAGCCGGAGCTCGTCGCGCGGATACGTGCCGAGGGCCACGTCGTCGGGCTGCACTGCCACGAGCACGTCCGCCACACCGAGCGCAGCGAGGAGTGGGTCCGCGAGGACGTTCGCCTCGCCCTGGACGAACTGGCCGCGGTCGGCGTCCGCCCCGAGCTCTGGCGGCCTCCCTACGGCGTCCGGGCGGAGTGGACGGCGGGGATCGCCGCCGCGCACGGGCTCGCGCTCGCGCACTGGACGGCCGACACGCACGACTGGCGCGGCGACTCCGTGGCCGCGATGCGCGCTGCGCTCGCGGGGCAGCTCGTCGAGGGCGCCGTTGTCCTCGCCCACGACGGGCTCGGCCCCGGGGTGCACCGCTCCGACCCGGGTGAGACCGTGGCCTTCACCGAGCGCCTGCTCGCCGAGGGCTTCGCGAGCGAGCCGCTGTCCCTCCCCGTCCCGGCGGCGTTGGCGTGAGCCTCGCCGCTCCCGCCGCGATCTCCGAGGACGTCCTCGCGCCGGTCCTCGCCGAGATCGCCGCCACCGCGCGCGAGCGCGAGCGCCCGGCCGTGCCCGTCTTCCCGGAGGAGCCGTTCGCCGCGCTCGAGGGCGCCGGCGCTCTGGCCGCGAACGCGCAGCCGGGCGCCGAGCGGCCGCCCCCCGCCGCCGAGCTCGCGCTCGTGCGCCGCGTGGCCGAGGCCGACGGCTCGGTCGGGCGGATCCTCGACGGCCACCTGAACGCGGTCGAGCGCCTCGCCGTGCAGGCGCCGGCCGAGGTCGCCGAGCGGGAGCTCGCCGCCGTCCGCCGCCGCGAGCTGCGCGCCGGGGTGTGGGGCGGGGATCCCGTGCCGGGGGAGGGACCGCCCGCCGCGGTCATCGCCACCCCGCGGGGCGACGTCCTGCGCGGCGTGAAGACCTTCTGCTCGGGCGCCGGGGGCCTGCACCGCGCGCTCGTGCTCGGCAAGGATCCCGAGGGCGGGGCGCCGCTGCTCGTGTGGATCGACCTGCGCGACGCGGCGCGGGTCGAGGTCGACCCGACCTGGTTCCGCGCCCACGGCCTGCGCGCCTCGGTCTCCCACCGCGTCGTCTTCCACGACGCGCCGGTGCTCGCGCGGCTCGGCGGCCCGGGCGCGATCGCTGCGCAACCGTGGTTCGGGCGCGACGCCCTGCGCACCGCGGCGAGCTGGGCGGGGATGGCCGACCAGGCGGTGCGGGGCGCGCTCGACGAACTCGCCGCGCGGCCCTCGCGGGGCCCGCTCGAGGAGCTGGCGGCCGGGCGCATCCTCACCGCGCATCGCGCGATCGACCTGTGGATCGCCGAGGCCGCGCGCGCCATGGACGGCGGCGGCCCTGAGCTCCCGCGCGTGGCGATCCACGCCCGCGACGCGATCGCGCAGGCCGCGCGCGCCCTCCTCGACGAGGCGGCCCGGGCCTGCGGCTCGCGGCCCTTCGCGCTCGCCGCCCCGCTCGACCGCGCGCGGCGCGACCTCGAGCTGTTCCTGCTCCAGCACCGGCTCGACCCGCTCCTCGCGCGCGCGGGCGCCGCCGCGCTCGAGGAGCGGGCATGAGCGTCCCCGCCGCCCCGCGCGTCGACTTCGAGGCCCGCTACCGCGCCGAGCCCGACCCCTGGGGCTACGACTCGAGCCCGTACGAGCGCGCGAAGTACGCGGCGACGCTCGCGGCGTGCGGCCCCGGGCCGTTTCGCCGCGCGCTCGAGCTCGGGGCCTCGATCGGCGTCCTCTCCGCGCTCCTCGCTCCCCGCTGCGCCGAGCTCCTGACCGTCGACCTCGCGCCCACGGCCGTGGCCGCCGCGCGCGCCCGCCTCGCCGCCCACCCGCAGGCCGAGGCCCGCCTTGGCGCGCTGCCGGAGGCCGTGCCCGGCGGGGTCTTCGACCTCGTCCTCGCCTCGGAGATCCTCTACTACCTCGAGCCGCCCGCGCTCGAGGCGACGCTCACCCGCCTGCACGGCGCGCTCGCCCCCGGCGGCCGCCTCGTCGCCGTGCACTGGCGCCCCGCCGGGCCCGAGCGCCCCTTCGACGCCGCCACGGTCCACGCCCGGCTCCGCGCGGAGGACTGGCTCGCCCCGGCCGGGAGCGCCGCCACGGCGGACTACCTCCTCGACGTCTTCACGCGCGCGTGAGGGTGCTCGCGCTCCTCGTGATCGGCGGCGGCCCGGCGGGGCTCGCCGCGGCGCGCGCGTATCGCGAGGCGGGCGGCACCGGCGCCGTGGCGATCCTCGCCGACGAGGAGCGCATGCCCTACAACCGCCCGCCCCTGACCAAGGAGCTGCTACGCGGGGAGAGCGACGAGGCCGACCTCCCGCTCGAGCAGGAGTCCTGGCTGACCGAGCGCGACATCGACCTCGTGGCCGGCCGCGCCGTGTGGCTCGACACACGGCGCCGGACGGTCACGCTCTCCGGCGGGCGCGAGCTGTGCTACACGACGGCCCTGCTCGCCACGGGCGCCGAGCCGAAGCGCCTCCCCATCCCCGGCGCCGACCACCCCAGCGTGCGGACGATCCGCACGCTGGTCCAGCTGCAGGAGCTCATCCGGCGCCTACGCGACGGCGCGCCCGTGGGCGTCGTCGGCTCGGGGTTCATCGGCTGCGAGATCGCCGCCTCGCTCCGCCTCCGCGGCCACCCGGTGACGCTGTTCTCCGACGAGCCGGCACCCAACGCCGCCCGCCTCGGGGACGAGGCCGCCGCGCGCATCCGTGGCTGGCTCGAGGGGGAGGGCGTCACGCTGCAACTGGGCGCGGAGGTCGAGCGGATCGCCGGCGCAGACGGCCGCCTCACCGTCCACGCGGGCGAGGCGAGCGCGGACGCCCCCGTCGTCGTCATGGCCGCGGGCGTCGCGCCGCGCGGCGAGCTGGCCGCCGCCGCCGGGCTCGAGCTCTCGGGCGGCGCGGTGCCCGTCGACGCCTCGCTGCGCACCGTCGTGCCCGGCCTCCTCGCGGCGGGGGACGTCTGCCGCGCGCTCAACGTCGCCGCCGGGCGCCCGCTGCGGGTCGCGCACTGGGGCGACGCGCTCGGCCAGGGCGAGATCGCCGGCCGCGTCGCCGCGGGCGAGGACGCGGAGTGGGACGAGGTCCCCGGCTTCTGGTCGACCATCGGGCGGCGCACGCTCAAGTACGCGGCCTGGGGGGACGGGTGGGACGAGGCCCGGCTCGAGGATCACGGCGACGGGGCGTTCACCGTCTCCTACGGGGCACGCGGCAAGCTGGTCGGCGTGCTGACCCACGAGCGCGACGAAGACTACGAGGACGGCAAGGAGCGAATCGCGCAGGGGGCGGCGTGGGCCTGAGCGAGCTCCAGGCCGTCGTCGTCGTACCCGCCCGCGACGAGGAGGCCCACATCGCCCTCTGCCTCGCGGCGCTCGCCGCGCAGGCCGTCCCGCGGGCGGCGTTCGCCGTCATCCTCGTCCTTGACGCCTGCCGGGACGCGACCGCGGCCGAGGCGGCGCGCGCGGCGCGAGCACTCGGGCTCGAGCTCGAGCTCATCGACGGGCCCGGCGCGGGGGCGGGCGCCGCCCGCCGCGCCGGGATGGACGCCGCCGCCGCGTGCCTGCGCGCCGCCGGCCGCCCCCGCGGCCTGATCGCCTGCACCGACGCCGACTCCCGCCCCGCGCCGGACTGGCTGGCCCGCCAGCTCGCGCTCGTGGCCGGGGGCGCGCACGCCATCGGCGGCGTCATCGAGCTCGAGGAGGCGGAGGCCGCGCTGCTCTCCCCCGCCGTCCTCGCCCGCCGCGCCGCCGCGGCCGAGCGGCGGCTGGCGGCCGTGCGCGTCGCCGCGCCCGGTGCCGAGCACCACCACTTCGGCGGCGCGTCGCTCGCCGTCACCGCCGAGGCCTACGAGCGCGTGGGCGGCCTCGAGCCCCTGACCGCGCTCGAGGACGAGGCCTTCGCCGCCCGCCTGGCCGCGCACCGCATCCCCATCACGCGCTCGGGCAGCGTGCGCGTGCGGACCTCCGCGCGCGCCGCCGGCCGCGCGCGCCGGGGCCTCGCCGTCGACCTCGCGGTGGCCGAATGGCTCGCCCGCCGCCGCCACCGCGCCGAGGACTTCGACCGCGGCGCCCTCCGCGCCGCCAAGGGGGAGACGACGGTGGCGGTCGTCCTGCCCGCCAAGGAGGTCGCCGCCACCGTCGGCGCCGTGCTCGACACGACGGTCGCGCCGCTCCTGGCCGCCGGCCTCCTCGACGACGTGCTCGTGATCGACGCCGGGTCGGCCGACGGCACCGCCGCACGCGCCGCCGCCGCGGGCGCGCGGGTCGTGCAGGAGGACGCGATCCTGCCCGAGCACGGCCCGGCGCGCGGAAAGGGCGACGCGATGTGGCGGGGCGTGCACGCCACGGACGCCGACGTCGTCTGCTTCCTCGACACGGACACCGCCGACCCGCACCCGCGCCACCTCGAGGGGCTCCTCGGACCGCTCCTCATCGACCCGGAGGTGGGCTTCGTCAAGGGCGCCTTCGAGCGCCCGCTGCGCACGGCGGCCGGGGATCTCCCGCACGAGGGCGGCCGGGTGACGGAGCTCATGGCCCGGCCACTGCTGAACCTCCACGTGCCGCTGCTCGCCGGCTTCGCCCAGCCCCTGGCGGGGGAGTTCGCCGGGCGTCGTGAGCTCTTCGAGGCGATCCCCTTCCCCTGCGGCTACGGGGTGGAGATCGCCACCCTGATCGACGCGCTTGGCGTCTGCGGACTCGACGGCCTGGCCGAGGTCGCGCTCGGCACCCGGCAGAACCGCCACCAGCCGCTGCGCGCGCTCGGCGAGATGGCCTACGCGGTGCTGGCCGCCGTCGAGGCGCGGGTGGACGACGCCGGTGGCTCGGCGCGAGGCGTCGCCCGCGGCCACTACCTGAGGCCGTGGGAGGACGGCGTCGTCGTCACCGTGCCCGTCGGAGAGCGCCCGCCGCTCGCCTCGCTGCGTGCCCCCCTGGCCGGCTCGGGTTCGGCGGCGGGGTAGCGGCGCGGCTACAGCGAGGCGGCGAAGGCCTTGAGCTTCGCCGGGTCGCGCAGCGGCGGCCCGTGGCCGACGCACATGAGCGCGGGCGCGAGCTCGGCCAGGCGGCGCATCGACTCGCGGTTCCGGGCCGGATCGGGCGAGAGCAGACCGGGCGGCTCGTGCAGGCCGACCTGCGTGGTGAGCAGGTTCATGTTGTTGAAGACGTCCCCGCAGATGAGTACGCGGTCGGACGCCCGCCAGTAGGAGACGTGCCCCGGGGAGTGGCCCGGCGTGTCGAGCACGGTGAAGCCCGCGACCTCGTCGCCCTCGTGCAGCTCGCGGTCGACCGGGCAGCCGGAGAACCGGATGAGGCTCCGCATCCAGTCCCGCGTCGTCACCGTCTGGCCGGTGCGGGCGGCCTCGGCGTCCCGCGCGCCGGCCCAGTAGGCGAGGCCGAGCTCGGGCACGAGCCGCTGCGCGCTGCCCGCGTGGTCCGGGTGGGCGTGGGTCAGGGCGAGGGCCTTGAGCGTCCGCCCGGCGAGCGCCTTGCGGAGCTTCCCCGCGTGCTGCTTGACCCCGCAGTCGACGAGGACGTCGCCGATCACGTAGGCGTTGATCCCATCGCGGGGGACGAGGGGGATCTGGAAGACATCGGGAGCGAGTTCGCGCATGGCGCGGGACGCTAGGACCTTTCGCCGGACGTTTCGGGCACGGCTCACATCCGGGGACGCTCCCCGGCCAAGGAGGTCGGGGGCACCGGGGCGGAGGGCGGGGGCCGTCGCTTTGTCGTACGCGCCCGCGGGAGGAGCGTCCGATCGACAAAACCGTCGTGGGGCGACAGGTTCGTCGAGATCGCGACCTCGGGCGGCGCGCTGTCAACAAAGCGACGCCCCGCGAGTCGGCCTCCGGGGCGGGAGGGACATGAGCTGCGGGCCCCCGCTCCCACCGACCGGTCGGCGTGAGGGACGGCGATGACGAGGATCCTCAGGGGACAGCTCGTGTCGCCGGACGCCCCCGGCTGCCCCGCCGCGGGTCGGGCAGCGGGGTCAGCCGCGCCTCGATCTCCTCCCGCCGCGCCTCGAGCCACGGGGGCAGGATGATCTTCGTCCCGAGCTTCTCCACGGGCAGCCCGTCGACGAGGAACCCCGGCTCCTTGGTCGCCAGCTCGTAGAGCACGCCGCCCGGCTCGCGGAAGTAGATCGACTCGAAGTAGTGGCGGTCGACCGGACCCGAGTTGCGCACCCCCGCCGCGGCGAGCCGCTCGAGCCAGCCGTCGTGGTCCGCGTGCTCCGTGCCCCAGGCGACGTGGTGCACGGTTCCCGCGCCCTGGCGCCCGGGCTCCGCGGGGGCGGGATCCCAGGCGATCCGGCCCTCGCGGCTCTCGCCACGCAGGACGAAGACCCCGTCCGCGGCCTCCTCCGCGCCCATCAGCTCGCGCAGCGTCTGCGCGCTCCGCTCCGGCCGCGCCGAGTAGGCGCGCACACCCTCGAAGCCCTGGAGCGCGAGCGCGGCGGGGATCTCCGGGTGCTCGGCGACGAGCGGCGCGTCGGGCGCGCCGGCGAGGACCAGCTCGTGCTCGAGCCCCTCGGGATCGGCGAAGCGCACGAAGTCCTCCCCGCGCGCCGCCGCCACCTCGTGGCCCGCCAGCCGCTCCGCCCAGAAGGCGAGCGCCGCGGGTGAGCCCACGCGCCAGAGGATCCGGTGGACCATGCCCGCCCCCGGGCGACCCGGGGTCGCGCCCGGATGCTCGAAGAACGTCAGGTCGAGCCCGGGCCGGGCGTCCTCCTCGCCGTAGAAGAGGTGGTAGACGCTCGGGTCGTCCTGGTTGACGGTCTTGGCCGTCAGGCGCAGGCCGAGCGTGCCCGTGTAGAAGCCGAGGTTCCGCCGCGCGTCGCCGGTGATCGCGGTGATGTGGTGCAGGCCGTTCAGCCGCATGTTCTCCCTCCCCCGGAAGGTCATTGCGTACACAACGATAACACCTCGGATCCGGCCCGGCCTCGTCCCTTGCTTGCATAGGGGTCCGATGACCGAGCCCCGCCTGCCGAAGCTCCTCGAGCGGCTCCGCCGCGCCGACGCCCACGAGCTGACCGTCGAGGGCGTCAGGACGATGCGCAGGCTCGCTCCCGGCGACCCCGACTTCGGCGATCCGCTCTCGACCGCGGGCGAGGGCGCCCGGCACGCCGCGGGCCGCACCGTCTCCGCACTCGGCGTCGAGCACCCGAGCGCCGTTCGCGAGCTCGGGCTCGGCGCGCTGCAGGTCTGGCAGCGGCTCTCCGAGGCGCAGGGAAGGGGACGGGGGGAGCGACCGCTGGCGATCCTCTTCACCGATCTCGTGCGCTTCTCGAGCTGGGCTCTCGAGGCCGGCGACGAGGCGGTCGTGGAGCTCCTCCGCGCCACGGCCAAGACGACCGAGGGCGCCATCGGCGACCACGGCGGCGCCGTCGTCAAGCGCCTCGGCGACGGGCTCATGGCCGTGTTCGCGACCCCGCAGGAAGCGGTCGACGCCGCCCACGGCGCCAACACGGCGCTGGCGGGGATCGAGGTCGAGGGCTACGTCCCGCAGATGCGCGCGGGCGTCCACCTCGGGCGCCCGCGGCGGGTCGGCGGCGACTACCTCGGCGTCGACGTGAACGTCGCCGCGCGCGTCATGGACGCTGCCAAGGGCGGCGAGGTGCTCGTCTCCGAGGTCGCCTGCGAGGAGCTCCGGGAGGCCGAGCGCGGGCGCTCGAAGCGCCTGCGCGCCGACGGCATCCCCAAGGGCCTGCGCGTGGTGCGCGTGAACCCGCCCGAGACGGAGTCGCCCGTGTGAACTAGGCTGCGCCCATGCGCACCCGCCTCGCCGCCCTCGCCGGCCTTCTCCTCGCCGCCTTCACCCTCCTCGCCGCCGAGGCGCGCGCGGGCTACAACGCCTGCCGCCCGTTCGGGGCGAAGGCCTGCCTCCTGCCGTTTCCGGACAACCGGCTGACGGTGCCGGACAAGCACTCGGTCACGGGCGTGCGCGTCCACCTGCCGGCGGCGGCGATGCCCGTCAACGTGAAGGGCCAGCGCATCGGTACCGGGGAGTACAACCGCAACGACGGCTTCTCCCCCGGCGGCATGATCATCATCCGCATCCCGGGGCTCGACACCTCGGCCGCATTCGTGCAGAACCATCTCCCCTCGCTGACCGCGATGGGCCGGACCTACAACCGCCGCCAGCGGCTGCTCCTGATCGACGCCGCCACGCACCGGCGCGTGCTCATCTGGGCCGAGCTCGACGCGACGCCGAAGCTCGGCGACGTCAACCTCCTCGTTCATCCCGGGCGCAACCTGCTCCACGGGCACCGCTACGTCGTCGTCCTGCGGAACCTCGTGGGTGCGCACCGGGAGCGGCTGCGCGCCCCGGCCTGGTTCGCGAAGGCGCGCAGCGCCCAGCCGAAGCGCTACGCCCGGATCAGGAAGACTTTGAGCAGGGCCGGTGTCGGCCGCAAGGGCCTCTACGCGACCTGGGACTTCACGGTCATCTCCCGGCAGAGCGAGACCGGGCGCATGCTCGCCATCCGCAACGACGCCTTCCGGCGCCTCGGCGACAAGAACCTCGCCGACGGCAAGCCCCAGGGCTCCGCGCCGAAGTACACGATCGACGCGGTCACCGACAACCCGGCCGACAACCCCGAGCTCCTGCGCCAGGTCGAGGGCACGATCACCGTCCCGTGCTACCTGAACGCGCCCGGCTGCCCCCCCGGCGCGCGCTTCCACTACTCCGCGAAGGGCAAGGACGCCACTCCGACGGCGCTGCCCGGCAACGTCATCAGGGAGAAGTTCTACTGCAACGTCCCGCGCGCGGCGGCGAGTACGCCCGCGCGCATCTCCCTCTATGGCCACGGCCTCCTCGGCAAGCCGACGGAGATCAACGCCGGAAACGTCCAGGACATGTCGCAGGAGCACGACTTCGTCTTCTGCGCCACGCGCTGGGTCGGCATGTCCGACGAGGATCTCGGCAACGCCGCGAACATCCTCGGCGACCTCGATCTTTTCCCGAGCCTCACCGACCGCCTCCAGCAGGGCGTGCTCGACATGCTCTACCTCGGACGGCTCATGCGCAGTCCGCACGGCCTCGCCACGAACGCCGCGTTCAGGGGCGCCTCCGGCCGTCCGCTCATCGACCCGAGCCGGCTCTACTACGACGGCAACTCGCAGGGCGGCATCGAGGGCGGCATCACGACGGCCGTCGCGCCGGACTTCGCGCGCGCCGTGCTCGGCGTCTCCGGGATGGACTACGGCGGCCTGCTGCTCGCGCGCTCCGTCGACTTCGACTCCTACCTGACGATCCTCCGCTCCGCCTACCCGGATCCTTCGGTGCGCCCGCTGCTCTACGACCTGCTCCAGCAGCTGTGGGATCGCTCCGAGCCCGACGGCTACGCGCAGTACATGACCGGCCACAACCTCCCGGGAACGCCGAGGCACACCGTGCTCATGCAGATCGCGCTCGGCGACCACCAGGTCACGGACTATGCGGCGGACACCGAGGCGCGGACGATCGGCGCCGGGCGCCTGTGCCCGAGCGTGGCGCGCGGCCGGGGCCGCCTGCTCTACGGGATCCCCTGCGTCGGCGCGCTGCCGTACTCGGGCTCGGCGATCACCTACTGGGACTCAGGCCCGAAGCGGGTCGCGCTACCGCCGCTGAGCGACACGCCGCCGCGCGGCAAGGGTCCCGACCCGCACGAGGACCCGCGCTCGACCAGGGCGGCGCGGACCCAGAAGTCCGCGTTCCTCGCGCCGGACGGGAAGGTCGTCGACGTCTGCGGCGGCCGGCCCTGCCGCACCGACGTCTACAACCAGGTGGAGGCAGCGCCGCCTACCGCGGGCGGCGTCCCGCCGCGATGACGCGGCGGACGTCGCCCTCGAGGCGGCGCCGCTCCCCCGGCGTGCGGCGGCCGACCTCGGGCGCCACCGGCAGGCGCACGGGCGCGGCGGGGATCCCCTGGTCGATGAGGAAGCGCGGGTTGGCCTGCGTGAGCCGCCAGGCCTGCGTCGTCGAGGCGCCGGCGCGCAGGGCGAGGTCGAAGCCGAGGCGCAGCGTGTGCTCGCGCGTGCCCGGGTGGCCGTCGGAGCCGAGCACGAAGGCCAGGCCGCTGCGCACGAGCCGGGCACCCGCCTCGGCCGCCTCGGCCCCGTTGTGGCCGAGCAGCGAGCACACGTTGACCTGCAGGAGCGCGCCCGCGGCCAGCGCGGGGCGGAGCAGCTCGAGGCCGGTCTCCGCGAACCCCTCGGCGCGCTCGGGGTGGGCGATCAGGGCGGCGTAGCCGAGCCCGCGCACGCGCTCGAGCGCGGCGCAGAAGGCGGCGTCGATGCCCGCGAAGGGGACCTCGGCGAGCACCCAGCGGGCGCCGGCCGGCCCGTGCGCGACGAGGTCGAGCTCCTCCGCGCCGATCTCCCCCAGGTGGCGGGCGTGGATCTCCCCGCCGGCGTGGAGGGTCAGCGGGATCCTCTCCGCGCGCAGCGCGGTCTGGAGCTCGGCGACGCGCGCCGGGATCTGGGTCGTGTCGAGGGGGAACCACGGATGGCCGACGTGCGGCGTGACCGCGGCGCCGTGGATGCCCTCGGAGGTCATGCGCCGGGCGTGCGCGAGGGAGTCCTCGAGCGTCCGGGCGCCGTCGTCAACCCCGGGGAGAAGGTGGAGGTGAAGGTCCACGTAGGACATGGGCTGCTTCCTTTCTCGTACGCGGGTCGTCGGTGCCCGCCGGTCTCTTCGCTTGGTTACGGGAAGCACGCTACGGGGTCGCCGGGTCGCCGACCAGGGGCGTTCACCGGTTCTTCACGCCTGCATATGTGAGGTTCTCGCGGTTGGGGCGTGAGTGGGCAGGGAGGAGGAGACGGGGTCCGTGTTCAGGCCCTCGCGGCGTCGGGGACGCGCCTGCTCGCTGCATTCGCCGCGCGCCGAGGCGGCGCGGTCACCGGCACCGGATCAGCGGCGCGCCGGGCTCAGACCGCGCCGCGGCGCCCGAGCACGGCGGGGATCGTCTTCAGCATGATCGAGAGGTCGAGGAAGACCGACCAGCGCTCGAGGTAGAGGAAGTCGAGCCGGACGAGGTCGTCGAAGGCGAGCTCCGAGCGACCCGAGACCTGCCAGAGTCCCGTCATGCCCGGCAGGACGAGGTAGCGCTTGCGGTGCCAGTCCTCGAGCCGCTCATAGTCGCGCGTGGGCAGCGGCCGCGGGCCGACGAGGGACATCTCCCCCCGCAGCACGTTGACGAGCTGGGGCAGCTCGTCCAGCGAGTAGCGGCGCAGCACCGCGCCGATCCGCGTCACGCGCGGATCGCGGGCGATCTTGAACAGGGCGCCCGAGGCCTCGTTGCGCTCCTCGAGATCCTGCTGGCGCGCGTCGGCACCGGTCTCCATCGTGCGGAACTTCAGGCACGGGAACGGGCGCCCGCCGATCCCGGGCCGCACGGAGCGGTAGAGCACGGGCCCGCGCGAGCCGAGCTTGACGAGCAGCGCGATGAGCAGGAGGACGGGTGCCAGCACGATCAGGAGCAGCGTCGCCCCCACGAGGTCGAAGACGCGCTTGACGACAAAGTCGAAGCCCTCGAAAACGGGCGCCTTCAGGGTGAAGAGGGGCACGGACTGACCGGGCACGAACTCGGCCCGCTGTAGGAGGATCTCCATGGTCGAGGGCGCGACATGGACCGTGACCCCGCGCTCGTGGCAGATGTCGACCAGCTCGACGGCGCGCTCCTGCGGGAAGTCCGGGTCAGCGATGATGACCTCCTGCACGCGATTGACGCCCAGCGCGGCGGGCAGCTCGGCCAGGGTCCCGAGCGAGCGCAGGCCGTTGGAGGGCCGCGGGGCGAGCGAGATGAACCCGACGACGTCGACGGGGCTGTGGGCGGTCTTGGCCAGGGTCGCGGCGACCTGCTCGATATGCGCACCCGAGCCGACGATGAGCGCGCGCCGCCGGTAGCCGGCCTTGGCGAGAAGCCGGCCGGTGACCCACGTGTGGGCTGTTCTCAGCGTTCCCGCGTAGAGGACGGCGAAGAAGAAGCCCCCGTAGAAGACGTAGTAGGAGTCGAAGCGCTGCCCGTTGGCCAGCGCGTAGATGAGGGCGACGATCGTGACCTGGAAGAGCGAGGAGACGATCCGCGAGAACCCCGGGCGGCGCGGGCGGTCGGCGTAGAGGTCCGAGCGCGCGAAGAGCAGCGCGGTGAGCAGGAAGGCGAAGCTCGCCTCGCTCCGCGTCTGGTCGAGCGCGATCGAGTACGCGTGCGCGCTGCCGCCGAGCAGGAGGGTCTTCAGCGCCAGGGCGCTGAAGAGCGCGCCGAACACGGCGGCGTAGTCGATCACGAGCAGCGACACCCACCGCGCGACACGCCGCAGCGTCTCCATGCGCAGCAGGAACGAGAGCGCGGGCGGCCGTTTGGCCCGGACGTCGCGCGGGGTGCCGCCGGCGTGGAGGGCCGGGGGCTCCCCTGCGGTGGGCACGGGTTCTATCGTCGTTTCGGACACGGACGTGCCCGAAACGGTAGCGGGGCGCGTGAGTTGCGCCCGCGGGTGAAGATTCGGCGTCCGGTCCGCTCAGCCGCCGACGAGGGCCTTGACGCCGGCCTTCTCGATCGTCCGGGCAAGCCCTTCGCGGAGCCCCACCGCCGGCTCCCAGCCGAGCAGCTCGCGGGCCAGGCGGATGTCCGGCTGACGCACCTGGGGGTCGTCCACGGGCAGCGCCTCGAAGACTATCTCCGACTTCGAACCCGTGGCCGCGAGGACCTCCTCGGCCAGCTCGAGCAGGGTGAACTCGTTCGGGTTGCCGACGTTCACCGGCGTGTGGATTCCCGACTCGACCAGGCGGATCAACCCGTCGATGAGGTCGGTGACGTAGCAGAAGGACCGCGTCTGGGATCCGTCGCCGAACACGGTCAGCGGGCGGTCCAGCAGCGCCTGGCGCAGGAAGGTCGGGATCGCCCGTCCGTCGTTGGCCCGCATCCGCGCGCCGTACGTATTGAAAATCCTCACGATCGCCGTGTCCACGCCCTGCTGGCGGTGATAGGCCATCGTCAGCGCCTCCGCGTAGCGCTTGGCCTCGTCGTAGACCCCGCGCGGGCCGATCGGGTTGACGTGGCCCCAGTAGGTCTCGGGCTGCGGGTGGACCTGCGGGTCGCCGTAGACCTCAGAGGTCGAGGCGATGAGGAAGCGCGCGCGGTGGAGCTTGGCCAGCCCGAGCGCGTGGTGGGTGCCGTAGGAGCCGACCTTCAGCGTGTGCAGCGGCAGGCGCAGGTAGTCGATCGGCGAGGCCGGCGATGCCAGGTGGTAGACGAAGTCGACGGGCTCGTCGACGAAGAACGGCTCGATGATGTCGGCGTTCACGTGCCGGAAGGTCTCCGGGTCGCGAATGTGGGCGATGTTGGCCAGCGAGCCCGTCTCGAGGTTGTCCACGCACAGCACGCGGTTCCCCCGCGCGATCAGCTCGTCGCACAGATGGGAGCCGAGGAAGCCCGCGCCGCCGGTGACCAAGCAGGTGCTCACGGGGCGGAAGCGTAGTGGACGGCTCACCCACCGCGCCGTCGCCGCCGGACGTGGGCGTCGCCGTCCCGCCGGGTCAGGCGCTCGGCGTCGAAGTGCTCGAGCAGCGCCTGGGCGAAGCGCCGGGAGGAGGCGAGCTCGTCGCGCAGCTCGGCCACCGTCACCGCACCGTGCGCGTCGAGCAGGCGCTCGACGCGCACGCGGATCTCCGCGAGCGCGGCCGGGTGGAAGTGCAGCGACCCGACGCGGACGGCACCCCCCGCGGCCCGCAGCGCGGGCAGAGCGGCGGCCTCCTCGGGGGAGAGCTCCGCGGGCCCGGGCGGACGGTGGCCGGCGGCGCGCAGGCGCGCACCGAGCGCGTGGGCGGCCGGGGGGAGCGGCGGGGCGGCGGGGCGGGGCGGCGGGGCGGGCTCGGGCGCGGGCGGCCCGGAAGGCGCGGCCGGCGCGAGCACCGTCCCCCCGCCGAGCGTGTCGGGCGGGGCGATCCGGCGCAGGACGAGCCGGTCGCCCGGCGCCGCGACGAGCAGGCGCTCGAGGCGCAGGTGCCAGCGCGCGCCCTCGCCCCGGCGGACCCGCCCTGGCGTCTCGCGCGTGCCGTGGTGGACCTGCACGCGCTCGCCGTCGGCCGGCGCCGCCGCGGCGAAGGACAGCGCGGCGTCGAGGCGCCGGGCCGCGATGAGCTCGGCGCCCACGCCGGCGAGCACGTCGCCGCGGGCGACTTCGTCCCGCCCGACCCCGCTCAGGTTCACCGCCACCCGCTGGCCGGCCGCCGCGCGCCCCACCGGCGCGTCGTGGACCTGCACGCCGCGCACCCGCACGCGCCGCCCCGCGGGCAGCAGCAGGAGTGCGTCCCCGGGGGCGATCGCGCCCGACCACAGCGTGCCGGTGCACACCGTCCCCGCGCCGCGGATCGTGAAGACCCGGTCGACGTGAAGTCGCGCGTCCCCGGCGCGATCGGCGCGGCTCGCAACCCCCGCCGCGACGCCGTCGAGCGCGGCGAGCAGGGCTCCGAGTCCCGCGCCGGTGCGGGCGCAGAGCGGCAGCACGGGCGCACCCGGGACGAGCTTGGCCGCCTCTGCCGTCGCCCGCGTCGGGTCGGCGAGGTCGGTCTTCGTCACCGCCACGACGCCGCGCCCCACACCGAGCGCGCGGAGCACGCGCACGTGCTCGCGGCTCTGGGGCATGACGCCGTCCTCGGCGGCCACGACGAGCAGGAAGAGATCGATCCCCGTCGCCCCCGCGACCATCGTGCGCACGAAGCGCTCGTGGCCGGGCACGTCGATGACCGAGAGCGTGCGCCCCGAGGGCAGCACGAGACGCGCGTAGCCGAGCGCGATCGAGAGGCCACGCGCGCGTTCCTCGGGCAGGCGGTCGGTGTCCGTGCCCGTCAGCGCGCGGACGAGCGCCGTCTTCCCGTGATCGACATGGCCCGCCGTGCCGAGCGTCAGGGGCGGCGGCTCGCCACGATCCACGCGACCTCCTCGTCGGTCAGGGTCCGCGGGTCGAGTAGGAGCCGGCCCTCGGAGAGGCGCCCGAGGACCGGTGGGTCGCCCGCGCGCAGCTCGCCGGCGAGCCCCGGGTCGAGCGCAACCACGGGGCCCGGCAGCTCGGCCAGCGGGAGCGTCCCGCCGCCCACGCGGGCCACGGCCTCGACGAGCTCTGCGCCGCGGAAGGCGGCGGAGAGGCGCTCGGCGCGGGCGCGGAGGGCCGCCGGCTCGGCGTGCAGCATCGCCAGCGCCGGGATCTCCCGCGCGGCCAGCTCCGGGTCGCGGTGCAGGCGAAGCGTCGCCTCCAGGGCGGCCAGCGAGAGCTTGTCGATCCGCAGCGCCCGGGCCAGGGGATGCGCCGCCGCTCGCGCGATCGCGTCCGCCCGGCCGGCGAGGAGCCCGGCCTGGGGGCCGCCGAGGAGCTTGTCGCCCGAGAAGCAGGCGAGCGCGGCGCCGGCGGCCACGGAGTCCCGTACGCCAGGCTCGTCCCGCGCGGCCGCGGGCAGATCCTCCGGCGCGAGGGCGCCCGAGCCGAGGTCGTCGACGACGGGCGGGCCGAGCGCGGCCAGCTCCCGCGTCGAGACCGCGGCCACGAACCCGAGCTGGCGGAAGTTCGAGGGGTGCACGCGGAGGATCGCGCCGGTCTCGGCGCGTACGGCCCGCGCGTAGTCCTCGATGCGCGTGCGGTTCGTGGTCCCCACCTCGAGGAGCCGCGCGCCCGAGGCGGCGACGACCTCGGGGATGCGGAAGCCGCCGCCGATCTCGACGAGCTGCCCGCGCGAGACGATCACCTCGCGCCCCGCCGCCAGCGCGGCCACGGAGAGGAGGACCGCGCCCGCGCCGTTGTTCACGACGAGCGCGGCCTCGGCGCCCGTGAGCTCCGTGAGCAGGCCGGCGACGTGGTCCTGCCGGTTGCCGCGCGCGGGCGGGTCGGCGCCCAGGTCGAGCTCGAGGCTCGTGTAGCCCTCGGCGGCGCGGGCCACGGCGGCGCGCGCGGCCTCGGCGAGCGGCGCGCGGCCGAGGTTCGTGTGCAGGACGACCCCCGTGGCGTTCAGCACCCGGCGTAGCGAGGGCGCCCGCAGCGCCCGCAGCCGCTCCTCTGCTGCGGCGTGCAGGTCCGCGCCCGGCGCGCCGTCACCCGGCCCGCCCGCCCGGAGCGCCGCGCGGCGCTCGGCCACGGTCTCCCGCGCCGCGCGCACGGCCAGGGCGCGCGGCCCGGGCAGGGCGGCGGCGAGGCGCTCGACCGAGGGCAACGCCCTCAGCTCGTCGTGGGCACCGTTCCCTTGACCCAACCGTCCGGCTCCCGCTTCCAGATCGGCGCCTCGGCCTTGACGCGGTCGATGACCTCGCGCGCGCCCGCGAAGGCCTCGGCCCGATGGGGCGCCGAGACGGCGACGACGACGGACGGCTCTGAGAGCGTCACCCGCCCCGTTCGATGGGCGACGGCGACGGCGCAGAGGCCGTGCCGGGCCCGGGCCTCGGCGGCGATCGCCTCCAGGCGCGGCCGCGCCATCTCCGCGTAGGCCTCGTACTCCAGCGCCTCGACGTCCCGCGTGACCCCGGAGAAGACGACCACCGCCCCGGCCCGCGGATCGCTGACCGCGGCCCGCACGGCGGCTTCGTCGATCGGCTCGGCGGTGAGGAGCGCGGACACCGCCGCACCCCCGCTTACGGGCGGGACGAGGGCCAGTTCGTCCCCGGTCGCCAGGGCGCGATCGGGCTTCGCGTAGTCGCGGTTGACGGCGAGCACGAGCGGCAGGCCCGCGGCGAGCTCCGAGACCTCGGCCAGCGCGTCGCTGACCCGGGCGCCCTCGGGCAGGTCGAGCCACAGCTCGTCCCGCCCCGCGCGCTCGCGGAGCTGGGCGAACAGCCGGACCCGGACGCGCACGCCCGGGAGGCTATTCGCGAGCGCCGAGGCCGATCCGCGGGACCGGCCACGCCGCTGTCCTTGGCCGGCGGTCTAGTACCGACTCCCGCGGTACTAGGAGCCGCAGACGCGGAAGCGCACGACCTTGTGGGTCAGGTTGCCCACGTTGTCGCGCGCGGTGACGCCGAGGCGGTGGCGCCCCGGGCGCAGCTTGCGGGAGAAGTCGAAGTTGAGCATCGAAGAGCTCCGGGCGCGCCCGGCGTGGACGTAGTCGACGAAGATGTCGACCCGGCGGACCCCCGAGCGGTCGGTGACCTTGAAGTGGATCTTCCGCTCGTGCCGCTGGCAGGAGGAGGCGGGGGGAAGGCCGGTGATCCGCACCGTCGGTCCCTTGACGTCGGTGATCTTGGTCGCGGCCGTCGCCGCGGCGGGCACGGCTAGGACGGTGATGAGGAGAGCGAGGTGGCGCATGGGCGCGATGTTATACCGGCGCGCGCCGCGGGCCGAGCGCCCCTGTCCGGATTCCGGTCCGGAAGGGCACGAATAGGCTCTCGGCCATGGCCGCCGACCGCGCCGAGACCTCCGAGGACCATCGCTCGATCGCGCCCGTCGTCGGGGCGCAGGACGAACGCCGCTTCACCGACTCCGGGATCGAGGTCAAGCCGCTCTACGACGCGGATGACCTCCCCGGGACGCTCGCGCTCGGCGAGCCCGGCTCCTACCCCTACGCGCGCGGCGTCCACGGCGAGATGTACCGCAAGCAGCTCTGGACGATGCGCCAGTACGCGGGCTACGCCTCGGCCAAGGAGTCAAACGAGCGCTACCGCTACCTGCTCGAGCACGGCGGGACGGGCCTCTCCATGGCCTTCGACCTCCCGACCCAGCTCGGCCTCGACTCCGACGATCCGCGCTGCCTCGGCGAGGTCGGCCGCACCGGCGTGGCGATCGACACGATCGAGGACATGCGCACGGCGTTTGACCAGATCCCGCTCGACGAGGTCTCGACGTCGATGACGATCAACGCCCCCGCCGCGTGCCTGATGCTGCTCTACGAGATCGTCGGCGAGGAGCAGGGCGTCCCCTCCGAGAAGCTCCGGGGCACGACCCAGAACGACATCCTCAAGGAGTACATCGCCCGCGGGAACTTCATCTACCCGCCCGAGGGCGCGATGCGGCTGACCACGGATCTCTTCGCCTACTGCAAGGAGAGGCTGCCGAAGTGGAACACGATCTCGATCTCGGGCTACCACTTCCGCGAGAAGGGCTGCTCCGCCGTCCAGGAGGTCGCCTTCACGCTGGCCAACGGCACCGCCTACGTCCAGGCCGCGGTCGACGCCGGCCTCGCCGTCGATGACTTCGCCCCCCGGCTGGCCTTCTTCTTCAACTGCCACAACAACGTCTTCCAGGAGGTGGCGAAGTTCCGCGCCGCCCGGAAGATGTGGGCGATCATCATGAAGGAGCGCTTCGGCGCCGAGGACGAGCGCTCGATGAAGCTTCGCTTCCACACCCAGACGGGCGGGGTGACGCTGACCGCCCAGCAGGCGGAGAACAACGTCGCGCGCGTCGCGCTGCAGGGCTTCGCCGCGGTGGCGGGAGGCACCCAGTCCCTGCACACCAACGGCTTCGACGAGGCGCTCGCCCTCCCCACCGAGCGCGCGGCCCGGATCGCGCTGCGGACACAGCAGATCATCGCCCACGAGTCCGGGGTGACCGACACCGTCGACCCCTTCGCGGGCTCCTACTTCGTCGAGGCCCTGACCCGCGACATCGAGACCCGCGCGGGCGAGCTCATGGAGAAGATCGAGGAGATGGGCGGCTCCGTCGAGGCCATCGCCTTCATGAAGGGCGAGATCGAGGAGTCGGCCTGGGGCTACGGCGAGCGCTACCGCACCGAGCAGGACATCGTCGTCGGCGTCAACAAGTACGTGACCGAGGACGTCGAGGTGCCGGACACGCTGAAGGTCGACCAGGCCACGGAGGACGCTCAGGTCGAGCGCCTGAAGAAATTCAAGGAGCAGCGGGACTCGGAGAAGGTGGAGTCGCGGCTGGATGAGCTGCGCCAGGCGGCCGAGGGCACGGACAACCTGCTCCCGCTCATCCGCGCCGCGCTCAAGGACGAATGCTCCCTCGGCGAGGTCTGCGGCGCGCTCAAGGACGTCTTCGGCGAGTACCGGCCCTCGGACTGAGCGCCGGGGCCGCCCGGCTCACCCCGCGGGCAGGGCGAAGGCGGCGACGCCCGCGAGCGAGAGCCCGAGGAGCCCGTAGCCGGCGCGGGCGAGCGCGCCGCCCGAGGTCCGGAGCGCCACCGCGCACTGAAGCGCGTAGTAGGCCGCGAAGGCCCGCGAGGCGACGGCGACAATCGAGAAGGTCGGCACCGTCCACACGAGGAGGATCGCCGCGTCGCCGGTGAGCACGTAGGGCCGCGCGCCGCGCATCGGCCCGGGCAGCAGGCGCACGAGGTTGCCGTAGGCGGCGACGGTGTCCGCCGTGGCCGCGCTGAACTGGGACAGGACGGCGGTGAGGACGACCGGCAGCGAGAGCAGCGGCACGACGCGACCCGTGATGTCGAGCAGGGTACGGTCCGGCCCGGCGTGGGTCCCGAGCCCCATGACCGGCGTGGCCACCGCCACGAAGCCGAGGTAGATCGAGGTGGAGACGAGCTGCGAGAGCCGGCAGGCGCGGACCCTCGTCTCCCGGTCGAACTCGGCCGTCAGGTAGCGAACCGTCTCGAAGCCCTGGACGGTGATGACGATGCCGCCGAGGACGAGCAGGACGTGGAGCAGGCCTCGACCCGGCGCTGGCGGGAGGACGAGGGAGCCGCCGAGGAGCTTCACGCCGTCGTGGGCGAACAGGGTCCCGCCGAGCACGGTGGTGATGACGAGGACGCCGCTGAGGGCGATCCGCTCGAGCCGGTCGAGCCCCGCGAAGCCACGCACGACGCCAACGCCGGCGATCACCAGCACCGCCGCGGCGGCCAGCGCGCGCTCGGCGAACGCCGACCCGGATGAGGCGAAGTCGACGACATAGGCGGCCATGATCCGCAGGTAGAGCGCGACGGAGATGACGTAGGCGACGACGATGACGAGGTCGGCCGCGGCCTCGAGCCGCGTGGTCAGCGGGTCGAGGCGCCCGTGGTCGGTCAGCGCCTCGACCGTCGCCACGTTGCGGCGGATCGCCGTGCCGACGGCGTAGGCGTAGGCGCAGACGCCGGCGATCCCCACGAGCGCGAATGCTCCGAGCGTGCGCTCGAGGACGGGGACGATGATGAGGAAGCCCGAGCCGAAGATCGACGCGAGCGGCGTGACCGCCGCCCCCATCGTGCGGCGCGAGAGGAGCGGGCGCAGGCGCCTGATCGGCCGACGGTAGCGTCCCGGCCGTGCCCCTCGCGATCACGCTCTACCACGCGGTCCTCGCGATCCACATCCTCGCGGTCGTCGTGGCCTTCGGCGCCACGTTCGCCTACGGGCTGATGTTCGGCGTGGCCCGCGGGCGGCCGGAGATCCTCGGCGGCTTCTACCGGATGATCCAGGCCATCAGCCGCCGGCTGATCCAGCCCGGGCTGGGCGTGATCCTGATCGCCGGGATCTATCTGGCGAGCAAGGCCGACGCCTTCTCGAAGTTCTACGTGCAGTGGGGCTTCGCCGCGGTGATCGTCCTCGGCGCGCTCGAGGGCGCCCTGATCGCCCCCGCGCTGCGCAAGGGGATCGCCGCGGCCGACGAGGAGGCGGGCGGTGAGCCTAGCTCCGAGCACCGGGCGCTCATCCGCCGCGTCGGCCTCGTCGGCGGCCTGTCGGACCTCATCGTCGTCCTCACGATCTTCGTGATGGCGACGAAGCCGTTCTCCTGAGGGCCGTCGGGGCCGGGGACAGGATTAATCCTGCCCCCGTCGGCAGGACCGCTCCCGTAGCCGGCGAACCGAGAGGGGATGCCCGACACGTCCATCTCCCGCACCCTCGTCAAGTCCCCGCCCGAGCTGTGGAGCGAGGTCTCGGACCTCGCCGCGCTCGCCGAGCACCTCGGCGAGTTCGGGGAGATCGCCATCACCCGCCTGGAGGCCGGGTCCACCGTCGCCTGGGAGGGCGAGACCGCGCGCGGCACGGTGGCGCTCGAGCCGACGGGATGGGGCACGAAGGTGACGCTCACGGCGCGCCCGGCGGCGGGGGACGCGCCGGCCGAGCCCGTCCGGGTCGCCCCGGAGCCCGACCGGCCAGAGCCTGCGCCGGCGCCGCCCCCCGCGCCGCGGCGCTCGTGGCTGCGGTTCTGGCGCCGGGCCGACGCGGCGCCGGCCCCCTCCCCCGCGGCCCAGCCGCCGTCCGCCCGTGCCCCGGAGGACCCGCCGACCCCGTTTGACCGCCAGGCGACGGCCGTCCTCTCCGGCGCGCTCGATGCCCTCGGCGTCGCGCACCACCAGCCGTTCTCCCGCGGTTGACGCGGGACGGCGCACCGGCGTCGCGACAGATCTCGGCGTTTGCCGCGGCGGCCGGAGGACCCGTGACCCGTCCTCCCCGGCCCTCGCCCGCGCGACAGACGCGCCCGCCACTAACCTCCCCCGCCGCATGGCGCGCCAGAAGGCTCCCGAGACCTACGAGGAGAAGCTCGAGCAGCTCACGGAGCTGAAGGAGGCGGCGATCCACTCCGCCTCGGAGAAGGCAGTCGAGAAGCAGCACGAGAAGGGCAAGTACACGGCGCGCGAGCGGATCGAGAAGCTGCTCGACCCCGGATCCTTCCAGGAGGTCGACACCTTCGTGCGCCACCGCACGGTCGAGTTCGGGATGGAGAGGAACAAGCCGTGGGGCGACGCCGTCGTCACCGGCCACGGCACGGTCGAGGGGCGCCGGGTGTGCGTATTCTCCCAGGACTTCACGGTCTTCGGCGGCTCGCTCGGCGAGGTCATGGGCGAGAAGATGGTGAAGATCATGGATCTCGCGGCCAAGATCGGCTGCCCGGTCATCGGCATCAACGACTCGGGCGGCGCGCGGATCCAGGAGGGCGTTGTCTCCCTCGGCGCCTACGGGGACGTCTTCGTGCGAAACGTCATGTGCTCGGGGGTGATTCCCCAGATCTCGCTGATCATGGGCCCCTGCGCGGGTGGGGCCGTCTACTCGCCGGCGATGACCGACTTCATCTTCATGGTGAAGGAGACCTCGCACATGTTCATCACGGGGCCGGACGTGATCAAGACCGTCACGGGGGAGGAGGTCGAGTTCGAGGAGCTCGGCGGCGCGATGAGCCACAACTCGAAGTCCGGCGTCGCCCACCTGGCCGCCGACGACGAGGACCAGTGCCTCGAGGACACCCGCTACCTCATCTCCTTTTTGCCCCAGAACAACCTCGAGACCCCGCCGCGCGTGCAGCCCACCGACGACCCGCTGCGGATGGACGAGGAGCTCGACCACGTCGTCCCCGACAACCCGAACAAGCCCTACGACATGCGCGACGTCACGCGCCTGATCGTCGACGACGGCGAGTTCTTCGAGATCCACGAGCACTACGCGCCGAACATCATCTGCGGCTTCGCCCGCCTCGACGGCCGGGCGGTGGGGATCGTCGGCAACCAGCCGAAGACGATGGCCGGCGTGCTCGACATCAACTCCTCGGTCAAGGCCGCGCGCTTCGTGCGCACATGCGACGCCTTCAACATCCCGCTCGTCACGTTCTGCGACGTGCCCGGCTTCCTGCCGGGCACCTCCCAGGAGTGGGGCGGGATCATCCGCCACGGCGCCAAGCTGCTCTACGCCTACACCGAGGCGACGGTGCCGAAGATCACCGTCATCACCCGCAAGGCCTACGGCGGCGCCTACGACGTCATGGCCTCCAAGCACATGCTCGCCGACTTCAACTTCGCCTGGCCGACGGCGGAGATCGCGGTCATGGGCCCCGAGGGCGCGGTCAACATCATCTATCGGCGCGACCTCGCGCAGTCGCCCACGCCCGACGAGCGCCGGGGCAAGCTGATCGAGGACTACAAGGCGCGCTTCGCCAACCCCTACTCCGCGGCCGAGCGCGGCTACATCGACGACGTCATCGTCCCCCACGAGACGCGCCCGAAGCTCATCACCGCGCTCGAGACCCTGGAGACGAAGCACCAGCCCGGCCCGCGCCGCAAGCACGGGAACATCCCGCTGTAGCCCGGCCCGCCCCGCCGCTCGGCATCGAGTGGCATCTGACCGCGATATGCGCGGTTGAATCGCCATTCATGTTTCGCGGAGCTCGCGACGGGCCAGTCGGGGAAGGGGCCGGCCGTCGCATCGCCCCAGGCGAAGCGGAGATTCCGGAGGCCGAGAGCCTCGACGCGCGCGTCGGTTCGGGGCGGCTAGATTCTCCCCCGATGGAGCCCGAGCTCGACGCCGACGCAATTCCGCAGGGCGCGACGCTCGTGGACGTCCGGCGGGAGGAGGAGTGGGCGGTGGGTCATATCCCCGGCGCCATGCACGTCCCGCTCCCCGAGCTCCAAGAGCGCGCGGCGGAGCTCGGGGACGGCTCCGTCGTCTTCTACTGCAAGACCGGGGACCGCTCGCGCATGGCCGCCGAGGCGTTCCGGGCCTCCGGCCGCGACGCCGCGAGCCTCGCCGGCGGCCTCGACGCGTGGACCGCGGCGGGCCGCCCCACAGACTCCTGAATCCCGATCGGGATTCCTATATATTCGGCTCATGCCGACGACTAGCACCCACAAGGGCCGCGAGGGCTCGCTGAACAACCCCGAGGTCGTCCGGAACGTGCCCGGCCACGTGATCCCCATCCTCGAGCGTGAGTTCGACGACTTCGACACCGAGGCCGGGCGCTTCCTCCGCGGCGAGCAGGAGGAGCTCGAGTTCATCCCCTTCCGCCTGCGCCAGGGCGTCTACGGCCAGCGCCAGCCCGACGTGCAGATGATCCGCGTGAAGCTCCCCTTCGGCGGGATCTCCCCGGAGCAGATGGAGACCTTCGCCGACGTCGTCGAGCGCTACGCGCCGCTCAACAAGGGCCACATCACGACGCGGCAGAACGTCCAGCTCCACCACATCCCGCTGCCCGACGCCGCCGAGGCGATCCGCCTCATGGCCAGCGCCGGCCTGTCCTCCCGTGAGGGCTGCGGCAACACCGTGCGCAACGTCACCGGCGACCCCTGGGCCGGGATCTGCGCGGGCGAGCCCTTCGACCCAACCCCCTACGTCGGCGCCTTCGTGCGCTACTTCGTGCGCCACGAGGACTTCCAGCTCATGCCGCGCAAGATCAAGACCGCGTTCTCCGCCACCGACGAGGACCGCGCGATCACCGGCATCCACGACATCGGCTTCATCCCCCGCGTGCGCGATGGCGTCCGCGGGTTCGAGATGCGCGTCGGCGGCGGCACCTCGATCATGCCCCGCCTCGCGCCGACGCTCGCCGAGTTCGTCGCCGCCGACGACGGCGAGTACCTCCGCTATACCGAGGCCTGCCTGCGGATCTTCGACCGCCAGGACTTCCTGCGCGTCAACCGCGCCCGCGCCCGGATCAAGGTGCTCGTCGACAAGGTCGGGATCGAGGCGTTCCGGGCGATGGTCGAGGAGGAGCTCGCGGGTGGCTGGGCCGGCGAGCGCGACTACACGCTCGACCGCTTCGACCACGACGAGGAGGCCGGCGCCCCGGGGCCGCCGCTCTCCCCCGGCTCGCCTAACGGCGACGGCCGCGCCTTCGACGCCTTCGTCACCGGGAACGTCAGGCGCCAGCCCCAGCACGGCTTCTCCGCCGTCGAGGTGAAGGTCACCCGCGGCGATCTCTCCCCCGAGCAGTTCCGCGGCCTCGCCGCGATCATGCGGGAGTACTCGGGCGGCTACGCCCGCACCACCGTGTGGCAGAACCTCGTCCTGCGCTGGGTCCGGGACGAGGCCCTCTACGACCTCTGGCGGGACCTCGACGCGCTCGGCCTCGGGGAGGCCGGCGCCGAGGCGGTGACCGACGTCGTCTCCTGCCCCGGCACCGACTCGTGCAAGCTCGGGATCACCGCCTCCATGGGCCTCAACCAGGCCGTCCAGACGCGCCTGGAGGAGATGGCGATCGACGACCCGCTCGTCCGCCGCCTGCACATCAAGATGTCGGGCTGCCCGAACGGCTGCTCGCAGCACCACATCGGCAACCTCGGCTTCTACGGCGCCTCGATCAAGGTCGGGGAGCACACGATCCCCGCCTACGTCGCCCACATCGGCGGCTCCTACGAGGGCGGCGAGGTCGTCTTCGGCGCCCGCCTGAAGGCGCGGCTCCCGGCCAAGCGCGTGCCCGACGCCGTCGAGCGGATCATCCGCGACTACCAGGAGAAGCGGGAGGACGCCGAGGAGTTCAACCCCTGGGTCGCCCGTCAGGAGAAGGGCTACTTCGAGGCGCTCGTCAAGGACCTCGCGCTGCCCCTCGAGTTCTCGCTGGAGACGATGAGCCACTTCATCGACTGGAACCGCTCCGAGCCCTACCGCGTCGTGCGCGGCGAGGGCGAGTGCGCGGTGTAGCCTCGCCGGGAGTGAACCGCCGGCCCGAGCTATCGATCGTCGCGCCCGGCACCTCCCCCGCGGAGGCGGCCGCCGTCGTCGCCGCGCTCGAGCAGTTCATGAGGGAGACCGCGCCCGCGCCGGCCGCGGCGCCCGCGCGGGTCAACCCGTGGGTCCGCGCCGCTCGCCTCGCCGCCACGAGCCGGGAGCCCGGCGCGCCGACGGGCTGGGGCGACCCCGTGCCCTGGGGCCGCTAGGGCCGTAGCTCAGGCCGCCTCGAGCCCCGCCTCGCGCTCGAGCATGGCGAAGGTCCGCAGCGTGACCCACTCGCCCTTGCACCAGTCGGCCTCGACGAGCCGCGCCTCCTCCCGGAACCCGAGGCCGGCGAGCAGGCGTGCGGCGGCCTCGTTGCGCTCGTCGAGGACCGCCGTGACGCGATGGGCGTCGTGCTCGGCGAAGAGCCTGGCCACGACCGCGGCGGTCGCCTCGCGCGCAAGTCCCCGGCCCTGCGCCTGGCGCGACATCGTCACGCCGAGCTCGAATGTCCGGGGCGGACCGGGCACGACCGAGACGGCGCAGTCGCCGGCGAGCGCGCCCGACGCCCGGTCGGTCGCGGCGAGCTGAAGCCACACGCCGGGCGGTCCGAGGTCGGCGCCGTCCTGCTCGTCGAGGAAGCGCTCCGCCTCCGCCGGGCCGAAGTCCGGCGTCCAGGACTGATAGCGGGCGACCTCCGGGTCGCTCCGGTAGGCGGTGAAGCGCGGGAGGTCGGCGGCGCGAAAGCGCCGGAGCAGGAGCCGCTCGGTCTCGAGCTCGCGCACCGCTCAGCCGGCGGGGGGACCCTCGGGCTCCGCGCCGCCGTCGACCCGCTCGCGCGCGACCTCGAGGATCGCCGCGCGGATGACCTCGGCGGGCTCGCCCTTCTCCAGGTAGCGATGGGCGCCGACCTCGAGCGCCGCCTCACCGAGCCGCCCCACCGAGAACCCGGAGAGCACGACGATCCCGGTCGCGGGCGCGACCTCACGGATGCGGCCGATCGCCTCCAGGCCGTCCATGCCCGGCATCGAGAGGTCGAGCAGGATGACGTCGGCCTTCGTCTCGAGCACGCCGGCGACGCCCGCCTCGCCGTCGGCGGCCTCGCCGACGACCCGCAGGCGCTCGTCCTCCTCGAGCGTGAAGCGCATGAGGACGCGGATCTCGGCGACGTCGTCGCACAGGAAGACGCGCACGTGGTCGGTGGTCGTGCTCATGCGCCTCCAAGTATCGGCTATTCGAGCTCCGAGCGCCAGTGCCGACCCGACAGGTCCAAATCCGATCGGGCTTTAGTATTTTTGCTAGCGCAATGACCTCGCCCGTGACCGCCCCGTCCCCGCCCGATCTCGAGGCCGCGAGCGCCGAGGAGGTGCTCCAGCACCTGGTGGACGAGTTCCACCCGCGGCTCTACGTGGCCTGCTCGCTGCAGAAGGAGGCCTCGGTCATCCTCGACATGCTGCTGCGGATCGAGCCCTCGGCGCGCTTCTTCATCCTCGACACGGGAGTCCTCTTCCCCGAGACCTACGAGACCTGGCGGCGGGTCGAGGAGCACTACGGGGTGAAGCTCGACGTCTTTCGCGGCGACACGAGCCGGGACGGTCTGTGGGAGACCGACCCCGACGCGTGCTGCGGGATGCGCAAGGTCTCACCCCTGGCCGAGGCCCTCTCCGGCGTCGACGCCTGGGTCTCGGGGCTCCGCCGCGACCAGTCGCCCGGCCGGGCCCAGACCCCGAAGCTCGCCTGGGATCAGAAGCACGGCCTCTGGAAGGGCAACCCGCTGGCCGACTGGACCGACAAGGACGTCTGGCGCTACCTGTTCGCCAACGACGTGCCCTACCACCCGCTGCACGACCGGGGCTACGCCTCGATCGGCTGCATCCACTGCACCGCCCCCTCCGAGGGCCGGGACGGCCGCTGGGCCGGCTCCGGCAAGACGGAGTGCGGGATGCACGTGGCGTGAGCCCCGCCCCCCCCGGCGCGGCCGAGATCACCTGGCACGCCTCACAGGTCGCCCGGCGCGGCGGCGCGACCGTGTGGCTGACGGGGCTGCCCGCCTCAGGGAAGTCGAGCCTCGCGGTCGAGCTCGAGCGCCTGCTCGCCGACGCGGGGCGCCCCGCCTACCTGCTCGACGGCGACAACCTCCGCCACGGGCTGAACGCCGGGCTCGGCTTCTCCGCGAAGGACCGCGCCGAGAACGTGCGTCGCGTCGGCGAGGTGGCCCGGCTCTTCGCCGACGCCGGGCTCATCGCCCTCGTCTCGCTCGTCTCCCCCTTTCGCGCGGGCCGCGACGCCGCCCGCGCCGCCCACGCGGCCGACGGCCTGCCCTTCCTCGAGGTGTGGGTCGACACGCCCGCCCAGGAGTGCGAGCGCCGCGATCCCAAGGGCCTCTACGCGCGGGCGCGGGCGGGCGAGCTGTCGGGGATGACCGGCATCGACGCGCCCTACGAGCCTCCGGAGCACCCGGAGCTCGTCGTCCACGGCGCCGAGGAGCCGACGGGCGCCGCGGCCGCGCGCGTGCTCGGCGCCCTCGGCGGCCCGGGATAGCATCCCGCCCCGCCATGTTCGAGAAGATCCTCATCGCCAACCGGGGCGAGATCGCCGTCCGCGTCATCCGCGCCTGCGAGGAAATGGGCATCGCCACCGTCGCGGTGTACTCCGAGATCGACCGCGACGCCCTGCACGTCAAGCGCGCCGGCGAGGCCTACCTGCTCGGGCCCGCGCCGGCCGCCGAGTCCTACCTGAACGTGGACAAGCTGCTGGAGGTCATCGAGGAGTCGGGCGCCGACGCCGTCCACCCCGGCTACGGCTTCCTGGCCGAGAACGCCGCCTTCGCCCGCCGCCTGGAGGAGACGAAGTCCGTCACCTTCATCGGGCCGCCCGCCTCGGCAATCGACGCGATGGGCTCGAAGACCAAGGCGCGCGAGCTGATGGAGAAGGCGGGCGTCCCCATCGTCCCCGGCACCACGGATCCGGTCGAGGACATCGAGGCCGCGCAGAAGATCATCGAGGACTCGATCGGCTACCCCGTGGCGGTCAAGGCGGCGGGCGGCGGCGGGGGCAAGGGCTTCCGCGTCGCACTGGAGGAGAAGGAGCTGAAGGACGCCTTCGAGGGCGCCGCGCGCGAGGGGGAGAAGTTCTTCTCCGACGCCACCGTCTACCTCGAGCGCTACCTGCCCGACCCTCGCCACGTCGAGGTGCAGATCCTCGCCGACGGCCACGGCAACGTGATCCACCTCGGCGAGCGCGACTGCTCGATCCAGCGCCGTCACCAGAAGCTGATCGAGGAGGCGCCGGCGCCCGCCGTCGACGAGAAGCTGCGCGAGCGCATCGGGAAGATCGCCACCGAGGCGGCCAAGGCCGTCGACTACAAGGGCGCGGGCACGGTCGAGGGCCTCCTGGCCGAGCGCGACGGCAAGCCGGAGTACTTCTTCCTCGAGATGAACACCCGGGTGCAGGTCGAGCACTGCGTGACGGAGATGGTCACGGGGATCGACATCGTCAAGGAGGGCATCCGCGCCGCCGCGGGCGAGGAGCTGGCCTACACCCAGGACGACGTCGACCTGCGCGGCCACGCCATCGAGTGCCGGATAAACGCCGAGGACGCCGCCAAGAAGTTCGCGCCCGCCCCGGGGCGCATCGGGGCCTACGTCGAGCCCTCGGGACCCGGCGTGCGCGTGGACTCGGGCGTCGGCCCGGGCGGCGAGATCTCCCCCACCTACGACCCGATGATCGCCAAGCTGATCGTCTGGGACGCCGACCGCGAGGCGGCCACGCGGCGGATGCTGCGCGCGCTCTCCGAGTACGAGATCGGCGAGCTGAAGACGCTCATCCCCTTCCACTCAAAGCTCCTGGCCACCGAGCAGTGGGCCAACGCCGAGACCTGCCGGGACTTGCTCGAGGACCCCGACTGGTTTGAGGACCTCGCCTATCCGAAGCCCGAGAAGAAGGGCGAGGAGGCCGAGGAGGAGGAGACGGTCGAGCACGGCTACACCGTCGAGGTCTCGGGCAAGCGCTTCGAGGTCAAGGTCATCGGGCCGCCCTTCGCCGGCGGCGCCGGCCCCGCGGCGGGCGCCAACGGCGCGGGCGCGGCCAAGAAGCCCTCCCGGGGGGACCGCAAGCGCGGCGGTGCCGGGGGGCCCGACCTCGTCGAGTCCCCGCTGCAGGGGAACATGTGGAAGGTCCTCGTGGCCGAGGGGGACGCCGTGGAGGAGGGCCAGGTCCTCTGCATCATCGAGGCGATGAAGATGGAGAACGAGATCACGGCGCCCAAGGCGGGCACGGTGGCCGAGCTGCACGTCAAGGAGGGCGAGCCGATCTCCTCCGGCGCGCCGATCGCGCGGATCGGCGAGGCGGCGGACGGCGGCGGCGGGGACGAGGAGACCGAGGACGACACGGCCGAGGGCGAGGACTCCCCCGAGACCGAGGACGCCGACGACGGCGAGGACGGCAAGGACGAGTGACCCCCCGCGTCTGGCGGGCGGGGATCGAGGAGGCGGAGACGGTGGCCGGGCTCCTCGTGGAGTTCCGCGACTGGACGGGCACCGACTGGCCGTCGGCCAACGCCTTCCTGGCCACCGTCGAGCGCCTGATGGAGGATCCGCGCTCCACCGAGTTCGTGCTCGGCGCCCCCCACGACGACGCGCCGCCCTCGGGCGTCTGCCAGCTCCGCTATCGCCTCTCGGTGTGGGCGGCGGCCGACGACTGCTGGCTCGAGGATCTCTACGTGCGCGAATCGGCCCGCCGCGCCGGGCTCGGCGCCGCGCTCGTGGACGCCGCGCTCGCCCGCGCGGAGGAGCGCGGCTGCCGGCGAGTCGAGCTCGACGCCAGCGAGGGCAACCCGCCGGCGATGGCGCTCTACGAGAGCTTCGGCTTCACCTCGCAGAAGCTCGCGGGCGGCCGGGACATCTTCCTCCAGAAGTGGCTGAGCCGGGGCTAGCCTGCCGCGCATGCCCAAGTTCAAGCGTCCAAGCCCCGCGTTCGTGCTCGCCTTCGTGGCCTTGCTCGTCGCCCTCACCGGAAGCGCCGTCGCCGGCGTGCCCGCCCGGATCGCCCGCGCGATCTCCGGCAACTCGATCAAGAACCACTCGATCCGGGGCTACAAGCTCCGCAACAACACGCTGACCGGCCGCCAGATCGTCGAGTCGAAGCTCGGCGTCGTGCCCCGCGCCCACCACGCGGGCGCCGCGACCACGGCGGGCACCGCGTTCAGCGCCGGCAGCGTCGGCGGGGTCCACGTCCACCGCATCATCTACGCCCCCGGCCGGGGGACGAACCCGGCGACGATCCTCAGCGTCGAGGGGATGAACGTCATCGCGAGCTGCTCCGGCGCCGGCGTGCTCGGTCTGAAGGCCACGAGCGGCGTCAACGACTCCGACGTCCGTGTCGCCGTCGTCCAGGCGATGCAGACCCGCAACGGGGCCGGCGCGACACGCACGGCGGCGGACTCGAACTTCGACTTCGGCCACACCGTCGACATGACTGCCGGAGCGAACCGCGGCACGGGCACGCTGAACTTCGTGCGCCCGGACGGCCACACGGCGCAGATCCAGTACACGTTCCACAACTCCCCGAGCCTCGGGGCGACCCAGCGGTGCCTCCTCAGCGGGATGTCGTTCGACGGCTGACGTTCTCGGCGTGGATCCGCTGCTGCTCGCCCGTGCGCCGGGCGAGCGGCAGCGCCGCCGCCGCGCCGTCTGATTCGAGCGCGTCGAGGTAGGCCAGGTCCTCGCGGAGGATCGCCGCGGCGCGCCCGCCGTCGATCGGCCCGCCGTGGCCCGGGACGACCGTCTCGGCCTCGTCCACGAGCGGCTGAAGGCGCCGGAGCGTCGCCCGGTGGCCGGCGAGCGAGCCGCCCGGCGAGAGCATGGGAATCTCCCAGGGCGAGAGGTAGTCCCCGCAGGCGAGAACCCGCGCCCACGGGATCCATACGGCCATCCCGTCCGCGGTGTGGCCGTCGGCGGGATGGAGCTCGAGCTCGGCCTCGGCGCCCAGCTCGAGCTTCCCGGGCACGGGCAGCGCCTCAACGCCACCGAGGGCGAGCGGCGTCGCGCGCGTGACGTAGTGCTCTGAGTCGAAGTCGCGAAGCGCGCGCTGCGCGGCGCCCGGCTCGGCGCGCAGCCGCGCCGCGGAGGTCTCGGCGACGCCGAGCGCGGCGCCGGGAAAGGCCAGGCGGCCGAGCAGGTGGTCCCAGTCGGCATGGGTGGCGAGTAACCCCCGCACGGGAAAGCCCGCCTGCGCGAGCACCGCGGGCAGCGTCTCGAGCTCCTCGGGGAGGACCGGGGAGTCGATGACGAGCGCCTCCTCCCCCGCCCGCACCGCCAGGCACGATGTCGCCCACACCGCGGAGACGGCGACGACGACGTCCGGATGGACGGCGACGACGCGCACGCGAGCGGTGGCGGGCTACTGGTCCCCGAGGAGGAGCTTGGCCGCCTCCCGCAGGTTCGGGACCTCAGCGTCGGGCTTCTTCTGCCCCGGTTCGAGCACGGCCTTGTGCCGGTTGACCCACACCACGGGAACCTTCTTCTTCAGGCACGGTTCGACGTCGTAGTGATAGCTCTCGGCCACATGGACCCAGCCCTTCTTGGTCCCCATCCGCCGCTCGCACTCCGTGAAGTGCGCGAGGTCCGGCTTGTAGGAGCGGACCTGCTGGGCGGTGACGACGAGGTCGAAGTCGATGGGCAGGTGGCGCCGCGTCTGCCCGAGCAGCTTGTCATCGATGTTCGAGATGAGCCCGAGCTCGAAGCGCTTCTTCAGCTTGGTCAGGGCGGGGTTCGTCTCGCGAAACGGCTTCCACCAGGCGACGGAGTCGGGCAGGAAGCCGGCCCGGGAGGGCTCGAGCTCCCACTCGAGGTCTGAGGCGATGCGCAGCGCGGTGCGCCGCAGGACCTCGGCGTAGAGCTCGTAGGAGCCCGCCTTGATCTCCCGCTGGTACTCGAGGAACCGCGGCACCACGTCGTCGCGGGAGATCGAGACGCCGTCGCGCTCGGCCTGCTTCTCGAAGGCCGCCCAGGCCCCGCCTTCCCAGTCGATGAGCGTCCCGTAGACGTCGAAGGAGACGAAGCGGATGGTCTTCGGGATGGCCATGGCGGCGGGGATTATGCGAAACGGCGCGAGCGGCGCCGCGGCGGCATCATCAGCGGAAGAGGATCCCGGTGATCCCGCCCTTGTCAGGCTGGGCGACGAGCAGCGAGGCGCCGCCGCAAGCCGCGGCGAAGTCGTCGAAGGCGCCGTTGAACTGCACGTCGTCGCACAGCAGCACGTCGCCGGGTCCGAAGTGGCGCCAGGTCGCGTCGAGCTCCCAGCGCATGTGCGCATAGGTGTGCAGCGAGTCGTGGATGAAGACGCGCCGTCCGCCGGCCGTCGCGGTGAGGACCGGCACGAGCGCCCGGCTCGCCGAGCGCCAGTGGTAGCGCCATCGCCCGCACAGCTCGATGGGCACGGCCGTGCCGAGGAGGCCCGCGCGGTGCATGCCGCGCGGAGGCAGGTCGATCGAGTGCAGCGTCCCGCGCGCGTTGTCCGCGAGCGCGGCCAGGACGTAGGCCGAGGTCACGCCGCTGGCCACCCCGGTCTCGATGACCGCCTCCGGCCGCACCGCGCGGACGACGCGATAGGCGAGCTCGCCGAGCGCCGCATCCCCCCCGTGGGCACCGAACGCCGTCCCGGCGGTGGCCGCTCGCGCCGCCGCGGCCGGGTCGCCGAGGGCGGCGTGAGCCGGCCCCGGAGGCACAGCTCCGAGGCGCTCGCCCACCCGGGCGAGGCCGACGTCGGCGGAGAGGATCGGCCGGCCGGCGGCGAACGGGGGCTCGTCCGCGGCGGGACGCCGGAATTCGAGCCAGGCCCGGGCGTAGTCCGCGAGCAGCGCCGGATCGCGCAGGGCGGCGCGGCGAAGAGGGGGCAGCGGAGGGATCAATCCGGGGAGTAGCATGCCGCGCCGCATGGACCTCCTCGAGTACCAGGGCAAGCAGCTCTTCGCCCGCCACGGGATCCCGGTGCCGGACGGCCGGCCCGCCACTACCGTCGAGGAGGCGCTCGCCGGCGCCGAGGAGATCGGCTACCCGTGCGTGGTCAAGGCGCAGGTCCAGATCGGCGGTCGCGGCAAAGCGGGCGGGATCAAGGTCGCGGAGGATCGCGCCGCGGCCGAGGAGCACGCGCGGGCCATCCTCGGGATGGACATCCGCGGGCTGACCGTCCGCGAGGTGTGGATCGAGGCGGCCAGCGACATCGCCGCCGAGTACTACGCCTCGATCGTCTTCGACCGCTCGGCCAAGGCCCCGCTCGTGCTGCTCTCCACGCAGGGCGGGATGGACATCGAGGAGGTCGCCGACCGCGACCCGGGCGCGATCGCCCGGCTCCACGTCGACCCGCTCGTCGGCTTTCAGGACTTCCAGGGCCGCCGCCTGGCCTTCGAGGCGCGGGTCGACGCCGACGTCGTGCGGCCGATCGGCGCCATGCTCTCCCGCCTCTACGCCGCCTTCACCGATGAGGAGGCGACGCTCGTCGAGGTCAACCCGCTGATCGTCACCGCCGAGCGCACCGTGGCCGCGCTCGACGCCAAGGTCACGCTCGACAACAACGCGCTCTTCCGCCACCCGGAGAACGCCGCGCTCACGAACCCCTCCGACGACGACCCGCAGGAGGCGATGGCCAAGGAGCGCGGCCTGACCTACGTGAAGCTGGACGGCAACGTGGGCATCCTCGGCAACGGCGCGGGGCTCGTCATGTCGACGCTCGACGTCGTGGCCCAGGCCGGCGGCGCCCCCGCGAACTTCCTCGACGCCGGCGGCGGCTCCAAGGCCGAGGCGATCACGAGCGCCGTCGAGGTCATCCTCTCCGACCCCAAGGTCACCGCCGTCCTGTTCAACATCTTCGGCGGGATCACCCGCTGCGACGAGGTGGCGACCGGCCTCATCGAGGCCTTCGCGCAGATCAAGCCCGAGGTCCCCTTCGTCGTCCGGCTCGACGGGACGAACGACGAGGCCGGGCGGCGGCTCCTGGCCGAGGCGGCCCTCCCGAACGTGACGGTCGAGGCGACGATGCTCGACGCCGCCCACCGCGTGGTCGAGCTCGCCGGCCCGCCGCCCGCCGGGGTCGCCGAGGGCGAGGTCGAGGAGGCCGAGAGCTCCGAGGGCTTCCGCGAGGAGCCGCTGCCGTGAGCGTCCTCGTCGACCAGGACACGAAGCTCTGCGTCTCCGGCATCACCGGCCGGGAGGGCACGTTCCACGCGATGAACAACCGCCGCTACGGCACGCAGGTCGTGGCCGGCGTGACGCCGGGCAAGGGCGGCCAGGACGTCGAGGGCGTCCCTGTGTTCGACACCTTCCACGCCGCCGTGGCCGAGACCGGCGCCAACACCGCGATGGTCTTCGTCCCGCCGCGCTTCGCCGCCGACTCGATCCTCGAGGCCGAGGACGCGGGCATCGCCCTCATTGTCGCCATCACCGAGGGCATCCCCGCCCACGACGAGCTGCGCGTCTTCAACGCGCTTCAGAAGAACGGCCGGGCGCGGCTCGTCGGCCCGAACTGCCCCGGCATCCTCTCCCCCGGCAAGGCCAACGTGGGGATCATCCCCGCCGCCTTCTTCAAGGATGGCAACGTCGGGGTCGTCTCTCGCTCGGGCACGCTGACCTACCAGATCGGCAACGAGCTCGCCCAGCGCGGCTTCGGCAACTCCTCGATCGTGGGGATCGGCGGCGACCCCGTGCCCGGCTCCTCGTTCATCGACGTCATCGCGCTGTTCGAGGAGGACCCGGAGACCGAGCTCATCGTCATGAGCGGCGAGATCGGCGGCTCGGCCGAGGAGGAGGCCGCCGACTACATCGCCGCGCACGTCTCGAAGCCGGTCGTCGGCTACGTGGCGGGCGTGACGGCGCCCCCGGGCAAGCAGATGGGCCACGCGGGGGCGATCGTCTCCGGCTCGGCGGGCACCGCCGAGGGGAAGATCGCCGCGCTCGAGGCGCAGGGCGTCCGCGTCGGGCGCACGCCGACCGCGGTCGCCGAGATCGCCGTCGAGATCCTCGGCGGGTAGCGGTCCGCCGCCCGGCTACGGGCGCGCGGCGGGCACGAGCGCGAAGCCGTTCTCCCCCGCGGCGTCCCACAGCGGGCGGTCCCAGGTGGCGAAGGTCAGCGCGCCGTCGTCGACGCGGAGGGCGGAGGCGAGGTGCAGCGCGTCGAGGGTGCGCAGGCCGGTCGTACGGGCCAGCTCGCCGGCCCGCTCGCAGAGCTCCTGGTCGACGTCGATCACGTCGGTCCGGGCCCAGTCCTCCCGCAGCGCCTCCGTCGAGCGCCCCGCCAGAGCGAGCACGCGGTAGCTCTCGGTCCAGGCGATCCGGCAGCTCGCCCAGCGGTCGTTCCGCGCCATCGCGTCGAGCGCCTCGGCCCGCCCGTGCTCGGGCACGTAGCGCTTGAGCAGCGCGCTGGCGTCGAGGTAGAGCCTCAGAGCCGCTCCTCGCGGCCCTCGCTGACGAGCTCAGCCGCCGTCTTGCCCCCAGGCAGCAGCGGGCCGGGCTCCGGCGCGGGCGGCTTCGGGCCGGGCAGGCCCGGCGTGACCTTGCCCGCTGCCACGAGCGCGCGCCAGTGCGCGTCCGGGTCGCGCTCCCCCGCCGGGACGAGCTCGACGATCGGCTTCCCGCGGTCGGTCACGCGGATGCGCTCGCCGGCGGCGGCGCGGCGCAGGTAGGAGGAGAGGGAGCCCTTGAGCTCGCGGATGCCGACGTCCATGTGTCCACTTTAGCGTCAATGTGACCCCATTGGTAGCCTCCGCGCGTGGCCGACGCCTCCCCGATCTCCTTCGCCCGCGGCGCCCCATCGCTCGACATCGTCGACGTCGAGGGCCTGAAGGCCGCAGCGGCGCGCGCCTTCGCCAACGACCCGGGCGGGACGACGGCCTACGGCACCGCGATCGGCTACGTGCCGCTGCGGGCGTGGATCGCCGAGCGCCACGACATCGAGCCCGAGCAGGTCATCGTCACCAACGGCTCGATGCAGGCCGACGCCTTCCTGTTCGACGAGCTCGTGGCCGAGGGCGACGCCGTGATCGTCGAGAAGCCGACGTATGACCGCACGCTGCTCGCCCTGCGCGAGCGCGGCGCCGACGTCCGCCCGGTGGAGCTCGAGGCGGACGGCATCGACGTCGACGCGGTCGAGGAGCTCCTGGCCGGCGGCCTGCGCCCGAAGCTCGCCCACATCATCCCCAACTTCCAGAACCCCGCGGGCTACACGCTCTCCCGCGAGAAGCGCGAGCGGCTCGTGGCGCTCGCCGCCGAGCACGACTTCGTGATCTTCGAGGACGACCCGTACGTCGAGCTGCGCTTCCGCGGCCAGACCCTTCCGCTCATGCTCGACCTCGACGACTCAGACCACGTCGTCTACGCCAGCTCGTTCTCGAAGACCGTGTGCCCGGGCATCCGCGTCGGCTACCTCGCCGGGCCGGACGCGCTCATCGCGAAGATCCGCAAGCGCGCGACGAACACCTACATCTCGCCGAACATGGTCGCGCAGTCGATCGTCAACGAGTTCGCGCGCTCGGGCGCGATCCTCACGTCGATCGAGACCGTCAAGGCCGCGCTCCACGGACGCGTGACGACGCTCGGCGAGTGCCTGGCGGCGGAGCTCCCGGAGGCCGAGTTCAACCTTCCGGAGGGCGGCTACTTCATGTGGGTCCGCCTGCCCGGCCTCGACGTCGCCTCGCTCTTCGAGGCCGCCGCCGAGCGCGGCGTGCAGTTCGTCAAGGGCACGGACTTCCTGCTCGAGGGCGGGGAGGACACGCTCCGCCTCGCCTACTCCGGCGTCACCGAGGATCAGATCCGCGAGGGCGTGGCGCGGCTGGCCGAGGCGGTGCGGGCGGTCTCGGGCGCGTAGCTCAGACAGGCTCCGCCATGGTGAGGCCGGAGGAGCGCGCAACGACGTCGAGCCGGTGCGTCAATGCGCGGCGGCTAACGGCCGTAGCGCTCCCGCCCGAGCACGAGCGTCTCGGGCAGCGCGGTGCGCGGCGGCGGTGAGGGGTCGGCGATGACCGACACCGTCTCGGCCACCGAGCGGGAGACCTCGGCGCGCTCCGCCCCGAAGGCGACCAGCACCTCGTCCGGCTCGCCGGCGGCGACCTCGCCCTCCCGGCCCGGCTCGACCCCCGCCGCCTTCAGGTAGTGCAGGAGATCCTCCGCCTCGTTCTCGAAGCGCAGGATCCGTACCTTCGCCCCCACCGCGCAGTCGGCGAGCGGGACGCCCGGTACGCGCTGGTGGACCTTGATCGGGTGGCCGTGCGGACAGGTCGGGGCGTCGCCCACCGAGGCCCGGACGTAGGCCTCGAAGCGTGGCGTCATCGCGTGCTCGAGGTGCTCGGCCTCCTCGTGGACGTCGTCCCACGGCACGCCGACGACATCGGTGAGGAAGCGCTCGATCAGGCGGTGGCGGGACACGACCTCCTCGGCCTGGGCGCGGCCGTCCTCGGTGAAGGCGATGGAGCGGTCGCTCCCGCGCTCGATGTAGCCGTCGCGCTCGAGGCGCCCGATCATCTCGGAGACGGTCGGGGCGGAGAGCTGCATGGCCCGCGCGAGGTTCGCGCCGGTCATCGGCAGCCCCGCCTCGAAGAGCCAGAACAGCGTCTGTAGGTACTCCTCCTCGGCCTCGGTGGCGGGCTCGACGCTCATTCCTTGACGATATCGGACGCAAACGGGGAGAAAGCGGAGGATGACCCTCGGCAGGAGACCGGCTTCGCTAGCCCTCCTCGTTGCGCTGGCGGTTCCGGGACTGGCGGCGGCCCGTGTCCCTGTCCGCCTGCCCGACACGGCGCGCTACGCCGTCCGGCCCGGCTGCTTCGAGTACTCGGATCTGCGGCTCATCGGGCTGCGTCCCTGGCACGGCTGGGGCGGTGCGCGCGCTGTCGCGTAGGGCCGCGGGGTGTCCAACACATGCTCCCCGAGCTGCGCGAGCGGCGCCGCCCGGGACTTCAGGGTCCGCGTCGTGCTCGGCCAGCTCCGCCGCCACGGCGCCCACCGAACCTACGACTGCCTGACCTACTCGGCCTACGGCCGGGGCGCACCGCGGGGAGAGCACGGTTTCTTCCGCCCGGACCCGGCGCGCGCCTGCGGCAGCTCGCTCCGGTCCTGCCGGGGCTCCGAGGGGGCGGCTATTACCGCGAGCTGCGGGAGGCGCATACGAGCTGCGCCGCGGCCCGCGGGCTGATGCACGCTTGGGTCCATCGCTACGCGGCGGGCTCGACTCAGCACCGGAGGCACCGGATCGCCCGGGGCGCTGCACGCTGCGCGTCTCCCATAACCGGGCCGGGGACCCGTACCGGGCGATCTCCTGTACGGCCTCGCGGGGCGGAGGGTGCGCTTCGCCGGCTCGCCGTGAGCCTCGCGCGCACGCGCGGCACGAGGGATGGGGGGGCGAGGCCGACGGACGGCTGACCTACCGGGGACGATGCCTCGAGCCCTCACCTTCGGAGCCGCGCGCCTCGCCGGGCTCCCCCGCCGGGAGCTCGGGGACGGCCGCGTGGTCGCCGAGGCGACGACTCGCCGCGTGCGCATGCTCGGTCTCGCGCGGCTCGACGACCTGCCCGCCGCGTGGGGGCTGTGGTTCCCGCGCTGCCGCTCGGTGCACACCTTCGGGATGCGCTTCCCGCTCGACCTGATCTGGCTCGGGCGGGACGGCGAGGTCGTGCGCGTCGACCGCGACCTGCCCCGGCGCCGGAACGCGACGTGCGGGGGCGCGCGCTCGGTCGTCGAGGTGCGGGCGGGCGAGGCTGACGCCTTCCTCGCCGCCGGCCTGGCTGACTGCTGGCGGCTTGAGGGGAGAGAGTCCTGGCGCTCGCGCGGCTCGGGCTATGAGGGCGGCGAGGGCGGGGGAAGCCGGGGCGTACGCGCCCGATCGCGCCGGCTGTAGAGAGAGGAGCCCCCCAGGGGCCAAAATGCGGCAGTCGGTGCCGCGACCCCGCGCGCCCCGGCACCGCCGCGCATCTCCGCCCCTCCAAAGCCCGTCCCGCGGGCTCGCTCGCAACCCCACCCCGGGCGCCCCCTCGCCCAGGCCGCGAGCGCCGCGGAGGCGCCGAACTCGCATCGCCGCTAACCGCCGAGCCGCGCGCCCAGCCGCTCGACGTGGTCGTCGACGAGGCCGATCATCGCCCGGGTGGCGGGCGAGAGGGCGGCGCCGCGGCGCGAGGCGACGGCGAAGGTGTCGTAGAGCGGCTCGGTGAAGGCCACGGTCCCAAGCGCGGGGGGAAAGCGCTCGCTCTGGGCGAGCGCGCCCGAGATGACGGTGTCGCCGAGCCCACGGGCGGCGAGGTCGAGGGCGAGGTCGACGTCCTCGACCTCGACCACCGGGTGCAGGCGCAGGCCGGCGCGCTGGGCGCGCTCGGCGAGCTGGCGGCGGGTCGGGTCCTCCGCGCCCCAGCGCGCGTCGTAGAGGATGAGCGGCGCCGCGCACAGGCGGCGCACGCTCATCCTCCGGGTCAGCGCGGCGGGGTCGGCGCTGGCGAAGAAGACCTCGTCGCGGATTGCGGGGCGGACGTCGAGCCCCCGGTCGTCGATGGGCAGGACGACGAGGCCGGCCTCGATCTCTCCGGCGCGGATGGCGTCGGCGACCTCCGAGGAGTTCTGGCCGACGGCGCGTAGGCGGACCTCCGGGTGGGCGCGGCGGAAGGCCTCGACGACGTCGGCCAGGCCGTACCAGCCCGCCGAGCCGAACGTGCCGAAGGTGAGCGTCCCCGCGCGGATCTCCCGCACCCCGGCCACCGACTCCCGCGCGCGCTCGACCACGGCAAGCACGGCCTCGGCCTCGGGCACGAGCGAGCGCCCGGCCTCGGTCAGCACCGTGCCCCGCGCGCCGCGGACGAACAGCGCTGTGCCGAGCTCGGCCTCGAGCTGGCGCATCTGCTCCGACAGGGACGGCTGGGCGAGGTGGAGGCTCTCGGCGGCGGCGCTGAACGACCCTCGGCGGGCGGCGGCGAGGAAGTAGCGGAGCTGCTGGAGAGTCATAGTCTGATCCTATGTGATCTACAGACAACTCAGCCTTGTCCTGTTGCACGGGCAACCGTAGCGTGGAGGTCATGTTCCGCTCGCGCGAACGTCAGGGCCTCCTCCTCTGCGCCGTCTCCGCCGCCGGCTACGGCTCGATGGCCGTGTGGGCGAAGCTCGCCTACTCCGCGGGGGTGAGCGTGGCCACGCTGCTCACCGTGCGGTTCGCGCTGGCCGCCGTCCTGCTCGGCCTCGCCGCGCCCCGGCGGGGCGACCGACGGGGCGCTGCCACCGCCCTCGGCGCGGGCGCCGTGCTCTACGCCGCCGAGGCGGCGCTGTTCTTCCTCGCCCTCACCCGCCTGCGGGCTTCGGTGGCCGAGCTGCTCCTCTACATCTACCCCGGGCTCGTGCTCGCGGGTGCCGTGCTGCTCGGCCGCGAGCGCTTCTCGCGCCGGCGGCTGCTCGCCCTCGGAGTGGCGAGCGTGGGCGTGGGGCTCGTGCTGCTCGGCGGCCAGGGCGGCGGGATCGACCCGCTCGGGGCCGCGCTCGCGCTCGGCGCCGCCGTCCTCTACGCCGTCTACATCCTCGCCGCCGACACCGCCGGGCGCGCGCTCGACCCGCGCTCGCTGGCCGCGCTCGTGTGCGCGGGCGCGGCGGTGTCCTTCGGGGTTGGCGGTCTGGCCACCGGCACGCTCTCCTTCGCCTTCGCGCCGCTCGGCTGGGTGTGGATCCTCGCCCTGACGCTGTTCTCCACCGTCGTCGCCATGACCGCGTTCCTGGCCGGGATGGCACGCATCGGCCCGGGGCACGCCTCCATCCTCTCGACCCTCGAGCCCCCGGTGACCGTGCTCGCCGCCTTCCTCGTCTTCGGCGACCGGCTCGGGCCGCTGCCGCTCGCCGGCGGGGCGCTCGTGCTCGGCGCCGTCCTCGTCATGCAGGCGCGGGTACCCTCGCGCCGGCGTGCCCCTGCCGCTCTCCCCGCCCCTTCCCCCCCAGCTCGCGAAGTCCTCGCGCACGCTGCCCGCCGGCGACGGGTGGGCCTACGAGCCCAAGTGGGACGGGTTCCGGTGTCTGGCCTTCGTCGACGGGGCTGAGGCCTACCTCCAGTCCCGCAACGGGCGACCGCTCACGCGCTACTTCCCCGAGCTCGCCTTCCCGGAGGGGGAGTACGTGGTGGACGGCGAGATCATCCTGCGCGGCGAAGGCGGGCGGGAGGACTTCGACGGGCTCGGCCAGCGGATCCATCCCGCCGCCTCGCGCATCGAGCGCCTGGCGCGCGAGACGCCGACGACGTTCGTGGCCTTCGACCTCCTCGCCGAGGACGGCGAGACTCTGCTCGCACTGCCCTTCGGGGAGCGGCGGGAGCGGCTCGCGGCTCGCGTGGCGGCGCCGCTCGAGCTGACCCCGCTCGTGCGCCGCGCGGCCGAGGCGGAGCCGTGGCTCCACTCCGACGCCGAGGGCGTCATCGCCAAGGAGTGGGAGGCCCCCTACCTCCCTGGCGAGCGCAAGGGGATGGTGAAGATAAAGCGCGTGCGGACGATCGACGCCGTGGTGCGCGGCTGGCGCCCCGGCAAGGAGGAGGGCACGGTCGGCTCGCTCATCCTCGGCCTCTACCACACGGACGGGAAGCTGCGCGAGGTTGGCCACTCCTCCGGCTTCACCGCCAAGGAGAAGCGGGAGCTGGTGGATCGCCTGAAGCCCTTCGAGACCGGCGAGCGGGGCAGCGGCGAGCCCAGCCGCTGGCAGAACGCCAAGGACCTCGAGTGGATCGCCCTGCGCCCGGAGCTCGTCGTCGAGATTACCTTCGACCACACCAGCGGGCGGCGCATCCGCCACGGGGCGAAGGTCAAGCGCTGGCGCGAGGACAAGGACCCGCGCGAGTGCACGATCGACCAGCTGCTGTCGTAGGGCGGGAGCGGTCGTCGGGGACCCGGCGTCAGCCGCCTCCAGCGCCGGCCAGCCCGCCCGCCCGCCGCGAGGCGAGGCGGCGACTGTCGCTGTCCTGCCCTGATACGCCCCTGGCGTACGAACCCAGGACAGCGGGGTCTCACGCAGTCACGTTCGCTCCTCGAGCCGCGGAAGAGCGCGGCTCCGCGACGTGAGCAGTACCGCCGGCCTCGCGGGCTCTACCGTGGCGGGGTGACGCCGGTGCTCGCCTCGAACCTCGCGGCTCGCAGCGCGGGGGTCCGCCGTATGGCCACCGTCCTGGTCGCGCCCGACTCCTTCAAAGGGACGCTGAGCGCCACCGAGATCGCCGCGGCGCTCGGGCGCGGAATCGAGGCGGCGGGGGGCCGCGCCGATCTCCTGCCCGGCGCCGACGGCGGGGAGGGCACCGCGGCGGCGCTCGGCGCACGCGAGCGCCGAGCGCCCGCCCACGACCCGCGGGGACGGCCGATCGAGGCGGCCTACGGGGAGCTGCCGGACGGTCGCGCCGTCGTCGAGGTCGCCGCCGCGAGCGGCCTGCCCCTGCTGGCGCCGGCGGAGTGCGATCCCGAGCGCGCGTCGAGCGCCGGCACCGGCGAGCTCATCCTCGCCGCGCTGCGCGCCGGGGCGAGCGAGGTGCTCGTGGCGGCGGGGGGGAGCGCGACTGTAGACGGCGGCGCCGGCGCGCTAGCGGCGCTCGCCGCGGGCGGGGGGCTCCGAGGCGCGCGGCTGACCGTCCTGTGCGACGTGACCGTGCCGTGGGAGGCGGCGGCGCGGGCGTTCGGGCCGCAGAAGGGCGCGGGTCCAGCCGGGGTGGAACGCCTGAGCGCGCGTCTCGAGGCCATGGCCCGGTCGCTTCCGCACGACCCTCGCGGCGTCCCCGGGACGGGCGCGGCGGGCGGGCTCGCCGGCGGACTGTGGGCGCACGGCGCGCGCCTCGTGCCCGGCGCCGCCTTCGTGCTCGATGCCGCCGGGTGGCAGGAGCGGGTCGCCCGCGCCCCGCTCGTCGTCACCGGCGAGGGTCGCCTCGATCAGACGACCCGCGCGGGCAAGCTCGTGGCCGAGGTCGCGCTGCGCGCAGGCGCCGCCGGCGTGCCCTGCGACGCGGTCTGCGGCACCGACGCCCTCGGTCCCGCGGGGGCGCGGGCGCTCGGCTTGCGACGCGTCATCGAGGCCGGAGATCCCGCGGCGCTCGCCGCCGCCGGGGCTCAGCTCGCGGCGTAGGCCGTCGCCGCGGCGACCGCGGCCCGCAGGTGCGGCAGGACGTCCTCGAACGGCAGCGTGCGGGCGTCGGCGAAGATCTCCACGACCCAGGTGCAGCCCTCGCGCCGCAGGCCCGCGCCGAGAACCGCGTCGTAGCCGATCGCCTCGAGGACCCGCACCTCGTCCGGGTCGCTGTTCCCCGTCACGCGCGAGGCGAAGTAGCCCGTCCCCTTCTCCACCGCCCGCAGCGTGGCGGGATAGTCCGCGAGGTTCCACTCGTCGCCCATGTGCACGCGCGTCATCCGCCGCCCCGACTCGGGCTCGAGCACGGTGAGCTCGCCGCGGGCGCAGGTGAGGACCCCCGTTTCGGCGGGGGCGCTGGAGACCTCCCAGCCCGCCGCGTCGAGCGCGCCCGCGAACACCGCCGCCACGGTGGCCAGACGATCGAGCAGGTTCGCGCACGTGCCTGAATCGAGCGCCTCGAAGGCCGCCGGGATGAGCCAGGCGCGCTCGGCGTTCGCCGCGTCGCGCAGGCGCCGCCGGGCCGGTCGCACCGGCAGCTGAGCGGGTGCCTCGGGGCCGCTCAGGCAGATGCGCCCGCGCCCCGCACGCTTGGCCGCGTACTGCGCGGCGTCGGCCGCCCGGAAGAGCTCCCCCGGCCGGCGGGCGCCGTCCGCACTGGAGGCGGCGCCCCAGGCCAGCGTGACGTGCGCGCCGTCGAGCTCGCCGATCCGGTGGCTCGCCGACCGGCAGAAGGCCTCCGCGTCACGCAGCGGACGGTCGAGGAGGACCGCGCAGAACTCATCTCCCCCCGAGCGCGCGACGACGGTCTCCGGAAGCTCGGCCGCCGTGGCCGCGAGCGCGCCCGCCACCGCCCGCAGGACACGGTCGCCCTCGTCGTGGCCGTGGCGGTCGTTCAGCTCCTTGAAGGCGTCGACGTCGGCGACGACGAGCGAGACGGGGCGATCCCCCCGGTCGGCGTCGAGCGCGGCCTCGAGCCGCTCGTCGAGCGCGCGGCGGTTGGCGAGGCCCGTGAGCGGATCCTCGTAGGCCAGGCGGGAGAGCTGGGCGTGCAGCTCCGCGCGGGCCACCGCCGCGCCGAGAATACCCGCGAAGGCGTCGATCAGCCGCGCCTCGCGCGCGGCGAAGGCGCCTGTCTCGGGAATCGCCGTCAGCGTGCCCCAGTCCCGCTCCTCGACCCGGATCCGCGCGGTGCGCTCCTCGCCCGCCGAGCTCATCTCGCCGACCTGCGCGACGGTGTACTCCGGGTCCGGCCCCCCGCGGGTGACGCTCACGCCGACCGCCCCGAGCGCCGAGCGGATCTCCGCGGCCGCCACGCCGAGGACGGCCTCGACGCCCTGCGCCGCGACCGTCACGGTGGCCAGCCGCACGAACGCGCCCGCCACCTCGAGATCGTCGCTCATCCCCGACACGCCGAAAAGACGGTAGTGCCCCGCCCGGCGATGCGCCACACTCATGCGCCATCGTGCCCCCCCTGCCGCGCCCGCCCCGCCCGCTCCCCACCCCCGGTCACCGCCGCGCGATCGTCGTCGGGGCGGGCTCCTTCGGGACGGCGGTGGCCGTGCTCCTGGCCCGCGGCGGGCTGCGGGCGACGCTGCAGACGCGGACGCCGGAGCAGGCGGCGGCGCTCCTCGCCGCGCGCGAGAACGCGGTCTACCTCCCGGGCGTCGAGCTGCCGCGCGAGCTGCGCATCGAGCCGGTCTCCGCGGGGCTCCAGCGTTCGGAGTACGTCTTCCTCGGCGTTCCCTCCCACGGCCTCGCGCGGGTGATCGACGGCCTCGGCGCCGCCGGTCTGCCGCCGCGCGCGGCGCTCGTCTCGCTGGCCAAGGGGCTCGTCCCGCCCGACGGGACGCCGCCGACCGCGCTCCTGCGCGCCCGCTACGGCTCCCGGCGCGTGGCCTGCGTGGGCGGCCCCGCTCACGCGCGCGAGATGGTGGGGGAGGGCGCGGCGCTCGTCGCTGCGGCCGAGGACGAGGCGCTCGCCCGCGCGCTGGCGACCTTCTTCTCCCGGGCGGGCGTGGTCTGCGAGGAGTCCCTCGATCCGGTGGGAGTCGAGCTCGCGGGCGCGGCCAAGAACGCCGCCGCGCTCGCCGCCGGGGCGACCGAGGCCCAGGGCCTGAACGCCGCGGGGGCCGCGGCAGGGCACATCTTCGCCGAGGTGTGGCGCTTCGCGAAGGCGGCGGGCGCGCGGCCGGAGTCGATGATCGGCCTGGCCGGGACGGGGGATCTCGTGGCCACCGCGCTGGCGCCGCAGTCGCGCAACCGCCGTGCGGGCGAGCTGCTGGCCCAGGGGGTGCCGGCGGCGGAGATCCCGGCGCGCGTCGGCCAGGCGATCGAGGCGCTCGAGTCGGTCCCGCTGCTCGCGCGTGCGCTCGCGCGTGCGGACATCGACGCGCCGGTCTGCACGGCGCTCGCGCGCCTGATCGCCGGCGAGCTGCCGCTCGAGGACTGGGTCGCGCTCGTACGCGCCACCGTGCCGAAGCCCGCGCGCCTGCTCGGCCCGGGGGCCGCCGGGCGCTGGCGGCGGGCATGGCGCTGGCTGCGCGCGCGGCTCAGCCTCCGCCCGCGAGCGTCGTGACGACGGCCTCGTAGACGCCCGCGCCGTTTCGCTCCTCCGCGACGCGCACGTTCGGGTGCGCGGCGGCCGCTTCGAGGATCGAGGGGTCCTGCTCGACGGCGTTGCGCACGAGCCAGAACGCCCCGACCTCGCGCGCCGCGCCCATGTCCTCGCGCGAGTCGCCGACGGCGAGGCAGTCCGCGGCGGCCAGGCCGCGTGCCCGGCGGTGGCGGGCCACGGCGTTCGCCTTGGAGGCCCCGCCCGGCACGAGGTGGTAGGCCCGCACCTGGGGCAGCGCCGCCAGCGCGGGCGAGCGCCGCTGAACGACGCCGTTGTCGACGAGCCGGAGGTCGCCGTGCCCGTGGTCGGCGAGCAGCGCATCCGCCTCGCCGGCGTCGACGAGCCCACGGAAGAGGTGGGAGACGTCACGGTCCCGGTGCCACGGCTCGTGGTACTCGAGGCGGCCGGCCTGGGTCTTGAGCAGGAGCGCCGGCGCCCCTGAATCGGCGATCTGCTCGTGGATCGTGCGCGCGCCCGGCCGGTAGCTCCCCGTCAGCCACTCGAGCTCCCCGTCGATGACGAGCCCCGCCCCCGCCTCGAACACGTATGACGGGAGGCCGAGCAGCTGCGCGCTCGCGGCCATCGTCGCCTGGCGACGGCCCGAGTAGAAGACGACCTCGACGCCGGCGCGCGCGCAGGCCTCGAGCGCGCGGACCCCGAGCAGGGTGAAGGCGCCCTCGGCGTCGTGCAGCAGCGAGGCGTCGCGACCGAGCAGGGTTCCGTCGAGATCCACGTAGAGGCAGCGCACCTGCTTATCCTTCCACCTCTTGGTGCCCGCTCCCGCCTGGCCCGTTCCCGCCGATGAGCGCGCGCGCCGCGCTGAGCTGCGCGCCTGCGATGTCCTCGGCGCCGGTCCCGAGCCGGAGTGGGAGGACCTCTCGGCTGGGTGTCCTTCCTCGACTCCGACCGGGAGTGGGCCAAGGCCGTGCACGGCCTCGCGGAGTTCGAGATCCCGCGCGCCGTCTCGCTGTGCGCCCGGGCCGTCGCGAACCCGGACGACGTCCTGCTCGTCGCCGACGCCGCGGCCGACCCCGAGCTGGCCGGGCACCCGCTGACGGCGGGGCCGCTCCGTGGCGGGCCCGCCGATCGTGGCCCGCGGCCTCGCCGTCGGGGTCGTGGGCGCGGGAGGGCCGATACCGGGCGGACCCGTCCCGCCGCCGACCGAGGCGCTGCGCGCCCTGGCCCGCCAAGCGGGCGTGCTGCTCGAGCAGCGTCGGCGCGAGCGCGCCCTCGCCCACGCCGGCGCGCGCGGCGGCCACCACGCCGTGGTCGACGAGCTGACCGTCGTCGGGCGCTTCGGCGACGCCCCTGAGGACCTGCTCGAGCGCGCGGGCGCGGCCCTCCGGGCGGCGAAGTTCGGCGAGACGTAGCCGGGACGCCGGGCGGCGCCGCCGCCCGCGGAGCTCGCCGGCGGCACGTCAGCCCCCGGCCGCCGCTTCGACCCTCCGTTCCTTTCCCAGACCCGGGGCGGCACGGCGCCGGGGCTCGCCATGCCGCGCCGCGCTCGCGCCCTAGCCTCGACCCGTGGCCGTTCGCGCACCGTCCGCCGAGCCCTGGGAGGCGCTGCTCCGCGACGGCCGGGAGACCGATCGGCTCGCCCACACCGAGCTCGTCCCGCCGCGGGCGGGGCGGCGGCGGCCGATCCCGCCGGATCTCCACCCCGCCCTCCGCGCCGCCCTCACGCGCAGCGGCGTCGAGGCCCTGTGGGCCCACCAGGAGGAGACGCTGCACGCCGCGTGGGCGGGGCCGACGATCGTCACGACCGGCACCGCCTCGGGCAAGTCGCTGGCCTTCAACCTCCCCACGCTCGACGTCCTGCTCACCGAGCCCTCGGCGCGCGCGCTCTACCTCTACCCGACCAAGGCGCTGGCCCAGGACCAGGCGCGCGCGCTGGCGGCGCTGAAGCTCCCCGGCATCCGCCCGGCGATCTATGACGGCGACACGCCGAAGGCCGAGCGCGCCGCCATCCGCCGGGGCGCGAATCTCGTCCTCACGAACCCCGACATGCTGAACCTCGCGATCCTCCCCAACCATCCCGCGTGGGGGGACCTGCTGGCCAACCTCGCCGTCGTCGTCGTCGACGAGGCTCACGTCTACCGGGGCGTCTTCGGCTCCCACGTGGCCAACGTGCTGCGCCGCCTGCGGCGCCTGGCCGCGGGCTACGGCACCGCGCCGCGCTTCGTGCTCGCCTCGGCCACGATCCGCAACCCCGTCGAGCTGGCCGAGCGCCTCACGGGCCTTCAGCCCTTCACCCTCGTCGACGGGGACGGCGCGCCCGCTGCCGAGCGGCGGATCGCGGTGTGGAACCCGCCCGTGCTCGACGAGGCGCTCGGCACGCGCTCCTCCGTGCTGGCCGAGGCGGCCGAGCTCGTCACCGAGCTCGTGCGGAGCGGCGCGCGGACGATCTGCTTCATGAAGTCGCGCAAGGCGGTCGAGCTGATCGCCCGCTTCGTCGCCGAGCGCGACCCCGAGCTCCGCGACCTCGTCGTCCCCTACCGCGCGGGCTACACCCCGCAGCAGCGCCGCGACCTCGAGCGGCGGCTCGTGGCCGGCGAGCTGCTCGGCGTCATCGCCACCGACGCACTCGAGCTCGGGATCGACATCGGCGCGCTCGACGCCGCCGTATGCGTGACCTTCCCAGGGACCGTCGCCTCCCTGCGCCAGATGTGGGGGCGGGCGGGGCGGCGCGAGCGCGGCCTCGCCGTCCTCATTGCCGGGGACGACGCGCTCGACCAGTTCCTCACCCGCAATCCGGACTCGCTGCTCGCCCGCCCGGTCGAGGCGGCGATCCTCGACCACAGCTCCGAGGAGATCCACCGCGCCCACCTCGCCTGCGCCGCCCATGAGGCGCCCCTCACCGAGGCCGACGCCGAGTTCCTCGGCACCGGCTGGCGCGCGCACGCCGACGCGCTCGTCGCCGAGGGTGTGCTGCGTGAGCGCCGCGGCGCCTACGGGCTGCGCGCCCCCGAGGACTACCCCGCCGCGCGGGTCTCACTGCGCTCCTCCTCGACCGACACGCTCGCGCTCGTCGACGGCAGCTCCGGCGAGCTCGTCGGCGCCCTCGAGGCCGCACGCGCGCCCTCGACCGTCCACGAGGGCGCGGTCTACCTGCACGGGGGGCGGGCCTACGAGGTCGCGCGGCTCGAGCCCGAGCGCCGCCGCGCCATCCTCGAGCCGTTCACCGGGGACTGGTTCACGCACGTCAGGCGGGAGACGGAGACCGAGATCGTCCGTCTCCTCGACCGCCGGGAGACCTGCGGCGTGACGCTCTCCTACGGCGAGGTCAGCGTCTCCGAGCAGGTCCTCGGCTTCCAGCGGCGGCGCATCTCCGACCACGCCGTCATCGACTTCGCGCCGCTCGACCTCCCCCGGACCGAGTTCGCCACGCGGGCGCTGTGGTACGAGCTGGACGGCGTCCTCGGGCCCGATCCGCTTCCGCGGGAGGTGCTCCTCGGCGCGCTGCACGCCGCCGAGCACGGACAGATCGCCGTCCTGCCGCTGCTCGCCATGTGCGACCGCTGGGACATCGGCGGCCTCTCAACCAACGCCCACGCCCAGACGCTCGCGCCGACGATCTTCATCTACGACGGCCACCCGGGCGGCGTCGGGATCGCGCGCCAGGGCTTTCAGCGGTTCGCCGAGCTCGTCGAGTCCGCGCACGCGCTGATCGCCGGCTGCGCCTGCCGCGAGGGCTGCCCGAGCTGCGTCCAGTCGCCCAAGTGCGGGAACCTCAACGAGCCCCTGCACAAGGCGGGCGCGCGGGAGCTGCTTCACCGGATGCGCTCCGTCCGTTAGCGTGCGCAGGAGTGAGGACAAGTGAGACGGAACTGACGCACGCCTTCCTCGACGCGCTGTTCGACGTGGCTCCCTTCGGCCTCGCGTTACTCGATCTCGACCTGCGCTACCTGCGCGTCAACCGCCACCTCGCCGAGCTGAACGGCGCGAGTCCCGCCGAGCACGTGGGACGGACCGTCGGGGAGATGGTGCCGGGCCTCGCGCCCGCCCTGCAGCGCGCGCTAGAGGCGATCGTCGAGGGCAGCGAGCCGATCACGCTCGAGGTCTCGGGCGAGCGCCGCCCCGAGCCCGGCCTGCGCCGCACCTCGCAGACGACCTTCTTCCCGGTGCGGGAGGACGGAGAGCTCGTCGGGGTCGCCGCGATCATCCGGGACGAGACCGCGGCGCGCAACGCCGACGCCCAGCGCGAGCGGATCCACGCGCTCGAGCGCACCGCGCGCTCCCACGCCGAGGGCGCCGAGCTGCGCTCGCACTTCCTGCTCGAGTCCGGCACGCTGCTCGACGCCTCGCTGGATCTGAAGACGACGCTCAGGACCCTCTCGCGGATCATCGTCCCTCGCCTCGCGCACCTGTGCATGATCGACATGGTCGGCCTGGACGGAGCGACTGAGCGCGTCGCCGTCGCGCACGCCGACGCGACGCGGGAGGCTCTCGTGTGGGAGCTGACGCGCCGCTGGCCGAGCGGCGCCGACGCGACCGGGGAGATCCGCGAGGCCATCCGCAGCGGCGAGACCCAGTACCGCCCGGAGGTCACGCCGGAGATGCTCGCGCGGGCGTTCCCCTCCCCCGAGCACCGCGCCTTCGTAGAGACGCTCGAGCTGCGCTCGGCGATCATCGTCCCCCTGCGCGCACGGGACCGCACGCTCGGCGCGATCACCCTCGCGCTCGACGCGTCCTCCGCGCGGCCCTTCGGGCCCGAGGACGTCACGCTCGTCGAGGAGCTGGCCCGGCGCGCGAGCCTCGCCGTCGACAACTCCCGGCTGTTCACCGAGCTCAGCCGCGCCGATCGCGCCCAGCGCTTTCTCGCCGAGGCCTCGCACGCGCTGTCGGGCTCGCTGGACTGGAACACGACCCTCGACACCGTGGCCCGCCTAGCGGTGGCCGGGATCGCCGACCTGTGCATGATCGAGATGCGCGACCCGCTCGGTGACATCCGGGTAGCGGCGCTCGAGCACGTCGACCCCCACAAGGCCGTCCTCCTGGCCGAGACGGCCCGCCGCTACCCGACGCGCGCCGGCTCGCCCCACGCCGGCCGCGCGCTCGCGACCGGCGAGAGCGTGCTCCGGCCCGAGCTCGGCGAGGCGGAGTGGGCGGCGCTGGCCGAGGACGAGGAGCACCTGCGGCGGCTCCGCGCGCTCGGGCTCACCTCGGCGCTGTGGGTCCCCATGTACACGGGCGGGCGCCGGCTCGGCTCGATCGGCCTCGGGATCACCGAATCCGACCGCGCCTTCACCGCCGCCGACCTCGCGCTCGCCGAGGAGCTCGGCCGCCGCGCCGGGGTAGCCGCCGACAACGCCCGGCTCTACTCCGATCGCTCGCGGGTCGCCCGCACGCTGCAGCGCTCCCTCGTGCCCGCGCGCCTGCCCGAGATCGACGGGCTCGAGGCCGCCGTGCGCTTCCGCGCCGCCGGCGACGGCGCCGAGGTCGGCGGGGACTTCTACGACGTCTTCCCCTGCGGCCCCGAGCGCTTCACCGCGGCGGTCGGAGACGTCTGCGGCAAGGGCGCCTCGGCGGCGGCGCTGACCGCGCTCTCCCGTCACACGATCCGGGCCGCCGCGCGCTACGAGTCAGGGCCCGACGGCGTCCTGCGCACGCTGAACGCCGCCATCCCCGAGCAGAGCCCGGAGCTCATGTTCTGCACCGCCGCGCTCGTCGAGCTGACGCCCGCGGCCGGCGCCTGCACGCTGCGCGTGGCGCTCGGCGGCCACCTGCCGCCCCTCGTCCTCCGGGCGGACGGCACAGTCGACGCCCTCTCGCCGCGCGGCGCGCTGCTCGGCGTCTTTCCCGAGATCGAGCTCGAGGTGGAGGAGGCCGTCCTGCGCCCCGGCGACGCCGTCGTCCTCTACACGGACGGCGTCACCGAGGCGGGCGCGCCCTCCGCCCCGCTGGGCGAGGAGTGGCTGGCGGCGACGCTCGCCACGCTGGCCGGTCGCGACGCCGACGGGATCGCCGCCGAGATCGAGGCGCGGGTGCTCGCGGTTGACAAAGGCGCGCCGCGCGACGACGTCGCCGTGCTCGTGCTCCGGCTGTCGCCGGGCTGAGCCGGCCGCTCACCCGAGCCCGAGCGCCTCCAGCGGCTCGAGCCGGGAGGCGCGGCGGGCGGGCGGCACGGCGGCGAGCGCTCCCGCCGCGAGCGCGACCGCCACGCAGGCGGCGACGGCCAGCCAGGGAACGGAGTAGACGAGGCCCTCGTCGCGCAGCGCGAGCGTCGTCGCCCATGCCAGGAACAGGCCGAGCACGACGCCGAGGACGGCGCCGAGGCCGGCGGTGATGAGGCTCTCGTAGCGCACCATTCGCCGCACGTCCATCCGCGGCATCCCGACGATGCGCACGAGGCCGAGCTCCCCCGTGCGCTCGTAGACCGAGAGCGAGAGGGTGGCCAGGAGGCCCAGGAGCGCGACGAGCACGCTCATCCCCAGGAGCGTCGAGAACAGCGCGAGCACGCGGTCCACGCGCGCGCCGAGGTCGGCCTTGAGCTGCTGCTGGGAGCGCGCACGGACGTCCGGGAAGGCCGCGAGGCCCTGCCGGAGGTCGGCGGCGGCGGCGGTCCGGCTGGCGCCGGGCGCGAGGCGCACGAGCACCGAGGAGAGCGTGCGCGAGGAGAAGAGCCGGTCGTGCAGTGCGGCCGGGATGACGAAGCCCTCGAGCAGCGCGTCGTCGTGGTAGATCCCCCGCACGGTGACGGTCCGGGCCGCGCCCGAGCTCGTGATCAGCCGCACGCGATCCCCGACCGCGAGATGAGCACGGCGGGCGGCCTCGCGCTCGATCAGCGCGTCGTCGAGGCCGAGGCTGTGCAGGACCCGATCGGAGCCGTCGATCCAGTCGAAGTGGTAGACGTCGGAGATGGTCGAGGCGTCGATGCCGGTCACCGGGACGTCGCGCAGGCGCCCGAGCGAGGCCTGGCCGGGCTTGAGCGAGGAGATCGTCCGCACGCCCCCGGTGAGCGCCGCGACGCGCGCGGCGGCAGCCGGGATGGGCGAGAAGCCGTCGACGTTGACGATCGCGAAGTCCCCGCCGAACGTGCGGTCGATGATCGCCGCCGAGGCCTGGCGGAGCCCGCTGGCGAAGATGGTCACGAAGAGCACGAGCGCGAGGCCGACCATGAGCGCCGAGGCGCTCGCGGCCGTCCGGGCCGGGTTGCGCGCCGCGTTCTCCCGCGCGAGCCGCCCCACGAGCCGGTTCCCCCGCGCGAAGGGCGCGCCGAGCAGGCGCACCGCCGGGCGGACGGCGGGCGGCGTCAGGAAGGCGAGGCCGAGCACGATCACGAGGGCGCCGCCCGCGCTGGCGCCGAGCCGCGCGTTGGCGCTGGCGTCGGTGGCCGAGGAGCCGTAGAGCAGACCGCCGAGTCCGGCCCCGCCGAGCGCGAGCGCGGCCACCGCCGCGGGCCAGCGGCGGCGGCGGACCCGCGCTCCCGCCGCCGAGCGCAGCGCCTCCAGTGGCAGCACGCGCGTGGCCCGGAGCGCCGGGACGAGCGCGGCCACGAGCGCCGTCAGCGTCCCGGCGCCGAGGGAGACGAGCACGGTGCGCCCGGACAGCACGATCGCCGCCGTCGGCAGGTCGAAGCCGAGCGCGGCGAACAGGCCGCGGATCGCGCGCGCCGCCGCCAGCCCGGCCACGAGCCCGAGCGCCCCCGCGGCCAGGCCGACGACGAGCGCCTCGGTGAGCACGGAGCCGAGGATCTGCCGCCGCGCGGCGCCGACGATGCGCAGGAGCGCGAGCTCGCGCCGGCGCTGGGCGAGGGTGATCGAGAACGTGTTGAAGATGACGAACGCCCCCACCAGCACGGCCACCAGGGCGAAGGCGATGAGGCCGGTCGTGAGGACCGAGAGCCGCGAGCCGACCTGCCGCGCGTTGGCGTCGACCTCGCCCGCCGCGGTGCGCGCGAGGAGCTCGGGCGGGAGCACGGCGGCGACCCGGCGCACGAGGTCGACCGGGCGGACGCCGGGCCGGGCGGCCAGCGAGAGGAAGTCCACCGATCCCGCCCGGTCGTACAGCCGCTCGGCGCTCGCGAGGTCGAAGGCGGCGAAGGGCGAGCTGATCCCTCCGTCGCCCGCCACCCGGCTGCCGAAGCGCGCGATGCCCACGAGGCGAAAGCGGCGCTCGGGGGTCTCGGTCGTGACCGGGACGAGATCTCCGAGGCGGTAGCCGCCGCGCCGCGCGGTCTCGTCGTCGAGCACCACCTCCCCGATGCCCGCCGGCGCCCGGCCGGCGAGGATCCGCAGGTTCTGAAACGGCGGCGGCAGGTAGGAGAGCCCGACCGTCGGCAGGCCGCCGCGCCGGATGACGGCGCCGTCCCGGCCGCGGACCGTGGCGGTCCCGGTCACCTGCCCGGCCGCCTGCGCCACCCCCGGGATCCGCCGCAGCCGCGCCTGGACGGCCGGCGCGACCCCCCGCCCCGCCCCGAGCCCCGCGCTCGTGTCCTGCCGCGCGGAGACGACGACGTCGGCGCCGCTGGCCGAGGCGGTGAAGAGATCGCGGAACGCGCCGCGGACGGCGTCGGTGAAGGCGAGCGTGCCGGCGATCATCGCGACGCCGACGAGGACGGAGAGCGCCGTCAGCGCCGCCCGCCCCCGGCGCGCGGCGAGCCCGCGGAGCGTGACCCGCCTCACGTGCGCACGGACTTGACCGCGTCCAGCACCTCGGCGGGGCGCAGACGCCCGCGCTCGGCGACGAGCCGCCCGTCCACGAGGAAGAGGATGCGGTCGGCGTAGGCGGCGGCGACCGCATCGTGGGTGACCATGATGACCGCCTGCCCGTAGCGGTCGACCACGCCGCGCAGGAGCTCGAGGACGCCCTCCGCGGTCTCCGAGTCGAGGTTGCCGGTCGGCTCGTCGGCGAAGACGACGGCGGGCTTCGTAACGAGGGCGCGGGCGAGCGCGACGCGCTGCTGCTGGCCTCCGGAGAGCTCGGCCGGGCGATGGCGCCGGCGGTCCTGGATGCCGAAGGCGACGAGCAGGTCCTCGAGCCAGCCGCGGTCGACCCGAGCGCCCGTGATGTCCAGCGGCAGGCGGATGTTCTCCTCGGCGGTGAGGACGGGCAGGAGGTTGAAGGTCTGAAAGACGAAGCCGACCCGCAGCCGGCGCAGGCGGGTCAGCTCCCCGTCGCCGAGGCCCTCGAGGTCGCGCCCGGCCAGCTCCACGCGCCCCGCGGTCGGGCGATCGAGCCCGGCGAGCACGTGCATGAGCGTGGACTTGCCGGACCCCGAGGCGCCCATGATCGCGGTGAACGACCCCGGAGCGAAGGCGACGGAGACGCCCCGCAGCGCCTCGACGGCGGCGGGGCCGTCCCCGTAGACCTTGACGAGATCCTCACCGGCGACGACGGGCCCGGGTGCCGGTGCGGCGGCGCTGGCCTCCATGGCGCGCACGAGCGTACCGGGCACCGGCTTTCGCTCACGCCGTAGGGGACGCCTGCGCTCCTCCCCCGCCCGGGCCGAGCTCGCGCTCCTGGCCGCGCTCGTCGCATGGGGGATCGCGCCGCTCGCCTACCTGAGGCGAGTCCTTCGTGCTCGAGTTTCCGCCCTCCGTCCCGCTGGAGCGCGTGCCGGACGCGCTGGTGGCACGTCGCGCTGATCTGCCTGCACCCCAGCGGGCGCTGGCCGGCCCGGTGCGGGTGGTGCTGCCCGTCCGCCTCGGGCCGGGGGAGCGGGAGTTCTGGACGCGGATGGCCGAGGCGGTGGCGAGGACCCTCGAGGCGCGGGCGGGCCGGCGGCCGCGGGGACGCCCGCTCGAGCTCGTCGAATCCGGCCCGGCACCTGCGCCGCCGCCTCCGCTCGCCGCCGGCGGGCCCCCCTGACGGGGGGCGGGCACGGTGTGGAGCGTCCCGAACTCGACCGCCCGGGACTCGCGCGGTCGCCCGGAGGTGACCACGTGCACCTCGTAGCCCGCCCGATGCGCCGCCGCGGCGTGCGCCCGGACGAAGGACTCCCCCCCCGCCCGAGAACCGCAGCGGATGGCGCCCGAGGATGAGCACGAGCCGTCCTCGGGCGCCTTCGCTGCTCGGCGCGCTCGCGCTCACGAGGCGGCGACGCTACCAGCACCCGGCCGCCGGCCGTGACGCGCGCCGCAGCTCAGACTCCGCCGGACGCCCACGCCCGCCGAGGACGCTCCGAGCGGCGCCCCTGCTCGCTAGCCTTGCCCCCGCCAGGCGAGATAGCTCAGCTGGTAGAGCACACGACTGAAAATCGTGGTGTCCCCGGTTCGAGTCCGGGTCTCGCCATCGCCGTCGAAGACCCCGCTAATCGGGCGCTCTCACCTCACGGCCGTGACCCGCGCCGAGGACGCTCAAAGGTGTCAAGGCCGCTTGAAATCTGACCCTGTGGCGCCGGTCGAAAACTGACCCCCCTTGGGGTGGCGGCGGGCGTTGTGGAGGTGAGCCCGGAGCGCGAGCCGGAGCGGCGCTCGGCGCGCGCGGTCAGTCGGCGGGGGTCGGGGTTGGGCGGGCGGGGTCGCGGTCTTTGAGGCGGTAGCTGTCGCCTTTGAGGGCGAGGATTTCGGCGTGGTGGACGAAGCGGTCGATCATGGCGGCGGCGGTGACCTCGTCGCCGAAGATCTCGCCCCAGGCCGAGCTGGCCGAGATGCAAGACGGTCTCGCGGCGCAGCGAGGCTTGGAAGGCGAAGTCGAACTCGTCAAGGATCTTTCTGGCCGGGAACCTCGCGGCTTTGATGCGAGCCTGCCCGCAGTGGCTGTCGCGGCTATCGGTCTCGGTCTTCAGCAGAGCAGCCGCGAACTGCTCGTAGGACCATTCTTCCTGGCGGGAGCGCCCGCGCCGCGGCCGGGGCCTTGAGCTGGCGGAACAGGTGCGCGAGCTCGGTGGCCGGGCGACTCATGCGATCAGCGCGTCGTAGCGCGTGAGCGGACGGACTTCGACCTCGGCTTCAGGGGGCGCCGGGCGGCCGGCTCTCAGCGCCCGAGCGTGGTCGAGGGCGGTGATCGTCCGATGCTTGGCGAACACCCGGGCGTGACGGGCCGCGAGCTCCCCGGTGTCCAACACGACCGCGGTCACCTCCCTTCGGTCGACGCGAACCTCAACGCGCCGGCCGACCAGTCGGGGATCCAGGCTGTAGTCGTTGGTGTCGAGCCTGAGGTGCGGGTCGGGCGGGACCCGCGTCACCCACCGCCTCGCGTGTCGGACAGCTGCTGCGGCAGGCCAATCATCGCCGGGAGCCTCTCGGAGCCGATCGACCGGCCGGGCCCGGAGCGTCTTGTGGGTCCGGCCGTTGGCCTTCTGGGCCCAGGCGTCGAGCTGGTCTTGGAAGTCGAGCTCGTTCGCGAACCGGCGGCCGGGCTCGAAGTTCGTCTCCAGATAGCCCTGCCAGCGCTCGATCACCCCCTTGGCCTGCGGATCGGCCGGCTCGCAGAACCGCCAACCAACCTTCAGCTGGCCGCAAAAGCCGGCGAACTCCTGCGACGGACGGCCGCCGTGACCGTGGATCCCGGCCTGCCGGTCCCAGACCAACACCCTTGGCAGGCCGCCGAGACACTCGAGGCAACCGGCGATCCCCGCGAGCAGGTCCTCGGTCTGCTTGGAGAAGACCACGACGCCGGCACCGACGCGCGAATAGCCAAGGCAGGCGACAATCACGAACCCTCGGCGGGTTTGGCCGTGCCCGACGGGGATCTCCTCCCGCGGCTGCCAGAGATCGAACTGGCAGACCTCCCCCGGCCGATAGACCATCCGCTGAAACGTCCGGGGCGGCGGCGCGAACAGCGGCCTGACCTCCCGCAAATAGTCATCGACCTTGCCCGCCGCATCCCAACGGCTCGCGCAACTCCCGGACCCTGACCCCCGGCAGCCGCGGATCCTCGCGCAGCAACCGATGGACCTCAGGCTTGAACGGCTCAAGGACACCCACCCTGGACGGGCGGACATAACGCGGAGGCCGCTCGCTGCGCAACGCCCGCCGGATCGTGTTGCGAGACAACCCCCGTCTCCCGCGCCAACTCCTTGATCGACCGGCCCCGAACGAAATGCTCCCGCCGCAGCTCAGCCCACTGCTCCACCTCAACCACCCTCCCGCCGCCTCCCCGTCGCTGACAACGACACCCCGGGCCGCCTGCCCGGGCGGCACCGGATCGGTCTTGCCGACCATGACGGCGTAGGCGACGAGCGCACTCACGAACGCGTCGAAGTCATCGTCATCGGCGACGCACGTTTCGACGAAATCGTCACATCCGGGGACGCGGGGACGCGGCTATGACGCATCCGGCGCCCGAGAGCCCGGTTCGAGTCCGGTTCTCGCCATACGGGGCTGTCGAGCGCCTCGAGTGGCGACCCGCGTACCGAGGTGTAGTCGCCGCTCGTGGGCCCGCCGTTCGGCTCCCGTCCACCCCGGCCTGCTACAACCGCTCCGTGCGAGCCGAGACCATCTCGATCGTCGATGCCGACGATGATCTCGCGGCGCTGCTGTCCCCCTCCGAGCGCGAGGAGGCGCGGCGGACGGCGCTCGCGCGCCTGCGCCGGCTGCCCAAGGGCTCCTGGGATGCCGGCGCGTCGCTCGAGCCGGATACCCACCACCGCGGCTTCCTGATCGTCGATGGGCTTCTCTCCCGCGAGGTCGACGTGATGGACCGCCGCTGCGTCGAGCTCATCGGCCCCGGGGACGTCATGCGCCCGTGGCAGTGGGACTCGGAGGGCGCGCACGTGAAGGCGGAGGTCGGCTGGTCGGCGCTCGAGCCGACCGGGCTCGCCGTCCTCGACGACGGCCTCGTCGTGCGGACCGTCCCGTGGCCGCAGATTGGCGTTGAGCTCTTCTCCCGCGGCCTGCGGCGCGCCCACGCGCTGGCCGTCGCGCTCGCGATCGCCCACCACCAGCGGGTGGATGAGCGCCTCGTGCTCACGCTCTGGCACCTGGCCGAGCGCTGGGGGCGGGTGACGCCGGAGGGGATCCTCGTCCCACTGCCGCTCTCCCACCAGCGGCTGGCCGACCTGGTCGGCGCGCAGCGCCCGAGCGTCACGACCGCGCTCGGGGAGCTCGACCGGGCCGGCGCGCTGTCCCGGCGGGATTCCGGCGAGTGGGTCCTACACGGCGCCCCGCCTGCTGAGCTGCGCCACCACCGGCTGGCGGCGGCGCTGGCCTGACGGGCGGGGACCGCTGCCCCTAGAGCGCGGTGCCGCGGCGGCCGCCGCTGAAGAGCACGAGCGCCGCGAGGATCGCGAGCAGGAACAGCAGGGGATGCACGGCGATCCCGCCGATGACGGCGAGGACGAGCAGGACGACGGCGAGGGTGATGAGCACGGTGTGCCTCCTGAGGTGGGTTGTCCTCCCGATCTACCCGAGGCCGCTGGAGCCGGGACCCGGCCCGGTTAGAGCGCGGACGTCCGCGCGCTGACCCCGGGCGGGCTCACTAGCGTGGCCGCATGGCTTCGCCCGGCGCCGGCCCGTGATGCGCCTCGTCACCTGGAATGTCGCGGGCCGGGTGGCGAAGCACCCCGACCAGGCGGCGGCGGTGGCCGCGCTCGGCGCCGACGTTGTCGCGCTGCAGGAGGTGACGGCGCGGACGCTGCCGCTGTGGCGCGCCGCGCTCGCGAACGCCGGCCTCCACCACGTCGAGAGCGCGCTCGAGCCCGCGCGGCCGAGCCCGGCGAAGCGCCGGCTCGGGGTCCTCACGGCGGCGCGGGAGCCGCTTCGCCGTCTCCCCGATCCGGCCGGGGTCCCCTGGCCGGAGCGCGTGCTCTGCACCGAGAGGGACGGCGCCCTGATCGTGAACGTCCACTCCCCGATCGCGCCCGCGCCGGACTGGGCGAAGGTCCGCACGCACGAGGCCGTCGCGGCCCACCTCGAGCGCGCCGCGGGCCGACCCCGGATCCTCTGCGGCGACTTGAACACGCCGCGCCGGGAGCTGCCGGACGGCGACGTCCTCACCTTTGCGCACGAGAGCGACGGGCGGCTCCGGCCCGAGCGCGGCGCGCGCTGGGACGCGGCCGAGCGGGCGCTTGTCTGGGGCCTCCGGCAGCGCGGCTGGGTCGACGCCTTCCGCGCCCTGCACGGCTACGGCGAGCGGGAGGCGAGCTGGACCTTCGCGCAGGACAGGGGCGGCTGGCGGCTCGACCACGTCCTCGTCCACGGCCCCGAGCCGCGCGCGGCCGCCTACGCGCACGAATGGCGGCGCTCCGGGCTCTCGGACCACTCCGCACTGGTGGTGGACCTCGACCTACAACCCGCGTAGGAGCCGCCAGGCCAGGCCGCGGAGCGTCTCCTTGCCGTAGGCGTGCGGTCCCGTCCCTCGGCCATGAGCGCCGGGACACGCGCCGGCGCCCGCGGGCGAGGCCGCCGTGCGGGTCGGTGGCAAGAAGATCGATCGGGCCCGCGCCCAAGTCGAGCTGGGTTCGTAGCGCAACTAGATGAGTAGTTCCACGGCGCGGGGTGGCGGTGCGGCGTGGAAGGAGTCATAACGCAGCAAGTCGAAGTCGGCGGTGCGTTCTGTCACCGCCGACCCAAGGGGGCCTCGATGCTCGCCGACCTCGACCTGCTGCTGATTGCGGTGTTCTGCGCCGCTGACGATCTCCTGCCCGAGAAGGCCGGAAACGCCAGGCGGATCTTGACCGACGCGGAGGTCGTCACGCTCTGCGTCGCCCAAGCGATCATGGGCGTGCCTTCCGATCATCGCTTCGCGAGGATCGCTCACAAGCAGCTGCGTCACCTGTTCCCGCGACTGACTCGGCGCTCGGGTTTCTACAAGCGACGGGAGCGTCTCTCGGACACGATCGAGGCGCTCATCCTCGAGTTCGCACGCATGAGCCCCGGACATGAGGATGAGGTGCTGCTCGTCGATTCGACCCCGATCGAGTGCTGCCGCTCGCGGGAAACGGTCAAGCGTGGCGGGCAACACAGCCTTCCCGACGCGCTAAGCGACGCCGCCGACTACGGATACTGCGCCAGCCACAGCCGCTTCTTCTACGGCTTTCGTCTGCACGGTCTCTTCGCCCCAGACGGCACCCCCAGAGCGCTCTCGCTGACCACCCCCAAGGCCGACGAGCGCCATATTGCGCTCGAGATGCTCGCCCGCTGCGGACGGGGCGGAGAGACCCTGATCGGTGATAAGGGCTACACCAGCCGCGCCTTCGAAGACGCCCTCACCGACCTTGACGCCCAAATCCTCAGACCGCGCCGCAAAGACGAGCCGGGACACGGCCCGCACCTCGCCCCGATCCGCCAACGCATCGAGTCGATCTTCTGGACAGCCAAAGACATCCTCACCCTCGAGCGCCACGGCGCCCGCACCCTCCACGGCCTCAGAACCCGCCTCGCCTACCGCTTCCTCGCCCTCACAGCCGCGATCGCCCTCAACCACCACCTCGGCCGACCCAGCCGCGCCCTCGCCGACCTCACCGCCTAACACCGTGGAACTACTCATCTAG
>JBBQAA010000059.1:0-30990 GCA_038276395.1 Solirubrobacterales bacterium | reverse complement strand
CCGTCAGGGTGAGCAGGGAGAGGAGCCGTATCGGCGCGAGGCTAACCGCGCTCGACCCGCTCTGCCACGCCGCCCGACGGATCTACGAGACGACGGTCAGCGACCGCGGGCGCACCGAGAAGCGCGCCTCCTCCATCTCCCCGATGAAGTCGCCGTCGACCTGCACGGGCACGGGCTCGCCGTCCCGCCCGCGCACGCGGATCTCGCCGGGGGTGAGCAACGGCGCCATGCGGCGGTGCTCGACCATCCGCGCCCGCGCGGAGAACGCCCGGCGCGCCACCGTCGGGATCGTCAGGAGGTCGGCGCGCTCGAGCACGATCCCGGAGAGCAGCCCGTTGCCGAGCTCCGCGCCCTCGGCGAGCTCGATCGGCCGTCGCCCGAAGTACGTGTAGGGCGCCGAGCGCTGGATGATCGCCAGCACCCCGTCCAGCTCCCTTCCCTCGGCCTCGACGACGAGGCGCGGGGCCGAGCGCAGGTAGCGCCGCGTGAAGGTCGACAGCGCGGCCCAGGTGAAGTAGTACTCCCCGAGCCTGACCTTGAGGCGAGGGTGGGCATCGACGCGCTCGACGACGCGCGCGTCGAGCCCGACGCCGGCCGAGAACGCGAACGCGCGGCCGTTGACCTCGCCGAGGTCGATCCGCCGCGGCGTCCACAGGTCGGCGACCCGCAGCAGGTGCTCGGTGGCGTCGACGACGTCGGTGGGGAGCCCGAGCATCCGGCAGAACACGTTGGTGCGGCCGCCGGGCAGCGCGGTGAACGCGACGTCAGAGCCGGCGAGGCCGCCGATGGCCTCGTTTACGGTCCCGTCCCCGCCGAAGGCGACGATCACGTCATAGCCCTCCCCCGCCGCCTCGCGGCAGAGCTCGGTGGCGTGGTCCTTGGCCTTGGTGTCGATCGCGTCGACTTCATAGCGGCCCTGCAGGGCGTAGATGACGAGATGCTTCAACCGGTCCGAGACTGTCGAGGCGTACGGGTTGACGATGACGAGCATCCGCCGGGTGGGCGCCGCGCGCTCCAGCTCCGCACCGAGGCGGTCGAGGACATCGGGGGGCGTGGCCTCGACGGCGGTGCTCACGGCGCTTCTCAACACCGCGCGGCACGCGGGGTTACGTAGGCTCCCTCCGATGGCCCTGCTGAGCGTCGTCATACCCGTGCGCGACGGAGCGGAGACCCGGCCGCGGGTCCTGGCCACGGTGGCCGCCCAGGAGGGGGAGGCCGAGGTCGTGGTCGTGGTCGTCGACAACGGCTCCCGCGACGCCACGGCCGCGATCGCCGAGGCCGTCGGATCGAGGGTCCTCCGCCGGCCCGGGGAGATGGTCCCGGTGCGGCGCGCAATGCCGGCGTCGCCGCCCGCGACCTGGCCGGGAACACGGCGCGGGCCGCGGGCGCTCTGACGCTCGAGCGGTAACGCGCGCGGTCAGCCGGTGGCCAGCGCGCGGTCGCCGAGCAGGCGCCAGCGTCGCTCGAAGTCCGCGCGGGTCCAGGTCTCGCGCGTCCCGTGCAGCGGGTTCACGAGCCGGATGACGCCCGGCCCGATACCGGTGAGGACGACGGTGTGCTCGCCGAGGTTCACGTGGACGGCTCGGCCGGTGGGGGAGAGCCAGTCCTCGTAGGGCCCGGCGGAGAGCCCGACCCACGCCTCGACGGCGAAGCCCGCCTGCAGATGACGGTACAGCAGCGCGGGAGCGAGTCCCGTGAGGTCGCTCAGCGGCCGACCGTGCCGGGCGGCGACGGCGGCCACGGGGCGCTGATAGACGCCGAAGCCCCCCGCCGGCCCGCCGCCGTCGGTGCGCCCGACGAACCCCAGCTCAGGATCTCCCCAGATCCTCCTCCCTCGCCGCCACACCGGGTCAAGCGGTCCGCTGCGCGGCAGCTCCGACTGCAGACGGCGCTGGCCCGCGTGGACTCCCGTGCTCGCCAGGAGGCTCGCCAGCGCGGCCGCCTCGCAGTCGTTGTGGAGCGCCTGGGGTATCACCGGCGCGTGGATCCGGTGCGGCCGGTTCGCGGCTCTGTGAACGAAGGCCAGGGCGAGGCTCACCCGCGTCACCGACACCCGGGCCGGTGCGCTGAACTCGACGGCTTCTCTCGCAGAAAGATGAGGGTCCGCTCCGCCTCGGGCGCCGGAGGCGGAGAGCACCACGACGCTCGCCACCGTCAGGAGCAGCCCCCCGCCGAGCACCGCGCGGCGGCGGCGCAGACGAGCGCTCGTCCCGCGGAGCCGGGTCAACCCACGACGGCGCGGCGGTGCTCGACGCTCAGCCCGCGGCGAAGAGCTCCGAGGTAGCGCGCCGTGGCCACCCCGCCCTCGTGGGCCAAGAGGTCGACGTGAACATCGGAGAAGCCATGGCGGACGAGGGCGCTCGCCCACCAGTCCGACCCGGCCGGATGCTCGCCGCGGCCGGTGAGCTGCCGAGCTACGTGGCGAAGCACCCGGCGGGCGCCCGGGAGGCCGTGGCTGAGGAGCAGACGGAGCTTCGAGAGGACGACGGCGCGATCGCGCGGCCGCGCCAACCCGACGCGGAACATCATGTCGGCGAAGACGACCCGGCCGCCGGGCACGAGCACTCGGCGGATCTCGTCGAGCGCGCGATCCTTCTCGGAGTCGCGCAGGTGGTGAAAGCAGTAGTTGGAGATCACGAGATCGGCCACGCCGTCGCCCAGCGGCAGGCTCGTGACGGTCGCGACCGCGGCAGTGACGTTGGAGAGCCCGTTGCTCGCCGCCTTCGTCATCAGGTAGTCGCACATCGGGGGGAGATGTCGATGGCCCAGACCCGCCGCACGCGAGGCGCGAACGCCAGCGTCAGGAGTCCTGTCCCCGCCCCGAGATCGACGACGACGTCCTCGGGCCGCGGGGCGGCGAGGGCAAGGATGCGATCGCGCAGCTCAACGAACGCCTCGGTGCGCGACACGTCCTCGGCATTGACGACATGGTCGTCCCAGTTCTTGTGCAGTAGCGGCAAGTCTTGAACCTCGGTCCGAGCCGAGGACAGCAGGGTGCCCCGGAGAGACTGACCGAGTCCTGAGCGTCCGGCGCGCCCTACAGCCAGCCGCGGCGGCGGAAGAACGCCACCATCCCGCCGAGGATGACGACCATGACGCCGATGATGATCCAGAAGGCGCCGATCTGCTGCTGGCCCGGCACGCGCACGTTCATGCCCCAGATCGAGGCGATGAGCGTCAGCGGCAGGAAGACCACGGAGAGGACGGTCAGCACGCGCAGCACGTCGTTCAGGCCGTGGGAGAGCACGGACTCGTTCGTGACCTCGAGCGCCTCGACCGTCTCCTTGAAGCCCTCGAGCATCTGCCAGATGCGCTCCGAGGCGTCGTTTATGTCGTCGAAGTAGACGTCGAGCTCGTCGGGTAGGTAGCGCTGCTTGGTGCGCTCGAGATCGCCCATCACCGCGCGCTGCGGGCGAACGATCGAGCGGAAGTTGATGATCTCCTGCTTGACGTTCGAGATCTCGCGCACGGACTCGCGGGAGCGCTCCCCCTCGAAGATCACCTCCTCGATGCGGCCGAGCTTGTGGCCCATCTTCGAGAGCATCGGGAAGGAGGCGTCCACGCAGGCGTCGACGATCTTGTAGAGCAGGTAGCCCGTGCCCTTGCCGAACAGGCTCTCGCGCTCCGCCTCGTCGGCCTTGACGCGCTCGAAGAGGTACTCGACCGGCTGGATCGGCTCGTTGGGCAGGGTGACGAGGAAGTCCGGCCCGACGAAGATGTCGAGCTCGGCCGCGTTCAGGCGCCCGACGGCCTTGTCGAAGCGCGGGAAGTGCAGGACGATGAACAGGTAGTCCGGGTACTCGTCGATCTTCGGGCGCTGGTTGCGCGAGAAGACGTCCTCGTAGTCCAGCGGGTGGAACTGCGGGTAGTGCTCCTCGAGCCAGGCGCGCTCGCTCTGACGCGGGCGTTCGATGTTGACCCAGCAGAGGCCCTCGCCGGCGGCGGTCTCGACGCGGGAGACCTCGGGCTCAGCGTGGTGGCCGGCGGCGCGGGTGCGCGACCCCGGCCTGCGCAGGCGTGGCTTCGGGAGGTTCGGCACGGGGACTTCGCGGCTCGTCGGTCATGGGGGGAAGTGGGGCGCTCGTTGTATTCGCCGCCCCGCGGGAGTCTACCTCCCGTGGTAGGCTGCAGACCACATAGCAGTGCGCATCAAGAGGGGTGGAGGGACTGGCCCGTTGAAACCCCGGCAACCACTTCGCCGCTCCCCGCGGGGAGAGCGAAAAAGGTGCCAATTCCATCAGACTGACCATCACGGACAGCCTGGGAGATGTGGACTGGAGGGCGCGCCACATCCGTTCCTCCGTCTTATTCGACCAAGGCGGAGGTTTCATATGCCGCCCGAATCACTTCGGTGCAAGGAATGCAGGACCGAGTACCCGCTCGACGCGAGCTACGTCTGCGAGCGCTGTTTCGGCCCGCTCGAGGTCCGCTACGCGGAGCGAGCACCCGACTTCGACCCCGCCGCCGCGCGCTGGCGGATCCAGGCGGGCCCGAGCTCGATCTGGCGGTACGCCGACTTCCTGCCGCTCAGCGAGACGCCCCGCGACGGCCTGCAGCCCGGCCTGACGCCGCTGCTGCGCGCCGACCGCCTGGCCGCGCGCCTCGGACTGCGCGAGGTGTGGGTCAAGAACGACGCCGCCAACCCGACCCACTCGTTCAAGGACCGCGTCGTCGCCGTCGCGCTCGCGCGGGCGCTCGAGCTCGGCTTTGAGACGATCGCCTGCGCCTCGACCGGCAACCTGGCCAACGCCGTGGCCGCCCACTCGGCCGCGGCGGGGCTCGAGTCCTGCGTGTTCATCCCCGCAGACCTCGAGGAGGCGAAGATCCTCGCCACGGGGATCTACGGCACGCGCCTGATGGCCGTGCGCGGCAACTACGACGACGTCAACCGGCTGTGCACCGAGGTCTCGGGCGAGCAGCCCTGGGCGTTCGTCAACGTCAACATGCGCCCCTACTACGCGGAGGGCTCGAAGACGATCGCCTACGAGATCGCCGAGCAGCTCGGCTGGGAGCTGCCCGACCGCGTCATCTCTCCGATCGCCTCGGGCTCTCTGTTCACCAAGGTCGGGCTCGGCTTCCAGGAGTGGCTCGACCTCGGCCTGCTGAGCGGCGAGCTGCCGGCGATGAACGGCGCCCAGGCCACGGGCTGCAATCCGGTGGCGAGCGCGTGGGCGAGCGGCGCGGAGGTCTGCCGGCCCGTCAAGCCCGACACGATCGCCAAGTCGCTGGCGATCGGGAACCCGGCCGACGGCCCCTACGCGCTTGACCTCGCGCGGCGGACCGGCGGCGGCGTCGACGAGGTGAGCGACGACGAGATCCGCGCGGGGGTAAAGCTCCTGGCCGAGACGACCGGGATCTTCACGGAGACCGCGGGCGGGGTCACGACCGCGGTACTCCGGAAGCTCGCCGAGCGGGGGGAGATCGACCCCGCCGAGCGCGTCGTCCTGCTCATCACGGGCGACGGGCTGAAGACGATCGACTGCGCCCGCGGGACGTTCGCGGTGGACACGATCGCGCCGCGCTACGAGGCCTTCGAGGCGGCCTGGGAGCGCAATAGCGTTCCCGCCTGAATGGCGATCACGGTCAAGATCCCGACCCAGCTCCGCTCGGCCACCGGCGGGGAGGCGGAGGCGGCCGTCGACGGCGACACCGTCGGCGAGGTGCTCGACGGCCTCTACGAGGAGTTCCCCGAGCTGCGCGAGCGGATCTCCGAGGAGGGCGCCGGCCTGCGCCGCTTCGTCAACGTCTACCTCGGGGAGGAGGACGTCCGCTTCCTCGACGGCCTCGACACGGAAGTCGAGGACGGCGACGAGGTGACGATCCTCCCGGCGGTCGCGGGCGGCGCGTAGTCGCGTGGGGAGCCGGGCGCCCGTGCTGGCGGCGGTCGCTGCGCTCGCGCTGGCGGGGGCCGGCTGCGGGCGCTCACCTGCCTCGGCCCGCGGATATTCCCGGCCGCTGCCGGCGAAGGCGTGGGCGCTCTCGGCCGACGTCACGCCGCCGGCCGGCGGGGTGGGGATCCTCAGGCTGGGCCGGGGAACGCGCCGCATCGCGCACGCGGAGCACGTGGAGGCGGTGGGGACGGGAGGGCGCTTCGCCGTCTCCGCGGGCACGCGGGTCGGCGGCCTGCTCGTCACGCTGCGCGCCGACCGCGGCCTGCTCCTGCTGCACCGCCTGGCCGAGCTCCAGTCGCGCGTCCCGCCCGGTGGGTTCCTCCTCGGCACCGACGCGCGCAACCGCCTGCATCTCGACGCCGGCTTCTGGACCCGCGGCTTCCTCGCCGGCGCGCTGTGGCGAGCGAGCGCCCTCGGGGTCTCGCCCGGGCTCTTCCGGCGGTGGGCGCTCGCCCGCACGCGCGCGAACCTCGGCGCCGAGGGCTGGCGGACCCACGACCTCGGCTTCCTCTACGGGGAGTCCTCCCTCGCCGCGTGGCAGCGCACGGGCTGGCGGCCGGGCCGCGCGAGCGCGCTGCGCGCCGCGCGCGGCCTGCGGGCCGTGCTCGCCTCGAACCCTGGGGCGGGGACGCTGCCGACGCGGCCGAAGCTGCCCTCGCGGACCGAGGCCGACACGATCGTCGACTCGCTGATGAACCTGCCGCTGCTCGTCTGGGACGCCCGGGTCCGCCACGACGCCCGCGCCCGCGCTGCCGCCGCCCGCGCCGCGCGGGGGGTGGCGCGGCTGCTCGTCCGCCCGGACGGCGGGACGACCCAGTCGGTCCACCTCGACCGGCGGACGGGGCGCGTCCTCTTCCGCGAGACCCACCAGGGCCTGCGTGCCGATTCGACCTGGGCGCGCGGGCAGGGCTGGGCGCTCTACGGCCTGACCGTGGCGGCGGGCGAGCTGCAGGCCCGCGGGCTGCGGGCCCGCGCCGAGGCCGTCGCGGGGTTCGTGCGCCGGCGGCTGCCGGCGAGCGGGATCCCGCGCTGGGACTACGACGCCCCGGCCGGCGCGCTGCCCGACACGAGCGCCGGCGCCGTGAGCGCCGCCGGGCTCTACCGCTTGGCGGAGCTGTGCGCGAGCGGCCGGGCCGGGCGCTGCGCGCACCCGGGGTGGTGGGCGCCGCTCGCCCACCGGATGCTCGCGGCGATCCTCGCCCGGGCGAGCACCCGCCCGCCGCTCGGGTTCATCCCCGACGGCGTGGGGACGCACGGCAAGACGGCGTGGGACGATCGCGCCGAGCTCTCATACGCGCTCGACTACACCGTGGAGGCGGTGGGTAGGCAGAGGGCATGGCTACAGCGACATGGAACGGCGAGGTGATCGCCGAGAGCGACGACACCGTCGTCGTCGAAGGCAACCACTACTTCCCCCGCGACTCGGTCAAGGACGATGTCCTGTCCGAGAGCGAGACGACCTCCGTCTGCCCGTGGAAGGGCACGGCGAGCTACCTGACGGTGAGCGCGGGCGGCAAGGAGAACCCCGACGCCGCCTGGTTCTACCCGGAGCCGAAGGAGGCCGCGGCGCAGATCAAGGATCACGTGGCGTTCTGGAACGGGATCGAGGTCGAGGAGTAACCGGGCGCCCACGCGGCGCCCGAGATGGGAAAGTCAGCGCTCGGCGGGTCGCGGCCCGCGCTGCTGATGGCCCTCCGGACAGGAACGTCCACCCGGTGAGCACAGCCGTCCACCGAGCGGTCCGTGCAGCGCGGGTGGACAGAAATGATCGCCCTGGGGACCATTCCTGTCCACCCGCTTCGAGAACGCCCGCTTCCTGATCCCCAGGCTCCGGTGTGCCCCGCCGCGATCCGCGCGGGGCCGGAGCGAGAGTCCGGGCCTCGGTGGCAGGCCGGGTCGGCCGGGGCCTCTCAGGAACTCCCCAGCTCCGCGCGGCACCATGGGCACCATGAGCGTCACTGAAGCCCCGCCGACCCATCGCGTCCTCGTCGTCGACGACGAGCCGAACATCGCCGACGTCGTCTCCATGGCGCTGCGCTACCAGGGCTTCGCGGTCGAGTCCGCGGGGACCGGCCGCGAGGCGCTCGCCGCCGTCGCCTCCTTCCGGCCCCATCTGATGGTGCTCGACGTGATGCTTCCCGACATGGAGGGCTTCGAGGTCGCCCGGCGCCTCGGCGCGCAGCGCGCGCACGTGCCGATCATCTTCCTCACCGCCCGCGACGCCGCCGACGACAAGGTGCGCGGCCTGACGATGGGCGGCGACGACTACGTCACGAAGCCCTTCTCCCTCGAGGAGCTCGTGGCGCGCATCCGCGCCGTCCTGCGGCGCTCGGGCGCGGCCGAGGCCGAGTCCGGGCGGCTGACCTTCGAGGACCTCGAGCTCGACGAGGACACCCGTGAGGTCACGCGCGCCGCCCAGCCGATCGATCTCACGGCCACGGAGTACCGCCTGCTGCGCTATCTGCTCCTCAATCCGCGCCGGGTGCTCACGCGCCCGCAACTCCTCGACCACGTCTGGAGCTATGACTTCGGCGGCGACGCGCGCGTGCTCGAGACCTACATCTCCTACCTGCGCAAGAAGCTCGACAAGCACGGGCCGCCGCTCATCCACACGGTCCGCGGCGTGGGCTACGCCCTGCGCCGGCCGCGGGACTAGCCCGGGACGATGCTCTCCTCGCTGCGCGCGCGGCTCATCGCCGGGCTGCTCGCGCTCGGCGCCGCCGGCCTGCTCCTGCTCGGCGGGATCACCTACCTCGAGCAGCGCTCCTTCCTCCAGACGCGCGTGGACGCCCAGGTCCGCTCCGCCGTTCCCGCTATCGGCCACCAGCTCGACGGCGGCGACCACGGCGGCCCAGGGGGCCCCGGGGGGGATGTCAACCTTCCCCCCGGCACCTACGGGGAGCAGCGGGTGGCGAGCGGGCGCACCATCGGAGCCGGCGTCGTCTTCGGCTACCAGCCGAGGGTCTACGCCCTCCCGCGCCTGCCGACGTCGATCCCGCCGGGACGGTTGCTGACCGTCGGCGCCCGCCGCGGCGAGGGGCGCTTCCGCGTGCTTGCCGTGTCCTCCCCCGACGCCGCCGGCGAGCTCGTCGTGGCGGTGCCCCTGCGGGAGATGGACCAGACCCTCGCCCGCCTGCGTCTCGTCGAGGCGCTCGTCATCGGCGGCGTGCTGCTCGCCCTCGGCCTCGGCGCCGCGCTCGTGGTCCGCCTCGGCCTCCGTCCGCTCGAGCGGATCTCCCGCACCGCCGGCGACATCGCGGGCGGCAACCTCTCCCGGCGCGTCGAGCCCGCGACGTCGCGGACGGAGGTCGGGCGCCTCGGCCTGGCGCTGAACGCCATGCTCTCCCGTCTCGAGTCGGCGTTCTCCGAGCGCGAGGCGAGCGAGGACCGCCTGCGCCGCTTCGTGGCCGACGCCTCGCACGAGCTGCGCACCCCGCTCGCCTCGATCCGCGGCTACGCCGAGCTCTTCGGGATGGGCGCCGTGGCCGAGGAGGATCGCGAGGCGACGATGCGTCGCATCGAGGACGAGGCCAAGCGCATGGGGGTCCTCGTCGAGGACCTGCTGACGCTCGCCCGCCTCGACGAGGTCCGCGACGACGTGCGGATGCCGGTGGAGCTCGCCGCGCTCGCCCGCGACGCCGCGGCCGACGCGCGGGCGATCGCGCCCGACCGCGAGGTCGCGCTCTCCGCCCCGGAGCGCGGGACGACCGTCCTCGGCGACGAGGACCGCCTGCGCCAGGTCCTCGGCAACCTCGTGCGCAACGCGCTCGTGCACACCCCGGAAGGCACGCCGATCGACCTCGCCGTGCGCCGCGTGGCCGGGGAGGTCGAGCTCGCTGTGCGCGACCACGGCCCCGGGCTGCCGCGCGGGGAGGACGTGGCGCTCTTCGAGCGCTTCTGGCGCGCCGAGGCCGGCCGCGAGCGCGGGAAGGCCGGGGCGGGGCTCGGCCTCGCGATCGTTGCGGGGATCGTCGCCGCCCACCACGGATCGGTCGCGGCGGCGGGCGCCCCCGGCGGCGGCGCCGTGTTCACCGTGCGCCTGCCCGCCTCCGGGTCGCCGGCGACGCTCGCAGCGCCCGCGGGCGCCGCCGCCCCTCAGGCCGTCTGAGCCCGCCGGGCCGGCCCGAAGGGCGCTGCCGTCGCATACTGCCGCCGTGGCCCACATCGCCGTCTCGGACCTGGCGTTCGCGCATCCCGGGGGAGAGCTCCTCTTCGAGGGCGTCTCCTTCCGCCTCGCGCCCGGTGACCACGCGGGCCTCGTCGGCGTGAACGGCGTGGGGAAGAGCACGCTGCTCCGCGTCCTCGCCGGCGAGCTGCCCGCCGCCGAAGGCGCCGCCACGGCGGGCGGCCGGGTCGCCCACATGCCCCAGGACGTCGGGGCCGGATCGCCGGGCACGGACCCTTCGGCCTCGGTCCGGGAGCTGCTGCTCGGCGTCGCGCCCGTCCCGCTTCGCCGCGCCGGCCTGCGCCTGCTCGCCGCGGAGCGCCGGCTCGCCGACGGTGACGCCGCGGCGGGTATCGAGCTCGGGAGCGCCGTGGCCGAGTGGTCTGACCTCGGCGGCTACGAGCTCGAGGCGCGCTGGGACGCCGCCTGCCGCACGGCTGTGCGGAGCGGGCTCGCGGAGCTGGGGGACCGCCCGGCGCTGACGCTGTCGGGCGGGGAGCGGAAGGGCCTCGTGCTTGAGCTGATCCTCGGCTCCGACGCCGACGTGCTCCTGCTCGACGAGCCGGACAACTTCCTCGACGTGCCGGCGAAACGGCGCCTGGAGCGCCGCATCGCCGAGTCGCGGAAGACCGTGCTCATGATCTCCCACGACCGGGCGGTGCTGGCGGCCGCGGTCACGCGCATCGTCACGCTGGAGGGCCATTGCGCCTGGGTCCACGGCGGCTCCTACGCCACCTACACCGAGTCTCGTGCGGCCCGCCAGCGCCGCCTGGGCGACGTGCTCGCCCGCTGGCAGGCCGAGGAGCGGAGGCTGCGCGAGCTCGTGCGGCTGTTCAAGGAGCGCGCGAGGTACTCGCCGGACTGGGCCAAGCGGGCGGACGCCGCCGAGACGCGCTGGAGGCGCTTCGCCGCCGAGCCGCCGCCGCCCCCGGTGCCCGACCGGACGATCAAGGTGCGGATCCGCGGCGGCGACTCCGCGCGGCGCGTGCTCGACCTGCGCGCGGTCGAGATCGACGGCCTCGTCCGGCCCTTCTCCGAAGAGATCCACTTCGGCGAGCGCGTCGGGCTGGTCGGGCCGAACGGCTCGGGGAAGACCCACCTCATGCGCATGCTCGCCGGCGAGCGCCCGCCCGACTCCGGCGAGCTCCGCGTCGGCAACCGCGTCTCGACGGGGTTCTTCACCCAGCTCGGCCGGCGCCCGGACCTCCTCGGCCAGGGGGTGCTCGAGGTGGTCAAGCGGCGTACGGGCGCCGAGCAGGAGGCGATGAGCGCGCTCGCCCGCTACGGCCTCGCCGACGCCGCCCGGCGCTCCTACGACACGCTGAGCGGTGGGCAGAAGGCGCGGCTCGAGATCCTCTGCCTGGAGCTCGAGGGCCGGAACCTCCTGCTGCTCGACGAGCCGACCGACAACCTCGACATCGACTCCGCCGAGGCGCTCGAGGCCGCGCTCGAGGCCTTCGAGGGGACGGTCGTCGCGGTCTCCCACGACCGCGCCTTCCTGCGGCGCTTCGATCGCTTCCTCATGGTCCTGCACGACGGCTCGGTGTTCTCCCTGCCGGACCACGAGCGGGCGCTCGCGGCCCTCGAGGCCCCGCAGCGCACCGCGGGCGTCACCCTGGCCCGGGAGCTGACCGTCTCCTGACCCCTCCGTCGATGCGCTCCGGCTAGCGTCTGCGGCCCGTGCTCTCCGTCGCGCTCAAGGGCCTCGCCACCCGCAAGCTCCGCTCCGCGCTGACCGCGTTCGCGATCGTGCTCGGCGTCGCCCTCGTGGCCGGGACCTACGTCCTCACCGACTCGATCACCGGCGCCTTCGACTCGATCTTCCAGACCGTCTACCGGGGCACGGACGCGACGATCACGGGCCGGAACGCCATCGACGCCGGCGCCTCGAGCGGCGGCGGGGGCGGGGGGGACAGCGCGACGCCACCGCCCTTCGACCAGTCGCTGCTGGCCCGGATCAAGCGGGTGCCGGGCGTCAAGGACGCGCTCGGCGGCGTCTCCTCCTCCACGCAGCTCGTCAAGGACGGCAAGGCCATCTCCTTCGGCGGCGCCCCGAACCTCGGGTTCAGCGTCGATCCCGACAAGCCCCGGTTCAACTCGCTGAAGCTGCAGTCGGGTCGCTGGCCGGCCGAGGGCGAGGTCGTGGTCGACACGGGCACGGCGAAGAAGAAGGACCTGACCGTGGGCGAGCGGATCGGGGTCCAGGCGCGCGGCCCGGCCCGGCGCCTGAGCATCTCCGGCCTCGTCACCTTCGGCTCCTCGGGCTCCCTCGGGGGCGCGACGCTCGCCGGCTTTCGCCTCGCTACCGCCCAGCGGCTGTTCGGCAAGGTGGGGAAGCTCGACGACATCCGCGTGAGCGCGGTGCCCGGGCTCTCGCCGCGGGCGCTCGTCCGGCGGATCCGGCCCGTATTGCCCAGGAGCGCCGCGGTGCGCACGGGCACCCAGCAGGCGACGAAGAACGCGAGCTCGACCACGAGCTTCCTCTCGTTCCTGCGCACCTTCCTGCTCGTCTTTGCGGGGATCGCGCTGTTCGTCGGCTCCTTCGTCATCGCCAACTCGCTCTCGATCACGATCGCCCAGCGCACGCGGGAGTTCGCCACGTTGCGCACGCTCGGCGCCTCGCGCCGCCAGGTGCTCCGCTCGATCCTCCTCGAGTCGCTCGTCGTCGCGGCGTTCGCCTCGGTCGTCGGCCTCGGCGTGGGGCTCGGGCTCGCGCGCGGGCTGTTCTCGCTCTTCGACGCCTTCGGGTTCACGCTGCCGAACCAGGGGATCCTCGTCAGGGCCCGCACGATCGAGGTGGCGCTCGCCGTCGGCGTCCTCGTCACCGTCCTCGCCGGCCTGCGGCCGGCGCTCCGCGCCACGCGCGTGCCGCCGATCGCCGCCGTGCGCGAGGGCGCGACGCTGCCCGAAGGGCGCTTTGCCCGTTACCGCACCCAGGGCTCAGCGGCGGTCGCCGTCCTCGGCTTCGCCGCCGTGCTGCTCGGGCTCTTCGTAGCGCAGAGCACCGCCGCGGTCCTCGCCTGGATGGGGGTCGGGGCGCTGCTCGTGTTCCTCGGCGTGGCCCTGCTGTCCTCCCGCTTCGTGCCGGCGATGGCGAACGTCCTCGGTTGGCCCGCGACGCGCATCGCCGGGGAGGTCGGGGTCCTCGCGCGGGAGAACTCGCGGCGAAACCCGCAGCGGACGGCCTCGACGGCCTCGGCGCTCATGATCGGCCTCGCCCTCGTGACGCTCGTGGCGATGCTCGCGGCCGGCGTCATCGCCAACTTCAAGGGCGCGGTCACGGACATCTTCACGAGCGACTACGCGGTGACCGCGCAGAACAACTTCTCGCCGCTCTCGCCGGGCGCCGGGCGGGCAGCGGCGCGCGCCCCGGGCGTCGTCGCCGCGGCGAGCGTGCGCAGCGGGCAGGCGCGCGCCTTCGGGTCAAACGAGCAGGTCACCGCGGTCGAGCCGGCGATCGAGCGGGTCATCACGCTCAAGTGGAAGGCGGGCTCCCAGGCCGCGCTCGGCGAGCTCGGCGCGGACGGCGCGTTCACCGACGACGGCTACGCCAAGAAACACCACCTGCGCCTGGGCTCGCCGGTCAAGCTGAGCTTCGCCACCGGTCGCAGCACGGTCGTGCGCATCCGCGGGATCTTCGAGCCGCCTGCGGGCGGCTCACCCTTCGGTCCGGTCACGCTCTCGGCCGCGACCCTCGACTCGTTCACGCCGGAGCCCGAGAACCTGTTCACGTTTGTCAAGACGGCCGGGGGGGAGAGCCCCGCCCGGCAGGCTGCGCTCCGCCGCGCGCTGCGCGCGTTCCCGAACGCGAAGGTCCAGACCCGTCAGAGGTTCGTCGAGAACCAGATCTCGGGCCTGAAGAGCGTCCTCAACATCCTCTACGTGCTGCTCGCGCTCTCGGTCGTCGTCTCGCTGTTCGGGATCGTCAACACGCTCGTGCTGTCCGTCTTCGAGCGCACGCGGGAGATCGGGATGCTCCGCGCCGTGGGGATGACGCGCGGGCAGATCCGCCGGATGATCCGTCACGAGAGCGTCATCACCGCCTTCATCGGCTCGGCGATCGGAATCGCGCTCGGGATCGTGCTTGGCGCCCTGCTCGCCGCTCGCATCGACTTCGTCGCCTTCACGCTGCCCGTCGGCTCGCTCGTGACCTTTCTCCTCGCCGCCTGGTTCGTCGGCCTGCTCGCGGCGATCCTCCCCGCCCGGCGGGCGGCGCGGCTGCGGCCGCTCGAGGCGCTCGCCTACGAGTAGCCGGCCGCGCCGCTAGCCGTGCCCGGCCTGGCCGGCGAAGTGCCGGGCGATGTCGTCCCCGTAGACGTAGACCGGGCCGTCGATCTGGCGCCGCGCGAGCGGGCGCCCGTACCGTCGTCTCGCACGCCGTTGTCCCCCCGGCGCGGGTCGCTGACGAGCAGCGTCCGCCCGCCTGGGGGATGTACCAGGAGGAGATCTGGTCCAGGTAGAACGGACAGGTCTCCGTGGGGACGACCGGGCAGGGCTGGATCGGCTAGATGAGCGCGCGCTCGTGCGCGCCCCAGGCGATGACCCCAGCGTCGTAGTACGGCGCGTAGCCCCGGGTGACGCCCTGCTCGCGGAGAAGCCGGCGACCAGGCGGCCGAGCCCGGAGACGAACAGCCCGGCGCTCGCGGCGAGGCGGTCCCCCCGGTCAGGATGAGCGGAGTGATGTCGCGGAAGATGTTCGCCGAGCGCCCGGCCGCGCCGAGCAGCCTGCTGCCGGTCGTCGAGCGCGCGAACTTGCGGCGGGCGGGGGCCGACCTCGTGCCGCTACCGGAGTGTCTGACCGCCCACGGGCTGCACCACAGCTTCGCGTCGCTGCTCGTCTCGACGGGCGAGGACCCGCGCTACGTCATGGGGCAGCTCGGGCACACCGACCCGGCGTTCACGCTGCGGCTGTACGCGCACGCGATGTCTCGTGAGGCCGGGGAGAGGGAGAGGCTTCGCGTGCTGCTCGGTCACGGCGGGGACGCAAAGCGTGTCGCGAGCAACGGCAGAGGTCGCCGCCGAGCCTGTCTAAAGGCGCGTGCTGCTCGACAGCTTCGCTCCACGCCTCCCGGAGTTGGCCCGGCGGCTTCGCGGAGGGGGAGCGAGCTCGCGGGCGACGGCCTCGGACCGAGGCGCAGTGTCTCCATTTGGAGACAAGACCCCGGCGACCTCGGCTGAATCCATGAGCCGGTAGGCCGTCGGACGCGAGACCCCATCGTTCCTGGCCGTACGCCTCGAACGTGCCATGCGAGGGCGCGAATGCAGTCCTGCGGCCCGCCCCGGCTCGTGACTTGATTGGGCACTATTGGGCACTAGCGGCGTTTTGGCTCAGGGCCCGAAGCCCGGATCTTCAAGCGCGCCCGGCTGGATTCGAACCAGCGGCCTCTTGCTCCGGAGGCAAGCGCTCTATCCACTGAGCTACGGGCGCGGGATGGGTCGGATGTGAGCTTATCCCGCCGCGCCGGAGGCCCGCTCGGCACGTACCATACGACCGGCATGCCGGAGCCCCACAAGACCCTCCTGCGTCCCGGGGCCACCGAGTGGGAACGGCTCAACGCCGAGAAGCGCGAGCTCCTGCGCCCGGCTGCGGACGAGCCGGTCGAGTCGCTGCTCCGCCGCGGCGTCGCCCTCTCGCGCCAGGCGGCCCGCCTGCGCCACGCCCTGGTGAATCCGGGTGAACGGCCCGTCTGAGCCGGACTTCGAGACCGTCACCGCTGCCTTTCTCGCGGCCGGCGCCCGCTTCGTCGTCATCGGGGGCTTCGCGGTCATCGCGCACCGCTTCCTGCGAGCGACCGAGGACGTCGGCCTGCTCGTCCCCGACAGCCGGGAGAACGATGCCCGCTGCCTCGAGGCCCTCCTGGAGCTGGGCGCGAGGATGACGGTCGGGGGCTACCCCCCGACCGTCGCGGAAGTGGCCCGCGATCACGTGCGCGTCTGGACGCGGGGCGGCCTCGTCGACCTCGTCCGCGAGGGGGTCGCGCCGCTCGACTTCGCCACCGTCGCGGCCGGGGCGCTGACCGCTGATCTCGGCCACGGTGCCGTGCCGATCGCCGGCCTGCGGAGCCTCGTCGCGCTCAAGCGACTGGCCGGCCGGCCTCGCGACCTGCTCGATCTCGCCGCGCTCGAGGAGGAGCACGGCGAGCTGCCCGCCTGAGCGCGGATGCGCATCGCCGTCATCTCCGACACGCACCTTCCCCGCGGCCGGCGCCGCCTGCCGCGCGCGTGCGAGGCCGAGCTCGAGACCGCCGACATGATCCTCCACGCCGGGGACATCGCTAAGGCCGAGGTGCTCGCCGCCCTCGGGGCCTACGGACCGCCCGTGCTCGCGGTGCACGGCAACGTGGACGGCCCAGACGTCCGGGCCAGGCTTCCCGCCACCCGCGAGGTGGAGGCGGCGGGCGCCCGGATCGGGATGATCCACGACGCCCGGAGGGCGGCGGGGCGGACGGAGCGCCTGCGCGAGCTGTTCCCCGCGTGCGATGCCGTCGTCTTCGGCCACTCCCACATCCCGCTGCACGAGACGGCGGCCGACGGCTTTCAGATCTTCAACCCGGGCAGCCCGACCGACCGCCGCCGCCAGCCCCGGCATACGATGGGGCTCCTCCGCGCCGAGGATGGCGCCCTTGCCTTTCGGCATCTCGCCCTCGATTGACCGACCTCTCCGTCTTCTTCGCCGGCACGGCCGGCTCGGTGCCCGCCGCCCGCCGCGGGCTGCCCGCCGTGGTCGTGCGGCGCGGCGGGGAGCAGATCCTGTTCGACTGCGGGGAGGGAACCCAGCGCCAGCTCCTGCGCTCCGCCGGCCTGCCCGACTTCGACCTCGTGTTCCTCACCCACTTCCACGCCGACCACTGGCTGGGGCTCCCGGGAATGCTGAAGACGCTCGACCTGCGCGAGCGCGAGCGGCCGCTGACCGTCTACGGGCCGCCGGGGCTGCGTGAGCTCATGGCGAGCGTGCGCGTGGCCTACGGGCGCATCGGCTACCCGCTCGCCTTCTCCGAGCTCGAGCCTGACGAGGTCGTCGAGCGCGACGGGTACCGGATCGCCTCCTTTCCCGTCCGCCATCGCGGCCCGGCGCTCGGCTATGCCGTCGTCGAGGACCCGCGCCCCGGCCGTTTCGACCCCGAGCGCGCAGCGGCGCTCGGCGTCCGGCCCGGCCCCGACTTCGGGCGCCTGCAGCGCGGAGAGGAGGTCGGCGGCGTGACGTCCGCTGCGGTCATGGGCGCCGCGCGCGCCGGGCGGAAGGTCGTCCTCTCGGGCGACACGACCCCGTGCGAGACGACGGAGATCGCCGCGCGCGAGGCTGACGTGCTCGTCCACGAGGCGACCTTCGCGGGGGAGGAGGCCGTCCGCGCCGCCCAGACCGGCCACTCCACGGCGACCGCGGCGGCCGAGCTCGCCCACCGCGCGGGCGTGCGCCTGCTCGCGCTCGTGCATCTCTCCGCCCGCTACTTCGGGCCGGAGATCCGCGAGGAGGCGCGCGCCGTCTTCCCCGCCACCGAGGTCCCGCGCGACTTCGACACGATCGAGGTCCCGCTGCCCGAGCGCGGCGAGCCCTCGCTCACGCGGTGGGAGCGCCGGTGACCGGGTTCCCGCGCGGCACCCCGCTGAACTACGCGCTGGCCGTGGCCGCGGGGCTGCTCGCGGGCATCGTCCTCGCCGCGACGCTCGGGCACTCGGGCCCGCGCGTGCGCACCGTCACCGAGCGCGTGGCAGCGCCGCCCGCGGACACGACGACCACGGGCGGGCGCGTCATCGCCTCAACCGCCGTGCCGGACGTCGTGGGCGACCGGCTCGACATCGCCGAGCAGCGGGTCAAGCGCGCCGGCTTCATCGTCAAGCACTCGGGCGGCGGCCTGCTCGGCGTCATCCGCTCCCACAACTGGGAGGTCGCGGCCTCCGACCCGACGGCGGGGACCTCGCTCGAGCTCGGCTCGACCGTCACGCTCGACATCCAGCGGCCCTGAACACGCCTCCCGCCGCTTCCGTCCGCCCGGCGCTGATAGCCTCGCATGCGCAGCGTTTCAGAGATCCTTTAACCCGGTCCCGTGAGACCAGGAAGGAGTACGCAGTGAAGCCCGCCCGGGTTGTCCTTGATCGGGACGACATGCGCCGCACACTCGTGCGGATCGCGCACGAGATCGCCGAGAAGAATCCCGGCCGCCCGCTCGCGCTGGTCGGGATCCACACCCGGGGCGCCGTGCTCGCCTCGCGCCTGCACCCGCTCGTCTCCGAGCTCGCCGGCGAGGAGGTCCCGCTCGGGGACATCGACATCGCCTTCTACCGCGACGACGTGAGCCTGCGCGACGCGCCCGAGGTCCACGCCTCCCACCTCGACTTCGCGCTCGACGGGGTGAGCGTCATCGTCGTCGACGACGTCCTGTACACGGGCCGCACCGTGCGCGCCGCCATCGACGCGATCTTCGACTACGGGCGCCCGGCCCGGGTCCAGCTCGCCGTCCTCGCCGACCGCGGCCACCGCGAGCTGCCGATCCGCCCCGACTACGTGGGCAAGAACCTGCCGACCGCGGTCGGCGAGCGCGTGAACGTGCGGGTGCAGGAGGTCGACGGCACCGACGAGGTCACGGTCACCGTGCCGAAGCCGGCGAGGGCCGAGGCGTGAGGAATCTCCTCTCGATCGAGGACGTCTCCCGCACGGACATCGAGCGCATCCTCGACCGCGCCGCCTCCTTCGAGGCGGTGGCCGGGCGGGAGATCAAGAAGGTCCCGGCCCTGCGCGGGCGGACGGTCGTCAACCTCTTCTACGAGGCCTCGACCCGCACGCAGTCCTCCTTCGAGATCGCCGCCAAGCGGCTCTCGGCCGACGTCGTCACGGTCAAGGCCACGGGCTCCTCGGTGGAGAAGGGGGAGTCGCTGAAGGACACCGTCCAGACGCTCACGGCCTACGACCCGGCCGCGATGGTCGTGCGCTCCCCGCGGGTCGGCTCCGCCGACCTCGTGGCCGCGTGGACGAGCGCCGCGGTCGTAAACGCCGGGGACGGCAAGCACGAGCACCCGACCCAGGCGCTGCTCGACGTCCACACGCTGCGCTCACGGCTCGGCTCGCTCGAGGGGAGGGAGATCTGGATCGTCGGCGACGTGCTGCACTCCCGGGTCGCGCGCTCGAACATCCTCGCCTTCCAGCGGATGGGCGCGCGCGTGACCCTGGCCGGGCCGCCGACGCTCATCCCGCGCGGGATCGAGGCCCTCGGCTGTGCCGTGCAGACGACCCTCGATCGGCTCAGCGAGGCCGACGTCGTCTACGCGCTGCGGATGCAGCACGAGCGGATGGCCGAGGCCCACGTCCCCTCGCTGCGGGAGTACGCGGCGCGCTACCAGATCTCCTCCGCGCGCCTACGGCCCGGTCAGATCCTCATGCACCCGGGGCCGGTCAACCGCGGCGTCGAGCTCTCGGCCGAGGTCATCGACGGCCCCCAGGCGCTCATCACCGCGCAGGTCGAGGCCGGGGTCGTCGTGCGGATGGCGGTGCTCTACGAGCTGCTCGCCGGGTCGGCGACCACTGCGCGGGTCGAGGCACCGGGCGAGACCGTGGCGACCGGCGCATGATCGCCCGGCCCGCACCGCCCGCCGAGCTGCTCCTGCGGGGCGCGCACGTCCTCGACCCGGGGGAGGGCCTCGACGCGCGGCTCGACGTGCTCGTCCGCGGCGGGGCGATCGCCGCGCTCGGCGCGGCGCTGGCGGCGCCCGAGGGGGTTGAGATCCTGGAGGCCGAGGGCCGCCACCTGTTCCCCGCGTTCTTCGACCCCCACGTCCACTTCCGCACGCCCGGCCAGGAGCATAAGGAGGATCTCGCCACCGGCACGGCGGCTGCGGCGGCGGGGGGCTACGGCGGCGTGCTGTGCATGCCCAACACCGACCCGGTGATCGACGACGCCTCGGTCCTGCGCGCGCTGCAGGAGACCGCCGCGCGCGACGCGATCGTCCCCGTCGGCTTCGTCCCGGCGATCACGCGGGGCCTCGCCGGCCGCGAGCTGACCGAGATGGCCGAGCTGCGCGACGCCGGCGCCTACGCGTTCACGGACGACGGGCGCCCCGTCGTCTCCGCCGGCGTCCTGCGCCGGGCGCTCCAGTACCAGCGCCTCGCCGGCCTCCCGCTCGCCCTGCACGAGGAGGACCCCTCGCTCTCGGGTGCCGGGGTCATGCACGAGGGGGAGGTCTCGGCGCTGCTCGGCATGGCCGGGATCCCGTCGGTCTCGGAGTCGACGCTCGTCGCCCGCGACGCCGCGCTCGCGCTCTACGAGGGCGGCCGCGTCCACATCCAGCACCTCTCCTGCCGCGAGTCCGTCGCCGCCCTGGCCGCCGCCAGGATCGCGGGCGCGCGGGTCACCGGGGAGGTCTCTCCGCACCATCTCCTGCTCACCGACGAAGCCGTTCGCTCCCTCGACACGCGCCTGAAGATGAACCCGCCGCTGCGCGCCGAGGCCGACCGCCAGGCGCTCATCGCCGCCTTCCGTGACGGCACGATCGACATCATCGCGACCGACCACGCCCCGCACGCGCGCCACGAGAAGGAGGTCCCGTGGGAGGAGGCGCCGATGGGGACGACGGGCCTCGAAACGGCTTTCGCCGCGCTCCACTCGGAGCTCGTGCGTCCGGGGATCCTGTCTCTCGCCCGGCTCGTCGAGGGTCTGACCGGCGGCGCGGAGCTCTTCGGCGTCCCCCGGCCGCGGATCGCCGAGGGCGCCCCCGCGGCGCTCGCGCTGGCCGATCTCGGGGAGGAGTGGGAGGTGGGAGCCGACGGCTACGCGAGCCGGGCGGAGAACTGCTGCTTTCACGGCCGCACGCTCACCGGGCGGATCGAGCTGACCTTGGCGAACGGCGCGGTCGCGTTCCGCCGCGCCGCGGCGGCGGTGCCGGCATGAGCGAGGCCTTCGTTCTGCTCGAGGACGGCGCGCGCTTCGACGGCGAGGCGTGCGGCGCGGCGGGCCAGGTCACGGGCGAGGTCGTCTTCACGACCTCCATGTCCGGCTACCAGGAGGCCGTCACCGACCCGAGCTTCGCCGGGCAGATCCTCACCTTCACCGCCCCGCACGTCGGCAACTACGGCGTCTCGGCCGCGGCGATGGAGTCCGACCGGATCCACGCGCGCGGGGCGATCATGCGCGCGGCGATGGACGGCGAGGACGCCCCCGGGGCCGAGGGCTGGCTCACCTGGCTCGCCGACGCGGGCGTCCCGGCGATCGGCGGCGTCGACACCCGGGCGCTCGTGCGCCACCTGCGCGACCGCGGCGCCATGCGCGGCGGGATCTTCGCCGGCGTGGGGGAGGAGGAGGCGGCCCGGTCGGTCGCCGCCGAGCCGTCCATGGCGGGCGCCGACCTCGCCGCCACGGTCAGCCCGCCGGCCCCGGTCGAGCTCGCGCCGCTCGCCGAGGGCGGCCCGGGGGCGGGCCTCTCAATCGGCGTCATCGACACGGGCGTCAAGACCTCGATCATCCGCAACCTGCGCGAGCGCGGCGCCCGGGTCACGCTCCTGCCCTGCGCCCACGCGGACTTCGCCGCCTACGACCTCGTATTCCTCGCCAACGGCCCGGGGGACCCGGCCGCGCTCGAGTACATCGTGCAAAACGTCCGCGCCGTGGTGGGTCAGAAGCCCGTGTTCGGGATCTGCCTCGGCCACCAGCTCCTCTGCCGCGCCGTCGGCCTTCAGACCTACAAGCTGCCCTTCGGCCACCGAGGATCCAACCACCCGGTGCGCGACCTCGGCACGGGCCACGTCGAGATCACCAGCCAGAACCACGGCTTCGCCGTCCTCGGCCCCGGCGGCGAGCACCGCATCGAGGCCGACGAGCCCGTGCGCTGGGAGACCGGCTTCGGCGCCGCCGAGCTGACCCACGTGAACCTGTATGACCGCACGGTCGAGGGGCTCGTCCTGCGCGAGGCGAGCGCGGGCACGCTCCAGTACCACCCCGAGGCCGGCCCCGGCCCGCACGACTCCCTGCATTTCTTCGACGACCTCCTGACCGGCCTTGCCTAAGCGGGAGGACCTCCACAAGATCCTCATCCTCGGCTCTGGGCCGATCGTCATCGGCCAGGCGGCCGAGTTCGACTACTCGGGCACCCAGGCGTGCAAGGTCCTCATGGAGGAGGGCTACGAGGTCGTGCTCGTCAACTCGAACCCGGCGACGATCATGACCGACCCCGAGGTGGCCACGGCGACCTACGTCGAGCCCCTCCTGCCCGGACCCGTCGCCCAGGTCATCGAGCGCGAGCGGCCGGATGCGCTGCTGCCCACGCTCGGCGGGCAGACGGCGCTGAACCTGGCCAAGGCGCTCTCCGAGAACGGCACGCTCGAGCGCTTCGGCGTGGAGCTGATCGGCGCCGACCACGAGGCGATCGACCGCGCCGAGGATCGCGACCGCTTCCGCGCGACGATGGAGGGCGCGGGCCTGCGCATGCCCGCCTCGGCCATCGCCAGGAGCCTCGCCGAGGCGCGCGAGGCGGCGGCGGCGATCGGGCTGCCCGCGATCGTCCGCCCCGCCTTCACGCTCGGCGGCCGGGGCGGCGGCGTCGCCCGCACGCCGCAGGACTACGAGCGCGTCGTCGCCCGCGGCCTCGCCGCCTCCCCGATCGGTCAGGTCCTGATCGATCGCTCGGTCATCGGCTGGGGCGAGTTCGAGATGGAGGTCATGCGCGACCGGGCGGACAACGTCGTCATCGTCTGCTCGATCGAGAACCTCGACCCGATGGGCGTCCACACCGGGGACTCGGTGTGCGTGGCGCCCCAGCAGACGCTGACCGACCGCCTCTACCAGGAGCTCCGCGACCAGTCGATCGCCGTCATCCGCGCCGTCGGCGTCGAGACCGGCGGCTCGAACGTGCAGTTCGCCGTCAACCCCGCGTCCGAGGAGGTGCTCGTCATCGAGATGAACCCGCGCGTCTCGCGCTCGAGCGCCCTGGCCTCGAAGGCCACGGGCTTCCCCATCGCCAAGATCGCCGCGCGCCTCGCCGTCGGCTACACGCTGCCTGAGATCCGCAACGACATCACCCGCGCGACGCCCGCCGCCTTCGAGCCGACGCTCGACTACTGCGTCGTCAAGTGGCCGCGCTTCGCCTTCGAGAAGTTCCCGGGCTCGGACGCCGTTCTGACCACCCACATGAAGTCGGTGGGCGAGGCGATGGCGCTCGGGCGGACCTTCGGGCAGGCCTTCGCCAAGGCCTACCGCTCGCGCGAGCTGGACGCGCCCGCCGCCCCCGCGGCCGACCCGCTCGCCGCCGCGGCGGAGCCCGGGCCCGACCGCTGGGACCACGTGCTCGCCGCGTTGCGCACCGGGCACGGAATCGAGGAGCTGGCGCGCGCGACCGGCATCGACCCGTGGTTCCTGCGCGAGCTCGAGCCCATCGCCGCCGATCCCGATGCGCCGTTCCGCGGGCTCGAGCGCTCCTTCCGCGCGGTCGACACGTGCGCCGCCGAGTTCCCCGCCGAGACCCCGTACTTCTACTCGGGCTGGGAGCGCCGCGCCGCGGACGAGGTCCGCCGCAGCGAGCGGCCGGGCGTCGTCATCCTCGGCTCGGGGCCGAACCGCATCGGGCAGGGCATCGAGTTCGACTACTGCTGCGTGCACGCCGCCCAGACCGTGCGCGCATCGGGCCGCGACGCGGTCATGCTCAACTGCAATCCGGAGACCGTCTCGACCGACTACGACACCTCGGACCGCCTGTACTTCGAGCCGTTGACCCTGCCCGACGTGCTCGCGGTCTGCGCGGTCGAGCGCCCCGAGGGGGTGATCGTCCAGTTCGGGGGCCAGACCCCGCTGAAGCTCGCCGCGGGGCTGCGCGACGCGGGGGTGCCGCTGCTCGGAACTCCCGTGGAGGCGATCGACCTGGCCGAGGACCGCGGGCGCTTCGGGCGCCTCCTGGCTGAGCTCGGCTACGAGGCGCCGCCCTACGCGACCGCCCACAGCCCCGCCGAGGCGCTCGCGTGCGCGCAGGACGTCGGCTTCCCGCTGCTCGTGCGTCCGAGCTACGTCCTCGGCGGGCGGGCGATGGAGATCGTCTACGACCGCGACGGGCTCGAGGACTACCTCACGCGGGTGGGCACGGGATCAGACCCCGAGCGCCCGGAGATCTTCCTCGACCGCTTCCTCGAGGACTCGATCGAGATCGACGTCGACGCCCTCTGCGACGGGGAGGAGGTGTGGGTCGGCGGGATCATGCAGCACGTCGAGGAGGCCGGCATCCACTCGGGCGACTCGGCCTGCGTGCTGCCGCCCCACTCGCTGGGCGCGCCCATGCTCGACCAGGTACGGGAGTGGACGCGGGGGATCGGCCGCGCGCTCGGCGTCGTCGGCCTGCTGAACGTCCAGTACGCCATCCGCGGCGGCCGGCTCTACGTGATCGAGGCCAACCCGCGCGCCTCGCGCACCGTCCCCTTCGTCTCCAAGGCGATCGGCCTGCCGCTGGCCAAGCTCGCCACCCGCCTCGCGCTCGGCGAGTCGCTCTCGGCGCTCGAGCTGCCGGCCGACCCGACCCCCGCCCACGTCTCGGTCAAGGAGGCCGTCCTGCCCTTCGATCGCTTCGACGGCGCCGACGCGCTGCTCGGCCCGGAGATGCGCTCGACCGGGGAGGTCATGGGGATCGCCGAGGACTTCCCCACCGCGTTCCTGAAGGCCCAGGCCGCGGCCGGCGCACAGCTCCCGGACTCCGGCACCGTGTTCCTCACCGTGACCGACGGCGACAAGCCGGCGGCCGGCGCGGTCGCCATCCTCCTGCACGGCCTCGGCTTTCGCGTCGTGGCCACGGGCGGGACCGCGGCCTCGCTGGAGACGATGGGCGTTCCCGTCGAGCGGTTGAACAAGCTGGGGGAGGGATCGCCCCACGTCGTCGACTGGATCGAGCAGGGGAACGTCGACCTCGTCATCAACACCCCGACCGGGACCGGCGCGCGCTCGGACGGCTGGCAGATCCGCGCCGCGGCGGTGGCGCGGGGCATCCCCTGCATCACGACGATGGCCGGGGCGCTGGCCGCGGCCCGAGGTATCTGGCAGGCCCGGCGCCAGGAGTCCGAGGTCCGATCACTGCAGGAGCTTCACGCCGGCGAGCGGGCCGCGCCGAGCGCCGCGGCGTGAGAAATCCCTGCAAGTTGGCCCATTCCCGTAAGCAGCCTCAACGAAGCTATAGCTAAGCTCGAGGTCGAGGGTTTTTGCCGCCGAGGTCTTGCGCCCGCCCCCGAGGTATGTAGACTCGCCCCTCGTGCCGCCGGCCAGTGAGATCGTGAAGCAGTCGGTGGCTCCTGAGCGTTCCCTGAACCAGCGCATGGAGGCGCTGCAGCGCGCGAACCTGATCCGCACCCGCCGCGCCGAGCTCAAGCGCAACCTCAAGGCCGGGCGCGCCTCGATCCACGATCTCCTGCTCGACCCGCCCGAGTACCTGGAGACCGCGAAGGTCTTCGACATGCTCCTCGCCGTCCCCAAGTACGGGCGCGTGAAGGTCAACAAGATCCTCAACATGTGCCGCATCTCCCCGAGCAAGACGATCGGCGGGCTCTCCGAGCGCCAGCGCACCGAGCTCGTCGCGCTCCTGCGCCGGTAGCTCAAGCCCGCGCCGCCGCCGTGGCGAAGGTCTTCGTCATCACCGGCCCCTCCGGGGTCGGGAAGGGCACGCTCATCCGCGGGCTGATGGAGCGCGTGCCGGCTCTCGAGCTCTCGGTCTCGGTCACCACGCGCCCGCCCCGGCCGGGGGAGCGGGACGGCGTGGCCTACCACTTCCTCACCGACGAGGAGTTCGACCGACGCGTGGCGGCCGGCGAGTTCGTCGAGCACGCGGAGTACTCGGGCCGGCGCTACGGCACGCTGCGCTCAGAGCTCGAGCGGCGGACCGCGGCGGGGAGCCCGGTCGTGCTCGAGATCGAGGTCCAGGGCGCGCGCCTGGTCCGCGAGCGGATGTCCGAGGCCGTGCAGATCTTCATCGAGCCGCCATCGGCCGACGCGCTGCGGGCGCGGCTCGTGGGGCGGGGCACCGACGACTCCGAGCAGGTCGAGCGCCGCCTGCAGACCGCGGGGCGGGAGCTCGAGGCCCGCGGCGAGTTCGCCCACCGCGTCGTCAACGACCGCCTGGAGCAGGCCACCGACCGCCTGACCGCCATCGTGCGCGCGGAGCTCGGCACCGGGGTAGATGGCTGATTCCGAGTTTCCGTCCTTGCAGGGCCGCGTCATCCGCGAGTGCGGGAATAATGGATTCAACCATCTAGACTCCCCAGGGTGATCTCCCCCCGCATCGACCGTCTCCTCGAGAACGTCGACTCCAACTACGCGAGCGTGATCGTCGCCGCCAAGCGCGCGCGCCAGATCAACTCCTACTACCACAACCTCGGGGAGGGCGCGTTCGACGAGTTCCCGCCCCCGATGGTCGAGACCCGCTCGAAGAACTACCTGACCATCGCCCTGGAGGAAGTGGCCCAGGGGAAGATCCTCTACCAGTACCGGTAGCCCGGGCGGGAGGCTCACCCGTGGCGCGTCTGCTCGTCGGGGTCACCGGGGGCATCGCCGCCTACAAGGCCGTCGAGCTCGTCCGGCTCGCCACGCGCGCGGGCCACGCCGTCCGCGTCATCCACACCCCGGAGGCGGCGCGCTTCGTCGGCCCCGCCACGTTCGCGGGGATCACGGGGGCGCCGGTCCTTTCCGACCCCTACGCGTCCGACCCCGCCCGCGGCGCGTACCCGGGGGAGATGCCGCCGGACTTCGCGCCGATCCCGCACCTCGCGCTCGTCCAGAACGCCGACGCCTACCTGATCGCCCCGGCCACGGCGAACACGCTGGCCAAGCTCGCCGCGGGGCTCGCCGACTCGTTGGTCACCGAGGCCGCGCTCGCCGCCCCCTGTCCCGTGCTCGTCGCCCCGGCCATGAACGACCGCATGTGGGATCACCCGGCCACGCGGGCCAACGTGGCGCTCCTGCGCGAGCGCGGCGTGACCGTGATCCCGCCGGGGACGGGCGCCCTCGCCTCCCGCGGGGAGGCCGGCCCCGGGCGCCTGGCCGAGCCCGCCGAGCTGCTCGCCGCGCTCGAGGCCGTCCTGCCCGCGCGGGCCGCCGGCCCGCTCGAGGGCCTGCGCGTGCTCGTCACCGCGGGTGGCACGCGCGAGCCGATCGACGCCGTGCGCTTCCTCGGCAACCGCTCCTCGGGCCGCATGGGCTTCGCGCTGGCCGACGCCGCCGCGCGCCGGGGGGCCGCGGTCACCGTCCTCGCCGCCAACGTCGCGCTGCCGCGCCGCCCCGGGATCGAGTACGTGGACGTCGAGACCGCCGCCGAGCTCCACGCCGCGGCCACGGAGCGCTTCGAGCGCGCCGACGTCCTGCTCATGGCCGCCGCCGTGGCCGACTTTCGCCCGCGCGCCGCCGTCGCCGAGAAGCTGAAGAAGGACGCGGGCGTCCCCGAGCTCGCGCTCGAGCCGACCGAGGACATCCTCGCCACGCTCTCCGCCCGCCGCCGCCCGGGCCAGACGCTCGCCGGCTTCGCGGCCGAGACGGGGCAGGGGGCCCTCGAGCACGCGCACGGGAAACTCGCGCGCAAGGGCCTCGATCTCGTCGCCGTCAACGACGTGTCCGTCCCCGGGATCGGCTTCGACGCCGAGGAGAACGAGATGGTCCTCGTCTCCGCCGCGGGCGAGCGGACGGTCAAGCGGGCGGCGAAGGCCGCCGTGGCCGAGGCCATCCTCGACGAGGTCGTCGAGATCCGGAGAGTCCATGGAGCCGCTCGAGAGCCCCTCGCGGGTTGACGCCGACGCCTGCGCGGCTGCCGCCATCGTCGCGCGGCGGATCGCCGAGAACGTCGCGCGCGCGGTCGAAGTCGACCCGCGCACGCTGCACCTCGTCGTCGTCGCCCTGGTGGCCGAGGGCCACGTGCTCGTGGAGGACGCCCCGGGCGTGGGGAAGACGGCGCTGGCCCGGGCGCTCGCGCGCTCGGTCGACCTCCAGTTCGCCCGCGTGCAGTGCACGGCCGACCTCCTGCCCGCCGACGTCATGGGCACGAACGTCTACAACCAGCGCGAACAGCGCTTCGAGTTCCGCCCCGGCCCGGTGTTCGCCAACCTGCTGCTCGTCGACGAGATCAACCGCGCCTCGCCGAAGACCCAATCGGGCCTGCTCGAGTGCATGCAGGAGCGCCGGGTGACGGTCGACGTCCACACTCACGAGCTGGCGCGCCCGTTCCTCGTGCTCGCCACCCAGAACCCGATCGAGTTCGAGGGCACCTACCCGCTGCCCGAGGCCCAGGTCGACCGCTTCATGGCCCGCGTCTCGCTCGGCTACCCGACGGCCGCCGCCGAGGCCGAGATGCTCGAGCGCCACCAGTCGGGGGATCGCGTGGAGGAGCTCGAGTCGGTGGCCAGCGCCGCCGAGGTCCTCGCCATGCAGGACGCCGCCATGCGCATCCGCGCCACCCAGGCGCTCCGCGACTACGTGGTCGCGCTCCTGCGCCGCACGCGGGAGGACGCCCGCGTCGAGCTCGGCGGGAGCCCGCGCGCGGGGCTCATGCTCCTGCGCGCGGCCAAGGCCCACGCCATGCTCGACGGGCGCGACCACGCGCTGCCCGACGACGTCCAGGAGCTGGCCGACGCCGTGCTCTCCCACCGGATCGTCCTCGCGCCCGAGGCCGCGAGCGAGACGCCCTCCCGTATCGTCGCCGACGCGGTCGCGGCGACCCCGGCGTTGTAGGGCGGTGCGCCCCCGGGCCGGCGCCGGCGTCGCGCTCCTCGGCCTCGGGCTGTTCCTCCTCGCCGGGCTGCTCGACGCCGAGCCCCTCTACGTCCCGGGGATCGGGCTGCTCGTGCTCGCCCTCGCCGCCTGGGCGTGGGTCGCCCTCGCCGCGGCCGGGGCCGGGGCGTGGCGCGAGCTCGACGTGCGCCGCGTCCCCGAGGGCGAGGCGATCCCCGTGACCCTGCGCGTGCGGAGCGCCGGGATCCCGCTGCCGGGGGGCGCCGTCGAGGACCCGCTGCTCCCGCGCCCGGTCCCGCTGCCGCCGCTGCGGCCGCGCACGGGTGGCGCGCCGGGCGAGCACGAGGGGGTCCTGCACCTCGCCGTCTCCTTCGCGCGGCGCGGGCGGCGGACGGTCGAGCCCCCGGCGCTGCTGCTCCGCGACCCGCTCGGGCTCGTCCCGCGCCGCGTGCGCGGCCGGGGGGAGGCGACGGAGCTGCTCGTCCTGCCCCTCCTCCTCCCCGTGCGGACGGGCGCGGGCGGAGGGGACGGCGGCCTCGGCGCCGGGCCGGCGGCGGCGACCGATCTCGACGGCCTGCGCCCCTACCGCGAGGGCGCGTCGGCCTCGCGGATCCACTGGCCCGCCGTGGCCCGCACCGGGGAGCTCATCGAGCGCCGGCTGCGCACGGAGGGCGACGCGCGGCCCGTCGTCGTCCTCGACGCCCGTGCGCCCGACTCCGAGGCGGCCCTCGACGCCGCGGTGCGCGCCGCCGCCTCGCTCGCCCACGCGCTCGGGCAGGCCCAGGGCTGCGCCCTGCTGCTGCCGCAGGAGCGGCGCCCGGCGGACATCGAGCCGGACCTCGGGTCCTGGGCACTCGCCCATGCCCGGCTCGCGCTCGTCGAGGCGGGCGGCCCGGCGCCCGTGCCCGACTCGGGCGCGGCGCGGCGCGGCGCCGTCCTCTACGTCGCCGCGCGGAGCCTCACGCGCCTGCCCGCGCCATGGGCGTCGGTGGCGCGCGGCCCGCGTTTCGTCGTCGTCCCCGAGGAGGCCGCGGGATGGGCGGGGCGCGCGCCCGCCTTCAGGGTCGCCGGCTGCGCGGGCCACGCGCTGCGCGCCGCCGGGCTGCCGGCGCGACTTCGCGAGGCGGCGGCGTGAGCGCCGTCGCCGTGCCCCTGCCGGTCGCCCGGCGGCTCGCGCCCGCCCGGCTGACCCGGCCGGCCGCCTTCGGCGCCCTCGCGCTGTGGGGCGCGCTGCGCTGGGCGCGGCTCGTGGCTCCCGGCGCCGCCCTCGTCCTCATCGTCCTGCTCCTGCTCGCGGCCGCCTTCGGGCTCGCGCTCGCCCGCAGCCTCCGCGCCGCCCGCCCGCGGGCGCCTCTCGCGGCCACGGGCGGCCTCGGCGGGGTCGTCGCGTTCGCCGGGATCCTGCTGCTCGTGGGGGTCCCGAGCGCGCTCGTGCTCGATCCGCGGAACTGGGGGGCGCTCGCGACGGGGATCTCCGAGGGCCTCCAGGGCCTGCCCAACGCGCCCAGCCCCTACGACGGCGCCGACACCTGGGTGCGCTCGGTGACGCTGCTCGGCGGCGGGCTCCTGCTGGCCGGGGGGGCGAGCGCGCTCGCGGGGCTTCCGGCCCGCGCCCGCCTCGGCGCCCGCGCCGCCGCCCTCGCGCCGCTCGTCCTGCTCGCCGCAGTCCCCGCCGTCGTGCTTCCCGACCGTGAGGGCGTGCTGCAGGGCGTCCCCCTCTTCCTGCTCCTCGGCGCCGCGCTCTGGGCCGAGGAGGTCGAGCTCCGCGCCGCGCGGGGGGCGCTCGTCCTCGCCCTCGCCGCCGCGGCGGTCGGGCTCGCGGCGGGCTCGGCGATCGACGCCGGCCACCCCTGGCTGCACTACGACCGGCTCGTGCTCTCCCTCGCGCCCTCCCACGCGGAGACCTTCGACTGGAACCACCGCTACGGCCCGCTCGACTGGACCCGGACGGGCCGGGAGGTCCTGCGCGTGAGGATGCGTCGGCGGGTCTACCTGAAGGCGCAGAACCTCGACTCCTTCGACGGCACCGCCTGGCGGGCGGGCTCCGTACACCCCGGCCTCGGGGAGCGCACGGAGTTGCCGGCCCATCCCGACCCGCGCTGGCGGGAGACGCTGTTCGTGAGCCTGAGGAGCCTGGCCTCCGGGCTCGTCGTCGGCGCGGGGACCTCGCTGGCCGTGACGGGGGCGCCCGTGCGCGTCGTCGGCACGGGCAGCCCGGGGACCTTCGACGCGGTCGGGGAGCTCCGGCCGGGCTCCTCCTACGAGGTCT
>JBBQAA010000058.1:0-48758 GCA_038276395.1 Solirubrobacterales bacterium | reverse complement strand
GACGGTGTGGGTGCCGGGGGGGAGGGGGACGCCGCGGAAGAGGTAGTCGGCGCGGACGATGGGGGTGTCCCGGCCGTCGACGGTGGCCTTCCAGCCGGGGTAGTAGTTGTCGGACAGGATGAGCAGGCCGCGGCGGGAGGTCGTGGCGCGGATGGTGACGTGCTCGTCCGCGTAGCGGGTGATGCGGGCGGAGGTGATCGAGTTGCTCTTGGTCGGCACGTTGACGAGGTCCCCGGCCTGCGGAATCCCCGGGACTCGCCGCTCCGTGATCGCGGTGCCGGTGTCTCCGCCGCGCAGCAAGGCGCGATACGCGGCCTCGCCGCCGCTCACCGTCTGCTGCTCGCCGGCGACCCAGACGCGGGGCCGCGCGCCCTCGATCCGGTAGATCCGCGCGTCGCGGCCGGAGTAGACCTGCGTCAGGCCGGGAAGGCGCGGCGGCGCCACGGGCACCGGCGTGTCGAGCCGCGGCCCTGAGGTCGGCAGCACACTCCGCGGCCACATGAGGTACTGCGTGGAGAGCAGCCGCAGGGCGTGCAGCGCGCGCGGTGTGAGGTTGAACAGCTCGAGCGGGACGAAGAATCCCCGTACCGCGGTCGGTGCCTGGGGCTCGATCTCCGTGCGCCAGAAGTGGTCGTAGCGGCGCAGGATGGGCAGGTCGTAGCCGCGAGCCTCGTAGAGCCCGAAGGTCAAGCCGAGGATGTTCTGCGGGATGGCCGCCTGCGCCGCCATGCGCGCCGGGCCCCGGCGCTGGAGGTAGGCGATCGCCGGCGTGCGCGGCAGCGTCGCGGCGCTCCGGGAGATCGCGGGGTTGAAGCCCATCCCGGCGCGGAAGAGGTCGACGCAGACGATGAGCAGCGCGGCCGCGACGAAGGCCGCGGGGCCGATCCGCCGTCGCTCCCGCGCCAGCAGGAGCAGCAGGCCCGCTCCGGCCACGACGAGCCAGATCCACAGCGCCGAGGCCCGGATGACCCCGACGCCGATCGGGTTCTCGAACCGCCCCGGAGGATGGACGAAGCCCCAGGCGACCCGGAGCCCCTGCCAGAGAGAGTGTAGGCCGACCTGACCCCCGCCGAGCACCAGCCCTACGGGGATCAGGAAGATGACGCCGGCGACGATGAGCACAGCGCGTCGGCGGCCGAGGGCTCCGGCCCGCTCCGTGACCTCGTCGAGCCCCCAGCCCGCAAGCAGCGCCACCGCGAGCATCGTCAGCGCGATGAGGCGCGTGTTGTGGCCGGAGGAGAAGACGGGTAGCCGCGTGACGATCTGGAGCACGGGCGGGATCCCGAGCACGACGCCCAGCCAGACCGCGCCGAAGATCGCGGTCCACACGCGCTCGAGCTTCGGTCGCAGCACGACGCCGGCGAAGGCGAGCATCATCGGCAGCGCGCCGAAGTACAGCGCGCGCTCGAGCAGGAACAGCCGGATCGGCGTCTGGGTCGGCCTGCCCCAGAAGTCGGGCAGGAACAGCTCGACGGACTCTCGGAGCTGGAGCGATACGTCGACGGACTGACCGCGGCGGTCGTAGAAGTCCGCCGAGTGCAGCAGGAGCTCAACAAAGGGGAGAAGCGCGATCGCCGCCAGCGCCGTCCCGCCGACGAGCGCGCCGGCGAAGACGATCGCCCGTCGCCCCAGCCGCCGTTGCCCCGCCACCGCCGCGCGGCGGTGCTGCCACGCCCGCAGGAGGAAGAAGAGCACCGTCGTCAGCAGCGCGTGGAAGCTCGACTCCGCGTGCCCGCAGAGGAACTGCAGCCCGACGAGCAGCGCGAGCCCTGACCCCGCGAGCAGGTCCGGCCGCCGCACGATCCGCTCGGTGAGCAGCAGGAGCCAGGGGATGAGCGTCCACACGCTCATGTGCGGATAGGAGATCCAGGTGACGAACTTGAGGTTCAGGGCGTAGACGAGCCCGGCGAGGAGGGCGCCGCCCCACCGCATTCCGAGCGCGCGGCCGAGCAGGAACATCCCGAACGCCGAGACCCAGAGCTTCAGCACCCCGATCCAGCCGAGCGCGGGCAGAAAGCCGAGCACGTAGGCCGGGACGGAGTACGGGGAGAAGACGGCGGACTGGGAGTTGGCCTCGAACGGCCGCCCGCTCATGATGTTCGGGTTCCACAGCGGCACGTGGGGGAAGCGGTCGGCCGCGCGGTGCAGGAAGAGCTGAAGCTGCTCGGGCGCGTCGCCGAGCTCGGGGTTGCTCGGCACGGTCAGCGAGGCCGGCTTCTCCGCGAGCCACGGCGGCTTGAACTGGTCCATGTCGGCGTTGGAGAGCGTCTTGCCGGGCAGCAGCGAGGGGCCGAGGAAGACGAGGACGACGAGCGCGTAGAGGAGCGCGGCGGCGAGGACGGGTCGGCGCGCGAGGGCGCCGGAGAGCAGGCGCAGGCGCCGCATCAGACCGCGGCGCGCACGTCGCGGGCGGGACGGCGCGCCCGCCCGCGGCCCGCGAGCGCCGCCCCGGCGATGGCGAGCAGCGCGAGCACGGAGACGATCCAGCCGGCCCGGAAGCTGGCGGGCTCGTAGGCGAAGCGCACGGTGTGGGCACCGGGGGGGAGGCGCACGCCACGCAGGAGGTAGTCGACGCGGTGGATGGGCTCGGAGCGCCCGTCGACCGTCGCCTTCCACCCGGGGTAGAAGACGTCGGTGAGCACGAGCAGGCCGCCGCGAGGGGTCACCGCGTGCACGGTGGCGTGCTCGTCGTCGTAACCGGTGAGCCGGGCGCTCCCGGGGCTCCCGGCGGCCGCCGCGGTGGGCAGCCCGGGGATGGGCTGCTCGGTCACCGCCACGCGGCGCAGCCCGGCCGCGGGCGCGAGCACGGCCCGGAGCGCCGCCGGGCCACTCGGCACCGTGCGCTGAGCACTCACCACGAAGGCGCGGGGAAGCGCCCCGGCGTTGGCGTAGAGCCGGGCGTCGCGCCGGTCGTAGACGGGGCGGAGCCCGGCCAGGTGAACCGGGGCGTCGAGCGGATCCTGCATGATCCGGTTGACGGAGAGGAGATCCAGGCCGCGGAGGGCGCGCGGGGTCGGCTCGGCGATCGCGGTGGGGGGCCGGAAATCGCCGGGGGGCCCGATCGCGGCCCGCCAGAGCTCGTTGTAGCGGCGCTCGACGGGGTAGTCGTAGCCGCGCGCGTCGTAGAGCCCGTAGCGCATCGCGAGGTCGGGCTGGAGCGGCTGGCCGTCGTTCTGGTCGAAGCCCGCGAAGCGGTTCGGCCGCTGGGCCTGCAGCGCGCGGATCGAGGCGGTGACAGGCTGGCGGGCATGGCTCACGGGGATCGCCGGGTTAAAGCCCATGTTCGCCCGGAAGAGATCGGCGACGAGCAGGACGGCGACGAGCGCCCCGAAGGCGGCGGGCCCGAGCCGGCGGCCGCGGAGACCCGGCGCCCCCGTGCGCAGCGCGATGAGGACGACGCCCGCGCCCGCGAGGACCGTCCACTGCAGGAGCGCGCTCAGGCGGACGATGCCCGCGACCGTGGTGTCGAGCGGGTTCTGGGTGTCCGGCGGCAGCAGCGGCGGGTGGGCGAAGCCCCAGGCGACCTTGAGCGCGGCGCCGAGCTGGCTCGCATGGACCGTGCCCGCGGCGGCGAGCCAGGCGAACGGGACGAGGAAGATGCCGAGCGCGAGCGCCGGGACGACCTTCCCCCGGCGGCGGGCGCGCACGCGGGCGGTGAGATCGTCGACGCCCCAGCCCGCGAGCAGGGCGAGGGCGAGCAGGACGTAGATGACGAGCCGGCCGTTGTGCGCGGCCTTGAAGCCCGGCAGCGCGGTGACGAGGCCGAACCCGGGCTGGACGCCGAGGACGACGAGGAGCGCTCCCGCGCCGAGCACCGTCCAGGCGATCCGCTCGGCCGTCGGGCGCAGGAGGGCGGCGGCGGCGAGCATGAGCGTGACCCCGCCCGCGTAGTAGCCGCGGTTGGAGACGAAGGCGGCCAGGTCGGTCTGCGTGGGCCGTCCCCAGTAGTCGTAGAGGAGGAACGCGCCGAGGAAGCTCGGGTCGGCGTGGCTCGGGCTCTGGCCGGCGCGCATGGCGTAGTCCCCCGAGTGCAGGAACAGCTCGACGACGGGGAGGAGGGCGACGGCGGCGAGCGCGATCCCGCCGAGCAGCCCGAGGCCGAGCACGACGGCGGGGCGGAGCAGGGAGCGGACGGGGCCGCGCGCCCGACGCAACGCGAGCAGAACTCGGAAGGCCGAGAAGAGGAGCAGGACGGCCGTGGCGTGAAACGAGGTCTCCGGGTGGCCGCCCGCCCACACGAGCCCGACCGTCACGGCCAGCGCGGCCCCCCGGCCGGGGCTCGGCCGCGCGATCGTCCGGTCGGCAGCCACGAACATCCACGGGATGAGCGGGAAGATGTTCGACAGCGGCCAGGCGAGCCAGACGACGAAGAAGGTGCCGAAGGCGTAGATCAGCCCCGCCGAGAGCGCGCCCCAGAAGCGCAGGCCGAAGGCGCGGCCGAGCGCCCAGGCGCCGAGCGCGCCCACCCAGAGCTTGAGGATCGCCGCCACGGCGAGCCCCTTGAGGACGGGCAGCGCGAACATCGGCCAGGAGAACGGCGAGAAGACCGCCGACTGCGCGTTGCCGAGGTAGGAGCGCCCGCCCATGATGTAGGGGTTCCACAGCGGGATGTGCGGGAGCACCGACCGCGTGTGATCGAAGAACGGCTCGAAGACCACGGTGGCATCGGCCAGCTCGAAGTTCGTGCCCACGGGGTGGATCCCGGGCGGCCGGAGCCCCCGCCACGGCGCGCCCCGCCAGAGGAAGTCCGAGCCGGAGAGCGTCCGTCCCGGCAGGAGCCCCTGGCCCGCGAAGACGAGCGAGAGGACGCCGTAGAGGAGTGCCGCCGCCGCCCACGGATGCGCGACCAGCCAGGAGCCGGCTCGCGCGAGGCGGGTGTCAGAGCGGAGCGACGGCACAGGCGGGGAGCGGGGCCCGTACCGCGAGAGCGACCGCTCACGGCGAGGATACCGGCGACGGGCCGCCGGAACGCCGCCTCGGAGCAGGGATATCCTGCCGCCGCATCGAGGACTGGACCTTCCAGGAGCACTACGACATGGAGGATCGGCATTGGTGGTTCCGCTCCCGCCGGCGGGTCCTCTGGGCGCTCGTGCGCCGCGCCGGGCTCGGCCCGGATCCGCGGATCCTCGACGCGGGCTGCGGCACCGGTCGCAACGTCGTCGAGTTCTCGCGCCTCGGGCCGACGGAGGGGATCGACCTCTCCCCGCAGGCCGTCGAGTTCTGCCACCGGCGCGGGCTGAGCGGAGTGCGCCGCGCGGCGATCGAGGAGCTGCCCTACGAGGACGGGCGCTTCGACCTCGTGCTCGCCACCGACGTCATCGAGCACATCGAGGACGACGGCCCGCCGCTGCGGGAGCTCCGCCGGGTGACCGGTCCGGGCGGGCGCCTGCTCGTGACGGTTCCCGCCTACAACTGGCTGTGGAGCCGCCACGACACCTCATGGCAGCACTTCCGCCGCTACACGCTGCGGCGCCTGCGGGCCCGCGTGACCGCCTGCGGCTGGGAGCCCGTGGTCGAGACCTACTTCTACGCCACGCTGCTGCCCCCGGTGGCCGCCGTGCGCACCTTCCAGCGGCTCCGCGGCGAGCCCGCCGGTGAGCCGCGATCGGACCTGCACCTCTCGCCGAGGGTGCTCGACCGGGTGCTCGAGCTGCCCGTGGTGGCCGAGGCGCGCCTGATCGAGCGCGGCGCCTCCCTGCCCGCCGGGGTCTCGCTCGGGATGGTATGCCGGCCGGGGTGAGCGCGGAGGCGCGGCCCCGCGTCTCGGTCGTCGTCCCCGTCTTCAACGAGGAGGACGGGCTCCCGGCGCTGCGCGAGCGGCTGACCGCGGCCCTCACCGGCCTGCTCGGCGGCTACGAGGTCGTCTGCGTGGACGACGGCTCGCACGACGGCTCGGCGGCGCTGATCGAGGAGTGGGCGCGGTCGGGCGCGCCGGTGACGCTCGTGCAGCTCTCGCGGAACTTCGGTATGGAGATCGCGATGTCGGCCGGGCTCGACCACGCCCGCGGCGAGTTCGTCGTGCTCATGCACGCCGACCTGCAGGACCCGCCCGAGCTCATCCCCGAGATGCTCGCCGCCGCCGCTGAGCAGTCGGCCGACGTCGTCTTCGCGCGCCGGATCGGGCGTGACGAGAGCGCGCTGAAGCGGCTCATGGCCACCGCGTTCTACGCGCTCATGCAGCGGCTCGCGCGGGTGCCCTATCAGGGCCAGGCCGGGGACTTCCGCCTCATGTCGCGCCGGGTCGTCGACACGGTCCGCACGATGCCCGAGCGCCGCCGCTTCCTCCGCGGCATGGTCGCCTGGGTCGGCTTCACCCAGGTGCCGATCGAGTACCGGCGCGCAGGGCGCACCGCCGGCGGGGGCGCGTCCTATCCGGCGCTGTTCCGCCTGGCGGCCGAGGCCGTGACCTCCTTCTCCGACGTGCCGCTGAACCTCGCCACCTACCTCGGGGCGCTCGTCGCCGGGCTCAGCGCGGTCGCCGCGGCCACCCTCCTCCTCCTCACCGCGACCGGCGGGATCGACGCCTCGCTCACCCTGTGGGTCCTCGTCGCGGTGCTGTTCCTCGGCGGCGTCCAGCTCATGAGCGTCGGCGTGCTCGGGCGCTACCTCGCGCACGTGCACGACCAGGTGCTCGACCGCCCGCTCTACCTCGTGGAGCGCGTCGTCAGCGGGCGAGCGTCCCCTCCGCCTCCTCGTTCGGCCGATCGGCCGACGGCGGGGAAGCAGGCGCCGGGACCCCGTCCCGGGTAGCCCGGCGCACGCTGCGCCGGGCGGCCAGCAGCTCGCGGATCGCGGGCCCGAGCGTGTGGAGGATCGAGAGCTTCGAGCCGCGGCGGTCGGTCCACGTGATCCCGACTTCGCGCACGCGGAAGCCGAGGCCGCGGGCGAGCGCGAGCGACTCCGCGTCGAACGCCCAGCCGAACAGGGTCTGGCGGGCGAAGACCGCCTGAGCGGCGCTCGCCCGCCAGAGCTTGAAGCCGCAGTAGACGTCGCGGGTCGGCTCCCGCAGGAGCAGCCGCGTCAGCGCGATGAAGGGCCAGCCGACGATGCGCCGTCGCAGCGGTTGGCCCTGGCCCACGTCGGCCCCGGGCGCGACCCGCGAGCCGGCGACCACGTCGGCCTGCTCCATGGCCTCCACCATTCGTCCGAGCGAGTCGAGCGAGGCGAGGCAGTCGGCGTCGCACATGAGCCGGAGCTCGCCCTCCGCCTCGAGCATGCCGCGGCGGATGGAGAACCCCTTGCCGCGGTTCTCCTCGTTGCGCAGCAGCCGGATCCCCTCACCGAGGAGCGGGGCGAGGGCCTCGCGGGTGCCGTCCTCGCTGGCGTTGTCCACGACGAGGATCTCCCACGGGCGGCCGTGGTGCTCGAGCCAGCTCCGGGCGGCCGTGACCGTCCGCACGATCCCCTCCTCCTCGTTGTAGGCAGGGATGACGATCGACATCCAGGGGCGTGCCACGAGGGGAGGGTAGACGGCAACTCGAGCGCTCGCCGCCTCTACACTCGGCGGATGCCTCCCGTACGCCGTCTGGTCGGGGTCGCGCTCGTCTCCACGTGCCTGGCCATGCCGGCGGCCGCCCGTGGCGCGGGCGCCGGCGATAATCAGTACACCGATCCCTTCGGCAACTCGAGCACCCCGGCGCACCACGGCCGCGGCGGAGGCCAGGGCTCTCAGCCCGGGGCGTCCCACTCCTCCGGGAGCGGCCGGTCCAGCAAGGGGGGGAGCGACGTGGCCCTGCTCGCCCTCGCCGGCGGGAGCGTCCTCCTGACCGCCGGGCTGGGTCTGCGCTACCGCCGCCGCGCGCGCGGCGGCTGAACCCGGGGGGCGCGGCGCGCTTCGCCGCCCCCGTTTGCGAGACTCCCGCGGATGACGGGCGTGCGGGACTGGATCGGCCGCCGCCCCGTGCTCGCGGCAGCGCTGGTCTACACGGCGCTCGCGCTCGTGCTCTACGCGCCGGCGCTGCGCCCCGGGCATACGCTCTCCGGGTCGGACTACCTTTGGACGGCGGCGCCGTGGGCGGCGAGCCGGCCGGCGTCCATCCCGACCTTCGGCTCGAACTTCGAGCTCGTCGACGCCGACACGCAGTTCGAGCCGTTCCTCGCCTACTCGCGGGACCGGCTGCCCCACGCGCCGCTGTGGAATCCGTACGTCGGCGCGGGACGGCCCTTCCTGGCCGACGCGCAGTCCGCCGTCCTCTCCCCGTTCTCGCTGCCCGCCTATGTGCTGCCCTTCCGCTGGTCCTTCGGGATCGAGGCGGTGCTCAAGGTGCTCGTCGCCGCGCTCGGCGCCTTCCTGCTCGCCCGCGCGCTGGCGATGCGGTGGGGCGGCGCGCTCCTGACCGGGCTCGTGTTCGGCTTCTCGCTGTTCTTCCTCGTGTGGATCCCGTGGCCGCAGACGAACGTCTGGGCCTTCCTGCCCTGGCTCCTGTGGGGCACCGAGCGATTGCTCGGCCGCCCCGACCGCCGTCGCGCGGCCGCGCTCGCCGTGGTCGTCGCCCTGCAGTTCCTCGGCGGGCACCCGGAGTCGAACTTCCACCTGCTCGTCGTCGCCGTGCTCTACGGCGCGGGAAGGCTCGCGCTGCTGCGCCGCGGCGGCGCGGCGCCGGCTCCGGGCCGCGCGCTCGCCCTCCTCGCGGGCGCGCTCGCCGGCGGCGCGCTGCTCTCCGCCGTGACGCTCGTCCCCTTCCTCGAGCTGCTGCGCCACTCCGACGACGCGACCATCCGCGCCGATTACTGGCGCATCCGCCTGCCGAACACCTACCTGCTCGGCCTCGCCCTGCCCGAGTGGTGGGGGCGGGGGACGACGGTGTCGATCGGCGCCGTGGCCCAGGAGCGCGCGCTCTACGTCGGGATCCTGCCGCTGCTCCTCGCCGCCGCGGCGCTCGTGCGGCGGCGGCCGGATCCGCTCCGCCTCGGGATCGCCGCGCTCGGCGCGCTCGCGCTCGCGGTCGTGCTCGGGATCCCGCCGATCCCGCAGCTCCTCTCCCACTTCCCGCTCGTGCGGACCGGGAACCACATCCGCCTGGCGATCGTCGTCATGCTCGCGCTCGCGCTGCTCGCGGGCTGGGGCCTTGACGACGTGCGCGCCCGCGCGCCCGCGCTCGCGCGCCCGGCCCGCGGGCTGCTGCTCGCCTTGGCCGGGGCGCTCGCGCTCGGGCCGATCCTGCTCGTCCTCGCCAAGGGAGGACTTTCCCTCCACGTCGCCGGGCGCGCGCTGCGCTCGGCGTGGGCGTTCACGGCGCCGCCCTCGCCGCTGCTCGACCCGAGCGCGCGGGCGATCGTCCACCTCGCCGCGGTGCTCGTGGCCCTGCCCTTCGCGCTCGCGGCGAGCGCGCTCCTGCTCGCTCGCCTGCGCGGACGCCTCGGCGGTCCGGCGTGGACCCTCCTCGCGCTGGCGCTCGTAGTGCTCGACCTCTTCCGCGCCGGGATGGGGCAGACGCCGGCGATCCGGGACAGCGCCGCCACCCAGCCCGTGACCCCGGCTATCCGTGCGCTCAGGGACCAGGGCCTCGATCGCTTCGTCGGGCTCGAGCGCCCGCTCGGCCCGGCGCCGATCCCGGCCAACCTGGCCATGCGCTACGGGCTCTACGACGCGCGCTCCTACGACCTCCCGGTCGAGCGGCGCTACGACACGCTCTGGCGGCGCGCGATCAAGGACGGTGGGCCGACCGACACGAGCACGACCTCCGCGCGGCTGACCGAGGCCTCGCTGCCGGCGCTGCGTCTCCTGAGCGTGACGCGGATCGTGCAGGACCCGCAGGACCGCCCCGTCACCCGCCCGCGCCTGCCGATCGCCTACGACGGCCGCGACGCGCGGATCTACGCCGACCCCGCCGCGCTGCCGCGGGCCGGCGTCGTCGGGACCCAGCAGGTCGTACCGAGCGAGTCGGCGCAGCTCGGCGCGGTGCTCGCGCCGGGCTTTGACGGACGGCGGAGCCTCGTCACGGGAGCGCCGCTGCCCGGGCTCACGACCGCGGGCGCGCAGCCCGGCGGAGCCGTCGGGCCCGCGGCAGGCAGCGCGCGGATCGTCGACTACGCCCCCGAGCACGTGCTGATCCTCGCCACGGCGCGGCGCCCGGCCGCGCTCGTGCTCACCGACCTCTCCTACCCCGGCTGGCGGGCGACGCTCGACGGCCGCTCCGTCCCTCTCCACCGCGTCGACTACCTGCTGCGCGGCACCGCGCTGCCCGCTGGGCGCCACACCGTCGAGCTGACCTACCGCCCGGTCTCCTGGCGCGCGGGCTGGATCATCTCCGCGCTCGCGCTCCTGGCCCTCCTCGGGGTCCTCCTCAGTACGGCCAGTCGCCCGTCCCGTGGCCGAGCACGCGCGCGAGCGGCGTGAGGCGCAGGACGATGAGGAGCTTGACGAGCTCGTTGCGGGCGAAGTAGGGCAGCTCGGCGAGCTGGCGCAGCCCGTTGGCGAGGGCGTCGGCCGGCCCGAGCTCCTCCCGGCGGTACTCGGCGAGCGTGCCCGAGCGCGCGACGTAGCGCCAGGCGCGGGAGGCGAACAGGACCCGGGCCTGGGCGAGCGTCACGCCGATGGCCGACCATGAGTCGTGGACGAGCAGGGTGCCGCCCGGCCGGACGAGCGCGCCGTAGCCCTCGATGTCGGCGCGCGCCGGGCCGTAGCGGTGGGCACCGTCGACGTAGAGCAGGTCGAGCGGTTCGCGGAGCTCGCCCAGCGCGGCGCCCGAGTAGGTGCGTCGGTGACGCACGCGCTCGGCCACCCCCGCGGCCCGGAGGTTCCCGTGGAAGGCCTCGTGGTCGGCCTCGCCGCGCTCGGCCTCGGGTGCGATCTCGTTCGGCCCGCGGTCGCCGCCGGCGTGGGGATCGATGGCCGTGAGCTTCACGTCGGCGGGCGCGGCGGAGGCGAGGATGATCGCCGAGCGCCCGCGGAAGGAGCCGATCTCGACGATCCGCCCGCCGGCGGGGACCCGGCGGGCGGCGTCCCACAGCCGCCGGGCCTGGTCGAGCGTCATCCAGCCGGGCACGCCCTCGACGCGGTCGAGCGCGGCGCCGAAGCCGGCGCGGGTCTCGCGCGGCTCGCTCACCGCGCGCGCCCGAGCGCAGCGGCGAGGACGGCGAGCACGGCGGCCGTGGCCAGGACGGGGCCCCGGCCGCCGCGCCCGCGCCGCCGCGCCCCGAGGCGCGCCGGGCGCCCCGCGGCGGCCACGCGGTCAAGGGTGGCGAGGTTCTGCGCCGCCGTCTCCTCCCAGCCGTAGCCCGCGGCGCGCTCGCGCGCGGCGGCGCCGAGCGCCTCGCGCCGGGACGGGTCGGCGAGCAGCGCCGCCGCCGCCTCTACGAGCGTCCCCGGCGTATCGGCGAGCACTCCCGTCTCCCCGTGGGCGATCGATTCCTTGAGCCCGCCGACGGCGACGGCCGCGCTCGGAGTGCCACACAGCGCGGCCTCGACGACCGTGAGCGACCAGCCCTCCGAGGAGGAGGCGGTGACGTTGAGCCACGCCTCCCCGTAGAGTCGCGCCTTCTCCTCGTCGCTCACGTATCCGTGGAAGCGCACGCGCGAGCCGAGGCCGCGGCGCGCCACCTCCGCCTCGAGGACGGGACGCCGGTCGCCGTCCCCGGCGACGTCGAGGGTGGCGTCGGGCACGCGCTCGAGGATGTCGAGGAGGCGCTCGACGCGCTTGTAGGCCTTCAGGCGCCCGACGAACACGAGCCGCGGCTCGGGCGCCCGGCGCCGCGGCGCGTAGGGGCCCGGGTCGGTGCCGCAGTAGCGGACCTCGACGTGCTCGCGCGGCACCCCGAGCTCGGCCAGCTCGTCCGCGGCGGAGTCGGAGATCGTCAGGAACGGGGCGTCCCCGTAGAGCCGTCGGAGCGGCAGCACCTCGAGGAGCCGGTGCAGGACGAGGCCCGTACGCGGGTACTCGCGCTCCCAGATCCCGCGGTGGACGTGCAGGACCTGCACGACCCGCGGCGCGCGCAGCCAGAGCGGGGTCAGGTAGGTGATCCCGTTGACGATCTCGAGCACGACATCGGCGTCCCGCCCGAGGCCGCGCAGGACGGCGAGGGTCGTCCTCGGGAAGACCGTCGAGCGCGTCCCCATCCGATGGACCTCGAGGTTCGGCCCGTAGGACTGGCGGGCGGGCGCCCCCGGGTAGGCACAGGCCACGACGGTGACGCGGTGCCCCCACTGCGCCCAGCGCGAGACCTGGCCGTAGAGCGAGACGCCGTTGCCGCCGGTCTGCGGATGCTCCCAGTCCCGGTCGACCAGCACGAGCACGTGCCGGCGGGTCTTGGCGGTGGCGATTGTCATCTGGGGTTCGGATGCAGGCGCAGGAGAGCGCTGCGGAAGAGCAGGAACGCGGCGGACGCGAGCTGGGCGGCGAAGACGATGAGGACGAAGCGGGCCTGCGTGTGGCCGCCGAGCGTGAGCAGCAGGACGGGCTCGGCCAGCGCGATCACGGCGAGCAGCCAGAGGAAGCGGGTGCGGTGCTGGGCGAGCAGGAACTGGACGGCGAGGTAGCTCGCGGCGAGCAGCGACATCGCCGTCCCGAGCAGGAAGAGGATGTGCGAGCCCGACTCGTAGCTCGGGCCGAAGGCGAGCCGCAGCAGCAGCCGCGGGAAGAGCCCGAAGATGGCCAGGCAGGGCACGGCGACGATCCCGATGAGCGCGAGCCCGCGCGTGAGCACCGGACGCGCGTCGTCCCCGTCGGCGTGGCGGCGGGTCGCCTCGGGCAGGACGTAGAAGCCGACGCCGATCGCCACCCAGATGACGACCTTGGCCGCCACCGCCGCCGAGGCGTAGGCCCCCGCCGCGTGGGGGGAGAGCTGATGCTTGGCCACGATCACGTCGACGTTCTGCAGGACGGCCACGAGCGTCAGCCCGGCGATCGGCCCGGCGCCGCGGGCGGCCAGGTCGCGCAGGCGGTGAAACGAGGCGTCGCTGCGGCCGTGGCCGATCCGGCGGTGCAGATCCCAGCCGAGGATGGTGGCCAGGGCGGCCATGGCCAGCGGGCTGCCGAGGAAGGCGCCCGTCACGTGGCCGCCGGCCAGCGCGAGGCTGACGCCGAAGAGCAGCCGGCCGATCTGCTCGCCGACCATGCTGATGCCGACCGCCTTGTAGCGGCCCGTGGCCTGCAGCAGCCCGCGCTGGACGGAGAGCAGCAGCCAGATGCAGCCCGAGGGCAGCGTGGCCGCCGCCGCCCAGCTCTCCTTGACGCCGATGACCGAGGCGATCGCGTGGCGGCCGAGCCCGGCCGCCACGGCGACGATGAGCGTGAGGATGATGAGGCTGCGCGTCCAGCGCCAGAGCGTGGCCGCGAGCTCCGGCCCCTCCCCGAGCCGGCCGAGCGTGCCCTCGCGGGCCACCGCGGCCTGCAGGGCCGAGCCCGCCACCGAGAGGATGAGGAACGCGGAGACGAGCGAGGCGAGCGAGCCGTAGCCCTCGGTGTTGAGGATCCGTCCGAAGGCGAGCGTCGTGACGAGCGAGACGAGGTTCGTCAGCACCATCGCGATCGCCAGGCCGGCGACGCGGGCGATCTCCGAGCTGCGCAGGAGCCGTGCGCGCTCACGGGCGCGTGCCCGGCGGCCGCGGGCGGGGCCCGGGGCAGGCGGCAGGAGGGCTTCGGGCGCGGCGACGTCGGGCACGGCGCGGAAGGTTAGACGGGTCCGGGCGCGCGAGCATCGAGTGCCTGAGGGGTCGATATCCTTGCGCCATGCCCTCCGCCTTCCGCCGGTCCCTCGCGCTCCTCTTCGTCCTCACGACCTTCGGCGCCTCCGCCGCCTCGGCCTGGGCCGACTCCGCCGGGGACAACCAGTACACCGATCCGTTCGGGAACTCAGGGTCGGGGAAGAAGACGCAGACCCAGAAGACGACGCCGGGGAAGGGGACGCCCTCGGGCTCGGCGACTCCGAGCCCGTCGGGCAGCGCGCCTTCCAGCTCCAGCTCCGGCTCCGGCTCGGGCTCCTCGCCCGGTACGTCGGCGGCGACGCCGAGCGGGACGACGGCCACGGCGCCGAGCGCCACCAGCACCGGCTCCTCCGGCACCACGGCCGCCTCCGCCCGCGCCGGGCAGCTGCCCCGCACGGGCGGCGACCCCGCCGTCGTGGCCGGCGCCGGCGCCGGTCTCCTGCTCGCGGGCGCCGGACTGCGGCGGCGCCTCCGGGCGCCCCGTGGCTGAGAGCGCCCCGGCGCGCCTCCTCACCGACGGGCCGGCGGCCACGGCCGCGGCGGGCGGCGTGCTCGCTCGGCGTCTTGAGCCGGGCGATCTCGTCCTGCTCACCGGCGAGGTGGGGACGGGCAAGACGACGTGGGTGCGCGGCGCCTGCCGTGCGCTCGGCGTCGCGGGCCGCGTCACGAGCCCGACGTTCACGATCGGGCGCCGCTATCCCTCGCCCCCGGCGCGGCTGCCGGTCTCCCACCTCGACCTGCACCGCCTGGGCGGGCTCGCCGACGAGGATCCGGGCCTCCTGGCCGAGTACCTGACCCCGGATTCCGTGGCCTTCGTCGAATGGGGCGAGCTCGGCGCGGGCGAGCTTCCGGCCCCGGCCTACCGGGTGAGCTTCGCCCACGCGGGCGGCGACCGGCGCGAGATCATCCTGGCGTGAGCGTCCTCGCCTGGGACACGGCGACCGCGGCCACGGTCGTGGCCTTCGGCGAGGTCGAGCTCCGCCACGATCCGCCGCCCGGGGAGCGCCCCGGCCACACCCGCGAGCTCCTGCCGCTCGCCGCCCGGGCGCTGGCCGAGGCCGGCGCGGAGTGGGAGGACATCGCGCGCCTCGTGGCCGGCGTCGGCCCGGGGTCCTTCACCGGCCTGCGGATCGGCCTGGCCACCGCGCGCGCGCTCGCCCAGGGGCGGGGGATCCCGCTCGTCGGCGTCTCCTCGCTGCGCGCCGTCGCCGCGGGAGCGGGAGCGGGGGAGGGGGAGGGGGACCCGGAGGTCGTGCTCGCCGTCCTCGACGCTCGCCGGGGCGAGGCCTTCGCCGCCGCGTGGGCCGGCTCCCGCCCGCTCCTTGAGCCCGCCGCGCTCGGCCCGGAGGCGCTCACCGCGGCCGTGGCCGCGCTTCCCGGCGCGCCCCCGCTCGCGCTCGGCGACGGCGCCCTGCGCTACCGCGCCGCGCTCGCCGCGGCGGGCGCGCGCGTCCCCGCCGAGGACGACCCCCGCCACCGGCTGAGCGCCCGCGCCCTCGCCCGCCTCGGCGCCGAGCTCCCGCCGGGCCCGCTCACCGCGGTCCTGCCCGAGTACATTCGACCGCCGGACGCCGTTCCCACCGCGCGTCGGGGAACCGCATGAGTACGGGCGCCGAGATCCTGATCCGCCGGCTGACCTACCCGGACCTCCCGCAGGTCCTCGGGATCGAGCGGCGCTCCTTCGCCACCCCCTGGTCGCTGGCGATGTTCGTGCTCGAGCTCTCGAAGCCCGGCGGGATCTGCCTCGCCGCCCGGCGCGCAGGGCGGATGGTCGGCTACCTGGTCTGCTCGCGCTACGACACGGTCTGGCACGTGATGAACGTCTCCGTCGACCCCGGCGAGCGCCGCACCGGCGTCGCCTCGGCGCTGCTCTCAGAGCTCTTCCGCCGCGCCCGGGATCCCGAGGCCCACTACACGCTCGAGGCCCGGCCCTCGAACCTCCCCGCGCTCCGGCTCTACGAGGGCCACGGCTTCCGCTCGGCCGGGCGCCGGCGCCGCTACTACCAGGACAACGGCGAGGACGCCGTCATCATGTGGCGCACGCCGGCGACCCTGCGGGGAGAGGACCCGACCGGCCCGTGGGATCGCCCCTCGGCCCTTCCCGGGGCGCGTGCCCCGCGCGGCTCGGCATGATCCTCGCGCTCGAGACGAGCTGCGACGACACCTGTGCCGCCGTCGTCGACCGCGCCGGAGCCGTCCGCGCGAACGTCGTCTCCTCCCAGGGCATCCACGATCTCTACGGCGGAGTGGTGCCCGAGCTCGCCGCCCGCCACCACCTCGAGCTGATGCCGCTCGCCGTGGCCGAGGCGCTGCGGCAGGCCGGCGCCGAGCTGCCCGAGCTCGAGGCCGTGGCCGTGACCCAGGGCCCCGGGCTCGTCGGCGCGCTCCTCGTCGGGATCGCCACCGCCAAGGCCCTGGCCGCCGCCCACGGGCTGCCACTCGCCCCCGTCGACCACCTGCACGGCCACGTCGCCGCCAATCTCCTCGCGCCCGCCTTCCCGCCGCCGTTCGTCGGTCTGATCGCCTCCGGCGGCCACACGCTGCTGGCCCGCGTGGAGGATCCCGGGCCGGACTGGGAGGTGCTCGGCGCGACGCTCGACGACGCGGCGGGGGAGGCCTTCGACAAGGGAGCGCGCCTGCTCGGCCTGCCCTTCCCCGGCGGCCCGGCGCTCTCGGCGCTGGCCCGCGAGGGGGATCCGGGCGCGTTCGCCTTCCCCGTCGCCCGCCGCGTCCGCGGCCTCGACCTCTCCTTCGCCGGGGTCAAGACCGCCCTGCTCTACGCGATCCGCGACCTCGGGGACGCGGAGGCCGCCCGCCGGCGCGCCGACCTCGCCGCGAGCTACGAGGAGGCGATCGTCACCGCCCTCACCGAGCGGGCCGCTCAGGCGCTCGCGCAGACGGGCCTTGACCGCCTCGCGCTCGGCGGCGGCGTGGCGGCCAACGCGCGCCTGCGCGAGCGCGTGGCCGGCCTCGGCGCCGCGGTCCACGTGCCCCCGCCCGCCCTGTGCACCGACAACGCGGCGATGATCGCCGCTGCCGCCCGCCACGTCCCGCACCTGCCCTACCCGGAGTACCTCGCCCTCGACGCCTACTCCACCGGCGAGCGGGGTCTGTGATGCGCACCGTCACCCTCTACGGCCGCCCGGGCTGCCACCTGTGCGAGGACGCCCGGGCCGGGCTGCTCGCCCTGCGGCGGGAGATCCCGTTTCGCCTCGAGGAGCGGGACATCGAGGCCGACGACGCCCTCCTCGCCCGCTATCTCGAGCGGATCCCGGTGATCGCGCTCGACGGGGAGGAGCTCTGCGACCTCTTCCTCGACGCGCCCGGCCTACGCCGGCGCCTGCTCTCCGTAGAGTGACCCCGGGCCCATGAGCTACGCCGCGCCGGACCGCACCGAGCAGCCCCCGCGCCCCGGCGAGCGCCTGACGCTCGGGGTCGCCGCGCGCCTCTCGCGCTATCTGCAGGTCCTCACCCAGGCCAAGAAGATGGGCAAGGAGACGATCTCCTCCCAGGAGCTCTCGGAGTACACCCACGTCAACTCGACCCAGATCCGCCGCGACCTCTCCGGGTTCGGGCGCTTCGGCAAGCGCGGCGTGGGCTACAACATCGACTCGCTCGTCGGCCAGATCCGCAAGATCCTGCGCACGAGCGGGCAGCACAACATCGCGCTCTTCGGGGCGGGCAACCTCGGCTCGGCCATCGCCGGCTCCTCGATCTTCGCCGACCACGGCTTCCGCGTCGTGGCCGTCTTCGACGCCGACCCCGCTAAGGCGGGCGGCGAGATCGGCGGCGCGGCGGGCGGGCTTCGCGTCAGATCGCTCGACGGGCTCGAGCAGGCGGTGGTGGAGGAGGACATCGTCGTCGCCGTGCTCGCCGTCCCCACCCACGCCGCCCAGGGCCTCGCCGACGCGCTCGTCGCCGCCGGCGTGCGAATCATCTTCAACTACACCGAGGCGCTTGTGCAGGTGCCGCCGGAGGTGACGGTCCACACCTCGAGCCCGGCCGTGGACCTGCTCTACGCGCTCTACTTCTACCTCACGTGAGCATCGACCTCGCCGCCGCGCGCGAGACGTTCGATGAGAGCACCGACCTCACCGTCGGGATCGAGGAGGAGTTCGCGATCCTCGACCCGACGACGCTCGACCTCGCTCCGCGCTACGAGGATCTCGCCGCCGCCGCCAGCGGGGACCTCGACGGCTCGATCTCCCCGGACCTGATCGAGTCGGAGATCGAGATCCGCTCGGAGAAGGGCGAGGACCTGGCGGGCGCGATCGCCTCCCAGCGCGGCTACCGCCACGCCCTCTTCCGCCTCGCCGAGGGCTGCGGGGCGGCGCTCGGCGCCACCGGTACGCACCCGTGGGCCGACTACCGCGAGCAGACCTTCATCGACACCGAGCACTACCGCCGCGTGGCCGACGACCTGCAGTACGTCGCCCGGCGCAACAACTGCTTCTCGCTGCACGTCCACGTCGGGGTACGCGGCGCCGACCGGGCCGTGCGGGTGTGCGATCGCCTGCGGCCGGTCCTGCCGCTGCTCCTGGCCATCTCGGCCAACTCGCCCTACCTCGACGCGCGCGACTCGGGGCTCCACACCGCTCGCACGCAGTCCTTCACCAAGTCCTTCCCGCGCTGCGGGGTGCCGGACGCCTACGGGAGCTGGCCGGCTTTCGCCGACTACCTCGGCCTGCTCGCCGGGACGGGCTCGATCGTCGAGCCGACGCAGGTGTGGTGGTCGGTGCGCCCGGCGATCGCCTTCGGCACCGTCGAGATGCGGATCTGCGACATCCAGGCCACGGCCACCGAGTCCGACGCGCTCGTCGGGCTCGTCATCGCCTGCGTGGCCCAGGCCGCGCGGGAGGAGGACGAGGGTCGCCCCGCCGCCGATCTCCCCCACCGGCTGATCGAGGAGAACATGTGGCGCGCCATCCGCTCGGGGCTCGACGGGGAGCTGCTCGACGCCGAGCGCGCCGAGCTCTACCCCGCCGCCGCCGTGGGCGAGCGCCTGCTCGCGTGGACGGAGCCCGTGCGCTCAGAGCTCGGCCTCGAGCCCGCGCTGCCCGAGCTGAACGGCGCCCAGCGCCAGCGCCGCATGATCGAGGCGGGTGCGTCCATGGAGGAGGTCTTCGCCGCCTCCGTGCGCGAGACCCGCGAGACCTACGCTTCCGGAGAGGTGACACGAACATGAGCACACAGCCGCCACAGCCGTCCGAGGAGGAGATCCGCGCCGCTCTGGAGGAGGAGATGCGCCACCTGCGGGTCGAGGACGTCGTCCTGCAGACCGTCATCTCGCTCGTCAACCTCGGCGCCCGTCGCATCGGCCTGGCCGGCGGCGGCCCCGAGGAGCAGGATCTCGAGCAGGGCGGCCTGGCCGTCGAGTCCGTGCGCCGCCTGCTGCCGCTCGTCGAGGATCGCCTGGGCCCCGACGCCAAGGCGATCCGCGACGCGCTCTCCCAGCTCCAGCTCGCCTTCGTGCGCGCCGGCGGCAGGCCGCCGGCGGGGGAGGAGGGCACGCCCGCTGCGGAGCCCGCACCGGGTCAGCCCGCGGGCGAGGAGCCCGACTCGGCGGTCAAGACGGGCCGGCTCTGGGTGCCCGGGCAGTAGTCAGCCGTTCGGCGCGTAGGGCCCGAACAGGAGCTCGAACAGGTCCGGCCACAGGGACAGCGGCACCTCGTCGGGGTCGACGTAGCGCTGGACGGAGAGCCCGACGTCGAGGGCGATCAGCGCCGTGGCCAGCGCCTTCGGGTCGCCGGGCGGCTCCCTCCCCTGCGCAGCGAAGGCGGCGCGGGCGAGGTTGGCCATGAGCTCGCGGTTGCCCGACCAGAAGGTGGCGGCCAGGCCGCGGGCGTCCTCCGAGCGCCCGGCCTGGGTCAGCAGCTCGAGCCACAGGCCGAGGAGCTTCTCCCCGCCCTCGGTTCGCTGCAACCGCGCGAGCTGCTCGCCCGTCTCGCGCATCGTGGGCTGGCTCTCGGGGTGGGTCAGGCGCTCCTCGGCCATCCGCGCGTAGGAGTCATAGACGCGGGCGTGCAGCAGCTCGGTCAGGAGCTCCTCCTTGGAGGCGAAGTTCGAGTAGAAGGCGCCGCGCGTGAAGCCGGCGCGCGCGGTGATCTCCTCGACGCTCGCGCCCGCGAACCCGCGCGCGAGGAAGACCTCGCCCGCCGTGTCGAGCAGCGCCGCCCGCGTCTGCGCCTGCCGCTCGGAACGGGTGAGCCGGGTCAACCGGTGCCGGAGGGGAGGCTCGAGCCGGCGAAGAGGAAGAGCCAGACCTCGAAGGCGATGGCCACGCCCACCGTGGCGGTCACGAACATCGTCTCGATCGGCGTTCCCTTGGGCGTCACGTGGCGCTCGGAGGAGAGGCTCCGGGTCCAGGCGGTACGCCGCGGCGGCGGGGAGTGGTCGCGGGCGCGCACGCGCAGGTCGAGGGCGGTGGCCAGCCAGGTGAGCACGAGGTAGGTCCCGAGCATGCCGAAGACCATGACCGCGAGGGGCAGGAACTCGAGCCCATCGAGCGAGCGCTGGACCTGCGAGGCGATCCACAGCCAGGCGAAGGGCACCCCGGCGCCGAGGACGGCGACGCCGAGGACGAAGAGGATCGCGAAGCCGGCTCGTCTCACATACAGGAGTGTATCCGAAACGGCGGTAGACTGCCGCCGCCCTTGGGCCGGACCTTCGCCGCGCCTGCGCGAGGGCCCCGTCTTCAGCCGGCGGCACTGCAGCGGCCCGCCGCCGACCCCGATAAGCCAAGACTTCCCTGGAGGACCCGTTGAGTGACTTTGTGATGAACCACGGCGTCGTGATCGCGCTCGTCTGCGCGGCCGCGGCCGTCCTCTACGGCGTGGTGACCGCCCGCCAGCTCCTGGCCCTCTCGCCCGGCAACGAGCGCATGCGCTCGCTCTCCCTGGCCATCCAGGAGGGCGCCTCGGCCTACCTGAACCGCCAGTACACGACGATCGCCGCCGTCGCGGTGCCGCTCTTCGTCGCGCTCATCTTCATCCAGAACATCCGGGTGGCCCTCGGGTTCCTCATCGGCGCGCTGCTCTCGGCGGCGGCCGGCTTCATCGGCATGAACGTCTCCGTGCGCGCGAACGCCCGCGTGGCCGAGGCCGCCCGCGGGGGCATCGCCGCCGCGCTGCCGGTGGCCTTTCGCGGCGGCGCGGTCACGGGCATGCTCGTCGTCGGCCTCGGGCTGTTCGGCGTGGCGGGCTACTACGGCGTCCTCACCGCGATCTTCAACGAGACCCCCCGGCACGCGATCGACGCGCTGATCGGCCTCAGCTTCGGCGGCTCGCTCATCTCCGTCTTCGCCCGGCTCGGCGGCGGCATCTTCACCAAGGGCGCCGACGTCGGCGCCGACATCGTCGGCAAGATCGAGGCCGGCATCCCCGAGGACGACCCCCGCAACCCGGCGGTCATCGCCGACAACGTGGGCGACAACGTGGGCGACTGCGCCGGCATGGCCGCGGACCTGTTCGAGACCTACGCGGTCACCGCGGTGGCCGTGATGCTCCTCGGCGTGCTGAAGTTCACGACCGGGGACTTCACGAACGTCGCGCTCTACCCGCTCGTCCTCGGCGCGGTGTCGATCATCGCCTCGATCATCGGCACCTACGCCGTGCGCTCGCGGTCGGGCAACGTCGAGCGCGCGCTCTACCAGGGGCTTGCGGTCTCGGGGATCCTCGCCGCGCTCGCCTTCTACCCGGTGACCAAGTGGCTCATGGACGGCGTCTCCTTCGTCGGTGTGGGCGCGGGCGGCTCGCCCAGCGTCGGCGACTTCTACCTGTGCGCGCTGATCGGCCTCATCATCACCGGCGCGCTCTTCGTCATCACGGACTTCTACACCTCGACCCGCTTCTCGCCGGTCCAGAAGACCGCGGCGGCCTCGGAGACGGGCCACGCGACGAACATCATCGCCGGCCTGGCCTCGGGCATGCAGGCCACGGCGGCGCCGGCCATCGTCATCGCGCTCGGGATCCTGTGGGCCGACCACCTGGCCGGCATCTACGGCATCGGCGTGGCGGTCATGGGCCAGCTGTCCCTGACCGGCCTCATCGTCGCGCTCGACGCCTTCGGCCCGATCACCGACAACGCGGGCGGCATCGCCGAGATGGCCGAGCTGCCCGAGGAGGTCAGGAACGTGACCGACCCGCTCGACGCGGTCGGCAACACGACCAAGGCCGTGACCAAGGGCTACGCGATCGGCTCGGCCGTGCTCGCCGCGCTCGTGCTCTTCAACGCCTTCGAGCGCGAGCTCTCGGACAGGGGCGGTGCGGTCTCCTTCCAGATCGGCGACCCGAAGGTGCTGATCGGCCTGCTCATCGGCGGGATGATGGTGTACCTGTTCGCGGCGCTCTCGATGGAAGCCGTGGGCCGCGCCGGCGGCGCCGTCGTCGAGGAGGTCCGCCGCCAGTTCCGCGAGAAGCCGGGGATCATGGAGGGCACCGAACAGCCCGAGTACGGCACGTGCGTGCGCATCGTCACCGCCTCCGCGCAGCGCGAGATGATCCTCCCCTCGCTCATCCCGATCGTCGTGACGCTCGTGGTCGGCCTGCTCTCCCAGCAGGCGCTCGGCGGCCTGCTCATCGGCGTCATCGTCGTCGGCCTGTTCGTGGCCATCTCCATGACCGCCGGCGGCGGGGCGTGGGACAACGCAAAGAAGCTGATCGAGGACGGTGCCTTCGGCGGCAAGGGCTCGGAGGCCCACGCCGCCTCGGTCACGGGCGACACGGTCGGCGACCCCTACAAGGACACCGCGGGGCCGGCGATCAACCCGATGATCAAGGTCGCGAACATCGTCGCGCTGCTCATCATCCCGATCATCACGTAGAGGCGGCGGGGCTCAGGGCCGGGGGCGAACGGCGAGCGCGGCGACGTCGTCGCGCTCGCCGTCGGTCGGCGCGAGCGCGCCGAGGAGGCGGTCGAGGAGCGCTGCCGGGGCCAGCGTCTCGCCCCCCGCGGCCGCGTCCCGCAGCCGCTCGAGGCCAGCGTCGACCGTCTCGCCCCGGCGCTCGACGAGGCCGTCGGTGTAGAGCAGGAGGGTGTCGCCCGGGCCGATCCGCGCCGCCGCCGGGCCCCCGGCGGAGCCCTCCGCCGGCGGCGCGCCGAGCAGCGCGCGCCGGCCCTCGCCGAGCCAGGACCGCTCGCCGCCGGCGCTCAGGAGAAGCGCGGGGGGGTGGCCGGCGCTCCCGGCGCAGGCCGCCCCGGTCTCCGGGTCGAGCAGCACCCACACGAGCGTGGCGATCTGCCCCGGGGCGTAGTGGCGCAGGAAGGCGTCCAGAGCCCCGAGGAGCGCGGCCGGCTCGGGATCGGCGAGCGCGTGGGCGCGCAGCGCGCTCGCGAGCTGCCCCATGAGCGCCGCGGCCGGCAGGCCGTGGCCGGCCACGTCGCCCATGGCCAGCCCGACCCGGCCGTCGGTTAGGCGGACGACGTCGTACCAGTCGCCGCCGACCCGGCCCTCGCCGCCGGGCTCGTAGCGGGCGGCGAGCTCCAGCCCGGGGACGGACGGGAGCTCGGGCACGAGCCCGCGCCGGAGCTCCTCGGCCACGGCGGCCTCGCGCCCGACCGCCGCCTCGAGCCGGCGGCGCTCGAGCTCGCCGCTCCGGCGCTCGATCGCGTAGCGCACCGAGCGGGAGATCGCCTCCCCGGTGGCCCGGCTCTTGACCAGGTAGTCCTGGGCGCCGAGCCGGAGCGCCTCCCGACCGAGGCCGTCCTCCTCGCCGAGGCCGGTGAGGACGACGACCGGGGTCCGCCCGGCCAGGCCGAGGACCTCGCGCAGGGCGTCGAGGCCGTGGGCGTCGGGGAGGCTCAGATCGAGCAGCACGCAGTCGGCGGAGCCCGTCAGCGGGCCGCGGGCATCGGCGAGCCGGTCGAAGTGCCGGACCTCGAGCTCGCCGCGCCAGGCCAGGCGGAGGTCCTCGGCCACGAGCAGGGCGTAATCGGGGCTGTCCTCGACCAGGAGGACGCGGGTGCCGGGCCAGGCCGTCATGCGGATAAGGCGGCAGCCTACGGGCGAGCGTCCGAGCCAAGCCGCCCGACCACGCCGGCATCATGCGCGCCCGATGCGGCTCGCTCTTCCCCGGCGCCTCGGCGATCGCGTCTTCGTCGCCGGCGCCCTCATCCTCCTGCTCTCGCTCGGGCTGGCGCTGGCGGTCCGCTCGCTGCAGCGCACGACCGACCTGGCGCGCCGGTCCAGCGACGTCATCGGCCTCGCGCGGGAGACCGAGCGCCTGGTGCTCGACGTCGAGACCGGCCAGCGGGGCTTTCTCATCCCGGGCCATGAGGTCTTCCTGGAGCCCTGGCGCTCCGCCCGCCGCGACCTGCCGCCCACCCTCGCGCGGACGCTCATCTTCGGCGGGGACGGCGAGGATCCCGAGGCGTTCGACGAGCTGCTCGTGCGCTCGGAGATCGGCGCGGACCGGGAGGAGGCGCAGGCGGCGGTGGGCTCGGCCGGCTGAGACCGGGACTCGGCCGGCGCCGCGTCGGACCCGTTGCGCTGCGGCGGGCCGAGGCCGCCCGGGCCGCCGCGGGCGTTCTCCGCAGTTGAGGGCGTCAGAGGACCACAACTGCGGGAGCGCTCCCGGTCCCGGCGCCGGCGCCGGCGCCGGCGCCGGCTACTCCTCCGCGAACCCGAGCTCCGCGTTGCCCGCCCGCAGCGCCTCGAGCCCGAAGCCCTCGACCGGGCCGAGCGCGCCCGAGCCCTGCACCTCGCCCGCGAGCGCGCGCTCGGCCGCCCAGGCGAGCATGCCGCCGGTGTACGTGTAGCCGTTGGGACCGCGGAGCTCCACCCGCTCGACCACGCGGCCGGCGCCGTCGAGCGCCTCGCCGAAGACCAGCGAGCCCGACTTCGCCCGCGCCTCGGCGTCCGGGCCGCCCGTCGAGCCCTGGACGAAGCGCTCGGTCAGCCGCGCGGCGCCGGCGCGGACGCCGGGCACGCGCGCCGCGAGCTCCCCGGCCGCGGAGAGGGCCTGTATACCGCGGGAGGCGGGCCCGAACCAGCCGAGGATGACCTCGACGTCACGGAGCCCGGCGTGGATCGCCGGCAGCCCGAAGTGCTCGGAGGCCGCGACCGACACGCCGGTGTAGGTCTTCCCCCGGGAGGGGAATGACCCGACCCGCCGGGCTCCGCGCTCGGTCACGAGCCGGCCGCCGCGCCAGGCGAAGCCGGGCTCGAGCATGACGCCGGCCAGCGAGGCCAGCGTGCCGCCCGAGGCGGCTCCGCGCAGCGAGCTCTCCCCGGTGAAGAAGTAGCCAGCCCGCGCCGCCACCGCGGCCTCGCCCGCGCGGTCGAGCGCGAGCGCGGCGGCGAGGTTGCCCGGCACGAAGTCGTAGCCCATGGCGGTGAAGAGCGCGCAGCCCGCGGCGGCGGCGCCCGGCCCGTGGCGCTCGAAGACCGAGCGGATGAACGGGGGCTCGCCGGTCGAGTCGATGTAGTGCGCGCCGGCGGCGACCGCGGCCTCGACGGCCGGCGCTCCCCAGCGGGCGAACGGCCCCACGGTGGAGATGAGCACGTCCCCGCGCTCCACGAGCGCGCGGACCGAGTCCGGCGCGGACACATCCGCCACGGCGTGCTCGAGGCCGCCGAGCTCCGTCGCCAGCGCCCGCAGGCGCTCCTCGTTGCGGGCCGCGAGGAGCGGCCGCGCGCCACGTGCCACGAGGGCGTCCGCGGCCAGCCGCCCGGTGTAGCCGGTGGCGCCGAAGAGGACGATCTTCGCCATCGCCGCCGGACCCTACCGGGCGAACGTACAATCGCGCACGCCCCATGGCCCAGCGCCGCCTTCACGGACTCGAACGGGTGCTCGGCGTGAACGCCCTGTTCTCGACCGCCTACGGGAACGTGGGCTCCTCGATCTACTACGCGCTCGGGCTCGTGGCGTCGTTCGCCCTCGGTCTCACGCCGGTCGTCTTCGTCCTCACCGGCGTCATCTTCTACCTCACGGCCTCGACCTACGCCGAGGCGACGACGATGTACCCGGAGGCCGGCGGCTCCTCGTCCTTCGCCCGCCACGCGTTCAACGAGTTCTGGTCCTTCTTCGCCGCCTGGGGCCAGATGCTGAACTACATCATCACGATCGCCATCAGCGCGTACTTCGTGCCCCACTACATCGGCGGCCTCTTCTGGTCGGCGCTGCGCCACGGGCCCGGGGACATCGTCGTCGGCATCGCCATCGTGGCGCTGCTGTCCTTCATCAACGTCGTCGGGGTCACCGAGGCGGCGCGGCTGAACATCGCGCTCGCCGTGACCGACTTCGCCACGCAGCTCCTGCTCGTGCTCGCCGGGCTCTTCCTCGTCTTCTCCCCCCACACCCTCATCACCAACATCCACCTCGGCGTCGCCCCGAAGTGGAGGGACTTCCTCGTGGCGATCCCGGTGGGGATGATCGCCTACACCGGGATCGAGACGATCTCCAACATGGCCGAGGAGGCCAAGGACGTGGGGAAGACGATCCCCGCGGCGATCAAGCGGGTCGTCATCGCCGTCTTCGCCATCTACGCGCTGCTGCCGGCGGTCGCGCTCTCCGCGCTCCCGGTCATCCACAAGGGCGGCGAGTACTACACCCTGCTCGGGCGCCCGGAGAACCAGGGCGGCTTCGCCGGGGACCCGGTCCTCGGCATCGTCAAGTCGCTCGGGCTCGGGCCGCTGCAGGGGGCGGGGGAGATCTACGTCGGGCTGCTCGCCGCGACGATCCTCTTCATCGCCACGAACGCGGGGCTCATCGGCGTCTCCCGCCTCGTCTACTCGATGGGGCTGCATCGCCAGCTCCCCGACGGGCTGCGCCGCCTGCACCCGAAGTTCCGCACGCCGTGGATCGGGATCATCATCTTCGGCGCCATCGCCTGCCTGACGATCGTTCCCGGCCAGGCCAACTTCCTCGGGAACATGTACGCCTTCGGCGCGATGCTCTCGTTCACCATCGCCCACCTCGCCGTCATCCGCCTGCGAAAGAAGTATCCGGACGCCGAGCGCCCCTACCGGGGTCCCGGGATCCTCCGCCTGCGCGGCCGGGAGCTGCCGCTCTTCGCCGTCTTCGGCGGGCTCGGCACGGGGCTCGCCTTCGTCACCGTGACCGTGCTGCATCCCGCGGTGGCCGGCGCCGGCGTCGGCTGGCTCGCCCTCGGCGTGCTCGTCTTCGTCGCCTACCGCCGCCGGCAGGGGCTCGATCTCGTCTCCACCGTCAAGGTCGCCGTCCCGAAGCCCGTCGTCGACCACGAGGCGGAGTACGAGTCTGTGCTCGTCGTCTTCCACGGCCCGGAGTACGAGTCGGAGATCATGGCCACGGCGCGGCGGCTGGCCGCGCGGCGGCGCCGCGGTATCCACGTCTACGTGCCGATCACGGTCCCCTGGAACACGCCGCTCAGGGCCAGCCTGCCGGAGCTCGAGCTGCGGGCGCAGTCGGTGATCGAGGAGGCCAAGGTCGAGGGCGGCGCGCGGGTCAGCGGCCACTGGGACAAGGTCCGCCCCGGCCAGACCGGGCGCAAGATCGTCGACGAGGCCAAGGGGATGAACGCGCGGGCCATCGTCATGCCGCTCGAACGGCGCTCGAGCGGCGCCTCGCTGTTCTCCAAGGCCCAGGAGGTCGTGCTCGAGGAGCGCCCGTGCCGGATCGTCATCGAGTCCGTCCCCGTCCCGGCGTGAGGGCGCCGCGGCTGAGCGCGACCGTCGTGCTGTCGGCGGCGATGGTCCTGATCGGGGTGGCGCTCATCCTCCGCGCCCTGCTCGCGGGTGGCGGCGCGCTCGCGATCGGGGTCATCCTCGGGGTCCTCTTCCTCGCCGCGGGGGGCGGCCGGCTGTGGATCGCGACGCGCCCCGAGTAGTCACCGGCCGGGGCCTCTCGAACCGCGCGCTGTTCGCGGTCGTCTACACGACGGCGATCTCCTCGCTGTACTTCGCGCTCGGGGTCGTCGCCCATCGCGGGCTCGGGCTGACGCCCGTCATCTTCGCGCTCGGCGCGCTGTTCTTCGCCCTGACCGCGATGACCTACGTGGAAGGCGCGGCGCTGCATCCCGAGCCCGGGGGCTCGACCGTGTTCTCCCGCTATGCCTTCAACGAGCTCGTGTCCTTCCTCTCGGGCTGGGCCGTCGTGCTCGACTACGTGATCCTCATCGCGGTCACCGCCGTGGCCGCCACGAACTATCTCGGCACGTTCTGGGGTCCGCTCGGCCGCGGCCCCGTGCAGGTGATCCTCGCCCTCGGCATCATCGCCGCGGCGGCGGGGGCCAACGTCGCGGGGCTCTCCGTGCGCTTCCTGGAGGCGCGGGCGGCGCTCGCGGTCGTCGACCTCGCCCTGCAGGCCCTGCTCATCATCCTCGGCATCTTCCTCGTGCTCGACCCGGCCGCGATCGCGCGCTCGGTCGAGCTCGGCTCGATGCCGCGCTGGGGGGATGCGGTCTTCGCCCTGACGGTGGCCACCGTGGCCTTCGCCGGGCTCGAGGCGGCGGCGAGCCTTTCGTCCGAGGTCCGGGTCCGCCGGCGGGACCTGAGGCGCCTGGTCGGCGGCGGCACGGCGGTCATCGCCGTGGTCTACGTGGGCATCGCGGCGGTCGGGATCTCGGCCCTGCCCGTCCGCGGCGGCATGACCGCGCTCGGCGGGCTCTACGAGGACCGCCCGTTCGTCGGCGTGGCGGCCAGCCTGAAGCAGGGGACCCTCGGTGACGTGCTGCGCTACGTCGTGGCCGCGGTCGCCGTCGTCACGCTCGTCGGCGCGGCCAACTCGGCGATGCTCGGCGTCTCGCGCGTGGCGCTCTCGCTCGCCAAGCACCGGCAGATTCCCCGCGCGCTCGGGCGCCTGCACCCGCGGCGCGGCACGCCGTGGATCGTCATCGTGCTCGGCTCGCTCTTCGCGGCGGGCCTGGCCGTGCCCACCGACGTCGAGTTCCTCGTCGGGATCTACGCCTTCGGGGCCCTCCTCGCCTTTACGATCGCCCACGCGTCGATCGTCGTGCTGCGCTTCCGGGAGCCCGACCGCCCGCGCCCCTACGAGGCGCCCGCCGCCGTGCGGATCGGCGGCGCGCGCGTGCCGCTCACCGCGCTGCTCGGGGGCGTGCTCTCCCTGCTCGGCTTGGGCTCGCTCGTCGCCTACCACTCGGGCGCGCGCTACGTCGGGGCGGGCTGGGTGCTCGGCGGCCTCGTCCTCTACACCGCCTATCGCACGGCCCAGCGCACGCCGCTCTTCGAGCGCGTCGCGGTCTCCGAGCGCGCGCTGCGCGCCGCCGCCGAGGGCCCCGAGCACGAGTTCGGGTCGATCCTCGTGCCCGTCTTCGGCTCAGAGCTCGACGTCGACATCGTCCAGACCGCGGGGCGCCTGGCCGGCGACGAGCGCGACGAGGTCGATTCCGAGGGCGCCATGATCGAGGCCCTCTGGGTCTTCGAGGTCCCGATGGCCCTGGCGCTCGACGCGCGCCTCCCCGACCCCCAGCTCAGGCGCGCGCGCGAGGCGCTGGCCCAGGCCAAGGCGGTGGGGGAGGAGTACGAGGGCGTCCAGGTCTCGACCGCCACCGTGCGCGCGCGCAAGGCCGGGCAGGCGATCGTCGAGGAGGCCCGGCGTCGAGGCGTCGAGGCGATCGTCCTCGCCGCCGAGCCGCAGTCGCGGGTGCGCGGCGGCGCGATCCTCGGCGGCACGGGCGGGCCGCTCGACGACTTCGTCGGAGACGTCACGAAGTACGTGCTGCGCAAGGCCGGCTGCCGCGTGATCCTGACCGCGCCGGCGGCCGACCCGGCGGCCTCCGCCCAGACGCCGGCCGAGGAGGGCGCGCTGACACCGCCCGTCGCGCCGGGTAGCGGGTAGTGCACGTGGCCGGAGGCTCGGCGTGGAGCCGGCGCTGCGACCGGCGGTGATCTGAGGGTGCACGGTGATCCGTTCTCGTGCTCGCGGCACGGGGACGGGCGCCGGGTGTGCTCAGGCGCGGCCGGGCGCCGCCGAAACACTCAGAGCCTGCGGTGCGTGTACTAGGCTGCCGCGCCGATGTTCATCCTCATCGTCGGAGCCGGCCGGGTCGGGTCGAGCGTGGCCAAGCGAGCGATCGCCGAGGGGCACGACGTTTCCGTGCTCGACGAGGATCCGCTCTCCCACGAGCGCCTCGAGGATCCCACCGAAGGGGTGTGGGAGGATCGCGGCGGGCGCTTCACGGTCGGGACCGGGCTCGAGACCGCCGCGCTCGAGGAAGCGGGGATCGATCGCGCCGAGGTCTTTGTCGCCTCGACCAACGGCGACAACACGAACCTCGTGATCTCCCAGATCGCTCAGAAGCGCTACCACGTCGGCCGGGTCGTAGCCCGGGTGCTCGATCCCGCGCGGGCCGAGTGGTACTCCGAGCGGGGCATCGAGATCGTCTCCCCGACCCGGACCGCGATCGACCTGGTCATCAAGGCCGCGCTCACCGAGGCCCCCGCCTGATGTACGTGATCATCGCCGGCGCGGGCAAGGTGGGCCTGAACCTCGCGCGCGAGCTGATCGGCAAGGAGAGCGAGGTCACCCTGATCGAGGGCGACCGCCGCCGCTACCTCGCGGTCGAGGAGGAGCTCGAGCACGCCGTCCAGTACGGCGACGCGACCGAGGTGTGGGTCCTCGAGCGCGCGGGGATCCAGCGCGCCGACCTCGTGATCGCCGTCACGGGCGACGACGAGGACAACATCCTCATCTGCCAGATGGCCAAGGAGAAGTACCTGTGCTCGCGGATCGTCGCCCGCGTCAACAACCCGCGGAACCTGCCGCACTTCAAGCTCCTCGGCATCCAGCCCGCCGTCTCGGCGACCGATCTCATCCTCCGCCTGATCGAGCACGAGGTCCCGGAGTACGGCCTCGTCCACCTGCTGGCGCTCGAGGAGGAGCGGCTCGAGATCATCGAGCTCGAGGTGGGGGAGGGCGCCGCGGCCGCCGGCCGGCCCGTGGCCGACGTGACGCTGCCCGAGGGGGCGCTCATCATCTCCGTGCTGCCCAAGGGCGGCGGCGGCTACGTGCCCAAGGCGGACACGGTGATCGAGGCCGGTGACGAGGTGATGATCATCCTCGATCCGGGTCTCGAGAAGGACATCACCGCTCAGTTCTCGCCCAACGGCGGCGAGCCGGGGTAGGGGCGCCGCCCCCCGGCGGCCCGGCCGCGTGAACGGCGAGGCCCCGGATCTGCCGCGGGTTGCGGCCACCCTCCACGCGCTGCTGGACGGCCTCGGCGCGCTGCGGGCGATCCTGCTGCTCGATCGCGGCGAGGGCCTCGCGCCCGCCGTGCTCGACTGCGCGGCCGACGGCTCAACCGAGATCGAGGAGCACGACGAGGTCCGCGAACTCGGCCCCGCCGCGTGGGCGGGCGCGGAGCCGCTGCCCCTCCCGCCGCTCTCCCCGCCGCCGCCGCTCGAGGTCGACCTCGCCGAGGGGACGGTCATCTCGCCCATGGGCGTGCTCGACGGCACGGCGCGAGCGGTGCGCGACGCCGCGCAGGTGTTCCCCGGCACGAGCGTCCTCACCGTGGGCTTCGAGACGACGGCGCCCGAGGCGCCGCTGTTCCTCGCCGCCCGGCCCGGCGAGCCGCTCGTCGTGTCCCTGGGCGAGGCGGAGTACGAGATGCCGCCGAACTGGCCGTGAGGCCCTGAGTGAGGAGGGGCGGCTCGCTCGGGCCGGGCGGCGCCGCTGCCGATACGGGCGGGGATGGCCCGCTCCCGCTCGCCGCTCGCCGCCGTCGTGGTCCTCCTCGCGCTCGTGGCCGGAACGAACGTGCTGCGCGCCCGTCCGGCGATCCGCCGCGGTCCGCCCGCGCCCCACGGCGGCCCGCTCACCTTCGAGTCGAGCGTCGCGCCGCTCGACCGCGCCGCCGTGCTGCGCGAGATCGCCTCGGCCCGGCCCGAGGCCCGGCGGCTGATCGCGCGCGTGGCCGGGCTCGTGACGATCCGGGTCGGCTCGGTGGCCACGGAGGGCGGTGACGCCGTCGGCCTCACCGAGAGCACCCCGTCCGGGTACGTCGTCACGCTCGACCTCGGCACCGTCAGCCATCTGACCGGCGAGCGCGGGCTGCGCCGGCTCGTGCTCCACGAGCTCGGCCACGTCGTCGACTTCGCGCTCGTCCCGCCCGCGCTCGACCGCACGCTCGACGCCGAGAGCACCGTGGGGTACGGCTGTGACGCGGGCATGCCCGACGGCTCCTGCGCGCCCCCGCGCGAGCGCTTCGCCGAGACCTTCGCGAAGTGGGCGACCGGGGACATCGGCTCAGACCTCGGCCTTGGCTACAAGGTCCCGCCGCCGCTCTCGCTCGACGCCTGGGGCGCGCCGCTCGCCGCGCTCGGGTGAGGGGCGGTGCGATCGCGCCTGGCGACCGCTCACGCCGCTCTCGGCAGCCCGGCCAGCCGTGCACGCACGCCGCGATTGCGCCCGCCCCAGGTGTCGGTCTGGCTGTGGCAGTTGGGACAGAGCACCTGCAGGTTCTCCAGACGGTTATCCAGCCCGTCGCCGTTGACGTGGTGGAGCTGGAGAGCGAGCGGGAGGTCTCGCCACGTATCCATACCGCAGAGCTCGCAGCAGGACGGCTTCAGCCCGGCCGCCTGCAGGCGGCCGCGTAGGTGCTTGCGGTTCGTCCGCCGCCCGACGACCAGGAGCTGCTCGATCGGCATCGCCGGGCCGCGCGTTCGCACCTTGCCCACTTCCACGCGTCGAAGAACGTCTTGCGTGAGAAGCTGAAGTGCCGCTGGCAATCCGACACCGAATGGCCGGCGTCGTAAAACACCTGGACGGCGGGCCAGTCGTAGCGCCGGGAGAACTTCGGGTCGGCCGGTCGTATGCGCCGCGCGTGGTAGGCGATCGTGCCCTTCGACAGCCCGAGCCGACGAGCTATCGAGGCCTGCGATTCACCCGCGGCGAGCGCCGCGATGACGAGGTCCCGGGTACGGGCCACAAACGTATGTTCGCATACGGATCGGACGGAATCACGCCGCATATACTCCGCCGCCGCCTCCCTTGCCGGGTGGAGTAATCGGCAACTCGCCAGGTTCTGGCCCTGGAATTCAAGGTTCGAGTCCTTGCCCGGCAGTGTTCGAACCTCGCGCGGCGTGATCGTTTGCCGGGCTGGCCGGCCCCGCCTGCCCTACGCCGCCGCCTGCTCCGCCCAGTCTTCATAGAGCCGCCAGTAGCGCCCGCGGGCGGCGATGAGTTCGTCGTGGGTGCCCGACTCGGCGATCCGGCCGTGCTCCATGACGAGGATGCGGCCTGCGTGGCGGATCGTCGAGAGCCGGTGGGCGATGACGATCGCCGTGCGGCCGGCGAGCAGGCGCCGCAGACCCGCCTCGATCCGCCCCTCGGTGTGGACGTCGACGTTCGAGGTCGCCTCGTCGAGCACGAGGATCCGCGGGTCGGCGATGAGCGCGCGCGCGAAAGCCACGAGCTGGCGCTGCCCGGCCGAGAGCTGCACGCCGCGCTCGCCGACCTCGGTGTCGTAGCCGCGTTCCAAGCGCTCGACCATCTCCTCGGCGCCGACGGCGCGGGCCGCGTCGCGCACTTCCTCCTCGGTCGCGTCCGGGCGCCCGAAGGCGATGTTCTCGCGGATCGAACCGGAGAACAGGAAGCCCTCCTGCGGCACGATCCCCATCTGCGAGCGCAGCGAGTGCGCCGTCACGTCGCGCAGGTCGTGGCCGTCGACCCGGATCGCGCCCGTGGTCGGGTCGTAGAAGCGCGCGACGAGCTTGGCCAGCGTCGACTTCCCCGCCCCGGTCTCGCCGACGAGCGCGACGGTCTGTCCCGGGGGAACGACAAGGTCGATGTCGGTCAGCGCGGGCACCCCGTCCGCCCCGCCGTAGGAGAAGCCGACCGCGTCGAAGGCGATCCCCCCGCGCACGCGCGGGAGCGCGACCGCGCCCGGGCGGTCGGTCACGTCGGGCCTCTCGTCGAGCAGCTCGAAGATCTTGTCGAGCGCCGCCATCCCCGACTGGTAGGTCGTGTAGAGCTGGGAGAGCTGCTGGATCGGGTCGAAGAAGTTCGACAGCGCGGCGATGAAGCCGACGACGACGCCCGGCGAGAGCGTCCCGTCGATGACCTGCGCGCCGCCGACGAGCAGGATGACAACGGTCATGACCGCGGAGAGGAGCTCGACCGCCGGGAAGTAGGCGGCGTTCAGGTTGACCGTGCGCATGTTCGCGTCGCGGTTCTGCTCGTTCAGCGCGGCGAAGCGCGCGACGTGGCGCGGCTCCTGCCCGAAGGAGCGCACGACCCGCACGCCGGAGAGCGTCTCCTGCAGGTAGCCCGTGATCGCGGCGATCCGCTCACGCGTGATCTTGTAGGCGTCGGCGGCGATCAGGCGGAAGACGAAGCTCGCCGCGCCCATGATCGGCACGACGGCGAGCGTGATGAGCGCGAGCTTCGCGTCGAGCACGAAGAGGATGACGAGCGTGCCGATGAGCGTCAGGGAGGACTGGAAGAGCGTCGTCACGCCGTCGGAGACGAGCTGGTCGAGCGCCTCGACATCGTTGGTCATCCGCGAGATGAGGACCCCGGCCCGGTTGCGCGAGTAGAAGCCGACCGACAGGGACTGAAGGTGGGTGAAGAGCTGGACGCGCAGGTCCTGCAGCGCGCGCTGCCCGACCCAGCCGACGAGGTAGTTCTGGGCGTAGCTCGCCCCCCACAGCACGAGCGCCGAGACCAAAAAGGCGAGCACGATCCAGTCGAGCGCGCCGAGGTCGCCGGGGACGATCCCGCGGTCGATCGCGAGCTTGGCCAGGGGCGCCGGCGCGAGCGCCCCGGCCGTGGCGAGCAGGAGCGAGATACCCGCCAGCGCGACCCGCCCGCGGTAGGGGCGGAGCAGCCCCACGAGCCCGCGGAGCTTGCGGCCGCGGCCCCTCACAGGCCCGCCGCCCCCACGGCCTCGGGGTCGGCCTCGAGCGGCTTGCGGTTCAGGAACACCTGGTCGGGCAGGCCCTTCTCGACGATCTCGCGGTAGAGCGGCGAGCTCTCGAGCAGCTCGTCGTGGCTCCCGCGGGCGGTCACCCGGCCGTCCTCGAGCACGACGACCTCGTCGGCCAGCGCGATCGTCGAGAGCCGGTGGGCGACGATGAAGGTCGTGCGCCCCTCCATCGCCTCGCGCAGCCCGGCCTTGATCTCGGCCTCGGTCGAGGCATCGACCGAGGAGGTCGCGTCGTCGAGCACGAGGATCCGCGGCTCGGCCACGAGCGCGCGGGCGATCGCGATGCGCTGGCGCTGGCCGCCGGAGAGCGTGAACCCGCGCTCGCCCACGAGCGTGTCGTAGCCGTCGGGCAGCGCCTCGATGAACTCCGCCGCGCGGGCGCGCCGCGCCGCGCGCTCGACCTCCGCGCGCGTGGCCTCGGGCCGACCGTAGGCGATGTTGGCGTGGACGGTGTCGGAGAACAGGAACGGGTCGTCGTTGACGACGGCGATCGCCCCGCGCAGGCTGACCGGGTCGACGTCGCGCACGTCGGCGCCGTCGATCCGCAGCGCGCCCGCGGTGACGTCGTAGAGGCGAGGCAGGAGGGAGACGAGCGCGGTCTTGCCCGCGCCGGTGGGGCCGACGAGCGCAACCGTGGTACCCGCGGGGATGTCGAGGTCGATCTCCGAGAGCGCGTCCCGCCCGGCGCCCGCGAAGCGCAGCGAGGCGCCGCGCAGCTCGACGCGCCCGGCGCCGGCGGGCAGCCCCGGAGCGTCCGCGGGCGCAACGATCCCCGGCGCGCGGTCGAGGATCTCGAAGATGCGGGCGCCCGCCGCCGTCGCCCGCTGGGCCGAGCCGAGCATGAACCCGAGCGTCCGCATCGGCGCGATCAGCATGAGCAGGTAGGAGTAGAAGGCGGTGAACTGGCCGAGCGTGAGCGAGCCGTGCACGACCTGGCGGCCGCCGACGAGCAGGATGACCGCGAGGCCGAGGTTGGGCAGGAAGCCGATGAACGGCGTGTAGAAGGCCTGGATCCGAGTCGAGCGCATGGACTGCGCGAAGACGCGCCCGACGCTCCCCCGGAAGCGCTCGCGCTGGAGCTCCTCGCGCGCGAAGGCCTTGACCACGCGCACGCCGCCGACGTTCTCCTCGGCGTCGGCCGTGAGCTCGGCGATTCGCTGCTGGACCTCCTGCATCGCGGGGCGCGAGATCCGTCCGTCGCGCGCGGCGACGAAGACGACGAGGGGCACCGGCGCGAGCGACAGCGCCGCGAGCCCGGGCTGCAGGAGGAACATCGCGATGGCGGCGAGGACGATCGTCAAGAGCGACTGCCCGATGAACACGAGCCCGTAGCCGAGGAAGAAGCGCACGCCCTGGAGGTCGACGGTCGCGCGCGACATGAGCTGCCCCGTCTGCTGGGAGTCGAAGAAGCCGAGCTCCAGCTCCTGGAGGTGCCCGTAGAGGCGGTTGCGCAGGTCGACCTCGACCCCGAGCGAGACCCGCCCCGCGACGAGCCGGCGGCCGACCGAGAGCCCGAGCCGGAGGAGACCCGCGGCGAGGATGGCGAGCACCAGCACCGTGAGCTGGTGGTGGCTGCGCTCGGTGCGCACCGCGTCGATCGCCCGGCCCGTCAGGTAGGGGATCGCCACCGTCCCGACCATGGCCAGGCAGGCGAGGGCGAACGACAGGGCGACGCTCCTCCGGTAGGGACGCAGGAACGTGAGCAGACGGCGGAGGACCTTCACTTCATAAAGTATAGGAAGCGGCTACCGTTGGCGCGGTGCTCGCGGCGCCGCCCACCGGCCTGTGCGACGACTGCGCCCATCAGCGCGTCGTGAGGACTACGCGGGGCTCGCGCTTCTCGCTCTGCGAGCGCTCCCGCACCGAGCCCGAGCGCTTTCCCAGGTACCCGCGGCTGCCCGTACTCGCCTGCTCGGGCTACTCGCCGGGCGGGAAGGCAAGCGCATCGGCGGGCGCCGGGAGCCCGTAGTCTCTCGGCCCATGGTTCCCCACCCCCGTCGTCTTCCCCTTCTCGCCGTCTCCCTGCTCGCGATCGCGCTTCCCGGGTGCGGCGGCGGCAGCGGGCCCTCCAAGGCCGACTACCAGAAGCAGGTCAAGAAGATCGGCGAGGACTTCCGCTCACGGGTCACGGCCACCGAGGGGAAGGTCTCGGCGGCCACGGACACCAACTCCCGCGTGAAGGCGCTCGACGAGTTCAAGAACGAGTTCTCCTCCTTCGCCGACCGGATCGACAAGCTGACCCCGCCCGGCGGCGCCAAGACCGAGCAGGACGCGGTCGTCTCCGCCTTCCGCAAGGGCGCGTCCGACATCGGCGACGTCGAAAGCGCGGTCCAGTCCAAGGACGCGACGAAGATCCGCTCCTCGGCGCAGACCTTCCAGAGCGACGCGACGAATGTCCAGGGAGCGCTGCAGAAGCTGAGCGACGCCGTCAAGAAGTAGACGGCGCCGCTCCGCTCCGCGGCGGGTCAGGCCGGCGCGGTCGCGGCCGGCGCCGGCTCGAGCGCGAGCGGCAGGACCTCGTCGACCGTCATCACGGGGTGGAAGGTGAGCGCCTCGCGCACCTCGGCCGGCACGTCGTCGAGGTCGCCGCGGTTCCGCTCGGGGATGATCACGTCGGTCAGCCCCGCCGCGTGCGCTGCCAGCACCTTCTGCTTGAGCCCCCCGATCGGCAGCACGCGGCCCTGGAGGGTGACCTCCCCGGTCATCCCCACGGTGTGCTTGACGGGTTGGCCCGAGAGCAGCGAGGACAGGGCGGTGACGAGCGTGATGCCGGCGCTCGGGCCGTCCTTGGGGATGGCCCCCGCCGGGACGTGGACGTGGTACTCGGCCTCGCCGAAACGGTCGGGGTCGATGCCGAGATCCTCCGCGTGGCCGCGCACGTAGGAGAGCGCGATCCGCGCGGATTCCTTCATGACGTCGCCGAGCTGGCCGGTCAGGACCAGATGGGCGGGCTGGGACGTATTCCTCATCTCGGTGGCCTCGATGAAGAGGACGTCCCCGCCCGCGCCGGTCACCGACAGCCCGGTGGCCACGCCCGGCACCGCGGTGCGGATCGCGGCCTCCTGGAAGAACTTCTGGCGGCCGAGGGCGTCGCGGACGACGGTCGTGTCGATCGCCACCGGCGCCGTCACGCGCGCGGCGGCGATGTTCGTGGCGGTCTTGCGCAGGATCGTGCCGAGCTCGCGCTCGAGGTTGCGGACGCCCGCCTCGCGCGTGTACTCGGTGACGATCGAGCGGACGGTCCCGTCGGAGATCGTCACCTCGTCCTCGCGCAGGCCGTTGCGCTCGCGCTGGCGCGGCCACAGGTAGCCCTTGGCGATCGCCACCTTCTCCTCGACCGTGTAGCCGTCGAAGGGGATGACCTCCATGCGATCGAGCAGCGGCCCGGGGATCGTGTCGGCCACGTTGGCCGTGGCGATGAACATGACGCCCGAGAGGTCGATCTCGAGGTCGAGGTAGTGGTCGCGGAAGGAGTGGTTCTGCGCGGGGTCGAGGACCTCGAGCAGCGCCGCGGACGGATCGCCGCGCCAGTCGGCGCCGACCTTGTCGACCTCGTCGAGCATGATCACGGGGTTCATCGTCCCGGCGTCGCGCATCGCGCGCACGAGCCGGCCCGGCAGCGCGCCGATGTAGGTGCGGCGGTGGCCGCGGATCTCGGCCTCGTCGCGCACGCCGCCGAGCGACATGCGGACGAACTCGCGCCCGGTGGCGCGCGCGATGGACTCGCCGATCGAGGTCTTGCCGGTGCCCGGGGGGCCGATCAGCGTGAGGATCGCGCCCGAGCGCTTGTCTGGGGCGATGCCGCGCTCCTCGCGGAGCTTCTTGACGGCGATGTACTCGACGATGCGGTCCTTGACGTCCTCGAGGCCGGCGTGGTCTGAGTCGAGCACCTCGCGGGCGTGCACGGGGTCGAGCAGCTCCTCGGATCGCTCGTCCCAGGGCAGGGCGATGAGCCAGTCGAGGTAGGTGCGGATGACGCTCGACTCGCCGGACTGCTCGCCCATCCGCTCGAAGCGCCCGAGCTCCTTCTCGGCCTGCTCGCGGACGTTCTCGGGCATCCCCGCCTCGGCGATCTTCGTGCGGTACTCCTCTACGACGGACGCGTCGTCCTCGTCGAGCTCCTTGCGGATCGAGTCCATCTGCTTGCGCAGGAAGTACTCGCGCTGCTGCTTGTCGGCGCCCTGCTGGACGTCCTCGCGGATGCGCTTTCTGAGCTGCATCTCGGTCAGGCGCTCGCGCTGGAGCTCGAGGGCGAGCCGCAGGCGCTCGGTGACGTCGACCGTGCCCAGGAGCTCGACCTTCTGGTCGAAGGACAGGTCGGGGGAGTAGCCGCTCGTGTCGGCCAGCGCGCCCGGCTCGGTGATCGAGCGCACGAAGGCGGCCACGCGGCCGTCGTCGCCGCGCAGCTCGAGGATCTCCTCAACGACGGCGCGGTACTCGCGCTCGAGCTGGCGCGTGACCCCGTCGACGGGCTCGGCGTCCGGGGACTCCTCGACCTCGACCCACAGGCGACCGGCGGGATCGGAGTCGGCCGCGCCGGCGACCCCACGGTGCAGGCCGTTCAGCTGGACGGCCCTGACGCCGCCGGGCAGGCGCACGTGGTCCGTGACCTCGGCCACGGTGCCGACCGAGGCGAACTCGGTGTCGTGGCGGGGCACGAGCAGCACGCGCTCCTCGCCGGCGGCGTCGATCGCCAGGGTCACGGACATATTGGGGAAGACGACGGTGTCGTCGAGGGGGATCAGGAGGAGGCGGCTCATGGATCTCAGTGTAGCGCACTGAGATTCTCTTATCGCCTCCGCAGCAACGCCCAGAACGGCTCGGGAAAGGGTGCTGCGGGGTGGGTCGCAGGTGCCCCAGGGCGGGCCGCCGGTGCCCAATAGGATCCGCCTCATGCCGCATTCCGCTCTGCGCGCGAGCACCGAGCCCTGCGCCGGCGGCGTGCGCGTGCGCCTCGAGGGCGAGCTCGACATCGCGACCGCGCCGCGCGCGGACGAGGAGCTCCGCGCCGCTGAGGAGAGCGGGCCGCAGATGCTCGCCGCCGACCTCGCCGGGCTCTCGTTCATGGACTCGACGGGCCTCCGGCTGATCGTCGCCGCCGCGGGCCGCGCTCATGAGGCGGGGCGCCGCTTCGTCATCGTCCGCGGGCCCGAGGCCGTGCACCGCGTGCTCGAGCTGACGGGCGTCGACGCCCAGCTCGAGGTCGTCGACGCGCTCTAGTACCGAGTCCCGCACATACGCTCTCCGCCTGTCGGCGCCCGAACGCGCCTGGCTGCGTCCGCCGGATGTCGATGCTCGCATCGACTCACCCGCCGTCCTGGCCAGACCTCAGTCGCTCGCCAGTACGGGACCGTAATCCGTGAGGCGGTATCAGCGAGCGAGGCGCGCGGTGACGCGCGTGCCCTCGGGCCGCCGCTCGACTTGCCACGCGGCCGCGAGCTCCTGCACGAGGTAGAGCCCGAAGCCGCCGCCCGAGCCGGGCTGCGGTCGCGGCGCGGCGGGATCGAAGCCGGAACCCGGGTCGGTCACCGTGACCGCGACCGCGTTCGCCTGGAGGTCGGCCGTGAGCGTGATCTCCTCGCGGTCGCTCTCCGTCCCGTGCCGGACCGCGTTGGTCACGAGCTCGGAGGCGACGAGCTCGAGGCTCTCGAGGCGCTCGGCGCTCAGCCGCCCCGCAAGCGCACCCAGGGCGTCGCGCGCCAGCGCGGGCGCGCCCTCGTCAGCGCTCAGACGCAGGCGAACCCTTGGCTCGGCGGCGGCGCGTGGAAAACCTGACGGCTGGGTCACCATGGCTTCCTTCGGGCTGCCCGGCTCGATCGAAGTCAAACCGTGAGCCTCGTCACTCCCGGTCGCCGCGTACCCTTCGCGCCCTCATGCGCCGGCCCCTCGCTCGCTCCGTCCCGACGCTCGCGGCGCTCGCCGTGCTCGCCGGCTGCGGCTCCGCCGACCCCGGCTCGCCCACGGGCGCCCAGGTGCCGCATTCCGAGCGCCCGGCCTCGCTCGATCCCGCCACCGGCACGCTCTCCTGCCTCACCGACGCGCACCTCGACGCGCGGCGGGTGACCCGGCAGATCATCCAGATCGGCCCGGTCGCGGCGGGCACGAAGGTCTACGTGGCCGGGACGATCGGCGCCGCCGAGCTCGACCAGCTCCGCGGCCGGGCCGAGGGCGCCGAGGTCGCCGACCGGCTCGAGTTCTTCCCGGGCAGCGCGCCGGAGCGCGAGGTCGCGGTCATCGAGGGCTGCGTCAACACCCACTCCACCGACGGCACCTGAGCCGCCCGCGCGCGGGTAACCCGACCCGGCGGGTAGGGTAGGAGGGAGACGGGGCACGGTCCGCCTGGTCCGTGCGTGCGCGCGAGCCCGCGCGCTTGCGCCCCGCGAAATGTCGCATGAGCCTGTTCGCCTCCCGACGACTCCTGCCGCTCCAGATCGCCCTCTGGCTCCTCCCCCTCGCGGGGGTCGCCTGGTGGGCCTCGACGCAGCGGGCCCCCTCGCTCCCCGGCACCGCCACGGGCGGGCTCGAGCTGCTCGCCGCGCTCGGGATCTACGTGCTCGCCACGCTCGCCCGCGCGGAGCGCTGGCACTACATCCTCCGCGCCGAGGCCATCCCCGTGAGCCGGGCCGACGCCTACGCCCTCGTTCCGGTCGGCTACATGGGCAACAACGCGCTGCCCGCGCGCGCGGGCGAGATCCTCCGCGTCTACCTGCTCGCGCGCCGCACCGGCGGGAGCAAGCGCACGATCCTCGGCTCGGTGCTCGTCGAGCGCATCCTCGACGCGCTGGCCCTCGGCCTCCTGCTGCTCGTCCTCGCCTACTCGCTCTCGGCCAAGCTCCCGCACTCGACGCCCGTGCTCGCGGGGGCCGGCGCGCTCGTCCTCCTGCTCGCGCTGGGTGCGAGCATCGTCGCCCGGCGCGCGCACCTGCGCGAGCGTGCGGCCGCCGTCCTCGTGCCGATGCTCCGCCCCGCGCGCCAGCTGCTCTCCGCGCGCGGCGCCGGCCTGTTCGTCTTCTCGCTCGCCATCTGGGTGCTCGAGGCCGCGGTCTACGTGCTCGTCGGGCGCTCGGTGGGGATCCCGCTCGGCCTGCACGCCGGCCTGTCGATCGTCGCCTTCACGAACCTGTGCGCGCTCGTCCCCGCCGCGCCCGGATACATCGGCACCTACGACGCGGCGGTCATCTTCGCGCTGCGGGCCGTCGTCTCGGTGGGCAAGGGCTCGGCGACGTCCTACCTGCTGCTGCTGCGCTTCGTGCTCTTCGTGCCGATCACGATCGTCGGCCTCGTCCTGCTCTTCGCCCGCTACGGCGGCCTGCGCGGGCTGCGCGCGGCCCGGGCCGAGTCCGCCGCGCCCGAGCCCGGGCAGGCCGAGCCCGTCGCCGCGGCCGGCCGCCGCCCCGCCCCGCCCGTCGAAGTCCCCGCGTAGCCCGTGGCCGTCACCGCGGCGCCTCTAAAGACGGCGGAACGCCTCCGGGTCGGCGCCCCCGCCGAGCGCCACGCGAGCCGCCGCTCGCTCACCTTCTCCGCCGGCTGGCTTTCGATCCTCGCGCTGAGTGGCGCCGCCGCCGCGGTCTCCCTGGCCCTCGTCCCGGCGCCGCCGACCTACGACCCGTGGTCCTGGCTTCTCTGGGGCCGGGAGATTCTGCACGGGACGCTCTCCACGGCGGGCGGGCCGTCGTGGAAGCCGCTGCCCGTCATCCTGACGACGCCGTTCGCGCTCTTCGGCGCCGCCGCGCCGACCCTGTGGATCCTCGTCGCCCGCACGGGCGCGGTGCTCGCCGCGGTCCTCTCCTTCCGGCTCGCGCGGCGCCTGGCCGGCGGCGGGGCGCCGGGGCTCCTGGCCGGCGTGCTCGCGGCCGGGGCGCTCGCCTTCTCGACCGACTTCCTCCACCAGGCCGCGCAGGGCAACTCGGAGGGGCTCCTCGTCCTCGTCATCCTCCTCGCGCTCGAACTCCAGCTCGACGGGCGCCATCGCGGCGCGCTCGTGGCCGGGGCGCTGGCCGGTCTCCTCAGGCCGGAGACCTGGCTCTTCTGGGGCCTCTACGCCCTCTGGGTCGGGCGGCGCGATCCGGGCACCCGCCGCCTCGCGCTCGGGCTCGGGTTGGGCATGCTCGCCGCCTGGCTCGTGCCGGAGTGGATCGGCTCCGGCAACCCCCTGCGGGCGGGGGTCCGGGCCAGCGAGCCGGATCGCAGCTCGCTGGCCTTCGCCGCCCACCCGGCCTCGGCCGTCATCGGCACCGCGCGCGGCGCGCTCATGACCTGGGCGCGCGGCGGCGTCCTCGCCGCCGTCGTGCTCGGCGGTCGGGCCGCCTCGCGCGGCCGCGCCTCCCGCTCGGTGCGTCTGCTGCTCTGGCTCGTGGCGACCGCGGTCGCCTGGGACATGGTCGTCGCCCTCATGACCTGGGTCGGCTTCTCGGGCAACCCGCGCTACCTCGTGGGGGCGACGGCGCTCTTCGGCCTCGCCGCCGCCGCCGCCGCGGGCCTACTCGCCCGCGCGGCGGCCGAGCGGGCGCCGGCGCTGGGCGTCGCGCTCGCCGTCGCCGTGCTCGTCGCGGCGGGCGCCGAGACGGTGCACCGGGCCGCGCATCTGCCCGCCGTGCGCGACGGGTTCGCCTACCAGCTCGAGCAGCGTCGCGACCTCGGCCGCATGATCGCCGCCGCCGGCGGCCGCACGCAGCTCATCGGCTGCGGCCGCCTGACGGTCGAGAAGTTCGCCCGCCCGCTCGTGGCCTGGACGCTCGACGTGCCGCTCGCGCAGGTGCACCTCCTCCCGCAGAGCGAGGGGTACATCCTCGCCACCCGCCGCGGGGCCGGGTGGCGCTTCTTCCCGTTCCGCCAGGACGGGGACAGGTTTCTCACCGACACCCTCGACTGGCGCCTGCGCGTACGCGGGTGCACCGCGGCCGCGCGGACCTGAACCTTCCATTACCGGCGGGGAAGCCGCTCCTCCGCGCCGTATTCTCCGTGCGCTGAACCGTGGCCACCGCCGTCGCCCCCCGCTCCATCCCCACCGTCCGCGCCGCGGAGCGCGACTGGACGGGCGTCCTCACCCGGTTCGGCGGTGGCTTCGTGTTCCTGCTGCTGTGCGCGCTCTCGCTCTACGAGCGCACGGGCTCGCTCCACGGGTCCTTCTGGATGGACGAGGGGCTCTCGGTCGGGATCGCCTCGCATCCGTTCTCGGCGATCCCCGGTGTGCTTCGGCAGGACGGCTCGCCGCCCTTCTACTACCTGCTGCTGCACGTGTGGATGTCGCTGTTCGGCACCGGGGAGGCGCGGGTGCACATGCTCTCGGTCGTGGCCTCGATGGCCGCGATCCCCGCCGGCCTGTGGGCGGGTCGGAGCCTCTTCGGCAAGAAGACGGGGTGGATCCTCGCGGGGCTCGCGGCCTTCAACCCGTTCCTCACGGGCTACGGGGAGGAGGCGCGGATGTACGCCTTCCTCGGCACGTTCTCGATCGTCGCCTGCGCGCTCGTCATCCACGTCTTCGTCCTGCGCCACCGTCGCCACGCGCCGTTCCTCGCCCTCGCCCTCGCCCTCATGCTCTACACGCACGCGTGGTCGATCTTCTTCGGGCTCGGCGCCTTTGCCGCCGCGCTGCTGTGCTACCGCCGGGCGCCCGACCGCCGCGAGATGCTCGTCGACGGCGCGATCGCCTTCGGCGGGGCGGCGCTGCTCTTCCTGCCCTGGCTGCCGACGTTCTTGAACCAGGCCGCGCACACGGCCGCCCCGTGGAGCCGCGCGCCGCGCTTCGGCGCCCCGATCCAGATCTCGCGCGGGCTCATGGGCGGGGACCGCGCGGCCATCGTCCTGCTCCTCGCGGGGGTGGGCGGGATCGTCGCCTACTTCCGCATCAACCCGAGCGGGAAGCTCCGTACGGCCGTCTACGCGCTGCTGCTCATGCCCCTCGTCACGCTCGGCGTGGCCTGGATCGCCTCCCACATCACCCCGGCGTGGACGACGCGCTATTTCGGGGTCTTCCTCGGGCCGCTCCTGCTGCTCTCGGCGGTTGGGATCGCCCACGCGCGCTGGGTGGGCGTCGCGGCCATCCTCGCGCTCGCGTTCTTCTGGATCGTTCCCGGTCGCTATCAGTCGGGCTCGAAGTCCGACGTGCGCTCGATCGCCGCGCAGGTTGTCCCGGCGCTGAAGGCGGATGACCTGATCCTCGTCGGGCAGCCCGAGCAGGTGCCGGTCACCGCCTACTACTTCGGGTCGCAGTACCGCTACGCCTCGACGATGGAGCCGGGCATCGACCGCGACCCCTACGTCATGGACTGGCGCGACGCCGTCACCCGCATGGAGAGCACGGACACGAACTCCGCCGTGGCGGGGCTCGTTGCTAGCCTCCGGCCCGGGCAGCAGTTGCTCTTCGAGCGCCCGATCACCGACGGCGTCTCTAACTGGAGCCAGCCGTGGACGACGCTGGTCCGGCGGCGCTCGGCGCAGTGGGGGGCGCGGCTGGCGACGGATCCGCGGCTCAGGCGCATCGGCGTCGCACCGCTGTTCTACACCTACTCGAACACCGTCGGCAACAGCGCGGTCCTCTACCAGCGCATCGCGGGCTAGACCTTCTGACATAAGGAAGACCGGACAAATGGAGATCACGAACGAACGCCCCGTCGTCGTGCTCGGCGGCGGCCCCGCGGGGCTCACCGCCGGCTACCTCTTGGCCAAGCGCGGCAAGCCGGTCCTCCTGCTCGAGAGCCAGGAGCAGCTCGGCGGCCTCGCGCGGACCGAGGGCCGCGACGGCTTCCGCTTCGACCTCGGCGGCCACCGCTTCTTCACGAAGGTCAAGGAGGTCGAGCTGCTGTGGGACGAGATCATGGCCCAGGCCTCCGAGGAGGCCGGTGAGGAGCAGTGGCTGCTGCGCCCGCGCCAGTCCCGCATCTACTGGAACAAGAAGTTCCTCGACTACCCGCTGCAGGGCATGGACGTCATCAAGAAGCTCGGGCCGGTCGAGCTGACGCGCGCGTTCCTCTCCTACCTGTGGGCGCAGGTCAAGCCCAAGGGCCAGGAGGACACCTTCGAGGAGTGGGTCTCCAACCGCTTCGGGCGGCGCCTGTTCAACCTCTTCTTCAAGTCCTACACCGAGAAGGTGTGGGGGGTCTCGACCTCGGAGATCCGCGCCGAGTGGGCGGCCCAGCGCATCAAGGGGCTCTCGTTCTTCTCCGCCGCCAAGGCGGCGTTCTTCGGCAACAAGGCGGGCCACACCTCGCTCATCGACCGCTTCAAGTACCCGCGCTTCGGCCCGGGGCAGATGTGGGAGACGATGGCCACCTACATCCAGCGCATGGGCGGCGAGATCCGCATGAACGCGCCGGTGACGAAGCTCGTCGTCAAGGACGGCGAGGTCAGCGAGATCGTCGCGGGCGGGGAGACCATCGTCCCGAGCGCCGTCATCTCCTCGCTGCCGCTGAGAACGGCGGTCGGGCTCGCGTCGCCCGACGCGCCCGCGGATGTCCGCAAGGCCGCGCAGGGGGTGCGCTACCGCGACTTCCTCACCGTCTCGCTCGTGATCGACGGGGAGGACCTCTTCCCCGACAACTGGATCTACATCCACGAGCCCGACGTGACCGTCGGACGGATCCAGAACTTCCGCTCCTGGTCCCCGGACATGGTGCCCGACCCGAAGAAGGCCTCGATCGGCCTCGAGTTCTTCTGCTTCGAGGGCGACCGGCTGTGGAACATGGCCGACGAGGACCTCGTCGAGCTCGGCAAGAAGGAGCTCCACCAGCTCGGGCTCGCGCGGCCGGAGCAGGTCGAGCGCGGCTTCGTCGTGCGCGTGCACAAGGCCTATCCGATGTACGATGCCGACTACGCCGACCGCGTGGCCACGATCCGCGGCTGGCTCGAGGGCATCCACAACCTGACCCAGGTCGGCCGCAACGGCCTGCACCGCTACAACAACTCGGACCATTCGATGCTGACCTCGATGCGCGCGGTCGACAACCTCATCGACGGGACGGATCACGACATCTGGGCGGTCAACGCCGAGTCGGTCTACCACGAGGAGCACCAGGAGCCCGAGCAGCCCTACATCGAGGCCCCCGAGACCGAGGCGCAGAAGAAGCCGCTCGCCTCGGAGGTCTGAAGTCGTGGCGCGCCGCGATCGCGATGATGTGCACGACGTGCTCGCCGCCGACGAGTTCCCGCCGCCGGCGGGCGCCGACGCCGACACCGTGCAGGCTCGCGCGCACCGCCTGCCGCCGGACCTGACCGGGGATCCGGACGAGGCCCACGACATCCTCGCCGCCGAGTCCTTCGCCATGCCGGCGCCGGAGCCGGTCGGCTTCGGCTCGTCGCCCGCGCCTCCGAGCGCCGGGTGGGGCCGGCTGACCGCGGCGGCGCTCCTGGGCGCCGCCGTCGCGCTCCTCCTGCGCCGCGGGCGCTGAGAAGCTCTCTCACGCTGCCGGTCGCGGTCGAGCTTTCGGCGTCGGGCGGCTAGCCGCAAGTTACGGCGGCGGCGCGGCCGCGGACTCCTCGATCACGCCGAGCAGCTCGCGCACGCGGCACACGAGCAGGCGCTCGTCCTCGATCTCCACCCACACCCCGGCCGAGCGGGGGAAGACCACGTGGTCGCCCCGCGCCACCGGCATCCTGAAGTCGGCGAGGTCGGGCGGCCCGTCGCCGACGGCGAGGACGATCCCCTCGTTGGGCGGGAGGTCCTGGGTTCCCTGGGGCACGAGCAGACCCGACTTGCGCATGCGCTCGGGCTCGAGCTCCTTGATGACGACGTGATCGAAGATCGGGCGGAGGACCTCGGGCACCCCGGCGACGATACGGCTCCGCCGGCGAGCGGTCAGCCCAACTCGGAGATCACGAGTCGCAGGGCGCCGTCGTACGCCGTGCGCTCGCGCAGCCGCCCGTGCTGCGCCTCCCACTCCCCCGACTCGAGCGCCGCGCGCAGGCGGGAGACGATGCGATCCTCGACGCCCGGAGGGAGGATCGCCCACATCGACTGGGAGGCGCGGACGCTGTCGTCGAGCAGCGCCTCCGGACGGTTCCAGTACGCCTCGAAGAACCCGTCCGTGCAGTCGGCGGGGGTGGGGATGCGCTCGATTCGGACCCGGCCGGACAGCGCGGCGCCGACCTCCTCGACGGACGGGAAGCGCGGGCCCTCGATCCGCAGTCCCTCGCCGAGAAAATCGCGCTGCCAGGCGGGCAGGGCCGTGAGGTCGAACGTGAGGACGACGACCGGACCGCGCGCGACCCGCCGCAGCTCGCGGAGCCCGGCGGCGGGCGGATCCCAGTGGTGAACCGTGACGCAGGCCATGGCCGCGTCGACGGCGCCGTCGTCCAGGGGCAGCGCCTCGGCCCGGGCGGCGATCGCCGGCGCCGCGCCGGGCGGCCGCTGCGCGCGCATCGTCGCGCTCGGCTCGACGGCGAGGACCCAGCGGTCCTCCGGCTCGTAGGAGCCGGCGCCCGCGCCGACGTTGATCACCGTGCGCGCCTCGCCGAGCGCGGCGTGGATGCGGGCGGCGATGCGGGGATCGGCGCGCCGGTGGCGCGCATAGGTGCGCCCGTGGCGCTCGTAGTCGACCGGCCGGCCCGGCATGGCGGTCAGCCGCCCCCGCCGGTCTCGAGGAGCGTCTTCAGGCCGGAGTGGACCATCGACCCGCCACCGTAGAGCTCGCGGAGAGTCTCGTCCATGAGGCTCGGCGCGTCCGCTCGGCCCGAGTCCTGAGCAAGTCGGTCTCGCCGCATCGAACCGGGCGCAGGTGTGTTCATGCCTCCGACCACCCCGACTCTCCGAGGTTCCACCGTGCTAACCCGCATACTCCTGCTCGCCGCGCTGGCCGCGGCGCTCGTCCCCGCCGCGGCGGAGGCGAAGCTCATCCCGCAGGCGGGGACGACGACGCTCAGCCTCGACGGGATCACCGGGCGTGCCCTGAACCACGCCGGGGTCACCGTCACGCCGGGCGGGTCGGCGCGCAAGACGCGAGGCGGCGCGATCACCGTCCCGGTGGTGACCGGCGTCGCCGACACCAAGAATCTCCGCACGGTGCTGCTGCACGGCGGGGAGATCCATCTGCGCCACGGCAGGACCCTGCGGGCGCTGCGGCACCTGGTCGTCCTGCGCAGCGGCGCGGCGTCGGCGGTCCTGGCGCAGGTCACGGACGGCAAGGGCGGCTGCGCGCCGGTGGGCGCGACGCTCAAGCGCTTCCCCGGCAGCCGCGTGCTCGTGCCGGCCTCCCGCCGGGCCACGGCGGGTCTGTGCCGGCACCGGCGGCTGATGTTCCTCGGGCGGCTCGTC
>JBBQAA010000057.1:0-41236 GCA_038276395.1 Solirubrobacterales bacterium | reverse complement strand
TCGATGCTCGCTGGCATTGTGGGGCGCTTGATCGCGTTGAGCTCGAACGGCAGCGGACGGTCACCAAGGATGGGGACGAGCTCTCCTACGACATCCTCGTGCTCGCACTCGGCGCCCACCCTGCGCGCGAATGGGCATCAGACGACGTCTTGACATATCACGACGGGCGTGACGGCCCCGACTATCGGCTGCTGCTGCACCAGCTTCGCGAGGGCCAGGTCAACAAGCTGGCCTTCGTGAAGCCGGCCGGGCCGAGTTGGGCGTTGCCGCTTTACGACCTGGCACTGATGACCGCGGCGGACTGCGCGGCGCACGATCGCTCCGGGGTCGAGCTGAGCCTGGTCACCCCTGAACCCCAGCCGCTCGGGATCTTCGGCAGCACGGCGAGCGCAGCGGTCCGCCGGCTTCTCGATGACAGCGGGATCAGCCTGCACACGAGCAGCTACGGAGCACCCAGTCGACCGGGTTGGCTTGACATCTCGCCCGGTGACCGGCGCCTGGCGGTGGACCGGGTCGTCACCGAGCCGCGCCTGGTCGGCCCTCTCTTGCGGGGCATCCCTTCTGAGCACGACGGGTTCATCCGCACCGATTCCCATGGCCGGCTGGCCGGCCTGGACCGCGTGTTCGCCGCCGGTGACGCCACGGAGTTTCCGATCAAGCAGGGTGGCCTGGCCGCACAGCAGGCCGATGCCGTCGCCGAGGCGATAGCCGCATCGGTCGGGGTTGACATTGTGCCGCAGCCGTTCCGGCCGGTGCTGCGCGGGCTGCTGTTGACCGGCGGCCCGGCACAGTTTCTGCGCGCCGACATCAGTGGGACCGCCGGCGACGACTCCACGGTCTCCGGCGAGGCGCTGTGGTGGCCGCCGGACAAGCTGGCGGGGCGCTACCTCGCTCCGTTCCTGTCTCGCCAGACCGGAGACGCCGCAGACGTCCACGCTCCCGACGAGCACGCTGTGCCCGTCGAGGTCGCCTTAGACCACGACGATCCGGCAGGGCCGGGCGTTTTGCGCGACCTGACCGGCGACTAGGAGTCGATCGCCACTTCCTGCTGGTCGGGCGGGTAGGTGATCGTATCGCCGTCGACGATGGCGAAGGAGGTCAGCTCGTGGTCGTTCGGGATGCGGCCCAGGCCGAGGTGGGTCACGCGCCAGCCGCGGACGACGAGGGCGTCGGCGATGAGCCGGCGGTGACATCGCCACCATTGGGCCTCGGCGCACATCACGCACGTTGCGCGCTCGTGCGCCTCTCGCTGCAGCTCCTCGAGTGCGGCCGCGAACTCAGCGCTGGTCATGTAGTCGGCGTAGCCGCGGAACGACGGGTGCCTCCAAGCGGTGTTCGGAGAGCCTGGCTGAGGTCTTCGGAACCCGCCCAGCGCGGCGGCGTGACGGTAGGCGATGCCCGCGGCGGGCAGCGACTGCGCCAGCGCGTTGCCCTGGAACTGTGGGTTGTGTCGCGACCGGGGCACGCTGCGCACGTCGACGAGCCGCTCGACACGGGCGTCGCTCAGCAGGTCGAGCAGCTCGGTGAGCGGTCGGGTGGAATGCCCGATGGTGAAGAGCACCGACTGGGCAGGCACGCTGGCGGTCGGTCAGACTCGGCGGGGTGCGGGCCGGCGTCCCGTGGGTTGTTCCGGGCGCGGGCTCGGCATCGCGTCGGGGATCGGGCATGTCCTCGGCGCGTCTCCCTCGATCGTCACGGGCGTACCGTGATGGGCGATCGGTAGCGCCGGCCCGTCGCGTAGGCAATAGCGGGCCTCGGCGTGAGAGACCTCGACACGCAGGCGCCGGCCGCGAAAGCAGATGCCGAAGGCCATGCGCGTAAGGCGTTCGGGGAGGCGCGGCGCGAAGCTCAGTAGGCCGTCGTGGTCGCGCATACCGCCGAAGCCCGCGACGGCGACGATCCACGCCCCCGCCAGCGAGGCCATGTGCAGGCCGTCGCGGGTGTTGTGCTCGAGGTCGTCGAGGTCCATCAGCGCGGCTTCGGCGAAGTAGTCGTGAGCCAGCTCCATGTGGCCGACCTCGGCGGCGATGACCGCCTGGGTACACGCCGACAGGGAGGAGTCGCGGACGGTCAGCGCTTCGTAGTAGGCGAAGTTGCGCGCCTTCTGCTCGCTGGTGAAGGCGTCGCCGCGGATCTGCATGGCCAGGACGAGGTCGGCCTGCTTGACCACCTGCTTGCGGTAGAGATCGATGTAGGGGAAGTGCAGCAGCAGCGGGTACTGCTCGGGCTTGGTGTGCTCGAAGTCCCAGCGCTGGTGCTCGGTGAACCCCTCGGACTGCGGATGCACACCCAATTGTGCGTCGTAGGGGATGAGCATCGCCTGAGCCGCGTCGCGCCAGGCCGCGGCCTCCTCGGGGTCGACGCCGAGCTCGGCGGCACGGTCGGGGTGGCGCTCGACGAGATCGGCGGCTAGGCGCAGGTTGCGCTGGGCCATCAGGTTGGTGTAGACGTTGTTGTCGGCGACGGCGCTGTACTCGTCGGGCCCGGTGACGCCGTCGATCCGAAAGCGCCCGCCGGAGTCGTGATGGCCCAGCGAGCGCCACAACCGCGCTGTCTCGACCAGCAGCTCGAGCCCGATCTCGCACTCGAACACCGTGTCGGCGGCGGCCACGTGGTAGCGGCCGACCGCGTCGGCGATGTCGGCTCCGATGTGGAAGGCGGCGGTGCCGGCCGGCCAGTAGCCCGAGCACTCCTGACCGGCGATCGTCCGCCACGGGAAGGCGGCGCCTGAGAAACCCAGGACCTTGGCCCGCTCACGCGCCAGGCCGAGCGTCGAGTGACGCCAGCGCAACGCATCTGCCGCGGCGTCGGGCGCCGTGTAGGTCAGCACCGGCAGTACGAACGTCTCCGTGTCCCAGAACGTGTGGCCGTCATAGCCCGGGCCGGTCAGCCCCTTGGCGGCGATTGCGCGCCGCTCGCCTCGCGCCCCCGCCTGCAGGACGTGAAAGAGCCCGAAGCGCACCGCCTGTTGCAGCTCGGTGTCGCCCTCGAGCTCGACATCGGCGCGGTCCCAGAAGTCGTCGAGGTACTCGCGCTGCCCGGCGAGCAGCCCTTCCCAGCCGGTATGGCGGGCTTCGGCCAGCGCGGCGGCGACCTGGTCGCGCAGTGCCGCCGTCGACCGCTGGCTCGACCACCCGTAGGCCAGCAGCTTGACCACCCGTAGGTGTTGCCCGGGCGCCACGTCGGCCGTGACCGTGACGCGTGCGAGATCCTCGCTGCTCTCGGTCGCGATCTGGGTCCCCGCAGGGCCGTCGATGAGGTGATCCATGCCCGCCGCCATCCGCAACGCGCTGCCGGCGGTGACGTGGACGAGAACGGCGCGGGCATCGTGATCGGAGAACAACTCGGAGCGCAGCGGCGAGCCGAGCGCGGCCGCCGCGCGCGGGTCGTCGCTGCCGGGGGGCATCGGCTCGTTGGCGACCAGCTCGGACTGCACCACGAGCCGCGCCGAGCCATCGAGCGGCTCGACCTCGTAGACGATCGCGGCCACCGCCCGCTGGACGAGCGAGACGATCCGCGTCGAGGAGACCCGCACCCGCTGACCGGCGGGCGATTCCCAGTCGGCCTGGCGGTGCAACGCGCCGGCGCGCAGGTCCAGAACCCGCTCATGGCTGCGCAGCTCGCCGAAGCGTACGTCGAAGGGCTCGTCGTCGACGAGCAGCCGGATGACCTTGCCGTTGGTCACGTTGACCACCGTCTGGCCGGCCTCGGGATAGCCGTAGCCGGCCTCCGCATAGGGAAGCGGGCGCTCCTCGTAGAAGCCGTTGAGGTAGGTGCCCGGCAGCCCCGGCGGTTCGCCCTCGTCGAGGTTGCCGCGCAGCCCGATGTGCCCGTTGCCCAGCGCGAACACCGACCCGGCCTGGTCGAGCACGTCGAGGTCCAGCTCGGTCTCGCGGACCGTCCAAGGCTCGGCGGCGAACGCCGGGTGAGAGATCATTCGCCGTCGAGCAGTTCGGCGAGATCTGAGACGACGACGTCGGCGCCATGCTCGCGCAGCGCATCGGCCTGCCCGGCTCGATCGACGCCGACCACGCACGCAAATTCCCCGGCCTTCCCGGCCGCCACGCCGGCCAATGCGTCCTCGAAGACCGCGGCCTGGCCGGCCTCGACACCCAGGGCTCTCGCGCCGGCCAGGAACGTGTCCGGCGCGGGCTTGCCCTTCAGCTGCTCGCGGTCGGCGAGGACTCCGTCGATCCGTGCCTGAAAGAGATCCTCGATGCCGACCGCAACGAGCACGTCGCGACAGTTGGCGCTCGAGGACACGACCGCCCGGCCCAACCCCGCCGCCTGCGCCGCGCGTACGTAGCGCACCGACCCCTCATATGCTTCGACGCCCCGGTCGCGGATCATGCCCAGCACGATCTCGTTCTTACGGTTGCCCAGACCGTCAATCGTGTCCGCTCCCGCGGCGTCGCCTCGATGGCCCTCAGGAAGCTCGATGTCCCTCGCCTGCAGGAACGATCGCACGCCCTCATAGCGAGGCTTGCCATCGACGAACGCGTCGTAGTCGCCGACCGGATCGAAGGCGACGAACCGCTCGCCGGTCTTGGCGGCCCGCCCTTGCAGGAAGGCGTCGAACATCTCCTTCCACGCCGCCGCATGCACCTTCGCGGTCTGCGTGAGGACGCCGTCGAGATCGAACAGACACGCCCTCACGCCGTCAGGCAACCCGAGCATCCCAGCAGGCTACGCACCGACGAACTCCCCGGGTGCGGCCGGACGGATGGCACGGCCCGATCGCGTGCGGCGGCCACGATGGTCAGGGTTGGCCCTCCGGTCCTTGGTGGGCCGGTTGTGTTTCTGATCAGAACCTCTGATCCCGCGGAACCGCCGGCGTCTGCTGAACGGCACCGCACAGCGGGCAGAAGCCCTCTGCGCTGGGCGTCTCAGAACTACACTGGCCCGGTGCGCGATGCGGGCTACGCACCGCTTCGCGGGTACGCCGCCATCGGGGACGGCCGGACGATGGCCCTGGTGGCGAGCGATGGATCGCTGGACTGGATGTGCCTGCCCGATCTCGGCTCGCCGAGCGTGTTTGGAGCCGTCCTCGATGCGCAGCGAGCCGGGACGTTCGTCGTGGCGCCCGAGGTCCCGTTCACAACCGAGAGCGGCCACCGCAAATCGCGGATCTCCGCTGCGGGCAAGGTGCCCGCCAACCCGAAGCCTCCCCGACCCCAACGTAGACCGACGCCACAACAACCAGCAGGCTTCCTCGATCTGCTCGGACCCCTTCCCGGTTGAGGCGACTGCGCAGGCGGATACGCAGCTCAAGCACACCGAAGTTGCCCGCGACGAGGGCGAACGCGACCTTCGCGCCGGCGTTGGTGTACGGGCGTGGCGCCACCGGCAAAGGCTAGCTCCGCTGCGAGCGCGTTTGCCTTAACTGAACCTCGCCTTCTCGTACTCGCCATCGTCTCTCCTCATCGACGGCGCGCTCGTCTTCGAGGCGGAGGTCGCACCGGTCGCACTGCGGCTGCTGCCCAGCCATGGGAAGCGGCAGTGCCCCGTTGGCGAGCGGGGCAGTGATCGGTCGCGGCTCTGATCCTCCACCGCGAGCGCCTAGCGATGCATGCGCCGGGGAGGCGCTCAGGCCCCGGCCAACAGCAGGGCCGGCGTTGACCCTCCTCCAACTCCCCAGCTCCTACTGCGTCCGCCGAATCCGACGCCCCCGGGTGCTCTCCCGCGTGGCGTCTTCGACCCAGCAGATGAACTCGTTGCGGGCCAACGGCGTGATGTCGTTCCAGGCATCGAGCGCCGCCGCCTTGGTTAGCCGTGCCTCACGGAGTTCCGCGGGTAGTTCATGCACACCCCGCTGGGCGCTCACCGGTCCATCCAAATGAGCCCGGGGAGCGCCCCGCATCGCTTCTGTTTCGGACCCAAGCGGAAGCTACGCCAGCTAACGGTTTGCATGGATGGTTCAGTCCTCGGCACGCTACGCTCCGGCCGCGTTTCGCTGCTCCGGCCGCGGCGCCTCGCCGGCGGCCTTGGCCTCAAACGGTCCGGAGGGCCGCGGGGATCAGTTTCGTTCTCGCGCTCCGCGCAGTGCCAGCGCCATCAGGGTCAGCGTGGGGTTCCCGGGGCCCGAGGACACGAACACCGATCCATCCGCCAGTCGTAACCCCTCCACGTCATGCAGCCGCCCGTGGCCATCGCAGACCGAGCGGCGCGGGTCGTGCCCCATCCGCGCGGTGCCCATGACGTGCGCGGTCGCGTAGGGGCCGAAGTAGCCGCTCGCTTCGCCCAGCGCATCGAGCTGGTCGTTCAGCGTCGTCGTCAGCCCGCCCGGCGCGGCCCGTGAGCAGATCTCCCGGAGCTTCGGCCCGAAGTGAGCCGAGGCCGCCCGCTCGAAGGCGTGGGGGGAGTGCGTCACCCGCGGGACGGGGAAGCCGTGCAGGTCCCGCACCCGCGGGTCGAGGTCGACGCGGTTGGAGCGCTGCGGGAGGTCCTCGCCCACGAGCTGGATCCCGGCGACGTGGTCGCGCAGCGCCAGATCCCTGAGCGCACTCGTCAACGCCGTCCCGCGAAAGCCGGCGTCGGCGAGTAGCCGCGCCTCGTCGAGCAGGAGCACGCCGCCACCGACCTCGCACACGCCGCCCTTGAGGTAGGGCAGGCCGTGCCGGCGAGCCGGAGCGCCGGTGACGGGGCCGACGAAGTCGTCGAGCGTGAACGTCGTCGAGGGGCCGCGCCAGGCGTGGACCTTCTCCGCGAAGTAACCGAGCCCCGCGGTGAAGTAGTGGAACATGAGGTTCCGCCCGAGCTGACCGGAGCGGTTCCCGAGTCCGTCCGGGTGCGCGTTGCTGCGAGACATGAGCAGCAGCCGCGCGGTCTCGATCGCCGACGGGGCGAGGACGACGATGTCGGCGCGCACGCGCTGGCGGCGGCCGTCCCGGTCGAGATAGGCGACGCCACGCACGCGACGGCCGTCGCGCGTCGTCTCCACCCTGTGGACGAAGCAGCGGTCCCGGAGTTCGGCGCCGAGCCGGAGCGCCGGGTGCAGGAAGGAGACCGCGGCGCCCCCTCGGGCGTGGATCGGGCAGCCGAACCCCGAGCAGAACCCGCACGAGTTGCACGCCGGGCGCCCGAGGTGCGGGCGGGAGTTGACCGCCATCGGGAACGGATAGGCGTGATAGCCGAGCTGCCCCGCGGCTTCCGCGAGGCGGGTCCCGGCGACCATCGGCGGGTTCGGCCCCATCGCGAACGGGTGCCGGCGCGGCGCCTGCGCCAACGTGCGTGCCGGCATCCGGGTCCGGTCCCCCTGCACTCCGAGCTGACGCTCGACCTCGTCGTAGTAGGGCGCGAGCTCGTCGTAGGAAAGTGGCCAGTCGGCCACATCTGCCCCGCGCACCGGGCCGTGAAGCGAGCGGCCGTGGAAGTCCTGGCTCCAGAAGCGCGGCACCTTCGCGTCCCAATGCACGGTCCCGCCGCCCACCGTGGTCGCGAGGTCGTTCACGTCGCCCACGTAGGAGCGTGCGACCCGCCTTCCCGCCTCCCCTTGTGTGCGCTGCGTGCGCGGCTCGAGCAGCGGGTCCTGGTCCTCGTAGAACCGGGACTCCTTGATCTCGTCGTTGGAGAACGTTGTGCGCACCGGGCCGGGCCCGCCGATCCCGGGCAGCAGGTTCCGCCCCTTCTCGAGCACCAGCACCGGATGGCCGGCCTGCGCGTAGGCCCAGGCCGAGACCGCGCCGCCCGCGCCCGAGCCCACGACGACGACGGACGGCTTGCTCATGGATCCACCTGCGTCACCTCGGCGTCGCTCCAGCCGCGCGGCTGACGGTCTCCGGCCCAGCCGAGCCGCCGCCACCCGACGAGGTTGCGGTTCCCGCGGTACTCCGGCGGGCCGAGCGTCGCCTCGAGCGTCTGCACCAAGGCGAGGTCGGCCATCCGCTTTACGACCCGGTCGTGCTCGAGGTCGAGCAGCGTGTCTTGCATGGGAGCGGAGGCAGTGGCGAAGGAGGCGGCGCCGCGGCGGCGCGCGAGGGCGTCGAGCCGCGCGAGCCCGGTCCGGTAGATCTCCTGGTAGCCGACGGCCGGGCCGGCGAACTGCCGGGAACGCCGGCCACGAGAGCCCTCCAGCCGGATCCGCCACCCGAGCTCCGCCTGCCGGTCGAGCGGCTCGAAGCGGACGAAATCATCGCGGGCGCCGCCGGCGCGGCCGGAGAACGGTCCGCCGGCGTGGATCAGCGGCGGGTCAAAGGTGAAGGCGGCCAGGAGGAGGTCGATCGCCTCCGGCGCGTGCGCTTCGAGCGCGCCGGGGCCCGGATCGCGCGGCGGCCCGGGAAGGAGCCGGTCACAGACGACGCGGAGGGTCCCGAGCTCTGACCCGGATAGGAAGCGGCCCGCGCCGCGGGCGCGGGCCGTTTCGCCCACGAGCGCCTCAACGCGGGTCGGGGAAGCGAAGGCGAGGAGTGACAGGACGGCGCCGGTGCGCACCGCCTGACGCCGCGTGACCTCCTTCCCCATGGAGGGCATGCTCGCATACCGCCCGACTCAGGCCGCCGTTTCGCGTTTCGACAAGCTTGGCGTCGGTGGCGCCCCACGCCGTTCGCGCCGAGCTAGGTTTAAGGCCATGGCCTGCTCCCGCACCACCTCACGCCGCTTCGCTGGACTGTTGCTCGCAGCGCTGCTGCTCGCGGGTCTGGTCGCGTCTGCCCCCGCCGGCGCCAAGACGCATTGGCTGTGCCGTCCTGGCATGTCGAGGGACCCGTGCACGCCCGGCCTCTCCACCACTTCCTACGCGCCTGACAACACGCGGCTTGGCGTCCAGCATCCGAAGGCCGTCGCGCACCCGAAGATCGATTGCTTCTACGTCTATCCGACGGTCAGCGACCAGAAGACGACGCTCGCCAATTTTCACGTTGACCCGGTGTTGCGCTCTATCGCGCTCTACCAGGCGGCCCGCTACTCGCAGAACTGTCGGGTCTTTGCGCCGACCTATCGGCAGGTCACGCTGACCGCGCTCTTGAAGAACGGCACGGAGACGCGGGCTCAACTGGAGACGGGGACCAACGACGTGCGCCGAGCGTTCGCGGACTATCTCAAGCACGACAACCACGGCCGCGGCTTTGTCCTCATTGGCCACTCGCAGGGCTCGTTCGTGCTGCGCTCGCTCATCGCCAAGGACGTCGATCCCAAGCGCGCGGTTCGGTCCCGGCTCATCTCGGCGATCCTGTTGGGCGGCAACGTGCTGGTCAAGAAGGGCAAGGGCGTCGGCGGCGACTTCAAGCACGTACCAGCCTGCCGTTCGAAGCACCAGTTGCACTGCGTCGTGGCGTTCTCGACGTTCGACACCCCGGTGGTGTCAGACAGCAAGTTCGGCATCACCCACGTCAAGGGGGAGCAGGTGCTCTGCACCAACCCGGCCGCGCTGAGAGGCGGCAGAGGGACACTCGACTCGATCATCCCGTCGGCGCCCTTCTACCCGAAGAGCACCCTCGCGGCTGGCATCACGCTGCTCGGGCTGACGATCCCGACGCCGCACACGAGGTGGGTCCACTACGCCAATGCGTTCACCGCACGATGCTCGTCGGCTAACAACGCACATGTCCTGCAGATCACGGCGGCGCCCAACGGGCAGACACCCAAGCCGTCGCCCGACGTGACATGGGGCCTGCACCTGGTCGACGCCAACCTCGCGCTCGGCAACCTGCTCAACCTGGTTCGCACCCAGGCGGCCGCCTTCCACGGCTAGCCGCCCGGGACGCACTCCTCAGCGGCCGCTTCCATGCGAAGGGGCAGGCCCAAACGAGCGCGGCGGCCGAGCCCGCGGCCTGCGCCGCTCCTCAAGTGCAGGGTTGCGGCCGCTCCCTGGGTCCGGCCGCGGCGTGGTCGTCCGCAGTCTGCAAAGGGACGCTTAGCGTCCGGGCATGCTCGCCGCTTGGTACGAACGGCCGGTCCGGGGGTCGGAAAGCCGCGGGTCCGTGGCATCACAGATGTGAAATCCGGGCCGACGGAAGAATCGCGACGACTAGCCGGATCCCAGTTTTCGTTTCCCCGGCCGCGCGCAGATCCTGGCCTGGCATGCCACCGGCGGACAACCTCGGGGAGTCCCGGGGCGAGGCTGGCAAGCGGCTTGCTCACGCGGCCCGCGTGGGGTAGGAGCGTGGGGTAGGAATGCGCTTTTCGGTACCCAGGGGAACCCCGAGGTACCCACAGGCAACAGCATCATGTCGCTCACTCGCGGTCGCGAAAGTCCTGCAAGATTCGAACTACGGAAATGAGGTAGGACTGTCCTGCGGCGCTGTCTGTCCGGCTGAGTCGGCGTTCACTAATCCGGCTGTCCCTTAGCTCAGAAAGCGCGCATTTGCAGGCAGAACGATGCCGGAGGAGGGACTCGAACCCCCGACACGCGGATTATGATTCCGCTGCTCTAACCGACTGAGCTACTCCGGCGGGGAGGTCAGCTTACGAGGCTTCGATGACGACGTTGGTCGACTTGACGACCGCGCTGGCGAGCTTTCCCGGGGCGAGCTCGAGCTCGTCGGCCGCCTCGCGGGACATGAGCGAGACGACGCGGTAGGGGCCGCAGGCGAGCTCGACCTGGGCCATGACCTTGTCGCGCGTGACCGCGACGACGACGCCCTCGAGCCGGTTACGCGCGCTCGAACTCTCGCGCGGGCGGCGCCCGCGCAGCAACCGGGCGAGCTCGGGCGCGGGGACGTAGCGCTGCCCCGCGCGGCGCTCGAAGGCGATCCGGCCGGCCTTCTCCCAGCGCCGGAGGGTGTCGGCGCTCACCCCGAGCGCCGCGGCCGCCGCGCCGATCCGGAGGGCGCCGGCGGGCGCGCCGGCGGCATCCGCAGCAAGATCGGGCTCGTTCATCGGCACGGAAGAATACCTATGCAATCCTTAGGCACATGCGCAAGAACCTCGCTGCCGTCCTCCTGCTTCCGCTCGCCGTCGCCGCCTGCGGGTCCTCCGCGGCGTCCTCGAGCCGGCCGCCGCTCGTCGTGTCCGCCGCCTCCTCGCTGACCAAGGCCTTCACGGACTACGGGAAGCAGTTTCCCGAGGCCGACGTCAAGCTCTCCTTCGCCGGCTCGGATCAGCTCGCCGCGCAGATCCGCCAGGGCGTCACGCCGGATGTGTTCGCGTCGGCCAACACGAAGCTGCCCGAGGCCCTCTTCACGGAGGGGAAGGTCGAGCGGCCGACGGTGTTCGCGGCCAACCGGTTCGTGCTCGCCGTCCCCGCGGGCTCGAAGATCACGAGTCTTGAAGACCTGACGAAGCCGGGTGTGACGATCGCCGCCGGCTCGCCGGCCGTGCCGATCGGCGCCTACACCCGGGAGACGCTGGCGCTGCTGCCGCGTACCGAGCGGGCGGCGATCGAGGCCAACATCCGCTCGAACGAGCCCGACGTGGCGGGGATCGTCGGCAAGCTCACCCAGGGAGCGGTCGACGCGGGCTTTACCTACGTCACCGACGTCAGGGCCACGAACGGGAAGCTCCGGGCGATCTCGCTCCCGGCCTCGCTGCAGCCGAAGGTCGCCTACGGTGTCGCCGTGGTCAAGGGCGCCCGCCACGCGGCACAGGCCCGGCGGTTCATCGCCGGCCTGCTGCACGGCCGGGGGGAGCGGGATCTGCGCGCCGCGGGCTTCCTGCCCGCGCCATGACCGGGCGCCACGGCTGGTTCATCCCGGCGCTCACCGCCGCGCTGACGGTGACGCTCGCCTTCCTCGTCCTGCCCGTGGTCGCGATCTTCGCGGACACGAGCCCGGGGCGCATCGCCGGCTCGCTCGGGGACGGCGCCTCCGCCGCCGCGCTGCGCCTCAGCCTCGAGACGACCGCGATCGCGATCGCCGTCATCGTGGTCGTGGGCACGCCGGCCGCCTACCTGCTCGCCACCCGGAGCTTTCGCGGACGAGCCGCGGTCGTCACGCTCCTCGAGCTGCCGCTCGTGCTGCCGCCCGCGGTGGCCGGGATCGGCCTGCTCGCCGCGCTCGGGCCCAGGGGACTGCTCGGCGGCGCGGTGGCCGATGCCCACGTCCAGCTCGTGCTCGCCACCGCCGGGGTCGTGGTGGCGCTCGTGTTCGTCGCCGCGCCGTTCTACCTGCGCCAGGCGCAGTCCGCCTTCGCCGCCGTCGACCCCGCCTGGCTTGAGGCCTCGCGCACGCTCGGCGCCGGTCCCGCCGCGACCTGGTGGCGGGTGGCGATCCCCGCCGCGCGCGGGGGGCTGACGGCTGGGCTGGCGCTCGCCTGGGGGCGCGCGCTCGGGGAGTTCGGCGCCACGCTGATGTTCGCCGGTTCCTTCCGCGGGATCACGCAGACCGTCCCGCTCGCCATCTACGACCGCTTCGCGACGGACTTCGACGGCGCGCTGGCCCTGTCCGCCGTGCTCGTCGCGGTCTCCTTCGCCCTGCTCGCCGCGGTGAAGCTCGGCGACGGCTCGGGGGCGCTCGGCGGTGCTGCGCGCTGAGCTTCGCACGCGGCTCGGCGAGCTGTCGCTCGACGTCGCGCTGAGCGTCGCCCCGGGGGAGACCCTGGCGCTGGCGGGTCCGTCCGGCGCGGGCAAGACGAGCGTCCTGCGCGCCGTCGCGGGGCTCGCGCGTCCGGCGGCGGGAAGGGTCGCGTGCGGCGATGAGACCTGGCTCGACGTCGCGGCGGGAATCGACGTTCCCCCGGAGGCCCGCGGGTGCGGGTATCTGTTCCAGGACTACGCGCTCTTCGGGCACCTGAGCGCGCTCGAGACCGTCGCCTTCGGGCTGCGCGGGCGGCCGCGGGCGCAGCGGCGCGCGCGGGCGCGCGCGGGCCTCGAGCGCTTCGGCGTCGAGGCGCTCGCCGATCGCCGCCCGGCGGTGCTTTCGGGCGGGGAGCGCCAGCGGGTCGCGCTCGCGCGCGCGCTCGCGCCCGAGCCCTCCGTGCTCCTGCTCGACGAGCCCCTGGCCGCGCTCGACACCCGCACGCGCGCCGCGGCGGCGCGGACGCTCGCCGGCGCGCTCGCGGCGGCCTCCGTGCCGACGCTCCTCGTCACCCATGACTTCGCCGAGGCCGCGCTGCTCGGGGATCGCGTGGCCGTCATCGACGCCGGACGGGTGGTGCAGGAGGGGACGCCGGCCGAGCTCGCGGCGAGCCCGGCGTCCGCCTTCGTCGCCGACTTCAGCGGCGCGGTGGTGCTAACCGGTCGGGCCCGTCCGGGCGCGGGCGGGCTCACCGACGTCGCGCTCGAGGGCGGTGGCGTGGTAACGAGCCTCGACCGGCACGAAGGCCCCGTCGCCGCGACGGTCTATCCCTGGGAGATCACGCTGGCGCCGCTCGGGTCCCGCGCGGACGACTCGGCGCAGAACCGGCTCGAGGTCGGAATCGTCTCCGTGACGACGATCGCCGGCCGCGCGCGCGTCGGGCTGGCGGCGCCCCAGCCGCTCGTGGCCGAGGTGACCGCGGCCTCCGCCGAGCGGCTCGGGCTCGCGCCCGGCGGTCGCGTCCTCGCGGTGTGGAAGGCGGCGGCCACGCGGCTCGTGGCGCGATGAGCCGGCATGGCGGGGGACCGTCCCCCTATCGGCGGCGGACGGGGGCGGCGGCGCCGGGGTGCAGCGCGAGCACCTCGGAGAAGCCCTCGGCCAGGCAGCGCCCGAAGCGGTCGGGCTCGGTGATCGCCGCCGGGTCGAGGTTCACGCCCACGCAGCACAGGTCCCGGTGGCTGACGAGCGTGATCATCGCCGCGCAGCCCGGCAGGGGGGCGAACGGGTAGGCGCGCTCGATGCGCGCGCCCGCCAGGTAGACATCCTCGCGGATGCCCGGGACGTTCGAGGCCTGCAGGTCGTTGCCGCGCGTGAGACCGCCCGCGAGCTGGGAGATCACGAGGCCCGGAAGGCGGGAGATGAGCGGCGTGGCCAGGCCCATGCCCTCGATCGCCGGCTCGCCGCGCGCCGCCCGCACGATCTCGGCAATCGCCTTGATCCGCTCGGCGGGGTCCTCGATCCCCACGGGCCCCGGGAAGCGGGCGCCGACGAAGCGGTTGCCCCCCTCAAAGTCGTCGTCGCGGCGGACGGAGATCGGCATGGCCACGGGCATCGTCTCGATCGGGCTCCCGAGCTCCTCGTGGTAGCGCCGAAAGCCGCCCATGAGCGCGGCCACGAAGGCGTCGTTCAGCGAGCTGCCCGCGGCCTTGCCCGCGCCGCGCAGGTCGGCGAAGGCGAGGTCGAGCGCCTGAAAGCGCCACGACAGGCTGCGCCCGGCCAGGAGGGGGGAGGGGTCGCCGTCGGGGTCGGAGAGGACGCGCCGCAGCGAGCCCGCATAGCGCCCGGCGTCCCGGGCCGCGCGATCCGGGCGGCGAAGCGCGCCGGCGCGGCCGGCGACACCGGTCAGGACTCCGCCGGCGGCGCGGGCGTCGCCCGCGAGCTGGCGCGCGAGCAGCCCGAGCGGGGAGCCGGTGTCGGGCGGGGGCGGCAGCGGCTGGGGCTTCTCGGGATCGGGCTCGCGCGTGCGCGAGTGGAGCATCCCCAGGAGCTGGGTGGCGCCGACGCCGTCGGTCGTCGAGTGGTGCAGCTTCAGGATGTAGGCCGCCTGGCCGTCCGGCAGCCCGTCCACGAGCACCGACTCCCACGGCGGGCGATGCTTGTCGAACGGCGTCATCGCGATCTGCTCGGCGGCGGCCAGGAGCTCGCCCATGCTGCCCGGTGAGGGCAGGCCGATACGGCGCACGTGGTAGTGCAGATCGAAGTCCTCGTCCACCGTCCAGGCCGGGCGGCCGAGGCCGAGGAGGGGCTCGGTGACGCGCATCCGGAAGCGGGGGATTAGCCGCGTGGCCCAGTCGTGCGCCGCGAGGAAGCGGTCCCACTCGGGCAGCCGGTCGAGGACCTCGACGGCGACGATCGTCGAGCGCAGGCGCGGGTCGGCCTCGGCGCGCCACATGAGCGCCTCGAGCGCGTTCATGTCGCGCTGGGCGCCCCAGGAGACCGGGCGATCCTTCTCGGGGTCCGAGCCCGGGCGGCGCGGCTGGCGGGGGGGCTTCGTGCTCGTGCTCATGCGACCCCGTGCAGTTCGTGCTGGGCGGTCGGGCGCATCAGCCCGCGGTAGGCGTCGCGCGGGTGGCGGCCGTCGTTGACGACGGCGTCGACCTCGGCGGCGATCGGCATCTCGACGTCGTACTCCTCGGCGAGCTCCATGACCGTGCTCGCCGTCTTGACGCCCTCGGCGACCTGGCCGAGCGCCTCGATCGCCTCCTCGAGCGTCTTGTCCCGGGCCAGCTCCTCGCCGATCCGCCGGTTGCGCGACTGCTTGCTCGAGCAGGTGGCCATGAGATCCCCGAGCCCGGTGAGCCCGGCGAACGTGCGCGCCTCGCCGCCCATCGCCTCGCCGAGCCGCGTCATCTCCGCCAGCCCGCGCGAGAGCACCATGGCCCGGGTGTTGTCGCCCACGCCGAGCCCGTCGGCCATCCCCATGGCGATCGCGACGATGTTCTTGAGCACGCCGCCGAGCTCTGAGCCGACGAGATCGTCGTTGCGGTAGACGCGAAAGCGCGGGGAGTGGAAGAGCGGCTGCAGGGAGCAGGCCGCCGCCTCGTCGCGCATGGCGATGACCGAGGCCGCCGCGTAGCCGTCGAGGATCTCCTTGGCCAGGTTCGGCCCGGCGAGGAGGCCGACGGGGTGGCCCTCGAGCACCTCGGCGATGACCTGCGTCGGGCGCATCCGCGTCTTGGTCTCGAGGCCCTTGGCCAGGGAGACGACGGGGACCCAGGGCCGCAGGTGGGGAGCCGCCTCGCCGAGCACCTCCCGGATCGAGTGGGAGGGGACCCCGACGACGAGCACGTCGGCGGTCGAGAGCGCCTCCTCGAGGTCGGCGGTGGCCGTCAGACCGGCCGTCAGCTCGCGGTCGTCCAGGTACTTCTCGTTCGTGTGCTGCTCGGTGATCTCCGCGGCGACCTCGGCCTGGCGCGCCCACAGGCGCGTCGGCGTGTTCTTGGCCGCCAGCGAGGCGACCGTGGTGCCCCACGAGCCGCCGCCGAGCACGGTGACGTTGACTTCGCGGCTCATCGCACGCGCTCCCGCGGTCGCCGGCGCGGCGGCGCCGACGCCTCGCCGGGCCAGTCGGCCAGCGTGACGAGGAACATCTCCCGCACCCCGGCGATGTGCTCATCCAGGGTGTCCTTCGACCAGCCCGCGGTCGCCACGGGCGGCAGCACCGCGACCTCGACCGTGCCCGGGCTGAGCGTCTGCGCCCCCCGCCACATGACCTCACCGACGTTGCGCATGACGATCGGCACCATGGGGACGCCGGCCTGCATGGCGATGTGGAACGGCCCCTTCTTGAAGCGCCCTAGGCGCGGGGTCGGCGAGCGGGTGCCCTCGGGCGCGATGACGAGCGAGACGCCCTCGTCGCGCACCTTGGCCACGGCCGGCTCGAGGGCGTCGCGCGCCTGCCCGGTGTTGCCGCGCTCGACGAAGGCGACCCCGGCGAGCTGGAAGAACTGCCCGAACCCGGGGACCTTCTTGGCCTCGGCCTTGGCCACGCCGGTGAAGCCGCCGCGCAGGAGCTTCATGAGGACGATGGGGTCGAGCTTCGACTGGTGGTTGAAGGCAAAGACGCAGGGGCGCTGGGCCCACAGGTGCTCGCGGCCCGCGACGACCTCGACCTGGATCCCGGCCAGCGCGAGGCCGACGTCGGAGCCGACCCCGCCGGCGATCTCGACCATCGTCTCGCGCGAGCGGTTGAGCAGGCCGAGGCCCGCCCCGATCCCCGCCGCGCCGGCGAAGGCGCCGTAGAACGCGCCGGTCCTGACGGTGTCGAGCACCCCCGGTAGCCCGCCGCGCCCGGCGCAGCGGAGGACCGGCCAGCCGCGCTCCCCGGCCACCGCGCGCAGGCCGGCCTCGGGCTCGACGGCGGTGGGATGCCCGGCCAGGGCGAGGAACTCGACGTCCTCGGTGCCGTTGGAGTAGGCAAAGGAGCGCGCCAGGTCGATGTCGTGCTCCTCGGCCAGCGCCCGCGTCGCCCGCGCCTTGCCGCCGGCCCACAGCGGCTCGCCGCGCGTGCGCCCGGTGAGCCGGCCCTCGACGACCTCGACCGCGGTGCACAGCGTGTGGTCGGCGCCGAGCTCCCGCGCCATCGGCTCGACCTGGAAGCGGGTGGCCGAGGAGGCCAGCACGATGGTGTGACCGCGCGCGCGGTGGGCCTCGACCAGGCGCCAGACCTCGAGGTGCAGGCGGGAGGCGATGGCGTGCTTGAACAGCTCCCGCCCGAGCTCGTCGAGCTCCTCCTCGGTGCGCCCGCGCCAGGCGCCGAGCGAGATCTCGAGAAACGCGACGAAGCTCTCCTCGGTGTCGAGCCCGCGCCGCCGCGCGAGGAGCGTGCGGGCGAGCTCGAAGGGGCCGATCTGCGCGTGGCGGAGGCGGTGCTCGTAGAACGCCGCGGCCGAGAACCCGCCGATGACGGTTCCGTCGTAGTCGAAGAACGCGCCCACGCGCGGCCCGCGCGGCGCGGCGGCGACCGCGTCCAGGGCGTCGCGGAGATCGGGCGCGCGCTCATGGGAGCCGGGCATCGAGCACCTCCTGGATGACGGCCTCGTCGAGGCGGCGGATCTCCTCGGTCAGCGTGACGACGTCGCAGATCTCCTCGTAGAACGCCTGCCGCGCGCGCCGGCGCTCCGCGCCCCCGGCCTCGACCAGCTCGCGGTTCCGGGCCAGCTTGAGCGCCGAGGCGAAGAGCTCCCGCGAGACCGACTCGGCGCTGTGCAGGCGGCCCTGCAGGAGCATCTGGCGCCCGACGCCCAGGCACTCGGCGAGGAACGCGTCATCTGCGACCTCCTCCTCCGGATCCCGGGCCGCGAGCCGCTCGGCGACCACGAGCTGGGCATCGAAGAAGGAGCGGAGCGCCCGGTTGGCCACGAGCACGCGGGACTCGCACAGGAGTCCCCCGGCCTCCTCGGCGCTCTTGACCCCGTCGCGCCAGCGCGGGTCGAGGCGATCGAGCTCCGCGCCGAGCTCGGCGCGGAAGACCTCCTTCTCGGCGAAGAAGAATTCGAACTTCAGGAGGTCGCGGACCCGCAGCGCCTGCTGCCAGGCATCCTCGAGAAGATCGCCCGACTCCGGGTTCTGCGCGGCGTGGAGCAGCGCCAGCTCGAGCACCGCGCGGACGAGGAAGTGGTGCACGCCGGCGTTGCGGTAGAACGCCGCGCTCACGTGGCTCCCCGGCGCGATCGACCACACGGGCTCGCTGCCGCGGTCGTAGCAGACGAGCACCCCCGCGGTGACGAGCTCGGCGAGCGCCGCCTTGAGTACGGCGGGGTCGCGCAGGCCCTCGACCTCACCGGGGATCTCGCGCGCACGGACGTAGTCGAGCTTGGGCTCGAGGATCCGGCGGACCTGCTCGAGCGTCAGCGCCCGCCCGGGCGTCCCGAGCACGGCGAGGGTGAGCAGGGAGGGCGGGCTCACGGGCGTCACGCGGTTGATCCCGTCGCAGATCCGGAAGGCGACCTTCTCCAGGCGGGCGCGCCCCTCGCCCGCCTCGCCCAGCGCCCCGGCCAGCGAGATCGGCTCGCCGAAGTCGAGGCGGACGCGGCCCACGCGCCGGATCTGCGCGCGCATGTAGCCGGCCAGCCACGCCAGCCCCTCGGCGCCCTTCTCCTGGCCGCGCTGCTCCTCGGCCATCGTGGCGACCTCGTGCAGCCGCGAATAGTTGATCGAGACCGGCACGAGCATCACGTCCTCGGCGCGGCCCCTCTCCACGGCCATCGCCAGGTAGTGCAGCAGGCCGTACTTGGGCGGGCGGAGCTTGCCCGTGCGCGAGCGCCCGCCCTCGATGTACCACTCGATGTTGAAGCGCTTGGCCACGAGGTGGCCGAGGAACTCGCGCACCGCGAGCTTGTAGACGGGGTCGTCGCCGAAGCTGCGGCGGATGAAGATGAGCCCGGCGCGCTTGCCGAGCGGCCCGATCGGCCAGAACGCGAGGTTGTTGCCGCCGAGCAGGTGGTTGCGCGGGAAGTCGTGCTCGTGCAGGACCTCGGCGAGCACGAGCGGGTCGGTGTAGGCGCGGTGGGTGGGCAGAAAGATGAGCGCGTGCCGGCGGTTCAGCGCGCGCAGGCGCTCGAGGCCCTCGGTGTCGACCTCGACGTCGTAGGCGCGCGCGTGCATCGGGCTGAGCAGCAGCCGGAAGGCGTCGATGGCCGGCGGGCTCTGCACCGTGGCCAGCTCGCGCAGCGCGACCTCGGCCTCGGCCATGACCTCCGCGGGCGGCCGGCCCTCGTGCTCGGCGAGCTCCTCGACCTGGGCGTGGAAGCGCGCGCTCGCGGTGATCTGCTCGGCCACGAGCTGCGGGACCTTGTAGCGGTCGCCGATGATCGCGCGGTCGGCCCGGTCGCAGGCCAGGAGCGCCTGCCGGGCCACGAAGGCGCCGAAGGCGCGGGCGCCGGCGCGCGGGCCGGAGTGCTCGCGAAAGCGCCGGCGCAGCGCCGAGAGGCGCGCGCCCTCGCCCGCCACGACGTGCACGCGGTCGGGCTCGCGGCGCGCGATCCGCGCCTGCAGGACGGCCGGGGGCCGGCGCGGATGGGTCAGCGCCAGGAGGTCGGTGGGGCGCAGGTTGCGGCTCCCCTCGCGCTCGCGCGGGACCCACGTGACGCGCACCGGCACGAGCTCCGGATCGTCCTCGCGCTCGAGGCGCGCGGCCAGCTCCGGATCCTCGCGCCGGAGCACGGGCGCGCCCGGATGCTCGTCGGTGACCCAGCGCTCGATCAGCTCCCGCTCGGTGGCGGAGCGCGCGTGGGCGAGGACGACCACGGGAGCGGAGGCGGGGGCAGCGGTGGCGCCGTTCCTCGCCCGGGCGTCGTCGATGGCCCCACCCATGACGTGACGCTTACCCGAGCGGGCGCGAGCCGACTCGCGCGCGGCCGACCGCGCCGTGCTCGCGCCCTGGCTCCGAGATCCTCGCCCGAGCTGTCGGTACGACGCGGTACCATCACCGCCGTGGGCGCGCTCGAGCACCTCGACGTCCTCATCGTCGGCGGCGGGCTGTCCGGCATCGGCGCCGCCTGCCACCTGCAGGCCGCCCACCCGCGGCGCTCCTACGCGATCCTCGAGGCGCGCGACGCCACCGGCGGCACGTGGGATCTCTTCCGCTACCCGGGGATCCGCTCGGACTCCGACATGCACACGCTTGGCTACCGCTTCCGCCCGTGGGAGGCGGCCAAGTCGATCGCCGACGGCCCGGCGATCCTCGAGTACGTCAGGAACACGGCGCGCGAGCACGGCGTGGAGGAGCGGATTCGCCTCAACCGCCGCGTCGTGCGCGCCGAGTTCTCGACGCCCGAGGCCGGCTGGCGGGTCCACGTCGAGCACACGGACACCGGGGAGCGGGAGGAGCTCACGTGCTCCTTCCTCTACCTGTGCTGTGGCTATTTCCGTTATGAGCAGGGCTACACGCCGGAGTTCCCCGGCCGCGATCGCTTCGGGGGGGAGCTGATCCACCCCCAGCACTGGCCCGAGGACCTCGACTACGACGGCAAGCGCGTCCTCGTCATCGGCTCGGGGGCGACGGCGATGACGCTCGTGCCCGCCCTGGCCGAGCGCGCCGCGCACGTGACGATGCTCCAGCGCTCGCCCACCTACGTCGTGGCCATGCCCGGGACCGACCCTCTGGCGGCGCTGCTCGCCCGGATCCTGCCGCGGCGCCTCGTCTATCCCGTCGTGCGCTGGAAGAACGTCCTGCTCCAGGCGGGCTCCTACCAGCTCTCGCGCCGCCGGCCGGAGATCATGAAGCGGATCCTGCGCCTCGGGCTGCGCTACGGGCTCGGCAAGGACTTCCAGATCGACCCGCACTTCAAGCCCGCCTACAACCCGTGGGATCAGCGCCTGTGCCTCGTGCCCGACGGGGACCTGTTCAAGTCCCTGCGCCGGGGCCGCGCCTCGGTCCTCACCGACCGGATCGAGACCTTCACCGAGACCGGCGTCCGGCTCGCCTCGGGCGAGGAGCTCGGCGCGGAGATCGTCGTCTCGGCGACCGGCCTCGACCTCGTCCCGCTCGGCGGGATCGAGCTCGCGGTCGACGGGCGGGACGTCGTGCTGCCGGAGGCGATGGCCTACAAGGGCATGATGCTCGGCGACGTACCGAACATGATCTTCTGCGTCGGCTACACGAACGCCTCGTGGACGCTCAAGGCCGATCTCACCTCCGAGTACGCGTGCCGGCTGCTGGCCGAGATGGACGCCCGGGGCGCCGCGATCGCGGTCCCCGAGCGCGATCCGTCCGTGACGCCGGTGCCCTTCCTCGACTTCTCCGCGGGCTACGTCCAGCGGGCGCTGCACCGCTTCCCCCAGCAGGGAGCCACCGAGCCCTGGCGGCTGCGCCAGAACTACGTGCTCGACCTCGTGACGCTCCGCCACCGCCCGATCGCGGACGGGGCGATGCGCTTCACGAGCCCGGCGGCCGCGCCGGCGCGGCGCGAGCCCGTCGCCGCCTGATCAGGGTCCCGTGCCGCCGGGCCGCCCGGGGCGGCCGGGAAGCGCGCCGGCGAGGCGCAGCGCCGTGTACATGGTGTCGGCGAGCACGCCGTAGCCGCGCGCGTTGGCGTGGTCGTTGAAGCCGATCGGCGGGCGGCTGCAGGCCCACGTCAGCGTGCACACGCGCTCGACCGCCCGCGGGACGCGGCCGTGTCCGCGCAGGTGGACGAGCGGCCGGGAGGCGGTGACCCCGAAGCGGGGGCCCGCGTCGGCCGCCACCGCGCCGGCGCGCCGGTAGGTCCTGACCAGCGCCGCGTTCAGGCGGGCGACGACCGCCGAGGAGCGGAGGGCGAGCGCGCGGCCCGCGGCGCCCCGCAGCCAGTAGGCCCAGAACTGGTCGTAGTCGGCCAGGCCGACGATCCGCACGTGGCCGCCGGAGGCGGCGCGGAGCCGGCGCACGATCCACGGCAGGTTGCGGGTCACGTCGGCGATCTGGTCGCGCACGCAGCGCTCGTCGATCCGCTTGGCCGAGACGCATTCGCCGACGTCGTTGTCGCCGATGTTCACAGAGATGAGCACGACGCGGTCGCGGTGGGCGCGCAGGTAGCGCTCGGCCTGGACAAGGGCGGGGTCGGGGGCGTGAGGCCCGGGCGCGCCGTCGATCAGCGTGTTGGTCGTGCCGCCGCCGCCGAAGTGGACGACCGAGAGCCCGGGGTTGCGCGGGCGCAGACGCGCCGCGAGCTGCTCGGGGTAGCCCTGGCGGGTGGGCCGGCTGTGCCCGTGGGCGTCGGGCTGGACGCCCGCGGAGAGCGAGTCGCCGATCGCCAGGTAGACCGGCGCCGGCCGGCTCGAGGTCAGCGCGACCGACACCGCGGGCACGGTGAACGTGAGGACGAGCGCGAGCAGGGCTCGCCGGGAGATGCGACGAGGGAGGTGCATGAAGGGCACGGCGCGCGGCGCCGCGCCAACAACGATAGACGCGCTATGACGGGGCGAGGCCGGTTCTGAGCGCTTCCTCAGGCCCGGCGCCCGCGCTCGGCGCGGGGCCGGCGCTCAGCCGCGCCTGGGCCGGGGCGAGGCCCCAGGCGGCGAGGCCGATGACGCCGAAGGCGAGCAGGTGGACGGCGGCGAGCGCCGGGGTCCGGCCGAGCGGGTCGCCGAAGCAGAGAAAGCCCCCGAGCACCGTGGAGACGTTCGTCGCCGCCGTCATGAGGGCGATGACCGAGACCGGGCGCCCGGTCTGCAGCGCGCGCTGGAAGGCGAAGAACGCCCCGGCGGTGGTCGCGGCGGCCACGACGAGCCACGGGGAGCGCAGGCCCGCCCCGGCGGTCAGCGCCTTGATCGCCAGGTCGGCGGCGCCGTAGAGGAGCCCGCCGGCGACGGCCAGTGCGGGCGCGCGGCGCGGGCCGCCGACCGTCACGGCCAGCGCCGCGGCGGTGGCGGCGAGCAGTCCCTCGGTCCCGGCCAGCGCGGCCGGATGGTGGCGGGTGGCGACGGCGCCCCCCAACCCCAGCGTGAGCAGGGGCAGGGCGAGGACGGTGGCGAGGATCGCCCGCCGCTCGGCGCGCGTCAGCCGGTGGCGGAGGCCCACGGCGGCCATCGGCGCCACGAGGGCGAGCCCGCCGGCCACGAAGGCCTGGACGAGCGAGATCGGCGCGCGGCTGAGCGCGGCGATGTGCAGCCCCCAGCCGGAGAACCCGGCGACGGCGCCGAGCGCCCAGACGGGCGCGCCGAGCAGCGAGCGCAGCGTCCGCACGGGATGGCGCGGGGTGACGGCCAGCGCGCGCGCCGAGCCCGCGTGCTGAAGCAGGTAGGAGCCGTTCAGCGCCACCGAGGCGAGCAGCGCGAGCGCGAGCCCGGCGGTCGTCCCGCTCATGGCGCGGCGGCGCCCTCCCCGGTCGCGGCGACGAGGCGCGCGAAGGACGCGGCGGTGAGCGCGGCGATCGCGGCGGCGAACCAGATGACGCCGCGCCCGATCTGCGGGGCCAGGTGCGGGGCGATCCGCTCGGAGTTCTGCACGGCGTCGGACGCCGCGCCGGTCACCCCGAGCACGAGGAGCACCGCGACCCCGGCCCACACCCCGGGACGGCGGACGCGCACGAGGCCGAGGGCGATCCCGGCCGCCGCCCCCACGAGCAGCCACACGAGCGCGACCCGCAGGAGGGGCTGGGCGTCCTGCCCGGCGAGGTGCTCGAGCGGCAGCGCCTCGGGCAGGCGCGGGCCGCCGGCCAGCCGGTCGCTGCGCACGGTGTAGAGCCAGCCGACCCCGGCCGCCGCGGTGGCGATGCCGATCATGGCGGCGAGCACGCTCCGGAGCGCGCGCCCGGTCACGAGATCGCCTCGGAGAGCACGGGCACCGGCCGCGGGTCCCAGCCCCACTCGGGGCGGCGCGGGCGCGGCGCGGGGACGTAGCTCTCGGCCTGGAGCACGCGGAGCCCGGCGGAGGCCAGGCGCCGCCGGCGCGTGTAGACGAGGTAGCGCGGCCGCCACCGGGGCGAGAACTTCTCGTTGAAGTGGATCAGGCGATCGAGCTGGAAGTGCCCGCGCAGCCGGCTGAGCGCGAAGCGCAGGAGGCGCTCGCGCCCGCTGAGGCCGGCGGGATCGCCCATGACGTGGGCGAAGCCCGCGAAGTTCAGCGAGACCTCGGCCAGGCCGGCGGCGCGCGCGTGCTCGAGCCCGCCCACCACGAGCGCCTCCATGAGGCCGTTGGGCGCGTCGGCGGGGCGCCGCATCGCGTCGAGCGAGAGCCCGGCGCGGTACGGGACGAAGCGCAGGAACGAGCGCAGCCTCCCGTCCGGGTCGCGCCCGAGCACGTAGACGTCGTCGAGATCCTCCGGCGCGCCCCAGAGCCGGTCCATCGACATCGCGAAGCCCGACCGGCACGGGTTCTCCGCCCGCCAGTCCTCCTCGGCGGCGGAGATCTCCCGGAGCAGCCCTTCGTCGAGCGCGCGCGCCGCGAGGACGTCGACGCTCCACCCGCGGCGGATCACGCGGTTGACCGACTGACGGACCTTGCGCACCGCGCGGCCCTCGAGCGTGAACGCCCGCGGGTCGACCACGGACTCGGCGCCGACCTGCACGGCGTGCAGCCCGAGCGCCCGGTAGGCCTCGAGGTGGTCGGGTCCGGCGGCGGCGACGGCGACGTCCCAGCCCTGCCCGGCGGCGAACGCCAGGAAGGCCTCGAGCACGAGGGGGGCCTCGCCCTCCGGCGCGACGGGATCGCTCGAGACGACCGCCGTGCGCCCGATCGTGCGGTAGGCCAGCAGGCCGTCGCCGAAGAAGAAGTACGCCTTGTCGGCGCGGCGGGCGAACGGCGCCAGCGGGTCGGCGCCGTGGGCGGCGACGATCTCCACGGCGCGCGCGTGGTCGTCCGCGGCGTGGCCGTCCCAGGAGCGGCGGGCGACGAAGCTCATCGCCCAGCCCCCGGGCGCGGGGTCTGGCCGAACCAGTGGCTCGCGGCCAGGAGCATCTGCGGGATGTGCGCCCGCCAGAGCCGCCAGTTGTGCTTGCCGGGATAGACCGCGTAGCGCGCGACGCCCCCGGCGCGCCGCAGCTCGTGGGCGAAGGCGATCATCGTGCGCGCGGGGACGTCGTCGTGGTTGCCCTGGTAGACGAACGCGCGCAGGCCGAGCCGCCGGATCGCGGGCGCCACCCGCTCCACCTTGACGAGCGGCGAGTTGTCGGCGAGCCGGGCCGCCGAGAGGCCCGCGAACGGCCCCGTCGGCGTCTGGGTGTAGTAGCCCGACCACGACTCGGCCACCGAGAAGAGCCGCGGGTGGTGCAGCGCCACGTTGACCGCGCCGTAGCCGCCCATCGACAGGCCGCCGACGCCGCGGTGCTGGCGGTCGGCGATCGTCGCGTAGCGGCGGTCGATGACGTGGGCGAGCTCGGCCACGAAGGCGTCGTAGCGCCCGGCCCGCGCGTCGGCCCACTCCGTGTCGTTGGCGAAGCGGCTCGTCCTGGCGACGGGGTCGACGATGATCATGGGCCGGATCCGGTGGGAGTGGGTGAGCTCGTCGGCGCTGACCGCGAGCGCGCCCGCGTTGAAGACCCCGAAGGGCAGCCCGACCGGGGCGTGGAGCATGTAGAGCGTCGAGAAGCGCCGGCCCGCGGCGGCCTGCTCGGCGTAGTGCGGGGGGAGGTACACGCCGTAGTCGGCGCGGCGGTGGAGGGTGTGCGAGTAGAAGACGCCCGAGCTGAAGGTCCCGGCCGGCACCCCCGCCGGGGTCTTCGGCGGCGGGAAGCCGCGGTAGAGCCAGTAGGCGTTCACGTAGCGCGCGACGCCGAAGGCGCCCGCGCCGAGGATCGCCACGGCGGCGAGGGCGAGCGCGAGGCGCGTGGCGAGCAGCGCGCGGCTCCGGCCGGCGGCTCGCGCGGGTCCGGCGGGGGCTCGGCTCGGCACCGTGAGGGACACGCCGGGCATGCTGTCGCACGGGGCGTTGACGCCGGTTGGCCGAACGTTAAGGGATCGTGAAAGCGCGCGAGACGCCCTCCGAGGCGCGAGAATGCGGGCGTGGCCGACCGCTACGCGATGCTGCTCGTCGACGACGACCCGGCGCTCCGGCAGTCGGTCCGCGAGGCGTTCACGCGCGACGGCCACGCGGTCACGGCCGTCGCCGACGGGAACGCCGCGCTCGAGCGCGCCTCCCGGGAGCGCTTCGACGTCGTGCTGCTCGACGTCGCCCTCGGCTCGGGCCCGGACGGCAACGAGGTGGCGCGGACGCTCCGGGCGCGGCGGAACCTCGTCCCGATCATCATGCTCACCGCGCGCGACAGCGAGGCCGACGCCGTGCTCGGCCTCGAGGCCGGGGCCGACGACTACGTCACGAAGCCCTTCGGGGTGGCCGAGCTGCGCTCCCGCATCCGCGCCGTGCTCCGGCGCTCGGCGCCCGACGCGAGCGCCGACGTCCTGCGGGCGGGTGGGCTCGAGCTCGATCGCCGTGCGCGCGAGCTGCGCCGCGGCGGGCGGCCCGTGGAGCTGACCTTCGTCGAGTGGGAGCTCATGGAGGCGCTCATGGCCCGCGCCGGCGAGGTCCGCAGCCGCAGCGAGCTGCTCGAGGCGATCTGGGGCGACAGCGCCTACCGCGACCCGCGCGGGATCGACGTCCACGTGCGCCACCTGCGCGAGAAGCTCGAGGAGCGCCCGGAGCGCCCCGAGCTCATCCTGACCGTCCGAGGGGCGGGCTACCGGCTGCGGGACCCATGAGGCTCTCCCTCCACCCGCTCGGCTTCCGCGAGCGCGTGATCTCGGCGCTCGTGCTCACGGGCGCCGCGACGCTGCTCGTGGCGGGCCTGACGCTGCTGCCGCCGCTCCGTCACCGGCTGCGTGCCGACGCCGCCCACACCCTGCGGGCGCGCGCCAAGGCGCTCGCGCCGAGCTTCGCCGCGCTGCCCCCGGGTCAGGCCAACGCGGCGCCGCAGCTCGAGGCGCTGACCGAGCGCCTGCACCGGCAGGCCGGTGCCCGCGTCGTCATCTTCGTGCGCGGCCGCGTCCTCATCGACACCGACTCGGGGCGCCGGGCGGCGCCCACCTCTCCCGAGCTCGAGCCCGGCGCCAACGGCGTGCGCGTCGAGCGCCGGATCGAGGTCGGCGCGCAGCCGGCCCGGCTCGTGCTCGTACGCGAGTCGACGGTCGTCGCGGGCGTCGTGGACACCGTCCGGCGCTCGCTGCTCGAGGCCGCGCTGATCGGCCTGCTCGTCTCCGTCCTGCTCGGCTTCCTCATCGCCCGCCGCCTGCTGCGCCGGATCGACGCCCTGCGGGAGGCCACGGACGACATCGCCGCGGGCAAGAGCGTCGCCCTGCCCCAGGCCCAGCGCGCCGACGAGCTCGGCGAGCTGGCGCGGGCCTTCGCGCAGATGCAGGAGCGCCTGGTCCGCCAGGAGCAGGCCCGGCGCACCTTCGTCTCCACCGCCTCGCATGAGCTGCGCACGCCGCTGGCCTCGCTCACGGTGATGCTCGAGCTCGCCGCCGAGGACCTCGAGCCCGGCCGCGAGTGGCCCGAGCGGGCCCGCGAGCAGGTCGAGCGCGCCCGCGGTCAGGCGGCGCGCCTGACCGGCCTGGCCGAGCACCTCCTGAACCTCTCCCAGCTCGACGCCGGCGTGCCCCTCTCGCCCGCGGAGACCGACCTCGGCGCGCTCGCGCGCGCTATGGCCGCGGAGTTCGAGCCGCGCGCCGAGCGCTCCGGTGTCCGCCTGCGGGTGCAGGGCGCCGAGACCGCGCTCGCCGATCGCGGCGCGGTCGTGCAGATCGTCCGGATCCTGCTCGACAACGCGCTCCGCTTCGCGCCGCCGGGCACCGAGGTGCTGATCGAGACCGCGGCGAGCGAGGACGGGCTGTGCCTGGCGGTCAGCGATCGCGGGTCCGGAGTCCCGGTCGAGGAGGCCGAGCTCATCTTCCGCCGGTTCGCCCGCGGCCGGAGCTCCGGCGGCTCGGCGGGCTTCGGCCTCGGCCTGGCGATCGCCCGCGAGCTCGCCAGGCGCATGGGCGGGCGCCTCGAGCTCGCCACCCAGGCGCCCGCGGGCGCGCGCTTCGTCCTCGCCCTGCCGCCCACGCCGCCGGAGGCCGCGCAAGCGGGGGAGGAGGCCTCGCCGCCCGCCCGGGCCGCGCGCGCCTGAGGCCGCGCGCCCTATCCGTCCGTCCCGGCGAGCACGGCCCGGAAGACCGCCCTGGCCACCGGCCCGAGGCGCCCGACGTCCTCCCCGCGCTCGGCGGCGTGGACGACCATCTCATGCAGGCCGCCGGTGAGCATGAGCGCGGTGTCCTCGGATACCGGCGCGATGCCGGGGTGGCGGCGCGCCTCGGCGGCCGAGAGCCGCGCGCACAGGCGGGCGAAGCGCTCGATGCCGTGGCGCTGCACGGCGACGCCGCGCTCGCCGAGGGCGGGAAGCTCGCGGGCGACGCTCACGGTCAGCGCAGGGTCGGCGGCCAGCGCGCCGATGTAGGCGTCGATCGCGCTGTCGATCCGCGCGGCCCAGGCGGCGCGCGGGTCGGCGCTGCGCTCGACCTCGGCGAGCAGCACGTCGCCCGCCCGTTCCACGAGCTCGAGGAAGCACGTCTCCTTGTCGGGGAAGCACTCGTAGAACGTCCGCCGGGAGGTGCGCGCCTCGCGCACGACGTCGGCGATCGTCGTGCCCCGGTAGCCGCGCGCGCGGATGCCGGCGGCGAGGCCCTCGAGGAGCCGCTCGCGCGGTCCGGCGGCGGGGACGGCGAGCGCGGGCGAGGCGGGCCTCACGCGGCGGTTCCACCCGGCGCGGGGCCGCGCGGCCCGGCGGGGCCGGCCAGCCAGCGCCAGGAGCGCGCCGCCGCCCACGCCACCGCGGCGGCGTGCGCGGCGTGCGCGGGGTCGGCGTCGGCCTCGATGAAGGCGATCCGCCCGCGGCGCACGGCCACGGCGTCGGTCTGGACGATCGTGCGGCCGCGGAAGGTGTAGGTGAAGGTGACGCTCGCCCCCGGGGCACCGCCTACGCGCAGCGGCGCCGGGGGGCTCGTCGTCCGCACCGCGGACGCACCCGGCGGGCGGCCGACGATGCCCGCCACGAGCGCGCGCGGCGTCGTATTGCGGATGACCGCGGTCGAGGCCCGGTCGCTCGAGACCGTGAGCCCGGTCCGCCCGGCGGGCGGGATCCCGTACCGGTCGGTGCGGCCCTCCGAGGCGAGGAAGAAGCTCTGCTCTCCCGTCGCCCTTGACTCCCGCCGCGCCCACGCGGAGGGGACGAGCACCGAGAACCGCTGCGCCACAAGGCGGCTCGTGGGGCCGAGGGCCGGAGCCGCGCCCGGTCGCGTGGACTTCGGGGTGGCCCGGCCCGGCTTCGGCGGGGTCGTCTTCGCGCCACCGCCGCAACCCGGCAGGAGCGCGGCCAGAGCGAGCGCGAGGATCGCCGGGCCTCGCGCGGTCACCCAGGTAGCGTAGGCCCCGTGGCGCAGGGAGAGGCACTGGCACGCGCCGTCGACACGGTCCTCGGCCGCTGCCTCGGCGTCGCCGCGGGCGAGGAGGTCCTCGTCGTCGCCGACCCCGCCTCGCGCGCGCTCGGCGAGGCCTTCCGGGCCGCGGCCGCCGAGCGGGGCGCGGAGGCCGTCCTCGCCTTCATGGACGAGCGCGCCAACGACGGCGCCGAGCCGCCCGCGGCGGTGGCCGCCGCCCTCGCCGCCGCCGCGGTCTTCATCGCGCCCACGACCCGCTCGCTCTCCCACACGAGCGCGCGGCGGGAGGCCACGGCGCGCGGCGCGCGGGGCGCGACGCTCCCCGGCGTCACCGAGGACATGCTCGCGCGGCTCATGTCGGTCGACTTCGACCTCCTCACCGAGCGCTCGCGCCGGGTCGCGGGTCTGCTCGAGGAGGCGGAGGAGGCGCGCATCACCTGCCCGCACGGCACCGAGCTGACGCTCGACCTCCACGGGCGCCACGGCCTGGCCGACGACGGCGACCTGACGGGCGAGGCGGCCTTCGGCAACCTGCCGTGCGGCGAGGGGTTCATCTCCCCCGCGGGCAGCTCGGGACGGCTCTACGCGGTCTCCCTGGCCAACCTCGACGCGCTCCCCGAGGAGCCGGTGGGGATGGAGGTCGCGGACGGCCGGATCCTCTCCGCCGGCGGCGAGCTCGGCGCGCGCTTCCTCTCCGTGCTCGACAGCGCGGGGGAGGCCGGGCGGAACCTCGCCGAGCTCGGGGTCGGCACGAACGAGAACGCCACGCTCACCGGCAACATCCTCGAGGACGAGAAGATCCTCGGCACCGTGCACGTCGCCTTCGGGGCGAGCGCGTCGATCGGCGGCACGGTCCAGGTGCCCGTCCACCTCGACGTGCTGATCGAGCGCCCGACGCTGACGATCGGCGGGGCGCCGGTGCTCGACGCCGGCCGCTTCCTGCTGTGAGCCACACCTTCGGCCGATGCCTCGCTCGGCCGGCCCGGGACGCGGGCGTGGAGCGGCTCGGCCCGTGACCCTCCTGGCCGTCCCCAACGTCTCCGAGGGGCGGCACTCCGGCACGATCGCGCGGGTGGGGAGGGCGTGGGGGTTGCACGTCCTCGACATCCACGCCGACGCCGACCACGACCGGACCGTCTACTCGCTCACCGGCCCGGAGCTCGGCGAGGGGCTCGCGCGCGGCGCGCGCGAGGCGATCGCCCGGATCGACCTCCACCATCACGAGGGCGTGCATCCCCACGTCGGCGCGCTCGACGTCGCGCCCGTCGTCTACACCGAGGAGGCCGACCGCGGCCGGGCGTGCGCGCAGGCGCTGCTCGCCGCCGACCTGATCGCACGGGAGAACGGCGTGCCCGTCTTCCTCTACGGCGCGCTCGCGGGCGGGCGCACGCGCGCGGACCTGCGCCGCGGCGGCGGGCTCCGGCTCGCCGACCGGGTGGCCCGCGGGGAGCTGCGCCCCGACTTCGGCCCGCCCGGCCTGCACCCGACCGCCGGCGCCGTGCTCGTCGCCGCTCGCCCTCCGCTCGTGGCTTTCAACCTCGAGCTGGCCCCGCCGGCGACGCTCGGGGAGGCCCGCCGGATCGCCAAGGCGATCCGGCGTGAGCTGCCGGGCGTGCGCGCCCTCGGGCTTCCGCTCAGCCGCGCCGTGCAGCTCTCCTTCAACGTGGAGGATCCGGCGGGCACGCCGCTGCGCACGCTCGTGGCCGCCGTGCGCCGCCACGCGCCGGTGACCCGCGCCGAGCTCGTCGGGCTCTGCCCGGAGATCGCGTGGGAGGGCTTCCCCGCCGACCTGCCCGTCCCGCGCTTTGACCCCGAGCGGCATCTGCTCGAGCGCGCGCTCGCCCGCGCGGCATAATCGGAGGGCCATGGCCCAGACGAAGCGCAAGCGCAAGACCAAGCACCGGGGAACCGCCGGGGGCACCGTCATCGCGCGCGGCCGCACGGGCCGGAAGCTCACCCCCGAGGAGAAGAAGGAGGCGGGCAGGCGCCCGGGCGCGAAGGCCGGCGGCGCGGCCCCGCGCGCGCCGCGCTACGCCCAGCCGCCGACGTGGAAGGGCTCGCTCAAGCGCGCGGCGCTTGTCACCGCGGTGTTCGTCGTGCTCCTGCTGCTGTTCAAGTCAAAGCCCGCGGGCATCGTCGCGATCCTGCCCTTCGTGCTCGTCATCTACACGGCGATCGGCTACTACATGGACCGCATGATGCACCGCCGCTGGCTGCGCAAGCAGGGCCCGCGGTGAGCCTCGCGGTCTCCATGCTGACGGTCGGGCCGGTGCAGGAGAACTGCTTCGTCGTGGGTGAGGAGGGCGCGGCCGAATGCCTCGTCGTCGACCCGGGCGAGGAGGCGCCGCGCATCCTCGCCCACCTCGAGGAGGCGGGTCTGCGGCCGGCGGCGATCCTGCTCACCCACACCCACTTCGACCACATCGGCGCCGTCGCCCCCGTGGCCCGCGCGACCGGCGCGCCGGTGTACTGCCCGGAGCTCGAGACGATGGTCCTCAGGGACATCATGAGCTACGTGCCGTGGCCGGGCTTCGGGCCCTACGAGTCCTGGGAGGCCGAGGAGACGGTCAAGGGCGGCGAGCACCTGTCCCTCGCCGGGCTCGAGCTCGACGTCGTCTTCACCCCCGGCCACTCGCCCGGGCACGTGACCTACGCGATCCCCGAGCACCGGATACTGCTCTCCGGCGACGTGCTCTTCCAGGGCTCGGTCGGCCGCGTCGACCTCCCGGGCGGGGACTGGGGCACGCTCTCCCGCTCGATCCAGAGCCTGCTCGACGCCTACCCGGACGACACGCAGGTCCTTCCCGGCCACATGGCCGTGACCACGCTCGGCGCCGAGCGCGCGACGAACCCGTTCCTGCGCGAGCTCGCGCCTTCGTGAGCCGGCGCCCGCAGGCGCCCCGCGGCACGTTCGACGTGCTGGGAGACGACGCCGAGCGCCGCGCGCGGGTCGAGGGCGAGGCGCGCCGGATCCTCGGCGCCGCGGGCTACCGGCGGATCGAGACGCCCGCCTTCGAGGCCACCGAGCTGTTCGCCCGGGGCGTGGGGGAGTCGACCGACATCGTCCAGAAGGAGATGTACACCTTCGACGACGGCGGCGGGCGCTCGCTGACCCTGCGCCCCGAGGGCACGGCGCCGATCGCCCGCGCCTACCTCGAGCACGGGATGCACAAGCTTCCCCAGCCCGTGCGCCTGTGGTACCTCGGGCCGTTCTTCCGCCGCGAACGCGCGCAGGCCGGGCGCTACCGCCAGTTCTGCCAGGTCGGGGCCGAGGCGGTCGGCGCGGAGGAGCCGGGCGTCGACGCCGAGCTGATCGTCCTGCTCGCCGACCTGCTGCGCGCCGTCGAGGTCCGCGAGGTGCGCCTGCGCCTGAACTCGCTGGGCTCGACGGAGTCGCGCGCGGCCTACCGCGAGGAGCTCCTGGACTACGAGCGCGCGCACGCGCCGGAGCTCCACCCCGACGTGCGGGCGCGGATCGAGCTGAACCCGCTGCGCGCCTTCGATTCGAGCGACCCGGGCACGCAACGGGTCATGGCCGGCGCGCCGAAGCTCTACGACGCCCTCTCCGAGGAGGACCGCGCGCACTTCGAGGAGGTCACCGCCCACCTCGAGGACGCGGGCCAGCCCTACGAGCTCGACACCTCGCTCGTGCGCGGGCTCGACTACTACCGCCGCACGCTCTTCGAGTTCACCTCGGACCGCCTCGGCGCCCAGTCCGGCGTGGCGGGCGGCGGGCGCTACGACGGTCTGATCGAGCTGATCGGCGGCGCGCCGACCCCCGGCTGCGGCTGGGCGGCGGGCGTCGAGCGCATGCTGCTCGCGAGCGAGAGCCCCGCGCCCGCGCCGCCGCCCGTCGACCTCTACGTCGCGATCGCCAGGCCCGAGCGCCGCCGCGTCGCGTGGGCGCTGGCCCAGGAGGCGCGGCGCGCGGGTGTCGCCGCCCAGCTCGAGTCGGCCGGGCGCTCCCTGAAGGGCCAGCTCAAGCACGCCGACCGGCTCGGCGCCCGCTACGTCGCCATCGTGGAGGAGGAGGGCGTGAGCCTCAGGGACATGCAGAGCGGCGAGCAGGAGCTCATGGCCGCCGACCTCGTCATCCGCGCGATCCTCCGCCCCGCCGCGTGAGGCCGCCCCGCGCCAACCGCTACCGGAGCGCCTGGGCCGGCTCCCTCGACGCCGCGCGGGCGGGGGAGGAGGTGCGGCTCGCGGGCTGGGTCAACCGCCGCCGCGACCACGGCGGGCTCATCTTCGTCGACCTGCGCGACCGCACGGGGCTCGTGCAGCTCGTGCTCCACCCCGAGACCGCGCCAGCCGCCTTCGCCGCCGCCGAGGCGCTGCGCGCCGAGCACGTCGTCTCGGTCACCGGGGAGGTCGTCGGCCGCGAGACGGGCAAGGAGAACCCCGCGCTCGTCACCGGGGAGATCGAGGTCGCCGTGAGCGCGCTCGAGCTGCTGGCCGCCGCCGAGCCGCCGCCGTTCCCGATCGACGACTCCGCGGAGGTCGACGAGGCGCTGCGCCTGCGCGAGCGCCCGCTCGACCTGCGCCGGCCGAGCATGCAGGAGTCCCTACGGGTGCGCAGCGCGGTGAGCCGCGCCATGCGCGACGCGCTCTACGCACGCGACTTCCTCGAGATCGAGACGCCCATCCTCACCCGCTCGACGCCCGAGGGCGCGCGCGACTACCTCGTCCCGGCGCGGACCGATCCGGGGGCGTTCTACGCGCTGCCGCAGTCCCCCCAGCTCTTCAAGCAGCTCCTCATGGTCGCGGGCTACGAGCGCTACTTCCAGATCGCCAGGTGCTTCCGCGACGAGGACCTCCGCGCCGACCGCCAGCCCGAGTTCACCCAGCTCGACGTCGAGATGTCCTTCGTCACCGAGGACGACGTGATCGAGCTGATGGAGGCGGTCATGGCGGCGGTGTTCGCCGCCACCGCCTTCCCGGCGCCGGCCCCGCCGTGGCCGCGGCTGACCTTCGCCGAGGCGATGGCGCGCTACGGCTCGGACAAGCCCGACCTCCGCTTCGGTCTCGAGATCGCCGACCTCGGCGCGGCGCTCGCCGGCTCGGAGTTCAAGGTCTTCTCGGGCGCGCTCGCCTCGGACGGGGTCGTGCGCGGGCTGAACGCCGGCGCCGCCGGGCTCCCGCGCTCCGCCCTCGACGAGCTGACCGAGCTGGCCAAGGGCCACGGCGCCAAGGGGCTCGTGTGGGCCGAGGTGCAGGAGGACGGGAGCTGGCGCTCGCCCGTGGCCAAGTTCCTCTCGACGGAGGAGATCGCCGGGGTGGGGGAGACGCTCGGCGCCGGTCCCGGGGACCTCGTGCTGATCGTCGCCAACGCCCCGCTCGTGGCCGGGGAGGCGCTCGGCGCGGTGCGGCTCTCGCTGCGCGACCGCCTCGGGCTGCTCGGCCCGGAGCCCGGGCACTCGCTCGTCTGGGTGACGGACTTCCCGGCCTTCGCTTGGGACGCCGAGGCCGGGCGCTTCACCGCGATCCACCACCCGTTCACCGCGCCGACGGGCGATCTCGACGATCCCGGGAGCTGCCTCTCCCGCGCCTACGACCTCGCGCTCGACGGCAGCGAGATCGGGGGCGGCTCGATCCGCATCTCGACGCCGGAGGTCCAGGCGAAGGTCTTCGAGGTGATCGGGCTCGGCGCCGAGGAGGCCGAGCGGCGCTTCGGCTTCCTGCTCCACGCCCTGCGCTACGGTGCGCCGCCGCACGGCGGGATCGCCATGGGCCTCGACCGTATCGCCGCGCTCGTGGCCGGGCGGGAGAACATCCGCGAGGTCATCGCCTTCCCCAAGGCGGCCAGCGGCGCCGATCCGCTCACCGGCGCGCCCGCCCCGGTCGACGATTCCCAGCTCCGCGAGCTCGGGCTGCGCGCGCTCGCGCCCCGGCCGGACTGAGGTCTTCGGCCTCGGCCTAACGATCCGGGGGGAACCTGCCGACAAAGGGTGGGGATGGACCAGGTCTCCCGCCCGATGCAGATCGCCCTCCTCGCCGTGGTGTTCTTCGCCGCGGTGTGGTTCGTCGCGCTGCGGCCGAAGCCCCCGGGTGGCGGCGCGCCCGTGCCGGCGGCCGCGCCCGCGGCGAGCGCGGGGGCGGCGGACCCGACCGGCGGCGCGACCGCGCCCGGGGTCAAGGGGCTGACCGGGGCCATCGCCAAGGCCCACGGCGCCGTCAACCTCTCCGAGCAGAGCGCCCACTCCCTCGCGCAGCAGTCCGCGCAGGTCAGCGGCGACACCCCGACGTCCTCGACGCCCGCGGCGACGCCCGCGCCGGCGAAGCCCGCCACCGGCGCCCCCACCGCGACTCGGGCCAAGCCCGGGCACCGCCGGGCCGGCGCGCGGCACCGTGGCCACCGGGCCCACCATCGCGGCGTGCCCGGGCCCCGCCGCGCCACCGCCGCCCTCGCCGATCACAAGGTCCTCGCCGTCCTCTTCTTCAACCCGCGCGCCGCCGACGACCGCGCCGTGCGCAGGGCCTTCCTGCGCCAGCGCACGCACAAGGGCAAGGTCGTCCTCATCGCCGTCCCGCTCGCGCAGCTCGCCTCCTACACCGCCGTCACGCGGAAGGTGCCGGTCACCGGCTCGCCGACCGTCGTCGTCATCGACCGCAGGGGGACGCCCGACTCCCTCGTCGGCTTCCTCGACCCCGTCGAGATCGCCAACCACATCGACGACGCGCTGGCCGGGCTGAAGAAGTCCTAGGGCCCGGCGCGCGGCCGGCGGCCCCTCCTCGTCACGGAATGCCGCCCACCTCCTGCTGGCGGGCCGGCCGGCCGGCGGGCGGTCCGGGAGCGAACGGTTGCGCCCTAGCCTCCGCGCGTGGACGCGCTGCGGCTCGAGCACCATCTCCTCGCCCCCCAGGGCCGCGGGCGCGTGCCGCGCGACGGCTTCGCCGGGGCGGCCGGGGGCGCGCGGTGCGGCGACCTCGTCCGGGTCATCCTCGCCTTCAACGGGGAGCGCGTGGCCGAGGCCGGCTTTGCCGCCTCGGGCTGCGGCGCCGCGCAGGCCGCGGGGAGCGCCGTCGTCGCGCTCGTGCGCGGCGCGGGCCTGCTCGACGCGGCGCGGGTCGGCCCCGCCGAGATCGCCGCCGAGCTCGGCGGCCTGTCCGTGGGCAAGCGCCACGCCGCCGACCTCGCCGCCGACGCGCTGCACCGCGCGCTCGGCGCCGCCGCCCGGCACTCCGCCGCGCTCGCTGCCCGGCCCGGCCGCACGCTCGTGGCTATGAGCGGCGGGGTCGACTCCGCCGTCGCCGCGCTCCTGTGCGCCCGCGCGGGGGAGCCCGTCGGGGTCACGCTCGAGCTGTGGGCGGACCCCGAGAACGACGCGGAGCGCTCGTGCTGCTCGGCCGCCGCGGTCACCTCCGCCCGGGCGCTCGCCCATTCGATGGGCCTGCCCCACCTGACGCTCGACCTGCGCGAGGAGTTCCGCGCCGGCGTCGTCGAGCCGTGGATCGCCGCCCACGTTGCGGGCGCCACGCCGAACCCGTGCGTGGCCTGCAACGGCCGCGTCCGCCTCGACGCCATGCTCGACCTCGCCGGGCGCCTCGGCGCCGCGCGCCTGGCCACCGGCCACTACGCCCGGATCGCGGAGGAGGAGGACCCGCGCGGGCCGCTCCTGCGCGCCGCCACCGACCCGGGCAAGGACCAGTCCTACATGCTCGCCGCGCTTGCGCCCGCCTCGCTCGCGCGCCTCGCCTTCCCCCTCGGGGCCTGCACGAAGCCGGAGGTCCGGGAGCTCGCGGCCGACGCCGGCCTGCCCGTGGCGGCCAAGCCGGACTCGCAGGATCTGTGCTTCCTCGCCGGCACCGACGGCCGGCGCTTCCTGCACCGTCACGGCGGCGTCGCGGACGAGCCCGGCGACGTCGTCGACGCCGAGGGCCGCGTGCTCGCCCGGCACGCCGGCCAGCACGGGTTCACCGTCGGGCAGCGGCGCGGCCTCGGCGTGGCCGCCCCCGAGCCCCTATACGTGATCGGGAAGGACCGCACGCGCGTGCGCGTCGGTCCGCGCCGCGCGCTCGAGCGCCGGGAGGTCGCCCTGCGCGACGTGACCCTCCACCGCGAGCCGGTGCGCGTGCGCGCCGCGCGCCTGCGCTACCGCAGCCCGGCGCTCCCCGCGCGGCTCGACGGCGAGCGCCTGATGCTTTCAGAGCCTGCGCTCGGCCCGGCGCCGGGCCAGCTCGCGTGCCTCATCGACGGAGAGCTTGTCGTCGGGCACGGCACGATCGCCGACTGACCGTCCGCGCGCGTCATCGCTTCCCGTGTCGGCTGCGGCGGCGAAGGTGATGCTCCGGGTCGCGCCGGCGGTGGCGCGTGATGCCGCTGGGATGCGCAGACCCGTCGAGGACGGATCCCCCCGCTCCTACGACGAAAGGAACCGGCCGGCGTCCCGAGCGCGCCCTCCGGGCCGCTCATCTCCAAGACGCCGACGGCCGTCGAGCTGCCGATCGACGAAGAAGATCTCCATCGTGATGTCGGGCTGGACGTGCGCCTGGCTGAGGAAGGCGATGACGCGCCGGTTGGTGATCGCCGACAGGAGCGGGCCGCCTGCGAGGCGGGGGCGGAGGTCGGCTCCGTGATGGCGGTCGCCGCGGCGGTCGGGGGAACGGCATCGTGATTCTCCGTGGCCCGAGGTGAGCCGACGAGGCTGTCCCGTTCCGTGGCTCGTGGCAGACGTGGCTATTCCCGAGTCTACGCCGGTGGGGCTCAACCCGGCTTCTTAGACTCGTCTCCCCATGGCCAGCGCCGCCGAGATCCGCGAGACCTTCCAGGCCTTCTTCGAAGAGCGCGACCACCGGCGCATCCCCTCGGCCTCGCTCATCCCCGCCGAGTACGACCCCTCCGTCCTGCTCACGACCGCGGGCATGCACCCGCTCATGCCCTACTTCCTCGGCCGCGAAGAGCCTCCGCATCACCGCCTGACGAGCTGCCAGAAGTGCTTTCGCACGCCGGACATCGAGGAGGTCGGGACGACGACCCGCCACCTGACGTTCTTCGAGATGCTCGGCAACTTCTCGATGGGGGACTACTTCAAGGCGGGCGCGGTCGAGTTCGCGTGGGACCTCACCCTGAACGGCTTCGGGCTCCCGGCCAAGGACATCTGGGTCACGGTCTTCGCCGGTGACGACGAGCTCGGGCTCGGGCCCGACGAGGAGGCGATCGAGGCGTGGCTGCAGATCGGCGTCCCGCGCGAGCGGATCGTCGAGTGCTCGCGCTCGGAGAACTTCTGGCAGGCGGGCGCCGAGGGCCCGTGCGGCCCCTGCTCGGAGCTCTACCTCGACCGCGGGCTCGCCTTCGGCCGGGAGGACGACCTGCCGGGGGGTGAGAACGAGCGCTTCCTCGAGTTCTGGAACCTCGTCTTCATGCAGTACCGGCAGGGGCCGCCGAACACGCTGACCCCGCTTCCCGCCCAGAACATCGACACCGGACTCGGCCTGACGCGTATGGCGGCGGTCCTCCAGAACGTCGGCTCGGTCTTCGAGACCGACGAGTTCACGCCGCTCGTCGGCCTGGCCGAGGAGCTCTCGGGCCGCCGCTACGGCACGGACTTCCCCACCGACCGCGCCATGCGCATCCTCGCCGACCACGCGCGCGGGATGACGTTCCTCATCGCCGACGGCGTCGTGCCCTCCAACGAGGAGCGCGGCTACGTGCTGCGGCGCATCATGCGCCGCGCCGTCCAGCAGGGCCGCTCGCTGGGCATGGACCCGGGCTTCCTGCGCGCCTACGCCGAGCGTGTCCTCGAGGTCATGGGCTCGGCGTGGCCACAGCTCGGGGCCGAGCGCGACGCCGTGCTCAAGTGGGTCGCGGCCGAGGAGGAGGGCTTCGGGCGCACGCTCGAGCAGGGGCTCCGGCTGCTCGAGGACGTGATCGCGCGCGCCCGCGAGGCGGGCGCCGAGAGCATCGCCGCGGCCAACGCCTTCCGCCTGCACGACACCTACGGCTTCCCCATCGACGTCACGCTGGAGATCGCCACCGAGGCCGGACTCGGGGTCGACGAGCAGGGCTTCGAGGGCCTCATGGAGGATCAGCGCGCGCGTGCCCGCGCGGGCGGCGGGCGCGGCGCCGGCGACGCCGGCGCGTTGCGCGAGCGCGCGCGTGAGCTCGCCGCCGAGGCGGGCTTTCGCACCGAGTTCACGGGCTACGCGGCCACCGAGCAGGACACGACGGCGGGCGTCGTCACGCGCGACGGCGAGCGGGTGCTCGTGAAGCTCCTCGAGTCCCCCTTCTACGCCGCGGGCGGCGGCCAGGTCGCCGACATGGGCCTCCTGGAGTGCGAGGGCGGCGGCTGCCGCGCCGTGGTCGACGATGTCCTGCGCCTGGGCGACGATCAGGTGCTGGCGCTGCGCCCGGAGTTCGGTGAGCTGACCGCGGGCGCGCGCGTCCACGCGCGCGTCGACGCCGCCGCGCGCCACGCCACCGAGTGCAACCACACAGCCACGCACCTGCTCCACGCGGCGCTGCGCGCGCGGCTCGGCGCCCACGTACGCCAGGCGGGGTCCTACGTGGGGCCGGACAAGCTGCGCTTCGACTTCACCCACGGCCAGGCGCTCTCCTCCGACGAGCTGGCCGGGGTCGAGCGCGCGGTCAACGAGGAGCTCAAGGCCAACCGCCGCGTGCGCGCCCTGACGACGACGCTCGAGGAGGCGCGCGCGCTCGGCGCGATGGCGCTCTTCGGGGAGAAGTACGGCGAGGTCGTGCGCATGGTCGAGGTGGGGGACGGGTCGGTCTCACGCGAGCTGTGCGGCGGTACCCACGTCCGCTCGACGGCGGAGGTCGGCGTCTTCAAGGTGACGAGCGAGGGCTCGAGCGCGGCCAACGTGCGGCGGATCGAGGCGGTCACCGGCCCGGCGGCGATCGACCTCCTGCGCGCGCGGGATCACGCGGCCGAGGAGGCCGCGGCGCTCCTGCGCACGACGCCCGAGAACCTGCCGCGCTCGGTGGCGGAGCGCGAGGCCGAGCGCCGGGAGCTCGAGAAGCGGCTGAGGGCCGGCGCCGGCGCCAACGGGGCCGCGGGGGTGGACCTCGATGCGCTGGCCGGCGCGGCAACGGGGGAGACGGGCGCGCGCGTCCTCACCGCCGTCGTCCCCGCCGGCGACCCCGGCGCGCTCCTCGCGCTCTCCGACCGGCTGAAGGGCGCGCTCGGCGACGCGGCGATCGTCCTCGGCGCCGAGATCGAGGGCCGCGTCCACCTCGTGGCGAGCGTCGCGCCCGCGCTCGTTGCGCGCGGCGTGCGCGCGGGCGAGGTCGTCAAGGCCGCCGCGGCCGTCACGGGCGGCGGCGGCGGCGGGCGCGACACCCTCGCGCGTGCGGGCGGCCGGGACCCGGCGAAGCTCCCCGACGCGATCACCGCCGCCCGCGCGGCGATCGGCGCGGCGCTCGACTGACCTTGATGCGCGTCCTCGCCCTCGACTACGGCTCGGCCCGCTGCGGCTGTGCGCTCTCCGACCCCAGCGGCAGCATCGCCACGCCGCTGGCGCCGATCGAGCGCGCCGCCACCCGCAGGGGGATCGCCGCGCTCGCCGCGCTCGCGCGCGAGCGCGCGGTCGAGCGCGTCGTCGTCGGGCTGCCGCTCCGCCTCGCGGGCGGCGACTCCGAGCAGACGCGCGAGACGCGCGCCTTCGCCGCGCGGCTCGAGGCGGCGCTCGACGTGCCCGTCGAGCTCGAGGACGAGCGCTTCACCACGCAGCTCGCCCAGCGCGCGGGCGGCGCGGCCAGCGAGGACTCCCGCGCCGCCGCGGTCCTGCTCGAGGGCTGGCTCGCCCGTCAGGAGACCGGAGCGTGAGCCGCAGCCCGGAGGAGCGCGAGGCGGCGCGGCGCGAGCGCGCCGCCCGCCGCGGCGAGGAGATCCCCGCGCCGCCGCCCCGCGCCGCGCCGCCGCCCCCCGCGACATCGAATGGCGAGGACTCCTCGCTTTCCGAGGAGCATTCGCCACTCGTCCCGCCGGAGGGGAGCGAGACGCTC
>JBBQAA010000056.1:0-23643 GCA_038276395.1 Solirubrobacterales bacterium | reverse complement strand
CCTCCTTGCGCTCGACGAGCCGAGCCATGATGAACGGCTTGAACAGCTCGAGCGCCATTAGCTTCGGCAGGCCGCACTGGTGCAGGCGGAGCGACGGGCCTGACACGATGACCGAGCGGCCCGAGTAGTCCACGCGCTTGCCGAGGAGGTTCTGGCGGAAGCGCCCCTGCTTGCCCTTGAGCATGTCCGAGAGCGACTTCAGCGGGCGGTTGCCCGGGCCCGTGACGGGCCGGCCGCGGCGGCCATTGTCGAACAGCGCGTCGACGGCCTCCTGCAGCATCCGCTTCTCGTTGTTGACGATGATCTCCGGCGCGCCGAGGTCGAGCAGGCGCTTCAGGCGGTTGTTGCGGTTGATGACGCGGCGGTAGAGGTCGTTGAGGTCCGAGGTCGCGAAGCGCCCGCCATCGAGCTGGACCATCGGGCGCAGCTCCGGCGGGATGACCGGCACGGCCTCGAGCACCATCATGTCCGGCTTGTTGCCGGAGTTGATGAAGGCCGAGGCGACCTTCAGGCGCTTGACCGCGCGGGCCTGCTTCTGGCCCTTGCCGTTCTTGACGAGATCCTCGAGCTCGGCCCGCTCGTCGTCGAGGTTGACCTGCTCCAGCAGGTCGCGCACGGACTCCGCGCCCATGCCGCCGCGGAAGTACTCGCCGAAGCCGTAGGGCGAGCCGAAGCGGTCCTTCAGCTCGCGGAAGAGCGTCTCGTCGCCGATGACGTCCTTGCTCTTCATCGACTGGAAGACCTCCCACACCTGGCGCATGCGCTCGGCCGCGTCCTCGATGTAGGCCTCGGTGTCGTCGAGATCGGCCTGGAAGGTCTTGCGCAGCTCCTTGAGCGCCTTCTCGCGCTCGTCGTCGGAGAGCTTCTGGACCTCGAAATCGAGGCCCTCCGACCAGCCGTAGTCCTCCTCGTCGAAGCCCTTCGTCGCCCCGGACTCGAGGTGCTTCTCGCGCCGGGCGAGCGCCTCGCGCAGCTCGAGCAGGCGCTCCTCCTTCTCGGCGGCGTAGGCGTCGAGCACCTCGTTCACGCGCTTGCCCAGCTCCTCCATGTCCTTCTCGCGCGCGTCGTCGTCGACCCAGGTGACGATCGAGGCGGCGAAGTAGAGAACCTTCTCGAGCTCCTTGGGCGCCATGTCGAGCAGGTAGCCGATGCGCGAGGGCACGCCCTTGAAGAACCAGATGTGGGAGACGGGCGCGGCCAGGTCGATGTGGGCCATGCGCTCGCGGCGCACCTTGGAGCGCGTGACCTCGACGCCGCAGCGCTCGCAGACGATCCCCTTGTAGCGGACCCGCTTGTACTTGCCGCAGTAGCACTCCCAGTCCTTGGTGGGACCGAAGATGCGCTCGCAGAAGAGGCCGTCCTTCTCCGGCTTGAGCGTGCGGTAGTTGATGGTCTCCGGCTTCGTGACCTCGCCCGAGCTCCAGGAGCGGATCTGCTTCGAGGACGCGAGGCCGATCTCGATGGCGTCGAAATTGTTGATGTCGATCATGCGCTACTCCCCGCCGGTCTCGGCCGGCACGTCCTCGTCGATCATTTCGTCGTCGGTCTCGGCCATGTCCCGCGCGGCGATGGCCTCCGAGGGCGCGAGGCTCGGGTCGATGACCGCCTCCTCGTCCTCGGGCGCGGCGCCGTTCTCCGCGGCGGTGTCCACGCGCTCCTGCTGCTCGTCGGCCGCCTCGCCGGCGGTCGTCTCCTCCGCGTCGCCCTCGGACTCGCCGGCGCGCACGCCGGAGAGGTCGATGCCGAGCTCCTCCGCGGCGCGGAGCAGGTCGTCGTCCTCGTCGCGCATCTCCGCGAGCTCGCCCTCCTCGGAGACGACGTTGACGTCGAGACCGAGGGACTGCATCTCCTTGAGCAGCACCTTGAAGGACTCGGGGATGGACGGCTCGGCGATGTTCTCGCCCTTGACGATCGCCTCGTAGGCCTTCACACGCCCGACGGTGTCGTCGGACTTGATCGTCAGCATCTCCTGCAGCGTGTACGCCGCGCCGTAGGCCTCGAGCGCCCACACCTCCATCTCGCCGAAGCGCTGGCCGCCGAACTGCGCCTTGCCGCCCAGCGGCTGCTGGGTGACGAGCGAGTAGGGCCCCGTGGAGCGCGCGTGGATCTTGTCGTCCACGAGGTGCAGGAGCTTCAGGATGTACATGTAGCCGAGCGTGATCTTCTGCTCGAAGGGCGCGCCCGTGCGGCCGTTGAAGAGCTTCACCTTGCCCGAGGCGCGGATGCCGGGGCGAGCCTTCGGGTCGATCTCCATGCGGATCTTCCCGCCGGCCTTCTCGTGGTCCTGCTGCCAGCGCAGCAGCGCCTCGTCCACGTCCTCGACCGTCGCGCCGTCGAACACCGGCGTCGAGACGTAGACCTTGCCGTTCTCGCGCGGCGCGCCCTCCTCGTCGTACCAGCCCTCGGCGGCGACCCACCCGAGGTGGGTCTCGAGGATCTGGCCGATGTTCATGCGGCTCGGTACGCCGAGCGGGTTGAGGATGACGTCTACGGGCGTGCCGTCCTCGAGGAACGGCATGTCCTCCTCGTCGACGATCTTCGAGATGACGCCCTTGTTGCCGTGGCGCCCGGCGAGCTTGTCGCCCTCGGAGATCTTGCGCTTCTTGGCCACGAAGACGCGCACGAGCTCGTTGACGCCCGGCGGCAGGTCGTCGCCGTCATCGCGGTTGAACTCCATGACGTCGATGACGACGCCGCCCTCGCCGTGGGGGACCTTCAGCGAGGTGTCGCGCACCTCGCGCGCCTTCTCCTTGAAGATCGCGCGGATGAGCTTCTCCTCGGCCGTCAGCTCGGTCTCGCCCTTGGGCGTGACCTTGCCCACGAGCAGGTCGCCCGACTGCACCTCGGCGCCGACGCGGACGATGCCGCGGTCGTCGAGGTTGCGCAGGGACTCCTCGGAGCGGTTGGGGATGTCGCGGGTGATCTCCTCGTCGCCGAGCTTCGTCGTGCGGGCGTCGATCTCGTACTCCTCGATGTGGATCGAGGTCAGCTCGTCGTCCTTGACCAGGCGGCGCGAGAGGATGATCGCGTCCTCGAAGTTGTAGCCCTCCCAGCACATGAAGGCGACCATGAGGTTCTTGCCGAGGGCCATCTCGCCCTGGCTCGTGGCCGAGCCGTCGGCCAGCACCGCGCGCTCCTTGACCTTCTGGCCCACGAGCACGAGCGGCTTCTGGTGGATGAGCGTGCCCTGGTTACTGCGCATGAACTTCTGCAGCGGGTACTCGTCGGCGCCGTCCTTCGTCTCGACGACGATGCGCGTCGCGTCGACGTAGGCGACGGTGCCGGGGCCGCGCGCGAGGATCACGTCGCCCGTGTCCTCCGCCGCGCGGCGCTCCATCCCCGTGCCCACGAGGGGCGCGTCGGTCTTCAGCAGCGGGACCGCCTGGCGCTGCATGTTCGAGCCCATGAGCGCGCGGTTGGCGTCGTCGTGCTCGAGGAAGGGGATCATCGCCGTGGCCACCGACCAGATCTGGTCGGGGGAGACGTCCATCAGGTCGACCTCGGCCGGCGGCACCGTCACGTACTGGCCGGCCTGGGTGCGGCAGACGATCTCCTCGCCCGCGAGCTTGCCCGTCTTGGCGTCGATCGGCGTGTTGGCCTGGGCGATCTTCTGGTCCTTCTCCTTGGTCGCGTCGAGGTGCTCGATCTCGTCGGTCAGCTTGCCCTTGACGACCTTGCGGTAGGGCGTCGTGACGAAGCCGAACTCGGAGATCTCCGCGTAGGAGGACAGCGAGCCGATGAGGCCGATGTTCGGCCCCTCGGGGGTCTCAATAGGGCACATGCGCCCGTAGTGGGTCGGATGGACGTCGCGCACCTCGATCGGGGCGCGCTCGCGCGTGAGGCCGCCCGCGCCGAGGGCCGAGAGGCGCCGGCGGTGGGTGAGGCCGGCCAGCGAGTTGGTCTGGTCCATGAACTGCGAGAGCTGCGAGGAGCCGAAGAACTCCTTGAGCGCGGCGACGACCGGGCGGATGTTGACGATCGTCTGCGGCGTGATCGTGTCCGCGTCCTCGGTCGTCAGACGCTCGCGCACGACGCGCTCCATCCGGTAGAGGCCGATGCGGAAGGCCTCCTGGATGAGCTCGCCGACCGTGCGCAGGCGGCGGTTGCCGAAGTCCTCGTACTCGTCGAGCTCGTCGACGATCGGCTCGCGCGCCATCATCTGCGCCTCGGCGGCGAAGTCCTTGATCTCGCCGTCGGGATCCTCCGGCATACCGAGGATCTTCGGGACGTTGACGAGCTTCCGGACGAGGCCGATGATGTCGTCGTGCTGAAGCGTGCGCAGCTCGAGGTCGGTGTCGAGCCCGAGGCGCTCGTTCAGCTTGTAGCGCCCGACGCGCGTGAGGTCGTAGCGCTTGGGGTCGAAGAAGAGCTGGTTCAGGAGGTTGCGCGCGGCGTCGACCGACGGCGGCTCGCCCGGGCGCTGCTTCTTGAACAGCTCGATCAGCGCGCCCTCCTCCGAGCGCGTGACCTCGGTGTCGGCCTCGAGCGTGTTGCGGATGTAGAGGGAGTTCTCGAAGAGCTTCAGGATCTCCTCGTCCTCGGCGTAGCCCATCGCCCGCATGAGCACGGTGACCGGGAGCTTGCGCTTGCGGTCGATCCGGACGAAGACCTTGCCCTTCTTGTCGATCTCGAGTTCGAGCCACGACCCGCGGGCGGGCATCAGGTTGGCCGTGAAGACCTGCTTCTCGCGGTCCTTGGGCTCCATCAGGTAGGCGCCCGGCGAGCGGACGAGCTGCGTGACGACGACGCGCTCGGTGCCGTTGATGATGAACGTCCCGCGCTCGGTCATCCACGGGAAGTCCCCCATGAAGACCGACTGCTCCCGGATCTCCCCCGTCTCCCGGTTGACGAACTGCACCTGCACGGTCAGCGGCCGCGCGTAGGTCAGGTCCTTCTCGCGGCACTCGGCGAGGTCGGCGACCGGCTCGTCGAAGGAGAACGGGCCGAAGGCGACGGCGAGGTTGCCCGTGTAGTCCTCGATCGGCGAGATGTCGTTGATCGTCTCGCGGAGGCCGCCGCGCTCGGTGTCGGTCAGCGCCTCGAAGGACCGGCGCTGGATGTCGATGAGGTTCGGGACCTCGAGAACCTTGTTCAGACGCGCGAACGAGCGGCGCGTCCGCTGGATGGCGGCAGGTGCCAAGACGACGGCTCCTCAGGGAGAAGGGAGGGCGGGACTATGGGAGAGAGGGCGCTTCTTCGCGCGCTCTCGTAAGAGGCGCGACCGAGAAACATAGCACACGGCAAAGCGCACCCTGCAAGAGGGCGTATCAACACTCACGGACCCCGCCTCCGGCTCGCGTATGTGGCGCGCTCCGGCGTCAGGCTGGCGGCTGCGGCTATCGGCTGACGTACGGGATCATAGGGCGCGCGACAAGCGTCGGCAAGGGTCGCCTCAGCTTCCGGCGGCGCCGGCGGGCGGCGGCGCGCCCGCGCGGATCGCCTCCCGCGCGCGCTTGAGCGCCGCGATGGGGCCCGTCGTGGCGGCCCCCACCGTGGCGCCGTCGCGCAGGAAGTGGACGGTCTCGCCGTCCTCCCGCTCCTCGTCCCAGTCCTCGGGCGGACCGACCGACTGCACGGTCAGCCAGTCGGCGAGATCAGACCAGAAGTAGGGGATCGCGTCGTGGGGCGCGCCGGCGCCGAGGATGTTCCGCGCGGCGGTGCGGCCCTGGTCGATCGCCACCTGCTCGTGCTCGATCCGCATCGCCCGGCCGTGCAGGGCCGACTCGTACTCGCACGGGTCCCCGGCGGCCCAGAGATCCGGGGCCGAGGTGGCGAGCGTGACGTCGCAGGCGATCCCCCCGCGCGGGCCGAGCGTCAGCCCCGCCCGCTTGGCCAGCATCGTGTCGGGCACGGCGCCCGCGCCGATGACGACGAGCTCGGCGGGCACCTCGCGGCCGTCCTTGAGCACCGCGCGCGCGACGCGGTCCTCCCCCGTGAAGGCCTCGACCTCGACCTCGGAGAGGACCTCGACACCGTGGTCCTCGAGCTCCCGGCGCACGCGGGCGCCGAGCGTGCGGCCGAGCGTCCGCTCGAGCGGCTCGGCCTCCTGGAGGACGAGCGTGCACGCGTGGCCGAGCGCGGTCAGGGAGGCGGCGACCTCGCAGCCCACGTAGGAGCCGCCGAGCATGAGCATGTGCTCCGAGTGCTCGAGGTCGCGGCGGATCGCGTCAGCGTTGCCGAGCGCGCGGATGTAGTGAATGCCGTCGAGCTCCGTGCCCGGCATGTCGAGGCGGCGGACCATCGCGCCGGTGGCCAGGAGGGCCTTGCCGTAGCCGACCTCGCCGGCGCCCTGGAGCTTGGCCGTGTGCGCGGCCGGGTCGAGGGCGAGCACGCTCGTGCGCGTCAGGAGCTCGACGCCGAGCTCCTCCCAGCCCTCGGCGGGGCGGAGCAGCGCGCGCTCCTTGGGCAGCTCTCCGCGCAGGTAGTCCTTAGTGGCCGGCGGGCGGTGGTAGGGCGGGTCGATCTCCCGGCCGACGAGCAGGACCGAGCCCTCGAACCCCTCCTCGCGGAGCGTCTCCGCGCACGTGGCCCCGGCCACGCCGGCGCCGGCGATGAGGACGTCGACATCGCGATCAGCCATGGCTGACATCCTCGCGGGTGGTGACTTGACACGGTGTCAAGCCACCACCTTAGCGGCCGTTTCGCTTCGGCCGTCGCGGCCGGGTGAGACGCCCCGCGCGGCCGGGGAGATCCCGCGGAGCGCCGAAACGACGCGGGGCGGGCCCGAAGGCCCGCCCCGCTCCGCGAATCGCGGCCGCTCCTCCTACTTGAGGAAGGGCTTGACCGCCTTCAGCACCTGGTCCTTCGAGAGCTTCGGGTCGAACGCGTTCGGCGCGGGGGGCAGGCCGGCCATGAGACGGACGGCCGCCGCGTGGCGCCCCTCGATCTGCACGATCGAGCCGGCGGCGCTGAGAATCGCCTTGCTCTTGATGGAGGGCGCGGCGCCGTTGTAGGCGGACACGCCCGTGTCCTCGAACGTGTGGGCGAGCTTCAGGAAGCCCTTCTCGTCCGAGAACGGGAACTTGACGCCCGGGGCCTTGACCGGCTTGCCGCCGGCGCCCGTGATCGCCTTGGTCAGGGCCTGGACGTGCTGATCCTCGTCCTTGCCGATGAGCTTCGCGAGCGCAGCCGTCTTGCTCGAGAGCTTGACCTTCTTCTGGGCCTCCTTGTAGAAGGCCGACTCGAGGTACTCGAGCGTCAGCGCGAAGTTGAGGATTCCGATATCCCCACCTCCGCCGGCGGCGAGCGCCTCCCCGACGAACGGGCCGACGGTGCCGGCGCCGTAGACGGCGGAGGCCGCCAGGGCACCCCGCAGGATGAACGCGGAGCGCGAAAGGCCCGTGATCTCGACCTCTTCGAGACCCGGAGCCGTGATGGATGTGTCAGTCATTCTGATGTTCTCCTTTCGTGGCTCGAGGGCCTACGCGACGATGAACTTCTTGGCGATGGGCAGGACCTGATCCATCGTGGCCGGCTTGCCGAACGCACCGTCCGGGGTCGGGGACTTGCCGAGCAGCGTGTTGAGCGTCGCCGCGTGGCGGGCCTCCACCGTGTGGATGGAGAGCGCGGCCGCGAGGATGTCCGGGCTCTTGATCATCGCTGCCTGACCGAGGTAGGCGGCGGCGCCGAGGTTCTCGACGGTCGCGGCCAACGTGAGGACGCTCTTCATGTCCTTCAGCGGGAACTTCGTCTTCGGCTTGGCGGCCGGCTTGCCGAGCTGCTTGGCGACGCCCTCGAGGGCGACGACGTGCTGGTGCTCGGAGTCGCCGAACTTCTTGATCGTCTCGAGCGCGGAGCCCTTGAACAGCCCGGCCTTGATGACGTCGGCGTAGAACGCGTCCTCGAGGTACTCGAGGGTCAGCGCGTAGTTGACGATCGCGAGATCGCCGGACTCCTTGGAGCCGCCACCGCCACCGCCGGACTTCTTGGGCGGGGGAGTCGACTTCGAGTTGGAGCTGGAGCTCGAGGAGGAGCCACAGGCGGCGATGAGGAGCGACAGAGCGCCGGCGCCGCCGGTGCCCATCATCCTCAGGAACTTCTTGCGCGACGCGGGATCCTCGTCGATCTCCGCCAGAGCGCCGTCGCCGAGCGGCGAGGTGTCCTGCACGGCGTTCCGCATGGGAATGAGCCTTTCGTCGATTACAGAGCGAAGGGCCCGATGGCCCGTCCCTGTGTCTTCGCGCCCGCCCCGCGGACGGTTCACTGCTTTACGAGATTTTTCTCATTCTCATGCGAGAGGCGGCCGCGGGGCCGCCTCTCGCATGAATCAGGGATCTGGGAGAACCAGCGTCTACTTGACCTCGACGGTGCCGCCGGCCTCCTCGAGGTCGGCCTTCAGCTTGTCGGCCTCCTCGCGCTCGACGCCCTCCTTGATCGCCTTGGGCGCCGCGTCGACGAGGGCCTTGGCCTCCTTGAGGCCGAGGTCGGTCGCCGCGCGGACGACCTTGATCACCTGGATCTTCTTCTCGCCGGCCGCGGTGAGGACGACGTCGAAGGCGGACTGCTCCTCCTCGGCCGCCGCGCCGTCGGCCGCGCCGCCGCCGCCGGGCGCGGCAGCGGGTGGCGCTATCGCGGTGGCGGAGACGCCGAACTCCTCCTCGAGCGCCTTGATCCGCTCGGAGAGCTCGAGGACGCTGATGCCCTTGAGCTCGTCGATCCATTCCTGTGTGCTGCTGGCCATCTAGCTGTCCTCCTGGGGGTTTTCGTTCTCGGTCTTGGTCTCGGCCGCCTCGGCGGCCTGGGCCGGCGGGCCGTCCTCGGCGGGCGGGGCGTCCTCCGCGGGCGGCGCCTCCTCGGCGGGCGGCGCGGGGGCGTCGCCCCCGACCTTCCCCTCGTCGCGGATCTGCCCGAGGGCGATCGCGATCCCGGAGATGAGCGCGTTCAGGCCGCGCGCGAGGCCCGTGATGGGCGAAGCGACGACGCCGACGAGCTGGCCGTAGAGGACGTCGCGGGACGGAAGCCGCGCGATCGACTGGATGTCGTCCGGCGAGAGCGCCGAGCCGTTCATCAGGCCGCCCTTGAACTCGAGGATCTGCGTGGCCCGCGCGGTGTCGGCCAGCGCCTTGGCCGCCGCCGCCGCGTCGCCGCGGACGAACGTGAGCGCCGTCGGGCCGGTGAGGAGCGCCTTCAGCGCCTCGGCCTCGGCCTGGTCGGCCGCGCGCTCGGTCAGGGAGTTCTTGACCACGGCGAAGCGGGCGTCGGCGTCCCGGAGCTTTGCGCGCAGCTCGGCCGCCTGGGGCACGGAGAGCCCGCGGTAGTCGACGGCGAAGATCGCCTCGGCGCCGCGGATGTCCTCCGCGAGCCGGTCGATCACCGCCGCTTTCTCGTCTCTGTTCATGTCCGGGTTCTCCTCAGGTCTGGTCGAAAAAGAAAGACGCCCGCCGGGCGGCGGGCAGTCGAAGGGGCCCGGACGGGCCGCTCTCGTGCTCGCCTGCCCCGGTCTTACGGAATCCGCCGGGGGTCTTCGGCCGCGCGTCGGGAAGGGTCTAGGCGGCCGCGGGCGTCTCCTCGAGCGCGTCGCGCACCCGCGCCGGATCGACCTTCACGCCCGGCCCCATCGTCGAGACGAGGGTAACGGAGCGCAGATAGCGGCCCTTGGCCGCCGGCGGCCGCGCGCGGTGGAGCTCCTCGAGCAGGGCGAGGTAGTTCTCGAGCAGATCCCGCTCACCGAAGGAGGTCTTGCCGATGTTGAGGTGGACGATCGCGTGGCGGTCGGTCCGGTACTCGACCTTGCCCGACTTCGACTCCTCGACGGCCTTGCGGACGTCCATCGTCACCGTCCCGACCTTGGGGTTCGGCATCTTGCCCTGGGGGCCGAGGATGCGGCCGAGGCGGCCGACGACCGGCATGAGGTCGGGCGTGGCGATCGCCACGTCGAAGTCGGTGAAGCCGCCCGAGATCCGCTCGGCGAGGTCGTCGGCACCGACGACGTCGGCGCCCGCCTCCTCCGCCTCGCGCGCCTTGTCCCCGCGCGCGAAGACGGCGACGGTGACGTCCTTGCCGAGCCCGTGGGGCAGCGCGACCGTGCCGCGGAGCTGCTCGTCGGCGTGGCGCACGTTCAGCCCGGTGCGGACGTGGACCTCGACCGACTCGTCGAACTTCACGCGGTGGAGCTCCTTGACGAGCGCGACGGCCTCGGCCGGCGGGTACTCCCGCTCGCGGTCGTACTTGGCCTTGGCGTCGAGGTAGGTCTTGCCGCGGGCGGCCATCAGCCGCTCACCTCCACGCCCATGGAGCGGGCGGTGCCGGCGATGATCTTCGCCGCCTGGTCGACGTCGTGGGCGTTCAGGTCGGCCATCTTCGTCTGGGCGATCTCCCGGAGCTGGGCCTGTGAGATCTTTCCCACCTTGTCCCGGTTGGGCTCGGCGGAGCCCTTCGCGAGCGAGAGCGCCTGCTTGATGAGGACGGCGGCCGGCGGGCTCTTCAGCACGAAGGTGAAGGAGCGATCCTCGAAGACGGTGATCTCGACGGGGACGGTCGTGCCCATCTGGTCGGAGGTCTGGGCGTTGAACGCCTTGACGAACTCCATGATGTTCACGCCGTGCTGGCCGAGCGCGGGGCCGACCGGCGGCGCGGGCGAGGCCTGCCCGCCCGTGGCCTGGAGCTTGATCGTGGTGAGGACCTTCTTGGCCATGGGTCGAGGCTAGACCTTCTTGACCTGGTCGAAGCCGACCTCGACCGGCGTCTCGCGGCCGAAGATGGAGACGAGGACCTTCAGGCGCGAGGCGTCCTCGTTGATCTCGGCGATCTCGCCGGAGAAGTCCGACAGCGGGCCTTGCACGACCTTGACGGTCTCCCCCACGGTGAACTGCGCGCGCGAACGCGGGCGCTCGGCGGTCTCACGGTGCAGGAGGCGGTCGACCTCCATCTGCGTGAGCGGGACGGGCTCCTGGGAGGCGCCGACGAAGCTCGTGACGCCGGGGGTGTTCTTCACGAGGCCCCAGGAGTCCTCGTTCAGGTCCATGTTGACGAGCACGTAGCCCGGCATCGTGCGCTTCTCCACGGAGACCTTCTGGTTGTCCTTCATCTCCGAGACGGTCTCGGTGGGCACGACGATCTGGCGGACGGCACGCTGCTGCCCGAGCGACTGCACGCGGTGCTCGAGATTGTGCTTGACCTTCTTCTCGTGCCCGGAATAGGTGTTGACGACGTACCAGCGGAACATGTGCTCTTGGTCCCTTGGGACAGGGGTTAGCCGAGGATGGCCTTGATGATCTTCTGCGCCAGAGCGTCGGCCAGGCCGAGGTAGGCGCCCGCGATGATCACGAAGCCGAGTACCACACCGGTCGCCTGGGCGACCTGCCTGCGGTCCGGCCACTGTACTCGCTGCAGCTCGCGCCACGAGGCGCGGACGAAGCCGACGACGCGGTTGCCGGAGGGCGCGGCGGCCGGGCCGCCACCGTCGGCGGCGGCGAGCGCGGTGCGCCGGCGTGCGCCGCGGCCACCGTTCCCGCCCGCCGCCGTGGCGAGGTCGGAGGCCTCCTCGAGCTCGTCCTCGTCCCCGCGCTCGTCGGGGAGCGGCTCCTCCTCGACCTCCGCCTCCGCCGGGCGGCCGAGCGCGACTTGGGCGTGGGCGAGATCGACCTCGGCCGAGCCGTGGGCGAGCGGGTCGTCCTCCTCGAGCGGGGCCTCGGTGTCGGGGTCGAGCCGCCGCGCGGGCGGGTTACCGGCCCGGCGGGCGCGGTCGCGCCGCTGCTTGGCGCGTTGACGATCGCGAGCCACAGACTCCCCTGACGGGTGCTAGCGGGTCTCGCGATGGCCCGTATGGCGACGGCACCAGCGGCAGTACTTGCGCAGCGCGATGCGCTCAGGATTGTTGCGCTTGCTCTTGTTCGACTGGTAGTTGCGCCGCTTGCACTCCTCGCAGGCGAGGGTCACAGCGATGCGTACGTCTCCGCGGGCCATGGAGAGCGGAGTGTAGTTACCGCGGGCGGTCGTCCGGCCAGCGCCCGTGCTCGGTGAAGTAGTCGCGCGCGGCCTCCTCCCGCGCACGCTCCTTATCCCCCTCAGCGCCCATCCGGAACATCCAGTTGATGAGGGCGATCGAGAGCCCGGCGCCGACGAGCGCCCCGGCCGCGGCGACCGAGGTGGGCGCGGGCAGCACGACGAGCATCAGCAGCCCGGCGAGGCAGACCGCGCCAGGGATCGCGTAGCGGAGGATCCACATCGGAGCAGGAACCCCTACAGGTCCCCCGCCGGGCGGGAGACGAGCCGGCTCATGACGACCTGGGAGCGCGTGCGCTCGACGTGCCCGTCGCGCTGGAGCTCCATGATCAGCCGCTCGAGGTCAGCGTTGTCCTCGGTGCGGACCCGGGCGATCGCGTCGGCCTCGCCCGTGACGCTCCACGCCTCGACGACCTCGGGTACGCGCGCGAGCGTCTCGGCCACCTCGTCGAGGAGAGTGCCGGGCGCGTAGAAGAGCTCGACGAGGGCCTCGGTCCCCCAGCCGAGCGCGTCGGGATCGACGACGGCGGTGAAGCCGCGCAGCGCGCCCGAGGCGAGCAGGCGGTCGATGCGCCGCTTGACCGCCGGCGCGGAGAGCGAGACGCGACGGGCGATGTCGTCGTAGGTGCGCCGGCCGTCCTGGCGCAGCAACGCAAGAATCTGTCGGTCGATGTCGTTGAGCACGCGATCTCTTGCAGAAACGAGCAGCTAATGGGTCTCGACAGGCTATCGCACGGCCGTTATCGTGGAGGAATACCAAACACTCCCAAAGGGGTCGGACCCCTCTGAGGATTGATCCAGGTTCGAGGGAGGCGAGGATGGAGACGAGGACGATCGCGCGGGTGCTGTTCGACGAGGCGCACTCCGAGGCGTGGACGCTTGACCCCGCGCGCGCCGCGGCGATGCAGCCCTCCCACCCGGCCGACGCCTCCTACGCGCAGGCCGCCGCGCTGCTCGCCGAGCGCGAATTCTCCGTCGGCGGCCATCGGGCGGGGCCGCTCGACGCCGCGGCGCTCGCCGGCGCCGACGTGCTCGTCATCGCCCATCCCTCCGACCCGGCCTTCGAGCGCACGACGGGCATCGGGGAGCCGCGCTTCACCGCGGCGGAGCTCGACGCCATCGAGGCGTGGGTCGCCGCCGGCGGCGGGCTTGTCCTGCTCGGCGAGGAGGAGCAGGCCAAGTACGGCACGAACCTCGCGGAGCTCGCCGCCCGCTTCGGGATCAAGCTGCGCTCGGAGCTCGTGCAGGACTACGACCGCTGCCGCACGGCGCCCTCGTGGATCCTCCCCGAGCTCGCCGACGCCGGCCGCGGCGCCGGCGGCGATCTCCTCGCGCGCGTGCGCGAGATCTGTCTCTACCGCGCGACCTCGCTCGCGGCGCCGGGCGAGGCGCAGGTCATCGCCCGGGCCGGCACCGGCGCCTCGAGCCCCGGCGCCCCGCTCATCGCCGCCGCGCAGCACGGCGCCGGGCGCGTCGTCGTCCTCGGCGACTCGGACCTCTTCGGCGACGACTGCCTCGGCGAGCTCGACCACCGCGCGCTGTGGCTGAACCTCGTCGCCTGGGTCGCCCGCCACGCCTTCGCCCACGAGGACCCGGCTCCGCCCTCCCCCGCCGCCGCCGACTCCGCCTGGGCCGCGCTCAGGGCCGAGGTCGAGGCGCTCCGCGCCGTCCAGGCGCCCGACGGGACGGTCGACCTGACCGACCATCCCCGCGCCGGGCTCGACGCGCGCGTCGAGCGCATCGACGCCGCGCTCGGGGCCCTCGCCCCCCGCTTCCCCCACCAGGCCGAGCACCTCGTGGCCACGCGCGCGGACCTCGCCCGCTGGCGGGAGGGGGGCTACGGCGCGCCGGACTTCACGCGCTCGCTCGCCGCCTTCCGCCCCGAGCAGCACCGGGAGGACGGGATCGAGCACCTCGTCCTCTTTCCCATGTACAAGCAGAACGGGCCGCGGGAGAAGGTCTTCGAGGCGCTCATCGTCCGCGTGCCCTGGCCCGGGTGGCTGGCCGAGCTCGAGCGCACGCGCTACGGGAACCCCAAGTTCGTGCCGGTGACGTTCGTCGACCACACCTCGGGCTACGCCTCGGAGTCCGCCGTCCTCTTCCCCGAGACGGTCACCGCGCGGGAGACCGTCAACAACTTCGGCGCGATCTTCTGCGACCGCGAGGCCGCGCGCCTCGCCCGCACGATGGCCGCCGCCGCGGAGATCCTCCGGCTGAACCTCCCGCCCGACGCCGCCGCGCTCCTCGCCTCCCCGTCGCTGCTCCGCGACGCCTACGTCCTGTGGGATCTCGTCCACGACCGCACCCACGCGCGCGGGGATCTCCCCTTCGACCCGTTCATGATCCGCCAGCGCGCGCCGTACTGGATGTACGGGCTGGAGGAGCTGCGCTGCGACCTCACCGCCTTCCGCGAGGCGACGATCCTCGAAGCGGAGGGCTTCCCCTTCGCGCGCCACGTCCAGTACGCGATCCTCTTCGACCGGCTCTTCCGCTTCCCCATCACCGGCGAGCGGAGGCGCAACTACGACGGCCTCGGGGGTCAGCTCCTGTTCGCCTTCCTGCACCAGGAGGGCCACCTGGCGTGGACGGACAACGAGCTGACGATCGACTGGGAGACCGTCACCGCGGGCGTCGGCGCGCTGCGCGCCCGCGTCGAGGAGCTCTACCGCCGCGGCATCGACAGCTCGAAGCTCGGCTACTGGGCCGCGGCGCACGACCTCGTCGCCGAGTACGTCTCGCCCGCGGCGGGCTCGCGCTGGGCGCGCGGCGTGCGGGACTTCGACGACGTCGAGGACCCGCGGCCCTACATCGACGAGGTCAGGGAGGACGAGTTCCCGCTCTCGATCTTCTACGCAACGCTGCGGCGAAAGCTTGCGCCGCCGCTGCCGCCGAGCGTGCCCGCGCCGCCCGCGCCCGTGGCGGCATGACCGCGCCCCCGCTCGAGGGCCTCGTCGTCGCCGTGGCCGGCGCCGGCGGCGGCCTCGGCCCCTCCGTCGTCGCGCGATTGAAGGCCGACGGCGCCCGCGTGGCCGCTGCCGAGCGGAAGGCGTCGCTGTGCGACGGCCTCGGCGCCGATCTCGTCACCGAGGTCGACCTGCTCGACGAGGACGGCGCGAGCGCGTGGGCGCAGGAGGTCGCGGAAGAGCTCGGGAGCGTCGACGCCGTCGCCCACCTCGTCGGCGGCTGGCGCGGCGGGCGGCCGCTCGGCGAGGCCGACGTCGCCGTCGACTGGGGCTTTCTCGAGCCGCTGCTCGTCCGCACGACGCAGGTCTGCTCGCGCGCGTTCCTGCCCCACCTGAAGGCCTCGGCCGGCACGTGGGCCCTCGTCTCGAGCGCCGAGGCGGTCAAGCCCACCTCAGGCAACGCGAGCTACGCCGCGGCCAAGGCCGCCGCCGAGGCCTGGACCTGGGCACTGGCCGACGAGCTGGCGCAGGCGGATCCGCCGGGCCGCGCGAACGTCGTCGCCGTCCGTGCCATCCTCACCCCCGCGATGCGCGAGGCCGACCCCGAGAAGCCCTACCGGATCTTCACGCCCGCCGAGGACATCGCCGCCGCGCTCTCCCTCCTCTTCTCGGAGGCGGGAAGGAAGATGAACGGCCAGCGCCTCGCGCTGTACACGTGAGCGCCTCCGGCCGCGGCTTCGCCTCCGACAACCACGCGGGCGCGCACCCCGACGTCCTCGCCGCGATCGCCGAGGCCAACGCCGCCCACGCGCCGGCCTACGGCGCCGACCCGTGGACCGCGCGGGCCGAGGAGGTCCTGCGCGGCCACTTCGGCGCCGGCGCCCGCGTCTTTCCCGTCTTCAACGGCACGGCCGCCAACGTGCTCTGCCTGGAGGCGCTCTCGGCGCCGTGGGAGACGACGCTCGCCGCGCGCACCGCGCACCTGCACGTGGACGAGTGCGGCGCCCCCGAGCGCGCCGGGCGGAAGATCACCGTGGTCGACGCCCCGCACGGGAAGCTCACGCCGGAGGCGCTCGCGCCCGCCGCGGTCGGCTTCGGCGACGAGCACACGCCCCAGCCGGGCGTCGTGTCGATCGCCCAGTCGACCGAGCTCGGCACGCTCTACACGCCGGAGGAGACCCGGGCGCTGGCCGAGTTCGCCCACGCGCGCGGGATGCGCCTGCACGTCGACGGCGCCCGCCTGGCCAACGCCGCCGCCGCACTCGGCGTGGAGCTCGCGGCGCTGACCACCGAGGCCGGGGTCGACGCCGTCTCGCTCGGCGCGACGAAGAACGGCGCGCTCGGCGCCGAGGCCGTCGTGCTGCTGGCCGGGGATGCGGGCGCGGGCTTTCCCTTCGTGCGCAAGCAGTCGATGCAGCTCGCCTCGAAGATGCGCTTCCTCTCCGCCCAGCTCGTCGCGCTCTATGAGGGGAAGCTGTGGCGGGAGAACGCCGCCCACGCCAACGCGATGGCCGCGCGGCTCGAGGTCACGGCGCCGGTGGCGGCGACGCACCCGGTGCAGGCCAACGCGCTGTTCACGATCCTGCCCGGAGAGGCGACCGCGGCGCTCCAGCCCGAGTGGGCCTTCTACGTGTGGGACGAGGCCACCGGCGAGGTCCGCTGGATGTGCGCGTGGGACACGACGGCGGAGGACGTCGACGCCTTCGCCGCGGGGGTTGAGTCCGCCCTCGCGCGTCCGTAGCCTCCGCCCCATGATCTCCTCCCTCGACTTCGTCGCCATCCCCGCGCAGGACGCCGACCGCGCCCGGGCCTTCTACGTCGACACGCTCGGCCTGCGACCCGACGAGAAAGGGCAGTACGAGTTCTGGGTGGGCGAGACCTGCTTCTCGATCTGGCAGCCCGAGCGCCTGGGCTGGGAGTTCAAGGCGCAGAAGAACGGCCATGTCGCCCTGCACGTCGAGGACGTCGCCGCCGCGCGCTCAGAGCTCGAGGGCAAGGGGATCGAGTTCCCGGGCGAGACCTTCGACACCGGGGTCTGCCACATGGCCTTCTTCACCGACACCGAGGGCAACGACCTGATGCTCCACTCGCGCCACACGCCTCGCTGAACGAGCGCGGCACGCGCGTAGGCTCCGCGCCATGCCCACGCTCACGCTCCACGCGCTGCCGCCCTCCCACCCGTGCATGACCGCCGCGGCGGCGCTCCGGCTGAAGGGGCTCGAGTTCGAACGCGTCGACTTCGCGCCGGGCAAGCACGTGGAGGAGATGGCGAAGCTCTACGGGGCGGGGCACACCACCGTGCCCGGCCTGATGGTCGACGACGAGCCCGTGCACGGCTCGCGCGCCATCCTCGCGCGGCTCGAGGAGCTCACGCCCGAGCCGTCGCTCTACCCCGAGGCGATCGCCGACGCGGTCCGCGAGGCCGAGCGCTGGGGCGACGAGGAGCTGCAGGACCTCGGGCGACGGCTGCCGTGGGGGGCGCTGCACTTTCGCCCCGAGGCGCTCGGAACCTTCGGCGGCGGAGACCCGCTCGACCCGGCAGGCACGGACTTCGCCATCGCCTACGTCCGGCAGAGCTGGAAGTACCACGGCATCACCGCGGCGCGGCTGGCCGAGGATCTCGCCGGGCTGCCGGAGAAGCTCGCCCACGTCGAGGCGCTCGCCGCCGACGGCGTGATCGGCGGGGAGGAGCCGAACGCGGCCGACCTCCAGATCGGCGCAACGCTGCGCGTGCTCCTGTGCCTCGGGGACCTCCGTCCCCTGCTCGAGGGCGCCGCGGAGCGCATGGCCCGCGCGTGGTTCCCGGACTACGCGGGCGAGATTCCCGCCGGGGCGTTTCCCGCCGGCTGGGTCCGGGGTCCTGACCGTCCCGGGTCTTGACCCGGCGGCGCATGGCCCGACTGCCCTACCTTGACCCGGACGCGGCCGAGCCGGAGGTCCGCGCCGCGCTCGAGCAGACGCCGCCGCTCGGGATCTTCCGCCTCGTGGCGAACGCCCAGGGCGCGTTCGTGCCCTGGCTGCGCTTCGGGGCCGCCTGCCTCGACGGCCGCGAGCTCGACGGGCTGCTGCGCGAGCTCGCCATCCTGCGCGTCGCGCGGATGACGCCGGGCGCCGAGTACGAGTGGGTCCAGCACGCGGCGATCACGCGCGCGGTCGGCGGGAGCGCGGAGCAGGTCGCCGCGCTCGAGCGGGACGACGTCGAGGCCGAGTGCCTGGGCGAGGACGGCCGGCTCGTCGTGCGCTTCACGACTGAGGTCGTGCGCGACGCGACGCCGAGCGAGGAGACCTTCGCGGCGATGCGCGACCGCTTCACGCCGCGGGAGATCGTCCATCTCCTGCTCGTGATCGGGCAGTACATGACCGTCGCCCGGATCATGGCCACGGCGCAGATCGACCTCGACCCGGCGCTCGGGGACGAGGTGCTCGGGCAGGTGGAGGCCTCGCGCGAGCGGCAGTGAGCCGCGATGCGCGGGATCCAACGTCAGCGCCGGGCCCGGGCAGCGCCGGACCCGGGCGGGTATTTTCGGGGCATGCGCCGATCCCGCTTCCCGCCGTCCCCCGCCGTGCTCGCCGTGGCCCTCCTGGCCGCCGCTCCCGCCGCGGCCGCCGCGGCCGCGCCGAAGCTCTACACGGGCGAGCGTCCCGCGTTCGCGGTCCGCCCCGCGATCGTCTCCTACACCGGCGACGGCTCGGGCTTCCTCGGTGGCCGCAGCGCGCCCCCGCGCCGGTCCTTCGGGCGGATCCACTGGACGCGCTGGCGGAGCTCCGGGGGGCACGGTACCGGGCGGGTTTGGCTGAACGACTGCAGGCCCTACTGTGCCGCGGGCCATTTCCACGCCCACCCGATGCGCGTCTACGTCTTCCGCCTGCGCTACGGGCGATTCACTCGCATGACGATCCGCGAGCGCTTCAAGGGCAGGCTCGTGATCGACCGCCGGAAGCTCACGGTCTACGGCGGCCGCTACTACCGGTGGGGGTTCTGAGGCTCGGTGGATTGACCGGACGTATTGGCGACGGGTACCGCTCGCCAGGCCGACATATCCGTCGACAGAGCGGCCAAGGCAGACGCGCGTGGACAGGAATGCTCGCCATGCCGACTTTTCCGTCCACCGAGGGGTCAGGCAGACTGCCGCCGCGCGGGCATTCGTCGCCGCCACGGCCGTCGCGAGGAGCGCGAGGGCGAGCGCGGCGAGGCGCGGGACGGAGGCGACGGACCAAGGCGGGGGTGTACGGGGGAGCAGGGCGCTCCCGCGGCCCCTGTATCGGCCTCGGTCCGCCGGGCTCTAGCTTTGAGCGCGCCCTACTTCTCGGCGGCCAGGCCCACGGCGGCCGTGAGGAGCGCCGAGCCGCCCGCCACCGCGAGGGTGGCCGGGGCGGCGTGCTCCGGGAGGTCCCCGCGCTGCGCGACCGTCGTCACGATGTCGCTCACGTCGCCGGCGATGCTCATGGCCACGAAGGGGCGTACCGGCTGCTCGGTCAGCACCGCGACGAGCCCGCCCGCGTGGATCGCCACCTCGCGCGCCCCGAGCGCCCGCAGGCCGACCTGCGCGGCGGGAGTCGAGCGCGTGGCGCCGAGCCAGCGCTTGGTGATGCTCGCCGGGGCGGCGAGCAGCCACGCGCCGTAGATGATCCGGAAGGCGAAGACGGCGATGGCGAGGGGCTTGCGGTCCATGGCGGGATGAGGATCCTACGCGACGCCCCCGAGCGCCTCGTGGCGCTCGAGCGCGCCGCGGATCATGCCGCTCAGGCGGTAGAGCGTGAGATCGCCGACCGGCGTCGTGAGGCTGCCGGTGTCGTTGGTGACGAAGCCGAGCGAGACCCCGGTCTCGGGGTCGGCCCAGGCCCCGGAGCCGCCGAACCCGTAGTGGCCGAACGCGCGCGGCATGGCGGCTCCGATGGCGTGGGCCTGGTGGTAGCCGAGCCGCCAGCGCATGCGGATCCCGAGCGCGCGGTCGACCTGGCGGGTCTGGACGCGTCCCATCAGCTCGACGGTCTGGGGCGAGAGGAAGCGGCGGCCGCCCACGGCACCCTGGTTGGCCAGCGGCGCGTAGAGCCGGGCCAGGCCGCGGGCGCTGAGCGCGCCGTTGACCGCCGGGGTCTCGGACTCCCAGATCTGCGGGGAGTGCACGAGCTTCCCGTAGCCGGGGACGAGCAGCGCGTCGCGGGTCGCGCGGGTGATCCGAAAGCTCGGGAAGACACGCTCGACGAGGCCGTTGGCGCGCTCGAGGAGGGCCAGCGAGTTGCCGACCACCTCGGCGACGGGGACGCTCTCTTCGCGCGGGCGGCCGATGTTGAGCCCAGGTGTGCGGAGCGGCTCGGAGAGCTCATCCCGCACGAGCTCTGCCATGCCCTTCCCGGTGACCGCGCGCGCGAGGCCGGCGGCGAGCCAGCCGAAGGTGAAGGCGTGGTAGGCCGGAGCCCGGCCGGGGGTCCACGCGGGCCGGGCCGCGGCCAGGCGCTCCTCCATGGCCAGGTGGTCGAGCATTTCGTGGGGGTCGTCGATGAGCGCCCGGATGCTGTGCAGCGCCGCCTGGTGGGAGAGGAGCTGGCGTACGGTGATCTGCTCCTTGCCCGCCGCGGCGAACTCCGGCCAGTAGGCGGCCACGCGCTCGTCGTAGTCGAGGAGGGCCCGGTCGGCCAGGCGGTGGATGACGGTGGCTGCCAGGCCCTTGGTCGTCGAGAAGGAGAGCGAGGTGGTCTCGGCCGTCCAGCGCCGCGTCCCGGCGGCGTCGGCCCAGCCCGCGTGGAGATCGAGCAGCACGTCCTCCCCGCGCCGGACGACGAGAGCGCCGCCGTGCCGGCCCCGGCCGATCGCCGCGGTGAAGCGCGCGGCGACCTCCTCGAAGCCGGGCGCGACGTGCCCGCCGCCGGTGCCGGCGGGCGGGTTCGAGGTCCCGATGAGGGGCAGCCACTCCGGCCGCAGCCGGTCGAGGGTGGACACGGGCGGGAAGGTTACGGCGGGGCTCGCGCGGCGCCGGCCCGCCCCTCCTCTGCATCGAATCTCGCGCCGGACCGTCACAGATCGCCGCACCCGCCCGCGATCACCGCGCCGCGCTGGGAGAGTGGAGCGAGTGACCGACCGACAGGCACGCAACCTCATCCTGGCGGCGGAGGCGCTCGGCTACGAGCGGGAGCCCGATCTCCACCCGCGCTTCTACGACTCCGAGCTCCACGAGGACGCGCGGGACGCGCATCGGTTCCTCATCGACCAGGACTTCGACGGGATCCCAGCGATCCTGGCGCGCCCCGAGCCGATCCCGGCCCCCGAGGCGGCGGCACGGATCGTCGACTCCGGCCCCTTCTCGCTCGCGCTGGCCGAGGAGGTCATCGCGGCGGCCGAGGGGCGCGGGTTCGTCGCCCCCGAGGACGACCTGCCCCTCCTGCCCATCGTGGTGCGCTTCGATCAGGCGCAGGCGGCCGTCGCGTTCCTCTGGGAGCGGGACCCCGGCCTGCTCACGCGCACGGTCGGCGAGGCGGTCCTCCTCGCCCCCACGCCCGAAACCGCGCGGACCGAGCGCCACGGATGGGAGCTCGAGAGCGAATGGCTCATCGACGCGAGCTGGGACGGGCCGTTCTGAGGAAGGCCGGAGCGGTGGCGAGGCCAGCGGATCCGAGGCTCGCGGATCGCGCAGATGCAGGTTGGCCTCGGCAGCCTGCTCAGGGGTCACGAGGGCGTTCGTCTGCTCCATCAGCTCGGCCACCGTCTCCTGCCCGGTCCAGGTCGTTGCCGTCGGCGAAGGGATGGACCTCCGCCACGAGGAACATGGCGAAGATCGCTCGCGCCAGCCCGGGCTCCAGGGTGTCGAGGAGCAGGAAGCTCTCGCGCAGCGTCCCCCGCACGAGGTCGGGGTGGACGAGGAACCGCGTGGCGGCAGGCGTGGCCGCACTCGGACAGACTTCGGCTTCCGCCTCGAGCTGCACGCCAGTGCGAGCCGGACCGGCAGGTTGATCACCATCCGGGACGCGAACCGGAGACCCCTTCCTTACCATCGAGAAGGGGTCAACAGACGAGGATTCTGATTTTTGCTGGTAGCAGGGACTCTGGGGAATTGCTGAGACTCCCGAGGACCCGTTTCGCAGGCAAATCCGGCCCAAAACCGGCCCAGGAAGAGGACACTTCGAGGAGACTCATCATCAAGCTTGCACTATAAGCTTGATTACATGGCCGAGCTAGTAAAGCTTCGCTGGCTCCCCAACCCGGCGTCGGGACTCTCGCGCCGGGACCGCCATAGCTGCGACTACGAAGCATATGTCCCCGACCGTCTCGCGGGGCGAGAGATCACGCTCAACGGTCGGACCGCGGCCGACGTGGCCGATGCTGAGCGTGCCGTCCAGCGTCTCAACCGGGCGGCTCGCAGCGTCGTCGACTCCGGAGCCGTCGCCCGGCTCCTCCTGCGCGCGGAGGCGGTGGCCTCCTCGAAGATCGAAGGATTGGAGATCGGGGGGCGCCGGCTACTCGAAGCCCAAGCTGCCGCGGCGCTTGGCGAGGAGCCTGCCGACATGACCGCGGTCGAGGTGCTCGGGAACATCGAGGCGATGCGCTGGGCGGTCGAGTTCCTCTCCGGCGTCGACCGGCTCACGGTCGAGCATCTGCTCGCCATCCACCAACGACTCCTCGCCGGCACCCGCCTCGCGAGGTACGCCGGGAAGCTGCGCGAGCAGCAGAACTGGATCGGTGGCAGCTTGTTCAACCCGTGCTCCGCGTCGTTCGTCCCGCCGCCCTGGGAACGCGTGCGCGAGCTGCTCGCGGACCTCTGCGAGTTCGCGAACCGTGACGAGCTGCCGGCGATCGCCCAGGCCGCGATCGCGCACGCCCAGTTCGAGACGATCCACCCGTTCATCGACGGCAACGGCCGCACCGGTCGCGTCCTGATCCACGTGATCCTCCGCCGGCGAGGTCTGGCGCCGACGGTGGTGCCGCCTCTCTCGCTGGTGCTGGCCCCCTGGTCGCAGGACTACGTGAGAGCGCTCACGGCTACTCGCTATCTCGGCGAGGCGGACTCGCAGGAGGCAAGCGACGGGCTTGACTCCTGCGTCGGGCTGTTCGCGGCGGCAACGACCCGCGCCGTCGCGGACGCCGAGATCTACGAGCAACGGGTCACGGAGACTCAGAACGGCTGGCGCGCCTCGCTTGGCCGGGTACGTTCGAAGTCCGCCGTCGACCTGCTCATCGGTGCCCTCCCCGGAGCGCCGATCGTCTCCGTCAAGAGCGCGGCGGCGCTCGTCGGCCGCAGCGAACAGGCCGTGAACGAGGCGATCCCGCGGCTCGTCGAAGCCGGCGTCCTGACCCAGACGTCGGTCGGCCGCCGCAACCGGGCGTTCGCGGCGCTCGACCTGATCGACGGGTTCACAGAGCTCGAGCGCCAGCTCGCGAGCCCCGCAGGGGACACGCGGCGGGCACGGCCGGAGCGACGCGTCCCGCACCGCCGCGGGTAGGCCGCACGAGCGGGTCTCCAAGCCGGACGTCGCTCTCGTCAGGCGCTCACGCGAGCCGGAGCGGTGGCGAGCTCGGTGGGTCCGGGCTCACGGATCGCGGAGGTGCAGGTCGGCTGCGGCGGCGTGCTCGGGGGCCACGAGCGCGTTCGTCTGCTCCATCAGCCCTGTAACCGTCTCTTGCCCGGTCCAGGTCATGAGCGTCGCCCACCGCTGCGCACGGTCGAGCATGCGCCACAGCGGGGTCGGGGCAGTGTTCCGGCTGAGCGCGCGCAGTGCGCCCATGTACTCGTCGCGGTAGCTCAGGGGGATCGCCACGCGGCAGAGCCCCTGCGCGGAGAGCTCCGCGTTCATGAGCAGGCGG
>JBBQAA010000055.1:0-104281 GCA_038276395.1 Solirubrobacterales bacterium | reverse complement strand
GTCTCATCCACGAGCGCCTCGATCCCGAGCCTTTGCGCGAGCAACGCCGGGAGCATCACCCCCGCGTTGGCGACCGCCCGCTCATCATCGAACACCACGCCCGTCGAATCGTTCCTCATGTGGGCGACCTCCCGAGCCGGGGCGCGGCTGCCGCAATCAGCCGCTACCAAACCCCGCTCGGGAGGTCACTCCACCCCACCACCCGGACAGAACGGTGGATCCAGGCTAAGGACTTCTTCATCGCAAGCGACGGCGGGCCGCGCCTGCGATAGCGTCCCGGCGATCATCGCCTTCGACGAACAGCGCGCCGTCCTCTGCTGCTGGGGCGATGAGGACCGCGGCACCCAGGGACGGCGGCGCGGCGCGATCTCCCGGGCGTTGGGCTCACGTACCGACGTGTTCGTCGACCTGCGCGGGCTGACGTTCGCCGACGCCTCCCTGATGCTCGACCTCGTGATGCTCGCCCGCCGCCTGCGCCGCAGCGGCCGTGAGCTGCGGCTCGAGCGCCCGCAGCCCCAGATCCGGCGCCTGATCGAGCTCGTCGGGCTGCCCCGCCTCGACGGCGTGCACGTCTTCCCCGCCGCCTGAGGCCGCGCGACCGCGCCCGCAGGCCGGGATACCCTCCGACGGGCGATGTTCATCCCGATCGTCCTGCTCCTCCTCGGCGTCTCGGTCGCCGAGATCTACGTCCTCATCCAGGTCGGACAGGCGATCGGCGCGCTGCCCACGGTCGCGCTGCTCGTGCTCGACTCGATCCTCGGCTCGGCGCTCCTGCGCGCCCAGAGCCGGGCCGTCTGGCGACGCTTCAACACGGCGCTGGCCGAGCGCCGGGCGCCGGCGCGCGAGGTGGCCGACGGCGCGCTCGTCATGATGGGCGGCGCGCTGCTCATCTCGCCGGGCTTCGTGACGGACATCGCCGGCGTGCTGATGCTCGTGCCGCCGACGCGCGCCGTCATCCGCCGGGCGCTCGTGCGGCGCCTGACCCGCGGGGTCGCGGGGCGGGACAGGGCGGCGCGCGGCGGGCGCGGCGCCGGCACGCGACACGCCTACGACGTGGAGGGCACGGCGGTCGACGTCGACCCCCGTCCCGCGCCGCGGCTGCCGTGATCGGGGCACGGGACGACGCGCCGCACCCGGGGCCCGAGGAGGCGGTCACGTTCTCCTTCGGCGACGCGGTACACGGCCTTTACGGCACCGCGCGGGCAGCGGGCGAGGACGGCTCGCTCGGGCTCCTCTTGGCCGGCTCGGAGCTCGTGGCCTCGGCCTCCGGCGCGCCGGCGGCCGCCGCTTTGCGCACCGAGGAGGAGCAGGCGCTGAGCGCTTGGCGCGTGCGCTTCACCGCGGCGGGTGCGGGCTTTGACCTCGCCTTCACCGCGCTTGGCGCCCCGCTCGAGTTCGGCCCGGAGGATCCGGCCGGCGCCGCCACCGGCCTTCGGAGCTACGAGCAGCTCTGCCGGGTCAGCGGCATCGCGCAGGCGGCCGGCGAGACCTACGCGGTGGACTGCCTCGGTCAGCGCGGCCGCGTCTCGGGCTCCCCCGACTGGGGCTCGATCCGCCTCGCGCGCACGCTCTCGGCGTGGCTCGCGGAGGATCGGGGCGTGACGCTCGCGGCCGTGCGCACGAGCGCCGCGCTCGCCCACGCGGGCGAGGCGACGAGCGCGTGGCTCGTCGCCCCGGGAGAGGACGGGCCGCGGGCGGCGCTCGTGGACGAGGCCCGGCTCTCGACGACCTACGACGGCGCGGGCCGCCACCGGCGCGCCGGGCTCGAGCTGTGGCCCGAGCCCGAGTCGGAGTTCCCGCGCCGCGTGGCGGGCGAGGTCGTCTGCGCCGCCTCGATCCCGCTCGGCCGGCTGACGCTCGACACGGCCTTCCTCGTCTGGCGGATGGAGGGCGCGGAGGGGGCCGGGCGCTACGACATCGTCCGCCCCGCCGCCACCCGCTCGTGACCCCGGCCCGCGGCCTCGTCTCGGACTTCGGCGGCGTGCTCACCTCGCCGCTCGCCGAGGCCTTCGTCAGCGTGCAGGCCGAGGGCGGTGTGCCCACCGCCGCGCTCGGGCAGGCGATGGCTGCGGTGAGCGAGGCGGATGGTGCGTTCCCCCTGTTCGAGCTCGAATGCGGCCGCCTCACGGAGGCCGAGTTCCTGGATCGGAGCACCCGTCTCGCTCGCCGAGTTCCCCGAGCGCTACTTCGCCGGGCTCAAGCCGAACCCCGAGCTGTTCGCCTACTACCGCGAGCTGCACGCCCGCGGCGTCCGTCTCGCCCTGTGCACGAACAACGTCCGCGAGTGGGAGCCGCGCTGGCGCCGGATGTTCCCGTTCGACGAGATCTTCGGCGTCGTCGTCGACTCGGGCTTTGTGGGGATGCGCAAGCCCGAACCGGACATCTACGCGCTGACGCTCGAGCGCCTCGGCCTGCCCGCGCCGGACGTCGTCTTCGTCGACGACATCGCCGGGAACGTGGAGGCGGCGCGCGCCGCGGGCATGCGCGGCGTCGTCTTTGAGTCAAACGCTCAGGCTCTGCCGCTGATCGAGGCCGCGCTGGCCGGCGATCAGTTCTCGCAGCCCAGGCGATCCCAGCAGTAGAGCTCGAGACACTCGGCGGCGAGCTCCTCGCAGCGCTCCCGCGAGAGGAACGGCAGCACGGTGTCGAGCGCCTGCTCCTCCCCCACGCCCATCTCGAAGGCGTCCTCCCCGCGGAAGCCGGCGGCGATCCTGAGCGCCTCGCGACGGTTCTCCCCGAGGGCGGGGAACACACCCGTGAGGAACTCCTTGGAGGGCAGCGGCTGCCCGACCTCCAGCGAGGCGTGCCAGGCCGCGAGCATCGAGAGATCGTGCTCGTCGAGGTCGTCGACGGCCTTGGCGTAGTGGACCTGGAGCTCTGACTCGGGGATCTCGTCCACCCAGGCGCGCACCACCTCGCCGAGGAGCTGCCGCCGGGCCTCCCGCCCGACGGACTGCGCCATCACCCGAATCGCATCATGAGGTTCGATGAAGCAGAGGGCCATAGCGCGCAAGGTACGCCCGGCCCCGGACGGCAAAGAGGCGCGTCGTCGCGCCCACTCGGTGTCCCGCGCGCGGCGCCCCTCACGGCCCGAACTCGGAGGTCCCGCCCGTGGACGCGGCCGCTCGTGGCGTGGACGCGGCCACCGGCGGCGCGGGCGCGGCCACCGGCGGCGCGGGCGCGCTCAATGCGGCGGGCGCGGCGGCCGATGAGGCGCGGCGGGCCTCGACGGGCGCCGGGCTCGCAGCCGGCGCGGCACTTCCCGCCGGCCCGAACTCCCCCTCGCCGCGGAGCGCGTGCGCGGCGCGGACCCCGGTGGCGCGGCGTGTGCGGAGGGCGAATGCCGCGCGGATGCCGGCGGCGCTCGGGGCCGCCGCGCGCGGCTGCGCCCGCGCCGCGGGCGGCGGGGCGACGCTGCGCAGGACGGCGATCCGCGGCGGCAGCGCCGTCGCCACGGCGGGGTGCCCGGGGCGGACCACGCGGGCGAGGGGCCGCGTGGCCGGGGCGCCGAGGACCGCCCGCTCGACGTCCTGCCCGGCCACGAGCGTCCCGCCCGCGAGAGCCACGGTCGAGGCGGCGATGGCCGCCGCCTTGCCGCCCGAGGCGAGATCGAGGACGATCTGCAGCCGGCCGGGCGCGGCGCCCGCGAGCGCCTCGTGGAGCCGGTGGAGCACGGAGCTCATGGCCGGCCCGGGCCCGCGGCGGACCGTCGCGACCACGGGGGCGGCGAGCGCCGCCACCGGCAGCAGCGCGGCGACGCGCGCCGGCGTCGCGTGGTAGGCGCGGACCGTGGCCTGGCAGGCCGAGCAGGAACGCAGATGCGGCCGCACCGCGATGAGCTCCGCCGGGGTTGCCTCCCCGTCGGCGACGGCCGAGAGCACGGAGGACCATCGCTCGCACTCCGCGCCGCTCTCGATCCCCTCGACGCGCGCGCGGAAGGCCCGGCGCCCCTCGGTCAGGCAGCGATTGACCTTCGTGTGGGTCCAGCCCGTGACGGCGCCGATCTCGGCGTAGGAGAGCCCCTCGGCGAGGAGCCGGAGCGCCCGGACCTCCTGCGGCTTCAGGCGGGCGAAGGCCTCCGCCGCGGCGGCCAGGCGCTCGCGGGCGGCCACGTGCTCCTCGGCCGAGGGCAGGGCGCACGCCTCGTGGGCGTCGAGCTCCGGCTCCTCCCGCGAGACGGCCGACTGGCGCGCCTCGCGCACGGCCATCGCCTCGTGCTTGACGACCGTGCGCATCCAGCTCGCCGCCGTGGCCGGCTCGAGCGTCGGCGCGCGGCGCAGGAGGACCTCGGTCGCGCGCTGCACGGCGTCCTGGGCGTCGTCCAGGCAGAGGGAGTGGCGCCGGGCGAGCGCGAGGTAGCTCTCGGAGTGGTCGCTGAGCAGCCGGACGACGAGCTCGTCCCCGGGAGCGGTGCGGGAGCGCGGGCGGCGGAAGGGCAGCACCCGCCCCTCCCTGGGCACACTCGCACCGGATTCCGCCATCTGGCTCACATAGTGGTCGAGCCGCGCCGACTCGCTCCCCCCTCGGCCGACTTTCGTCGCAATCTGCGGACTTTTCCTTCGGGAGGGGAGCCGCCGGCCCCCGGCGGGCGCGCAGCGGCGGCCTCAGAGCCCGAGCGCGTCCCGCAGCCGGACCTCGGTGGCGGGATCGGCGGCGTCGTCGGCGACCCCGCCGTGGATGCGCTCCCCGTGCTCGAAGCTCGCCAGCGCGAGGTCGAGCGCGCCGAGCGGCACCTCCCCGGCCTCGGCCAGCGCCGCCGCGCGGCGCTCGAGCAGCAGCGGGTCGCCGATGCCGAAGACGCGCTTGGCGCCGAGCGCCGCCGCCTCGTCCCCGGCGCCGGTGAGGCCGAGGGCACCGGGCGACAGCGCGGCGCGCGCGGTCGCGCCCAGCGTGGCCAGGAGGTCGAAGCGGGCGCCGCGGTGCAGGCCCGGCAGCGCGAGCCGCTCGAGCGCGCGCGCGAAGCGCCGCTCGGGCGTCCATCCCGGCTCGCCGGCAAGCCCCGCCGCCTGGGAGCCCGAGCGCGCCGCCCACGCGCGGTAGGCCTCGGGGGTCCGCCGCGCCGGATCAAACGCGCCGCGGGGGCCGGTCGCGGGCGCCGGCTCGGCGAGCCCTGTCCCGGCCGACCAGAGCGTGCGCGCCGCGCGGATCCCGGCCCACGGATCCTCCCCCTCGAGCGGGCCGAGCAGCGCGATCAGGAACGCGAGCCAGATCGCCTCCTCGACCTCGGGCGCCGAGGCGACCTCGGCCCACAGGCCGGGCGGGTGCTCCCCGAGGCGCCGCAGGCGGCCCGCGGCGAAGGCGATCTCCCCGGCCAGGCGCTCAGCGTCCCCGGAGGCGCGGAGCCCGGGCAGGAGCGAAGACGAGTAGCCGTCCTCGGGCGCGCGCGCGAGCCGGCGGACGCGCAGGCTGCCCGCGCCGCCGCTCCGCGGGCCACCGCGGCGGGGCGCGCCGGAGGCTCCCCCCGCGCGGCGCGCGCTCGAGGCACCCCGCCGGGGCGTGGGGGGCGCGGCGGCCTCCGACTCGCGCGAGCAGATCGGGCAGAGATGGGCGAAGCGGTTGTGGCGGCAGAACTGCGGCACGGCCGCGCAGGCTACGCGTGGGCCTCGGCGGCCATACGGTCCATGCCGCCGAGGAACAGCGCCGAGGCGAAGGTGACCGCACCCTCGACGTCCACCGGTGCGCGCTCGACCATTCGCGCGCCGACCTCGAAGCCCACTCCCGCCATCGCCCCGGCCATGTAGTCGGCGTCGAAGGCGGGCAGGGCGCCCGTGCCGATGGCCGCCGCCAGGTCCTCGAGCAGCTCATCGACGCCGAGGGCGAGGATCGGGTCGCCGAGCAGCGCCCGGATCGTCGCCGTGTTGTCACGCAGGAGGGCGAACATCGTCGGGTCCTCGGCGATGAAGGAGAAGAAGGCGCGGTAGGCGTCCCGCACGAAGCCCTCGGGGGAGGCCGAGGCGAGCCGGGCGGCGCGCACGCGTGCTCGCAGCTCCCGCGCGGAGATGTCGAGCAGCGCGCGGAACACGGCCTCCTTGTCGGGGAAGTAGTTGTAGAAGGTGCCGGTGGCCAGCGGCGTGCGTCGCACGATGTCGCGCACGCTCGTGGCGCCGTAGCCGAGATCGGCGAAGGCGTCGCGGCCCGCGCCGAGGAGCGCGTCGCGGTTGCGCTCCTTGGCCTCGGCGCGCCGCCCGGCCACCGCCACGCTCACGCGGCGACCGCCTCGCCCGCCCGCCGCGGCACGGGCAGCGCGAAGCCCGCCGCCCGCGCGCGCTCGGCGCCGCGGCCGAGCTCCTGGCGGAGGTCCCACAGGTAGTTGTCGAAGTCGACCTGCATCGTGTGGCGCTTGGAGGTGACGTAGCGCTTGAACATCCGCTTGCGCTCGGCCTCCATGTCAGCGCGCAGGGCCGAGGGATCGGGGAGCCGGTACTCCCCGCGCAGGTAGGCGGCGATGAAGCGGCCCTGGGCCTCGGCCAGCGGCATGATCGCGCCGAGCGGCTGGAGCAGCCCCACGAACGCGACGTTCTCGATGCCGGGATGGAAGACGCGGCGGAAGAGCGGCAGGTCGTTCTCGGGGGCGGAGATCAGCTCCGGATCGAGGAACGGGAAGGTCACCTTGTAGCCCGTGCACCAGACGATGACGTCGAAGCCCTCAGCCGAGCCGTCCTCGAAGTGCACGGTCTCGCCGTCGATCCGCGCGATGTTCGGCCGCCAGGTCATCTCGCCGTGGGCGATGCGGTTCAGGAAGTCGGCGGAGATCGTCGGGTGCGCCGAGCCGAGCTTGTGGTCGGGCTTCGGCAGCCCGTAGTCCTCCACGCGGCCGACGCCGATCCGGTACATCGCGCCGAGGATCGCCCGACGGAAGGCCCACGGCACGCGGCCGGTGAGCTCGTTGACGCCGATCTGGTCGAGCGGGCGCCCGAAGAGGTACTTGGGCAGGACGTAGGCCCCGCGGCGGGAGGAGAGCACGGTGCGGGAGGCGACGTAGCTCGACTCGGTGGCGATGTCCATCGCCGAGTTGCCGATCCCGACGACGAGGACGCGCTTGTCGCGGTACGGCTGGGCCTCGACGTAGTGGTGGGCGTGGAGCTGCTCGCCGGGGAAGGTGTCCTGCCCGGGGAAGGCGGGCTCGGGCCAGCGCGGGTCCCAGTGGTGGCCGTTGGCCACGACGAGCGCGTCGAAACGGGCGCGCTGTCCGGTGTCGGCCGCGATCTCCCATGTCCCGTCGGCGGCGCGCTCGGCGCGCTCGACGCCGGTCCCGAAGCGGATCGCGTCGCGGAAGCCGAAGTGCTCCACGTAGTCGTCGAAGTACTCGGCGATGTGGGTGTGGTGGGGGAAGTCCGGGTAGGACTTCGGCATCGGGAAGTCCGGGTACTCCATGCGCTCGCGCGAGGTGTTGATGTGCAGGTGCTTGTAGGCCGAGGACATCCCGTTGACGTTCTGATAGACCCAGTTTCCCCCCACCTTCTCGCCCTTCTCGAAGCAGGTGACCTCGAGCCCGCGCTCGCGCAGGGTCTTCACGGCGGCGATGCCGGAGGAGCCCGCGCCGATGACGCAGACGGTGGGCAGGGTGGCGGGGGTCGGATCGGCGCTCATGATCTCCTCAAAGTTGACGCAGGCGTCACCCTACGTCGGCGGCGGGGGAGCGTCAAGGCCGCGGCGGGAGGAGGGCGTCGAGCCGGCGGCCGCGCGCGATCACCGTGTAGACGACGGGGAAGACGCGCGCGTCGGTGCTCGTGCTCTGCGGGGGTCCGACTCGGACCCGGGCACCGGGGACGGCGACGGGGGCCCCGGCGCGAGGGCGCGTACGGGAGAGCAGGACGAGACGGACCCGATCCCCCCTGCGCGTGGCGATCCGGAGCGCGACCCGCCCGCACATGGTCGCGCGGTAGAGCACCCGCGCCGGGCCGAGGCTCCGCCCCGCCCACGTGCGCCAGGCGCCGGTCAAGAGGACGGCGGTGCCGTGGCGCCGCAGCGCGAGGCGGGTGCCGAAGAGCCGGCCGCGGCGCCCGTGCCGGGTGAGGGTCAGCGCCGCCGCCGCGCGGGCCGTGGTCGTGCGCGGGCGGGCGGGCAGCAGCGCGCGCCAGCCGCGCGCCGTGCGCTGCTCGACGGCGGCGAGCCCGGCGTCGTAGCGCGCGTCCTCGACGTACTCGTCGTTCGTCGGGGTGGCGATCCCGGGCTGCTCGCGCACCGCTAACCACACGCTCGGCGTCCGCACCACGGCGAAGGCGCCGTTGCCGCCGCCGAGGAGCGCCGAGCGCGGGGCGCGGGGCGGCGGGGGCGGCGCGACCCGCCGGCCCTCGAGCGCCCAGGCGAGCCCGACCATGGCCAGGCCGGCGTAGGAGGTGGCGGCGGCGTAAGGGTCGAGCGGCGCGGTCGCGTCCGAGGGTGTCAGCCCGAGCCCGCGGGCGCGCCCGGGATAGTCGCGGGCGAGGCGCGCGAGGATCGGGCCGCGCAGCCGCGTCCGCCCGCCGGCCCGGAGCGCGGCCAGGGTCATCGAGAGCGTCCACGCCTCCTCGTCCGAGCGGCCGATGTAGGCGACGTCGCCGGCCGGGGAGACGAGCGATTCGCTGGCCGCCAGGGCGCGGGTGAGCGTGCGCGGCGCGCGCGGGCCGAGGGTTCCCGGCCCGGCGGTCTGGAGAGCGCGGGCGAGCAGCGCCGCGGAGAACGCGTGATAGGCCAGCGGCTCCCACGGGGGGTCGGAGAGGATCCCTCCCCGGGCGAGGTGGTCGGGGAGCATCTGCCCGAAGAGGATGCGCGCCGTGCGGCGGAGCGCATCCGCGTCGGGCCGGACCCCGCTGCGCGCGAGCTCCAGCAGCTCCAGCGCCTCGACCGCATACCAGTTGGAGTAGGGCGCATGGCCGATCCGGACGACCCGCATCGCGCGCAGCCGCGCCTCCCAGGCGGGGCGCATCAGGCCGAAGCGCGGGTCGGCGCCGAGGCGATCCCGGGCGAGCACGTAGGCGCTCGCCAGCGCGAGGCGCTCGAAGGGCTTGTGCGAGCGCACGGGATGGGCGATCGCCCAGGCGAGCGCGCGCAGGCCGGCGTCCGTCGCGCGCGCGTCGTGGAGGCGGAGCCCGGCGGCGAGCAGGCCGTAGCCGAGCATCGCGGTGCCGTAGGGGTCGCGGCCCGCGGGGCCGGTGCGGGCGAGGACGGCGTCGCGGAACGTGCCGTCGGCGCGCTGGCGCGCTGGCCAGGGCGCGGCCATGCGGGCGAGGAGCGCGGCCGGCCTCGGCGACCATGCCGCGGCGCAGGCCGGGGCCGCGCTGAGGGCCAGGGCCAGGAGGACGGCGAGCGCGGATGGGAACGCTGACCGGACGCGCACGGGGCCGAGCCTAACCCTCGGCTCGGCCCGTGGCGCCGTGGCGGTTCCCGCAGTTGTGGTCGGGGGGCGCCGACAACTGCGGGAATGAGCCGTTCACGCCGCGGCTGCCGCGACGGACCGCTCGCCGGGCGCCGGCGCGACCGGAGCCGCGTACTCCGCGGCGTCGAAGTCCGTGAGCAGCCGCCGGAAGGTGAACGTCTGGTCGGGCCAGAGCGTCGTGTTTCGGCCGCCCGCGTCAAGGTACCAGCTCGCGCAGCCCGTCCATCCACACGGTGCCCGTCATCTTCGCCTGCAGCTCAGCGTTCCAGCGCGCCTGCGCCTCGGGCCGGGGCGCGAGCGCCGGCGCCCGCGTGGCCGAGCGCGCCGTCGCCCAGCTCGAGGACCCGGTCGAGGAGCTCGTGCGGAGCCTCGGCGCCTACCTCGAGGCGGTGCGCTCGGACCCGCTGACCTGGCGGCTCATGCTCATGCCGCCCGAGGGCGCGCCGCCGGCGCTGCGCGACGGGATCGCCGAGGGCCGCGCCGCCGTTCTCGCGGAGCTCGCTGCCGCCGTGGCGGGAGGGCTTACCCCGGGAGGGCGGGAGTCACCCGACCCCGAGATGACCGCGCGGACGTTCTTCGCACTCTCCGACGAGGCAGCGCGGCTCGTGCTCACCGACCCCGAGGCCTTCCCCCCCGCGCGGATGGAGGCGCACGCCCGCTGGCTGCTCGAGCGCCTGGATTGAGGGCCAGGACGCTCCAGGCGCGGGGCGGCCCGGAGCCACCCCCCCTGCCGGCGCCTCAGCGCGCGCGACCGCGCGAGCCGGGCTCGGTCAGCGAGCCGCCCTCGCGGCGGCGCATCACGTAGAGGATCAACGTCGAGGCGAGGACGGAGACGATGATCCCCGCCCCGCGGTGCCACACGAGGCCGGTGATGAGCCCGGCGGTGAGCGAACCGGCGATGCCGAGCAGAATCGTCTGCCCGATCGACATCGGGTCGGGGCCGGGCAGCGCGAGCCGCGCCAGCGCGCCGGTGATGAGCCCGGTCAGGGCGAGCAGGATGAGGAAGACGATCAGGGACATGTCCTCGGGATACCCCCCGCCCGGCACCGCCAAGCATGGCGGCGCCCCCTCTCAGGATCCGCTCAGGCTCCGGGGCCCGAGAAGAAGTCATCGCCCGCCGTGACGGTGCCCGCGGCCATGCCCGCCGCGCGCAGCGAGTGGTCGCTCGTGCGAGCCACCGGGCCGGCGGCGAGCAGCTCGCGGTCGGCGTCCATCGGGGAGCCGCCGAGGAAGCGGTTGACGATCCGGGCGCACTTGCGCCCCTCGGCGATGGCGGTGACGACGAGGGACTGGCCGATGCGGCAGTCCCCGCAGGCGAAGACGCCCTCCTCCGAGGCGGTGTAGACAGGCGCGAGGATGTTCCCGCGCATATCCAGGTCGAGCCCGAGCTCGGCCACCGGGCCGGTCTCGGTCTCGGGCCCGGAGAAGCCGATCGCGATGAGCACGAGGTCGGCGGCGACCGAGAACTCGCTGCCCGGCACGGGCCTCAGGTCCCGCGAGGAGGTGCCCACAACCTGGCGCGCGTGCACGCACGTGACCCGGCCGTCCTCACCCTCGAAGCGCGTGACCTCGGTGCCCCAGCGCCGCCGGCCTCCCTCCTCCAGGGCGTAGGTCGTGGCCGTGCGCTTGGGAGGCAGGGGCCAGGGCGAGCGGGGGTCGCGGCCGTCGGCCGGCAGGGCCTGGTAGACGTCGAGCAGCGTCACCTCCTCGGCGCCCTCGCGGTGGGAGTTCGAGATGCAGTCCATCCCCGTGTCGCCGCCGCCGATGACGACGACGCGCTTGCCCGCCGCCCTGATCTCGCGCTCCGGATCGGGTTCGGGCGCGGGGCGCCCCTCGAGGCGGGCCACGTGGCGGTTACGGCCGTAGAGGTAGTCCATCGCGAAGTGGACCCCGGCGAGCTCCCGTCCGGGGGCGTCGAGATCGCGGTGCACGCGCGAGCCCGTGGCGAAGACGACCGCGTCCCACTGCGCGCGCAGCTCGGCGGCGCTCGCCCCGCGGCCGACGTCGACGCCGAAGCGGAAGGCGATCCCCTCCTCGGCGAGCACGGCGACGCGCCGGTCGATCATCCCCTTCGGCAGCTTGGCGTCGGGCACGCCGAAGCGCATGAGCCCGCCCGGGCCCTCGTCGCGCTCGAGGACGGTGACCTCGTGCCCGGCCTTGTTCAGCTCGGCGGCGACGGCCAGCCCGGCAGGCCCCGAGCCGACGACGGCCACGGTCCGCCCCGAGCGCCGGGGCGGCGGCTCGGCGACGATCCACCCCTCCTGCCAGGCGCGCTCGGCGATCGCCAGCTCGATCTGCTCGATCGTCACGGGGTCGGCGTTGATGGCCAGCACGCAGGCCGACTCGCACGGCGCCGGGCAGATCGAGCCCGTGAACTCGGGGAAGTTGTTGGTCAGGTGGAGCTGGTCGAGCGCGACCTTCCACAGGCCGCGGTAGACGAGGTCGTTCCAGTCCGGGATGAGGTTGCCGAGCGGGCAGCCCTCGTGGCAGAAGGGCACGCCGCAGTCCATGCAGCGGGCGCCCTGCTCCTTGAGCGTGGCCTCGGGCTGCGGGTCGAAGTAGCGCTCGTAGTCGCCCACCCGCTCGGCGGGGTCGCGCTTGGCGAACCCCACCCGGTGGAGCTTGAGGAACCCGCCGAGCTCACCCATCTACGCAAGGACCTGCTCGGCCTCGGCGGCAGCGGCGCGCTCCTCGAGCACCCGCTTCAGGTCCCGCGGCATGACCTTGACGAAGTGGCGCACGTAGGCGTCCCAGCCCGCCAGCAGGCGCCGGGCCACGGGCGAGACGGTGCGGTCGGCGTGCTCGGCCACGAGCTCGCGCAGCTCGTCCTCGTCGTGCTCGCCGAGCGGCTCGATGTCGACGAGCTCGGTGTTGCAGTTGCGGGCGAAGCGGCCGGGCTCGTCCCATACATAGGCGATCCCGCCGCTCATGCCGGCGGCGAAGTTCCGCCCGGTGGGGCCGAGCACGACGACCCGGCCGCCCGTCATGTACTCGCAGCCGTGGTCGCCCACGCCCTCGACGACCGCCGCGGCGCCGGAGTTCCGCACCGCAAAGCGCTCCCCGGCGAGGCCGCGGAAGAAGGCGCGGCCCGCCGTCGCGCCGTAGAGGACCGTGTTGCCGACGATGACGTTGTCCTCCGCCTTGTAGGCCGCCGACTCGGCCGGCCGCACGGAGATGACCCCGCCCGAGAGCCCCTTGCCCGTGTAGTCGTTGGTCTCGCCCTGCAGGGAGAAGGTCACGCCGTGGGCGAGCCAGCCGCCGAAGGACTGGCCGGCCGAGCCCGCGAAGGCGACGCGGATCGTGTCCTCGGGCAGGCCCTCGGCCCCGTGACGGCGGGCGATCTCGCCGGAGAGCATCCCCCCCACGCAGCGGTGGACGTTGCGCACGCGGCGCTCGAGCGTCACCTGGGTCCCCGAGTCGAGCGCCTCCCGCGCCTCCTCGATCAGGCCGTGGTCGAGGTGGTCCCCGAGCACCGGCGGCGGGCCGGAGACGCGGTGGCGCGGGGCGCCCTCGCCGAGCTCGGGCATGGCCAGGACGCCGGAGAGGTCGACGCCGCGGGCCTTCCAGTGGTCGATCGCGTCGTCCAGCTCGAGCAGGTCGGTGCGACCGATCAGCTCGTCGAGGGTGCGCACCCCGAGACCGGCCATGAGCTCGCGGGTCTCCCCGGCGACGAGCAGCATGTAGTCGACGACGTGCTCCGGGGTGCCCGTGAAGCGTCGGCGCAGCTCGGGGTCCTGCGTGGCGATCCCCACCGGGCAGGTGTTCAGGTGGCAGACCCGCATCATGATGCAGCCCATCGCGATGAGCGGCGCCGTCGAGAACCCGAACTCGTCGGCGCCGAGGAGCGCGGCCACGACGACGTCGCGCCCGGTCTTCATCTGGCCGTCGACCTGGACGACGATCCGCGAGCGCAGGCCGTTCAGCAGGAGCGTCTGCTGGGTCTCGGCCAGCCCGATCTCCCACGGCACCCCGGCGGCCTGGATCGAGGACTGGGGGGAGGCGCCCGTTCCGCCGTCGTGGCCGGAGACGACGACGTGGTCGGCGTTGGCCTTGGCCACGCCGGCGGCCACCGTGCCGACCCCGACCTCGGAGACGAGCTTGACCGAGACGGTCGCCGCGGGGTTGGCGCTGCGCAGGTCGTAGATCAGCTGCTTCAGATCCTCGATCGAGTAGATGTCGTGGTGGGGCGGCGGCGAGATGAGCCCGACGCCCGGCGTCGAGTTGCGCAGGTAGGCGATGTAGGGGTCGACCTTGTGGCCCGGGAGCTGGCCGCCCTCGCCGGGCTTGGCGCCCTGGGCCATCTTGATCTGGAGCTGGTCGGCGTTGACCAGGTAGTGCGCGGTGACCCCGAAGCGCCCCGAGGCGATCTGCTTGATCGCCGAGCGGCGGTCGTCCGTGAAGCGCTTCGGGTCCTCCCCGCCCTCGCCCGTGTTGGACTTGCCGCCGACGCGGTTCATGGCGATGGCCAGGTTCTCGTGGGACTCGGGGGAGATCGAGCCGAGCGACATCGCACCCGTGGAGAAGCGCTTGGCGATCACCGCCGCGGGCTCGACCTCGGCGAGCGGGACGGGCTCGAGGTCTTCGCGCAGGCGCAGCAGCCCGCGCAGCGCCGCGCGGCGGGTGGTGTCGTCGTTCACGCGCGCGGCGAACTCCCGGTAGGTCTCGGTGGCCTCGCCGTCCGTCGCGCGCACCGCCTGCTGGAGCTTGGCGATCGCGTCCGGGTCCCAGATGTGCAGCTCGCCGTCGCGCCGCCACTGCAGGACGCCGCCGACGGGCAGGATCTCGCGCCGGTAGCGCGGGTAGGCGCGGCCGTGGCGCTCGAGCGCCTCGCGCGCGAGGACGTCGATCCCCACCCCGCCGATCCGGGAGGGCGTGCCGGTGAAGTGGCGGTCCACGAGCGCGGGGTCGAGGCCCACCGCCTCGAAGATCTGCGCGCCGCAGTAGGACTGGATGGTCGAGATCCCCATCTTCGAGATCGTCTTCAGGAGGCCCTTGCCGATGGCCTTGACGATGCGCCGCTCGGCCTCCTCGATCTCGAGGTCGATCGGCAGCAGGTGGCGCTCGGCCAGCTCGTCGAGGGACTCGAACATGAGGTAGGGGTTGATGGCCGAGGCGCCGTAGCCGATGAGCGTCGCCATGTGGTGGATCTCCCGCGGCTCCCCGGTCTCCACGACGAGCCCGCAGCGCAGGCGCGTGTGGCACCGCACGAGGTGCTGGTGGACGGCCGCGACGGACAGGAGCGAGGGCATCGGCGCCCGGTCCTCCCCCACGTTACGGTCGGAGAGGATGAGGATGTTCGCCCCCGCCGTGACCGAGCGCTCGGCCTCGCGGCAGAGGTCGTCGAGCCGGGCCTCCATGCCGTCCGGGCCCTCGCCGGCCGGCCAGGTGATGTCGAGCGTGCGCGCGGCGAAGACGTCGTGGGAGACCTGGCGGAGCTTCTCCAGGTGCTTGTTGCGCAGGATCGGCTGCTGCAGGACGAGCTGGTGGGCGTGCGCCGGGCTCTCGGAGAGCAAGTTCTGCTCGCCGCCGACGCCCGAGTAGAGCGACATGACGACGTTCTCCCGGATCGGGTCGACCGGCGGGTTCGTCACCTGCGCGAAGAGCTGCTTGAAGTAGGAGAAGAGCGGCGGCTGGCGGTCGGAGAGGACGGCCAGCGCGGCGTCGTTGCCCATCGAGGCGGTCGGCTCCTCCCCGTTCACCGCCATCGGGGCGATGACGAGGCGGCGGTCCTCCTGCGTGTAGCCGAAGGCGAGCTGCTTGGCCCGCAGCGGCTCGACCCGGGGGGCGCGCGGCTCGCGCTCGGGCAGGTCGTCGAGCGTGACCGTCGAGGAGCGATACCACTCGCCGTAGGGCTGCTGCCGGGCGACCTCGAGCTTCACCTCGGCGTCGGGGACGATTCGACCAACGGCTTCGCCGCCGGTGCCCGGGCCCGGCTCCCCGAGGTCGACGAGGAAGAGCCGCCCGGGCTGAAGGCGGCCCTTGCGCACGACGTCCTCGGGCGCGGCGGGCAGGACGCCGGTCTCCGAGGCGAGGACGACGCAGCCGTCGCTCGTCTGCTGCCAGCGGCCGGGGCGCAGCCCGTTGCGGTCGAGCGTCGCGCCCACGTAGCGCCCGTCGGTGAAGGCGACGGCGGCGGGGCCGTCCCACGGCTCCATGAGGCAGGAGTGGAACAGGTAGAAGTCCTCGACCTCCTGCGGCAGGTCGTCCCGGTCGCGGAAGGCTTCGGGGATCATCATCATGATCGCGTGGGGCAGGGAGCGCCCGCCGAGGTGCAGCAGCTCGAGCACGTTGTCGAGCGTGGCCGAGTCAGAGCCACCCTGGGCGACGACGGGCAGGACCTTGCCGAGGTCGTCCCCGAAGAGCTTCGAGGCGAGCTGGGACTCCCGCGCGCGCATCCAGTTCTGGTTGCCGCGCAGGGTGTTGATCTCGCCGTTGTGGGCGATCAGGCGGTAGGGGTGGGCCAGTGGCCAGCTCGGGAACGTGTTGGTGGAGAAGCGCGAGTGCACGAGCGCGACGCGGGTCCTCGTGCGCGCGTCGCGCAGGTCGGGGTAGTAGTGGGGGAGCTGCGGGGCGGTCAGCATCCCCTTGTAGACGACCGTGCGGGAGGAGAAGGAGGGGATCGCGAGCTCGGCCCCGGAGGCCTTCTCGAGCATCCGGCGGATGACGTAGAGCCGGCGTTCGAAGGGGAGCCCCGAGCCCGTGCGCGCACCGGCCTGGACGAAGACCTGGCGGGTCCGGGGCGCCGTGGCGCGAGCCGAGACGCCGCAGTGCTCCTCGGCCACGGGCACGTCGCGCCAGCCGAGCACGTGCTGGCCCTCGGCCGCCACCCTCGCCTCGACGAGCGCCTCGAGCTCCGCGCGGCGGGCGGCGTCCTGGGGCAGGAAGAGCATCCCGACGGCGTAGCGGCCGGGGTCGGGCAGCGCGAAGTCGAGCTCGGCGGCGAAGAGCTCGTGCGGGAGGGCGAAGAGGATCCCGGCGCCGTCGCCGGTCGTCGGGTCGGCGCCCTCGGCGCCGCGGTGCTCGAGGTTCAGGAGCGCGAGGAGCGCGCGCTCGAGGACCTTGTGGCTCGGGATGCCCGTGAGGTCGGCGACGAACGCGACGCCGCAGGCGTCGTGCTCGGATGCGGGGTCGTAGAGGCCAGTGGCCCCGGGGCGGGGAGATCTGCGGTCCATGTGAACGGTGCGGGAAGCGGCGGCGGTGAGCGCACGAGGGAGGGCGGAATGCTACTACGCCGTGAGGTCCTCGTACAGCTCCGCGAGGCGCCCGGCGATGGCCGGCCAGCCGTAGCGCGCGGCGGCCTCGCGCGCGGCGTTCCCGCCGCGGCGGCGGCGCTCCTCCGGGTCGGTGAGGACGGCGCTGAGCGCCGTGGCCAGGGCCTCCTCGTCGTCCGGCGGGACGAGCCAGCCGGTCTCGCCGTCGGCGATGATCTCCCCCGGGCCGTAGGCCGCCACGGCCACCGCGGGCAGGCCGCAGGCCATCCCCTCGACGACCACCTGCCCGAACTGCTCGCGCACGGAGGCGAGCACCGTCGCGTCGGCCGCGTTCAGGAAGGCGGGGAGCTCCTCCTGCCCGTGCCAGCCGGCGAGGAGGACGTCGGGCGCGCCGCTCTGCGCGATCGCCTCGAGCGGGTGCTCGCCCTCCCACTCCCCGGGGTGGCCGCCGACGAGGACGAGCGCGGCGGGCCCGGCGGCGGGGTCCGTGTTCTTTCGCGCGCGCGACCACGCGCGTATGAGCAGCGAGATGCGCTTGACCTTGGTGAAGCGCCCGACGTAGAGCACGACCGTCCCGCCGGCCGTGAGCGGGGCGATGTCCGCCTCGGTGTAGGCGACCGAGCCCGCGCGCTCTCCCGGGCGCCAGCCGCGCGGATGCTCGACGAGCTGCTCGCGCCAGAACATCGCGCGCTCGGCGGGGGTCCGCGGGGCGGGCCTGAAGCTCTCGGGGTCAAAGCCGTTGGGCAGGACCGTGCATTCGCGCGGGTCGAGGCCCAGCAGCGCCTCGGCCCGGTCCTCCTGGGTGGCCGAGAGCAGGACGACCCGCGCGCAGCCGTGAGCCCAGCGCGTCATGCGCTCCCCCCACGCGCGCGCGTGCTCCCACCCGGGCGGCGGCCCGTCCGCGATCTCCTCGAGCATCAGCAGCTCGGTGCCGTGGAGGTGGCCGACGACGGGCACGCCGGGCGCAACGCGCCGCGCCGCCTCGTACATCGGCGTCAGATGGTGGAGGTGGAGGACATCGGCCTCAGCGGCGCCGGCGCGCGCCAGCGTGTCGGCCCAGAAGTCGACGTGGTGCTCGTAGAGCTCGTCGTCCAGGCGAGCGAAGACACGGTCGGGCGCGTCCTCCCGGTCCTCGTAGGAGGGGTGGAAGGGTGGCAGGTGGGCGAGCGGGTCGGCCGCCGCCGCCGCCGCCGCCGAGTAGTCGACGGCGTGGAGATCGAGGCCGCCGAAGAAGTCCTCGGCGGCGGCGTCGGGCGGGTAGGAGCCGGCGAGGACCGTGACGTCCCAGCCGTGCGCTGGGAGCGCCCGCGCGAGCGCCCGCACGACCTGCGCCGAGCCGCCGCGCGGGAAGAAGGACAGTCCGTGAAGGACGCGCCGCCGGGCCACGGGTCGAGTCTAAGGTGAGAATCGTGTCCTCCGGCTCCGTTCTCGCGCTTCACCGCTGGCCGGTCAAGGGCTTTGCCGGCGAGGCGCTTGCGGCGGTGCGGCTCGGACCGCGCGGGGTGGGCGGGGACCGGGTTCACTTCCTCACGCGCGGCGGCGCGCGCTTCAACGCGCGGGCGATCCCGCGGGTCCTGGCCTGGGGCGCGTGCTACCCCGCGCATCCCGGCGACGCGCTCGACCCCGCCGACCCGCCCGAGCCACAGATCCGTGCGCCCGACGGGAGCGTGCGGGAGTGGAGCGACCCGGAGCTCCCCGCCGCCGTCTCCGCCGACCTCGGCTACGAGATCGCGCTGCATCGGGACCTCGGCGGGCGGCCCGACGAGCCGGGCACGGTCCTCGTCACGACCGAGGCCTCCCGGCGCGCGGTGCAGGAGCGCACCGGCCGCCCCATCGACATCCGCCGCTTTCGCCCGAACCTCCACCTCGGGCTCGACGCGCCGCCCTTCGCCGAGCGGAACTGGACCGGCCACCGGATCGCGGTGGGCGAGGCGATCCTCGAGGTCGCCGAGCCCTGCGATCGCTGCGTGGTCATCACCCGGGACCCGGACACGCTGGAGAAGTGGGGCGCGCTGCTCGTGTGGGTCAACTCCGAGCTCGGCACGTTCTTCGGCGTCCGCGCGCGGGTCCTCACGCCCGGGCGTGTGGCCAGGGGCGACCAGGCCGAAGCCCCCGGCTGACGCCGGGCCTACGCCGCCTCCGGCAGCTCCTGCACGCGCGGGGAGTCCTCGTGGCCGGCGATCAGGTCGATGACGGCGGCGTCTACCCCGCCGCCGAGCGCCACGTCGGAGGGGACCTCGTCCTGGCCGGGGTCGGCCCGCGCCGCGAGCGGGCGGCTGATCGTCAGGCCGCCCTCGAAGCGGTCGATGACCCGCGGGTCGATGTAGGAGGCCCGGCACACCGCCGGAGTGTTCCCGAGGAAGAAGGCGACGTCCTTGACCGCGGCCGCCACCACGCGTTTGCGCGCCGTCCTGGACCCCGGGCGCTCCGCCGCGCGGCCGAGGCGGACGGCCATGAGGACCGTGGCATTCCATGTCCGGAAGTCCTTGGCCGAGAAGTCCCCGCTGGTGATCTGCTTGATGTAGGCGTTGATGTCGTCTGAGCGCACGTCCTGCCAGCGCCCGCGGGCGTCCTTGTAGGCCAGGAGCTCGTCCGTCCCGCCGCGGCGCCGGCGCATCGCCGACACGGTCCGGCAGATGATCGGGTCGCGCAGGAACTGCTCTCGCTGCTGCCTGCTCTTGGCGGGGAAGTCGAAGTGCAGGACGCCGTCCTCGATCTTCACGTGGCTCTTCTTCAGGGTCGCCAGGCCGTAGGACTCGTTCTGCTCCGCGTAGTCCTCCGACCCGACCCGGAAGAAGCCGACGTCGAGCAGGCGCACGGCGCAGGCCAGTGCTTTCTCGCGCGGGAGCCCGTCGAGCGCGAGGTCGCCCAGCGCGACGCGCCGCACGGCGGGCAGCGCCTCGGCGAACTCGAGCATCGTCTGGAACTTCTGCGCGTCGCGCCGCTCCCGCCAGCGATCGTGGTAGCGGTACTGCTTGCGCCCGGCGTCGTCGATCCCCGTGGCCTGGATGTGGCCCATCGGGTGCACGGAGATCCACACGTCCTTCCACGCCGGGGGGATGGCGAGCGTGACGATCCGGGCGAGGACCTCGTCGTCCTGCACCCGGCTGCCGTCCTCGTCCACGTACTGAAAGCCCCGGCCCCGCCGCCGGCGGCGGATGCCGGGGGAGGAGGAGTCGACGCGCTTCAGTCTCGGCACGCCGGGAGGATGCCCCGTTCGGCTCGCCGCCACCCGCATGCCCCCTCCGCCCTCGAGGTCCTGCTCGTCGACGACAGCCCCGGACGCGCTGCTCTTCGAGCAGGCCCTCCGCGGGGTGCGCGCGCGTGACCGGGCCTTCCGGATCGCCCACGTCGCCACGGTCTCCCACGCGACGGCGCGCCTGACCGCCCACGCCTGCGACGTCGTCGTCCTCGACCTCGCCCTGCCCGACTCGGACGGTATCTCGTGCTTCGCTGCGCTGACCCCGGCGGCCGGCGAGGTGCCGATCGTCGTGCTCTCCTGCCTCGCGGACGAGCACGTGGCGATCGACGCGGTGCGCCGGGGCGCGCAGGATTACCTGGTCAGAGGCCAGGACGACGGACCCGCCCTGGCCGCGGCGCTGGCCGGCGCGATCGACCGCAAGTAGGCCGAGTCGGGGCTCGCCCAGCTCGACAGCTTCCACCCGCTCACGGGCCTCCCGCGCCGCGGCTGCTCGAGCGCCGCGTCGGCTCGGCGCTCGATCGCGCGGAGCGCACCGGCCGCTCGCTGCCGCTGCTCCACCTCGAGCTCGGCGGCCTCGAGCGGATCGCCGCCACCCTCGCCGCCGACCTCGGCGGGGCCGACACGATCGGTCACCCCGGCGAGGACGGCTTCGCGGTCGTGGCCGAGTCCCTGGGGGCGGGCCCCGAGGCCGCTGGCCTGGCCTGCCGTCTGCTCGACGCGATCGCGCGCCCCTTCGACGTCGCCGACGTGCCCGTGGTGGCCGAGGGCCGCGTCGGGATCGGCCTCCTCCCCGCCGACGGCCGCGTGCCCGCCGAGGCGCTGGCGAACGCCCGGGCCGCCGCGCGGCGCACCCCGGCCGGCTCCTTCGCCCTACTGCGACGCGGAGATGACGCAGCTCCTGCACCGCCGCCGGGCCCTCCTCGCCGACCTTCCCCACGCGGCCGGGACGGGCCAGCTCGCGCTGCACTTCCAGCCGCTCGTCGCACCGGGCACCGGCGAGGTCCGCTCCGTCGAGGCGCTCCTGCGCTGGCACCATCCGGCCTTCGGGCTCGTCTCCCCGGGCGAGTTCATCCCGCTGGCCGAGGAGTCGGGGGCGATCGTCCCGCTCGGCGACTGGGCGCTCGGCGCCGCGTGCTCTCAGCTTGAGAGCTGGGACCGGGCGGCGATCGACGACTTCGGCACGGGCTTCTCCTCGCTGGCCTATCTGCGCCGCCTGCGCGCGGACGGGGCGAACCTCATCTCGACGATCAAGATCGACCGCTCGTTCGTCTCCGACCTCGGGGAGGACGCCCACGCCGGCGGCGTCGTGACCGCGATCCTCTCCCACACCCGCGAGCTCGAGCTCGCCACCGTGGCCGAGGGCGTCGAGACCGAGACGCAGGCCGGGTTCCTGCGCGAGCAGGGCTGCGACACGCTTCAGGGCTACCGCATCTGCCGCCCGCTGCCGGCCGACGAGGCGTCGGCCTGGCTCGGCGAGCACGCCGCCGCGACGGCGTAGCCGCTACGAGGTCTTGGCCTTGGCGCGCGAGGCCGGCTTCTTCTTCGCGCCCTTGGAGGCGCTCCCGTTCGTCCCCTTGGTGCCGGAGCCCTTGCCGGCCGAGCCCTTGGCGGCGTCACCCTTGCCCTTGGCCGCCGGCTCCTTCGCCTCGGGGCGGTCCCCGTCCTCCCCGCGCACGGCGGCGAGGCTCGCCTCGAGCGCGGCCATGAGGTCGGGGACGGCGACGGGCTCCGCCTCGGGCTGAACGGCGATCTCCTCGCCCGCGGCCTTCTTCTCGATCAGCTGGAGCACGCGCTCGCGATAGTTGTCGGAGTACCGGGCGGGATCCCAGTCGGTGGCCAGGGACTCGATGAGCTGCTCGGCCATCTTCACCTCGCGCGCCGTGGCCTCGACCTCGCCGATGCCGTCGAGCTCGTCGATCGCGTCCGGCGCAACGACCTCGTCGCCGTAGTTCATCGTCGACATAGCGATCGCGCCCGAGCGCGTGGCCCGCAGCACGCACAGGTACTGCTTCTGGCGCATGACGACGCGGGCGATGCCCGCCTTGCCGCTCTTCACCATTGCCTCGTGCAGCAGCGTGTAGCTCTTCCCCGCGCCCGCGGCCGGGGCCAGGTAGTAGGCGTGGTCGAAGTAGATCGGGTCGATGTCGTCGAGCTCGACGAAGTCCTCGATGTCGATCGTCTTGGTCGCCTTGGGATCGAGCGACTCGAGCTCGTCCGGCGTCACGATGACGTAGGAGTCCGGGCCGATCTCGTAGCCCTTGACGATCTCCTCGTAGGGGACCTCCTCGCCGTCCAGCGAGCAGACGCGCTTCTGCTTGACGCGGCCGCCGTCCTCCCCGTGGAGCTGGTGGAAGCGCACCGTCTTTCCGGAGACCGCCGAGTACATCTTCACGGGCACGTTGACGAGCCCGAAGGAGATGGCGCCGGTCCACATGGAGCGAGGCATGGGCGCTCAGTATGCCCCGCGCGGCGTCGCCGTCAACTCGTGAGCGGCGTCTTGCCGACGCCCGCGCGCAGCTCGGCGAGGCCGGCGAAGACCGCGGCGGCGCCGGCGGCGCGCAGCTCGTCCTCCCCGAAGCCCCCGGTGAGGACCGCCACGGTGGGGAGGCCGGCGCGGCCCGCGGCCTCCACGTCGTAGACGGAGTCGCCGACCATGACGGCGTGACCATCGGCGGCCGCGCCGCCGAGCTTCTCGAGCGCAGCCTTCACCACGTCGGGCTCGGGCTTCGTCTGCTCGACGTCGCCCGAGGCGGTGTGGCCGGCGATCGCGTCCCCCACGTCGAGCAGCTCCAGGTAGTGGGCGATCTCCTCCTCCTTGGCGCTCGAGGAGAGGATGACCTCGTGCCCACGCTCGGCCAGCCACAGGACGAAGTCGCGCGCGCCGGGCAGCAGCTCGACGAGAGCGATGCCGTCCATGTAGAGCGCCTTCTCGGCGGCGCGGATGGAATCCCCCCGCTCGCGCTCGGCCTCCTCGCCGGCGAGCGCCGGCACGAGCTGGTCGCTGCCCATGCCGATCGCGCGATGCACCTTCCACACCGGCACGTGGACGTCGTGCTGGACGAACGCACGGTGCCAGGAGAGAGCGTGCTGGTAGTTCGTGTCGACGAGTGTGCCGTCGACGTCGAGGATCGCCGCGGGCAGACTCACCGCTGGGCGGTGGGCTCCGGGCGCCCCACGCGGTCCCCCATCTGCTCCAGCGAGCGCCGCAGCAGGCGGGAGACGTGCATCTGGGAGATCCCGACCTGGTCGGCGATCTCGCGCTGGGTGAGGCCCTGAACGAAGCGCAGCGTGACGATCCGCCGCTCGCGCTCCTCCAGCACCCCGAGGCCGCGGCGGATCTCCACGCGATCCTCGGCGCGGGCGAAGTTCGGATCGACGTCGCCGAGGCGGGCGACGGGCTCCTCGTCCTCGCCGAGCGGCTCGTCGAGCGGGACGGTGGAGTAGGCGCGCGCGCCCTGCAGCGCCTCGAGCACGAGCTCGACGGTCGAGCCCGCGGCCTCGGCCAGCTCCTCGAGCGTCGGCGCGCGGCCGAGCTTGGCCGAGAGGCGGTCGGCCTCCTTGACCACCTTGGCGTTCAGCTCCTGGATAGAGCGCGAGACCCGCACCGACCACGTGCGGTCGCGGAAGTGGCGCTTGATCTCCCCGAGGATGGTGGGCACGGCGAAGGTGGAGAAGCGCAGCTCGCGGCTGACGTCGAAGCGGTCGACGGCCTTGATGAGCCCGACGAATCCGACCTGCTCGAGGTCGTCGAGCGACTCGCCGCGGCCCGCGTAGCGGCGGGCGAGCGAGCGCACGAGGGGCATCATCCGCTCGATCAGGAGCCGCCGGGCCTCGCGGTCGCCCTCCTGGTGGTAGCGCCGCAACAGCTCCTGCTCGTTCTCGCCGGGCGCCTCGCGGCGGCCGGCGTGTCTTCTCTCCTGCATGCGGCCCACCCCCTTTCCGCCGAGTCCCGGTATGGGGACGAGTATGACAGCCACCGGGGGCCGCGCGACGGGCTCGGGGCGCCTAACCTCAGGCCAGGCCCTCGACCTCGTATTCGCGGAGGAAGCCCTCGAAGAGCCGGCGATGGCCCTCCTCGTCGCGCAGGACGGAGACGACCATGTCGTTGGTCACCGGGTCGGGCTCGTCGGTGAACTCGATGATCTTGTTGTAGTGCTCGATGGCGCCGGTCTCGGCCTCGATCACGCCCTTGATCACGTGAACGACGTCCGTCTGCTGCTCGGGCGGCTGCAGGTAGGACTGCTCGGGCGTGAACTCGAGCGAGCCGGGAACGACGCCGTAAAGCTCCTTGATGCGCGTGGCGAACTGGATCGCGTGGCCGAGCTCCTCCTGGATGTCGGCCTTCAGCGACTCGATGATCTCCTGCGCGCGCACGCCGTCGGGGTTCACGGAGTTCGTCGTGTAGGAGATGACGGTCTCGAGCTCCATCCAGTAGGCCTGCTTCAGCATCTCGACGATCTCCTCGCGGACGTCTGACTTGTCGTCGGCGAGGATGCCCTGCGAGCTCGAGCGGACGGTCACGGTCTGTCTCCTTGGGTCGGTGCGGCGGGTCGGTTCCTTCGGGTTCGTGTGCCCCGCGCCGCGCGGCCGAAAACGGGCGGCGCGGCGATGCGATGTAACGCGGCGCCGCGCCCGCCCGTTCAATGGGGGCATGGCCACCGCGGCGCTACCCCCCTTCGAGGCCCTGCTCGACCGCCACGCGCTCGAGGTGCGGGGCTTTCTCGGCGCCCGCCTGCCGGAGGCCGACGCCGACGACGCCTTCCAGGAGACCTTCCTCGCCGCGCTGCGCGCCTACCCGGCGCTCGGCCGCGCGGAGAACCTGCGCGGCTGGCTCCTGACGATCGCCGCGCGGAAGGCCGTCGACCACCACCGCCGCGCGCGCCGCGAGGCCCCGCTCGAGGCCGCCCCGGAGCCCGGCGCCGAGGACGCGCCCGTGTGGGACGCCGCCCTCTGGCGCCGCGTCGACGCCCTCCCCCGCCGCCAGCGCGCCGCGGTCGCGCTGCGCTTCGCCTGCGACCTCTCCTACGCCGAGATCGCCGCCCACGACGGCGGCTCGGAGGCCGCCGCGCGCCGCAACGTCTTCGCCGCCCTGTCCACCCTGCGCAAGGAGCTCGCCCCATGACCTCGCTCACCGCCCTCACCGACCGCGTGCGCGCCCGCGCCGCGGCGGATGGCCTCCTCGACGTCGCCTACGCCGAGCTCGACTCGCCGCTCGGGCCGCTGCTCGGCGCCGCCACGCCGGCCGGCGTCGTCAGGATCTCCTACCTCGCCGCGTGGGACCGCGACGAGACGCTCGCGGACCTCGCCCGCCGCCTCTCCCCCCGCGTGCTCGAGGCGCCGGCGCGCCTTGACCCGCTGCGGCGCGAGCTCGAGGAGTACTTCTCCGGCGCGCGGCGGGACTTCGAGGTCCCGGTCGACTGGTCCCTCGTGCGGCCCGGCTTCGGACGTCGCGTGCTCGAGGCCACCGCCCGGATCCCCTTCGGCTCCGTGCGGACCTACGGCGCGGTGGCGGCCGAGGCGGGCGTCCCCGCGGGCGCCCGGGCCGCCGGCGGCGCGCTGGGGGCGAACCCGGTCCCGATCGTCATCCCCTGCCACCGCATCGTCCCCGCCGGCGGGCGGCTCGGCGGCTACACCGGCGGCGTCGAGAAGAAGCGGCTGCTGCTGGGGCTCGAGCGCTCCTGAGAGGCGTCTGACCCCGCTTGAGGAACGCTCACTCGTAGAGCGCGACGACCCCGAGCACGACGAAGGCGGCCACGAGCGCGGCGCCCTCGAAGACGGTCGCCGCGCCGTCGATCGTGACCTGGTAGATGGCCAGCGCGGTGCCGAGCAGCGCGCCGATGTAGATCGGGTCGAGGGCGAAGTCGAGCGGGTGGGCGATGAGCAGCGAAACGAGCACGAGCAGCGGGAAGAGGAAGGCCGCGACCTGGGCGACGGAGTTCTTGACGATCGAGATCGCCAGGTCGGCCTCGCCCTTGTGGGCGAGCACGATCGCCGCGAAGTTCTCGACGGCGTTGCCGGCGATGGCCACGATGACGAGCCCCGCGAACGCCTCGGAGACGCCGAGCTGGTGGATCGTCGGCCCGAGCGCGTGGACGAACCAGTCGGAGACGAAGGCGGAGCCGAGCCCGCCGACGGCGAGGATGCCGAGCGCGACGGGCAGCGGCGGGCCGCCGGCGGGCGCCTCGCCCTCTCCCGCGGTGCCCGAGCGCAGGTAGGGTACGACCCACGTCGTGTACACGACGAGCAGGCAGATCGCCCCGGCCACGGAGATCCCCTGGACATGGTGGCTCGCGCGATCGCCCGAGGCGAGCGAGAGCCCGACGAGGACGATGATGAAGGTGGCGAGGAAGAGCAGGGTCGCCGTGTCGTTCGGGAGCTTTGTCGAGAAGCGCATGACGCCGTCCCGCTCGCGGCGCGCGCCGACGATGATCGCCAGGCCGAGCACGAGCAGGGCGTTGGCGAGGATCGAGCCGAGGATCGAGGTCTTGGCCACGACGACCTGCCCGGCGCTCAGCGCGAAGAGCACGACGAAGAACTCGGGCAGGTTCCCGAGCGTGGACTGCAGGACGCCGGTGACGGCCGGGCCGTAGCGGGCGCCGACGGCCTCGGTGGCGAAGGAGACCGCCCAGGCCAGGCCGGCCAGGGCGACGGTGGCCAGCGCAAAGGCCAGGAGCGCGGGCGCGCCCGAGTAGCGCAGGACCCCCGCGAGTGCGGTGGCGGCGGCGACCGCTCCGAGGATCGCGGTCTGGCGGCCGGTCAGCCCGCGCACGAGCCGGCGAGTATGTCAGGCCTCGGGACGATCTCCGCGGCGGCGGCGCTCCCCGTCTCGCTCGCCGTCCCCGTCGCGCTCGCGCCGATCCTCGGCGGAGGCGGGGTCCGTCTGATCCTCCACGTCGCGGTCGCGCGAGCGCCCGGCGAGGAGGCTCTCGCCCGTCTCGAGGTCGAACAGGTGGATCTTCCCCGCCTCGTAGAACAGCTCGGTCTCCTCGCCCTGGCGAACGCGCGAGGCGGCGTCGAGCCGGGCCACGACGCGGGTGCCCTCCGCGGCGCCCGGCAGGTCGGCGCTGCCCGAGTCGACCGCGAGCTCCTCGAGCTCCTCGGCCGAGACGCCCTCGGACTCGACGGAGAAGTAGGCGTAGAACTCCGAGCCCATCGACTCGAGCAGGGAGATCTCGGCCGTGAAGCGGATCCCGTCCGGCGCGTGCTCGGCGAGCACGTCGGCGTCCTCGAAGTCCTCGGGGCGCAGGCCGGCGATGACCTCCTTGGTGCCGTCCCTGCCCGCGCCGTCGCGCAGCCGGCCGCGCAGGGCCTCGGGCAGCTCGAGCTCGCCGAACGGAAGCTTCACCTGAGCGCCCTCGAGCGTGGCCGGCAGGAAGTTCATCGCCGGCGAGCCGATGAAGCCCGCGACGAAGAGGTTCTCCGGGTCGTCGTATAGATCCCGGGGCGTGCCGACCTGCTGGAGCGTGCCCGCGCGCATGACGGCGATGCGATCGCCGAGCGTCATCGCCTCGGTCTGGTCGTGGGTGACGTAGACCATCGTCGTCCCGAGCCGGTCCTGGAGGCTCGAGATCTGCGTGCGCATCTGCACGCGGAGCTTCGCGTCCAGGTTCGAGAGCGGCTCGTCCATGAGGAACGCCTGCGGGTCGCGGACGATCGCCCGGCCCATCGCCACCCGCTGGCGCTGGCCGCCCGAGAGGTTCGCCGGCTTGCGGTCGAGGTGGTCCGTGAGGTCGAGCATCTTCGCCGCCTCCTCGACCTTCGACTTGATCTCCCCGTCGTCGGTCTTCGCCAGCTTCAGCGCGAAGCCCATGTTGTCGCGCACGGTCATGTGCGGGTAGAGCGCGTAGTTCTGGAAGACCATCGCGATGTCGCGGTCCTTGGGCGCGCGGTCGTTGACGACCTCACCGCCGATCTTCAGCTCGCCGTCGGAGACGTCCTCGAGGCCCGCGATCATGCGCAGTGCCGTGGACTTCCCGCACCCCGAGGGGCCGACGAGGATCATGAACTCCCCGTCCTCGATCTCGAGGTCGATGCCCTTGACGGCCTCGAAGCCGTCCGGGTAGCGCTTGGTCACGTGCTCGAGGACGATGTCGGCCATGGGGTGCTGGGCCTCCTAACCCTTGACCGCGCCCGCGGTCAGTCCGGCGACGATCCGCCGCTGGAAGAACATGACGATGATGATGATGGGGACGGTGACGACGACGGCCGCGGCGGCGATCGAGCCGGTCGGCACCTGGAACTGCGAAGTGCCGGAGAACGAGGACAGGGCGGCCGGGACGGTCTGGGCGCCGCTCGGCGTCGAGGTCAGCGAGTTGGCGAAGACGAAGTCGTTCCAGGCGAAGATGAAGACGAGGATCGCCGTGGTGAAGATGCCGGGCGCGGCCAGCGGGGCGATGACGCGCGTGAACGCCTGGAACGGCGTCGCGCCGTCGACCTGGGCCGCCTGCTCGAGCTCCCACGGGATCTCGCGGAAGAACGCCGACATCGTGTAGATCGCCAGCGGCAGGGTGAACGTCATGTAAGGGATGATGAGCCCGGGCCAGGTGTCGTAGAGCCCGAGCGAGCGCCACATGTCATAGAGCGGTCCGACGATCGAGATGGGCGGGAACATCGCGATCGCCAGCGCGGCCGTGAGGATGAGCGTCTTGCCCGGGAAGTCCAGCCGCGCGATCGCGTAGGCGGCCATCGCCGCGAGGACGACGGCGATGATCGTGGCGATGACCGCGATCCCGATCGAGTTGAGGAGCGCCTTGGTGAAGATGCTCTCGTTGAAGATCCCCTTGAAGTTCTCGAAGGAGAACTTCGACGGGATGATCCGGCCGTCGGAGACCGTCGCGGGCGCCTTGAGCGCGAGCATGAGGATCCAGAACACCGGGAATAGCGAGACGAGGAGCACCCCCGCGTCGATGCCGATCCACCCGAGCAGCTTGCGCCTCGGCGCGGCCGTGGCCATGGCCTAGCCCTCCCCCCGCTGGGAGGCCATCGACGTGCCGAACCCCTTGACGAACAGGAAGGCGATGAACGCGACCATGATGAAGAGGAGCACCGAGACGGCTGAGCCGAGGCCGAGGTTCAGGCGGTTCAGCAGCTCGTTGTAGCCGAGGATCGAGAGCGTCTCCACGGAGCGCACGTGGGTCGAGCCCGTGATGATGAAGACGGAGTCGAAGATCCGGAAGGCGTCGAGCGTGCGGAACAGCAGCGCGACGAGGATCGCCGGCTTCATCAGCGGGATCGTGATCCGCCAGAAGCGCTGCCAGGCGGTGGCGCCGTCGACCTTCGCCGCCTCGTGCAGCTCGTCGGGCACGAGCGCGAGGCCGGCGAGCAGGAGCAACGCCATGAACGGCGTCGTCTTCCAGATCTCAGCGAGGATGGCCACGAGGTAGGTCGTCCAGGTCTTCCCCAGCGGGTCGTAGCTGAGGTGCAGCACGCTCGGGACGAACCCGCCCTCGGCCTTGGAGAAGGCCAGGCGCCAGGCGAAGGCGGCCACGACGGTGACGATGCCGTAGGGGATGAGCGCCGAGGTCCGTACGAGCCCGCGCCCGACGAGCGCCCGGTGCATGACGAGCGCGAGCAGCATCCCGATCACGAGCTCGAAGGACACGGAGACCACCGTTATGAGGACCGTGTGCAGGACGTCCTGCCACCACCGGCTCGAGCTGAGCACGCTGACGTAGTTGTCGAGGCCGATGAAGGCGTTCCGCCCGGGGAAGCGCAGGTCGGCGCGCTGCAGCGAGAGGAAGACCGAGTAGCCGATCGGGTAGGCGGTGACGGCGAGCATGACGATGACCGCCGGCGCGCACAGCATCCAGCCGAGCTTCCGCTCGGCCTTGGCGCGCTCGGAGAGCGGCCGCTTCTTCGCCGGCGCGGAGTCGGAGGCGGTGCGCTCGGCGGTGACCGCGCTCACAGCAGCGCCTTGGAGTCGAGGGCGTCCTTGACGGTCTTCGTCAGCCGGCTGACCGCATCCTTGGGCGAGAGGGAGCCCGGCGGCGAGAGCACGGTGTCGATGGCGAGCGAGACGTCGGCGTAGGCCGGCGTCTGGGGCCGCACGCCACCCGAGTCGAGCTGCTTCCTGATCAGCGCGGCGAAGGGGTAGCTCTTGACGAACTTCTTGTCCGAGTAGAGCGCCGCGAGCGTCGGCGGCAGGCCGCCGAGGGTGGCGAAGAGGCGCTGGGAGCCGGCGTCACGCAGGCACATGGCGGCCGCGAACGCCTCCTTCGGATGCTTGGTGTAGGCGCCCACGCCCCAGTTGAAGCCGCCGACCGGGGCTAGGAGCGGGTGCTCCTCGTCGACCTTGGGATAGGGAGCCCAGCCGATGTCCTTCTGCTTGAAGCCCGTGAGCTTGTCCATCGCCGCGCTCGGATAGATGAAGGGGTAGTTGACCTGGAAGGCGGCGCTGCCGCTCTCGAAGGCGATGCGGTTCTGGTCCTCCTGCTGGGTCGAGAGCGAGGGGTCGGCGGCCTTCGAGCGCGCGAGCTTCCTGATGATGCGAGCGGCGGTGGCCGAGGACCTGTCGAAGGCGGGCGTGCTCGGGCCGTCGAGGATCTTTCCGCCGGCCGAGGCGATAAGCGCGTTGAACCACACGGTCAGGCCCTCGTAGGAGGCGCCCTGGATCTCGATCCGCCCGCCCTTCTTCATCTTCGAGGCCGTGTCGATGAGCGCGTCCCAGGTCTTGGGCGGGTTCTTGACGAGGTCCTTGCGGTACCACAGGAGCTGGGTGTTGGAGTTCGCGGGCGCGGCCCACAGGCGTCCCTGGTAGGTGGCGGTGCGGTACGGTCCGGAGAGCGTTCCCCGCTTCACCTTCGCCGCCAGCGCCTTCGGCCACGGCAGGATCCACTTAGCCTCGGCGAACTCGGCGGTCCACACGACGTCCATCGACATCAGGTCGATCGAGGAGTCCTTGGCCGCGAGCCGGCGCACGAGCTGCTGGCGCTGGGTATCGGCGTCCTTGCCGAGCGCGTTGAACTTGATCACGTACCTGCCGCCCGCCTGCTGGTTGCAGCGCTTGGCCGCCTTGGTGAACGAGCCCGAGGGCTCGTTGTAGGCCCACCAGTTGAGGGTGACCCTGCCGCCGCTCGAGGAGGACGAGCCGCCGCAGCCGACGACGACGCACGCGGCGATCATCAGGGAGAGACTTGCAGCGATCCGCACGATCACCGCGACGGTTCCCGTTGGCCCGGCGGTTCAAACCCACGGTGAGCGCCGAGCTATCCAGCCGGAATGCGGGGCGATTCGCCCCGGTTCGAGGGCCGCTGCCGGGCTCGTGGGGAGGCGGAGCTCGCCGGCGGCGGGGGCGGGTGCCGGTGCGCCGCCGAGGTTCAGGACGACGAGGTGCGCGCCTCGCTCGAGGACGAGCGTACCGGGGGCAGAGTCGCGGAAGGCGAGCCCCGGGCCGAGCTCCGGACGCAGGGCGATCAGGTCCCGGTAGAGCCAGAGCAGCGAGCCGCGGTCCTCCTCCTGGGCGGCGACGCTGCGCGCGGGCGGGTCGACGAGCGGCAGCCACGGCTCGCCGGTGGTGAAGCCACCCGACGGGCTTGCGTCCCACTGCATCGGGTGGCGGTGCGCGTCGCGGCCGAAGCGGTCGACGGGCTCCTCTGCACCCGGGCCTTCGCCCAGGCCGATCTCGTCCCCCTGGTAGATGAAGACCGGCCCCGGGAGGGTGAGCAGGAGCATGGCGAGGACGCGCTCGTTGGCACGCCCCGCCCGAGTGGCGAGGCGGGCGAAGTCATGGTTGGAGAGCACCCAGGCGGCCTTCCCGGTCGCGTACGCCGCCGCGATCGCCGCGCGGAGGGGAGCGGGCTCCACCCGTGTGTGCAGCAGCTCGAGCGCGAAGGCGGCGTCGAGCGGGCCGAGGTAGGGGCGCAGGAGCGCCGTGGGCAGGAACACCTCGCCTACGAGCCAGGCGTCCGTCCCCGCCGCCGTGCGCAGCGCCGCGAGCGCCTCGCCGACGTCGGGCGCGTTCTGCGAGCGGACGTGGTCGAGCGCGGCGTGCTCGGGATGGGTCGGCAGGACGGGTGCGCACGCGGCCGGCGGGTCGTCGCGGAGCTCCGGGTCCTTGAGCAGGCCCTGCAGCGCGTCGAGGCGGAACCCGGCCGCGCCCCGCTCCCGCCAGCGGCGCACCACGCCCTGCATGGCCGCCACGACAGCGGGGTTGCGCCAGTCGAGGTCGGCTTGCTCGGGGAAGTAGGAGGACAGGAAGAAGCGCCCGGTGTCCCCGTCCCGCACCCAGGCCGAGCCGCCGAAGGCGCTGCGCCAGTTGTTGGCGGGAGCGTCCCGCCAGAAGTAGAAGTCCGGGCGCGCGCGGAACCAGGGGTGGGCGATCGAGGTGTGGCAGGGGACCAGGTCGAGCAGCAGGGCGAGCCCGAGCCGGTCCGCCTCGGCTCGCAGCCTCTCCCAGGCCGCCATACCGCCGAGGAGGACGTCTACGTCGTCGAAGTCCGCGATGTCGTAGCCGAGGTCGGCGCCCGGCGAGGGATGGATGGGCGAGAGCCAAACGGCATCGGCGCCGAGCCGCGCGACGTGGCCGAGCCGGGCGCGCACGCCGTCGAGGTCGCCGGTCCCGTCGCCGTCGGAGTCCTGGAACGAGCGCGGGTAGACCTGGTAGACGACGGGGTCGGCGCGCACCGGCCGGACGCTATCCGGCCCTTGAGCCGCGGCGGGAGGGCCGGGGCGCCCGGCTCAGAACAGCCGCGGCGCGCCGGTGCCGGCCAGCGCGCCCGGGCCCGGAGGCGCGTCCGGCTCGCGCAGCGTGTCCTCCCGGGGCCAGGAGCAGACCGTCCCCCGCCCCGGACAGCCGTGGCAGAGTTCGCGATCCGGTGCGGTGGCGACGGGGAACTCCTGCGCGGCGATCCCGCGCACGTGGCCCCGCAGCTCGGCCTCGAGCCGGGGCGCGTCGGCCGCGGGGTAGGAGTCCTCCACCGGCTCCTGCGGGGCCTCGAGGAAGGCGTAGGCCACGGTCGCCCCCGCGGTGCCCGAGCGCAGCGCGGCCAGGGCGTAGACGAGCCGCTGCACCGCGTAGTCGCTCCCCACGACCTCGCGCGGGGAGCGGTCCGTGAGCCGGTTCGTCTTGTAGTCGAGGACGAGCAGGCCGCCCGCGGGCTCGGGCGCGAGCGCGTCGAAGACGCCGGTGACGAGCAGCCCGTCCAGCGAGAAGGCGAAGGGCACCTCGCGCCCGACGCGCGCGGCGCCGGCCAGCCGCCGCCCGAGCGGTGACGGCGGAAAGCCGGCGACGAGCGCGCGGAGGTCCGTCCGCTCCGCCTCCGTCAGGCGCTCGGCCCCGTGGAGCGCGGCGGCGAGGTCGAGCTCGGCGTCGCTCGGGACCACGGGCGCGGCGAGGTCGAGGCGCTCGAGGAGCGTGTGGGCGATCGAGCCGCGGGTCGTGGCCGCGAGCCCGGGCTCCGCGGAGGGCTTCCCCCGGTCGGCGGGATCCTCGCGGGCGGGCAGGCGCAGCACGCGCTCGAGGTAGAAGCGGTACGCGCAGCGCGCGTAGGCGGCCAGGGAGGAGTAGGAGACGTGGTCGACGGGCGCGGCGCCGAGGCTCGCGGCCGCCGGGACGAGGGCGGGGGGCGGCTCGGGCGCGACCGGGAGCGGCGGCGGCGCTGGGGCGGGCGCCTCCTCCCCCTCGGCGGGAGGCCGGTGGAGCGCGAAGGCCACCTCACCGCTCACGCCGCTCGCCTCCGGCCCGGCGGCGAGCACGTGGATGTCCGGCACGAGCGCGGGCGCGAGCCAGGCCACGGGCGGACCCTGCTCGGGCTCCGGCCACCTGCCGAGGTCGACCGCGCCGGAGAGGACGAGGTGGTCCTGCGCGCGCGTGAGGGCGACGTAGAAGAGGCGCCGCTCCTCCGCCTCCGCCTCCCGGCGGTTCTCCTCGCGCAGCGCGCGGAGGGCGAAGGCGGGGACCGAGCCGCCGGTGCCCGGGATGGCGAGGCGCAGGCCGACGCGCGGGCCGCGGCGCTCGAGCTGGATGACCGAGTTGTCGTCCCCCGGGCGCCCGCGCCCGAGGTCGGCCACGCACACGACGGGGAACTCGAGCCCCTTGGCGCGGTGGATCGTCATGAGGCGCACCGCGTCGAGCTCCTCGGACTCGATCGGCGCCTCGCCCTCGCGGCTCTCCGCCGCCTCGAGCCCCGTCCGCTCGGCCACCAGCGCCAGGAAGCCGCGCAGGTCGGGGCCCTCCTCGAGCTCCCACTCCCGGGCCAGGCGCATCAGCTTGCGGACGTTGGCCAGGCGCCGGCGGCCGCCGGGCGCGCGCGCGAGGGTGAGGTCGAAGCGGGAGCGGTGAACCGCGCGCTCGAGCCCCGCCTCGATGCCGAGCTCGGGCGCCGCCGCGCGCTCGGCGGCCGCCCAGGCGGCGAAGGCGGCGAGCCGCTCGCGCTCGGCGGGCACGAGCAGCTCGAGCGACGGCGCGCGGCCGCGCAGGATCGCGCGCCAGAGATCCCTCCCCTCCTCCCGCCGGGCGGCGCCGAGGGCGACGAGCGCGTCGGCCTTCAGCCCGCACAGCGGGGAGGCGAGCACCTCGAGCAGGCGCAACTCCTCGCGCGGGTTGGCGAGCACCGTGAGCCAGGCCACGAGGTCCTGGACCTCGCGCTGGGCCCAGTAGCCGCGCCCGCCGATGACGTAGGTGGGCACGCCGCGGTCGGTCAGCGCGCGCTCGTAGGTCGACATGTCCCCGGTCGCGCGCAGGAGGACGACGATGTCCCGCGCCGGGCGCCCGGCGTCGATCAGCGCGCGGATGCGCGCGGCGAGCGCGCGCGCCTCGGCCACGCGCCAGGGCGGCGCCGTCTCCGCCGTCGCACGCGGGCCCCAGTCCGCCCCGCGATCGGTGAGCAGGAGCTCGGCGGCCGGGCCGGGCGCCCGCTCCGGCTCCGCGCGGCCCGGGAGCAGCTCGGGCGGGGGCGAGAGGACCTCGGCGAAGGTCTCGTTCAGCACGGCGAGGAGCGCCGGGCGGGCGCGGAAGCTCGTGTGCAGGGCGAGCGCCCGTCCCTTCGGGGCGAGCGCCCGCTGCCGGGCGCGGAAGTGCTCGACGTCGGCGTGGCGAAAGCCGTAGATCGCCTGATGCTCGTCCCCGACCGTGAACAGGTTCTGGCGCTCGATCAGCCTGAGGATCTCGAGCTGCAGCGGGTTCGTGTCCTGGAACTCGTCGACCATGATCCGCTCGAAGCGGCCCCGGTAGCGCTCGCGCAGCCCGCGTGAGCCGCTGAGCAGCGCCCGCGCGTGCAGCTCGAGGTCTGAGAAGTCGAGCCCCGAGCGCGCGCGCTTGGCCTCCTCGTAGGCGGCGACGTGGCGCTCGAGCAGAGCGGCGAGACCGGCCCACACCGGCCGGGCGTGGGCGTCCGCGCAGGCGGCGCGCAGCGCCTCGAGCGCCGCGCGGAGCGCCTCCCCCTCCGGCGTGCGGGTGCTCGCCGCGGTCCCGAGCTCGAGGTCGCCGAGCGCGTCGGGCGTGGGCGCCGGGTCGAGGCCCGCCTCGAGCAGCGGGCCGCAGCGCTCGACCACGGCCCGCGCCTTCGCGGACAGTCCCTCCGCGGCGAACGCCGCCAGGGCGGCGCGTAGGCGCTCCGCGGCCTCGGGCGGGGTGGCCGCCGGACCGGGGTCGGGCAGCCGGGGCGGGAGCCCGCGCGCACGCAGCTCGGCGTGGACGGCGGTCACGGCCGCGCGCAGGCCGGGCCGCCCGTAGGCGGTGAGCAGCGGGACGTCCTCCCACTTGAGCGCGGCGTCGAAGGCCCGCGTCTCGAGCTGGGCCGCCTCGACCTCGTCGAGCACGCGGAAGCGCGGGTCGATCCCGGCGGCGACCGGGTGGGTGCGCAGGACCCGCGCGCAGAAGCCGTGGATCGTGCCGATCCATCCCGTCTCCGCCTCCCGCGCCTCGGCGTCGCGGCCGAGCTCGCGCAGGCGCCGGCGCACGCGGTCGGCCAGCTCCGCCGCCGCCTTCTCGGTGAACGTGATGGCGAGCAGGGAGCCGACGGGCAGCCCGTCGGCCGCTACCGCCTGCGCGAAGCGCTCGGCGAGCACGCGCGTCTTGCCGCTGCCCGCCCCCGCGGCGAGCAGGAGATCCCCCTCCCGCGCGTCGACCGCCGCCTGCTGCTCCGGGGTCAGGTCCATCTACTCGCCGATCCGGCAGACGCCGGGATAGGCGCAGCGCCCGTTCCAGTCGCACGTCGACGGCGAGGGCGTGAGGTCACCGGCGCGCAGGCGGCGCGCAAGCGTGCCGACCTCCGCCTCGACGGCCTCGAGCTCGGCCGCGAAGGCCTCCAGCGAGAGGACATCCTTGGAGCAGTAGGCGCTCGTGTCCTCAAACTCGGCGAGTTCGCTGAGCGCCCCCCGCGGGCGGCGGTCCCCGTTGCGGGGGTCCGGGCGCAGCGGCTGGTACAGCCCGCCCGTGGGGATGAGCCCGAGCAGGTCACGCACGGCGAGCAGGTAGAGCGCGACCTGGAGCTGGCCGTGCTCGAGCCAGTTCGCCACCGCCATCTCGCGCCGCGGACGGCCGCTCTTGTAGTCCCACACCATGGCCCGGCCCGCCGGGTCGACGTCCACGCGGTCGATCGCGCCGCGGATCCGGATGGGCTCCTCCCCCGCCCCGACGGCGAGCGCGGGGTGGGCGTCCTCGAAGCCGAAGCGCAGCTCGAAGAAGCGCGGCTCGAAGGACGAGCCGCGCGTGAGGAGCGCGTGGGAGAGGTAACGGCGCAGGTCGGCCGCGGCGCCGCGGGCGGCGGACTCCGCCGCGAGCGGCGGGAGCTCCGCGTCGAGCTCCGCCCGCTCGGCCTCAAGCGCCACGACGAGCAGGCGCTCGGCCTCGGCGCGGTTCTCGAGCGTCAGGCGCCCCGTGCCGGTCTCCTCGAGGAGGCCCTCGTGGACCGCCTGGAGCACGCGATGGATGTAGGCGCCGCGAGCGAGGGCGTCGGCGTCCGGCTCGAGGCCGCCGGGCTCGAGCTCGCGCTTGACGAGCCACTTGACGGGACAGGCCGCGAAGTCCTCGAGCGCGCCGGCCGAGAGGACCCGGCCGTGGCGGAGCAGGCCGCGGACCTCGGGACGCTCCATGTCGCCGAGGGGCGTCTCGGCGGGCGCCGGCGCGCGGTCGCGCTCGCGGTCGGGGGGCCAGAGGACGTCCGCCAGGGTCCGCCGCGCGGGGACGAGGCCGGGGAACAGGCGGCGGACCTCCTCGACGAAGGCGGAGGGGAGCGCCGGGTTGCCCTCCTCGTCCGCGCTGCGGCTCGAGAGCACGAGCACCTCGGAGGCGCGCGAGGCGCAGGCGTAGAGCAGGTAGCGCTCCTCATCGGGCGCGTCGGCCTCCCGGCGCAGGGGAACGCCACGGCCCGCGAGCTCGGCGCGAGCCTCGTCGGGGAGGAGCGGCTCCGGGCGCGGAGGTGCCGGGAACTCCCCTTCCTGGAGCCCGGCGACGAGCACCGCCCGGAAGCGCCGCGCGCGGATCCCGAGGGGGTCGGAGAGGGTGACCGCGCCGGGGCGGAACGGGTCGCCGAGCCTCGCTTCGAGCCCCTCGACGACCTCGATCAGCTCGGCCGCGACGGCGCCGCCCGCATCCTCGAGCTCGGAGAGCGCCCGGGCCACGGCCGTGAGCACGCGGGCGCCGCCGCGCCGGACGGGGTCAAGCACCGGCGCCGCGCCGCGGTGGGGCGCCGCCCACAGCCGCTCGGCGGCGGCGCGCGCGGCGCGGACGAGCGTGAGCGGGCCGGCACTCGCCGCCCGGGTCAGGTGGTCGAGCTCTGAGAGCCGCCAGCTCGGGTGCAGCTCTTCCCAGCGCGCGCGGGCCGCCGCCGCCGTCGCGATCCCCTCGAGCGCGCACGCGGCCTCGAGCGCGTCGACGAGCTCGAGCCGCCGCACCTGGCCGGGCGTGCGGAGCCAGAGCACGAGCTCGGCGGGGGACGCCGCCGGGTCGAGCGCCGAGCGCAGCAGGCCGATCAGCCCGCGGCCGAGCGCGGTGCGGGCGATGGGCAGCGCGTGCTCGCCGGCCAGGGGCACGTCGGCAGCCGCGAACGTCCGCTCGACGAGCCCGGCGTAGTGCGCGGGGCGGCGGAAGACGAGCGCGATATCCCCCAGCGGGATCCCGCGCTCGGCGCCGAGGCGCAGGACCTCGAGCGCGAGCGCCTCGGCCTCGGCGCGCTCACCCGCGGACTCGAGCAGGCGGACCGCGCTCGAGCCGTCACCCGGGAAGGGCGTGGCCTCGGGGTCCCACAGGCCGCGCTCGAGGTGGTGCAGCGCAGCCCGGGAGCCATCGGCGTAGAAGTCCTCCCGCGCGGCGAGGTGGATCACGTTCTCCCCCGCCACCGGGCGGAGCTCCTGCCACGTGCGCGCGCGGCCGGCGAAGGCCTCGCGCGCCTCGAAGGGCAGGGAGACGGTGACCTCGGCACCGGCGGCGGCGAGGGTCTCCACGGCGTAGGCCTGGAGGCTCGAGAGGTCGTCGAAGCCGTAGAGCAGGACGGGCGCGCCGCCCCACGCGGCCGGCCGTTCGCGCAGCGTGCGCGCGGTGCGCCAGGAGCGGCGCTCCTCGTCCTCCCGGCCGAGCCCCGCGAGCGCGTCGCGGTAGGCGGCGTAGAGCCCCGCGACCTCGCGGCCGCTCTCGCCGTGGGGGGCGAGCGCCCCGGCGAGCGCGGGCGGATCGACGTCCTCCCGTCCGAGCTCGGCCACGAGCTCGGTCAGGGCGCGGCGAAAGCCCGGCGCGGAGGCGGAGCGGCGGAGCGCTCGCAGCTCGGCCCGCGCGATCGTCCGCGCGACGACGCGCTCGCGGGCATGCGGCCCGAGGGGGCGGCCGCCGAGCGCGAGCCGCTCGGCGATGAGGCGCAGGAGACCGCGGAAGGAGACGACGCGCGCGCCGAGGACCGCCTCCCCCGCCGCCAGCTCCCGCGAGTAGAAGCCGACGTCGGCGCTCGTAGGCACGACGAGGACGGGGTCCCGCCCGGCCGCGAGCGCGGCCCGGTAGCGCCCGAACACCTGCCCCGCCTTGGCGGCGTTGGCGGGGCCGGCGACGAGGTGGAGCGGCACCCATGAATCGTGCCGCGGGGGGTGGACGGCGCGGGGGCCATCCGGCGTCGGTTTGTGGCTCGCGCGCGCCCACGCGGAAGGATTTCGACGAAACCGTCGCCCCGCGATGGTTTCGTCGTCCCGGCGCCGGTCGGCCGCGGGCGATCGACGAAACCACCGGGGCGTCGGCGCCCCCGCCACCTCTCCTCCCGGCGCGGCGGCGCTCCGGCTCTCCGCCGCCGCCGGCGGCCGTCCGCACGCTCAGCCGGGAGCCGTCGTGTCCTTCAGGGGTGTCCGCGGACCAGAGAGGGAGCGCCGGCGCCCAGCGTCTGGCGCCGCGCTACGCCGCGGCGGTCTCGGTGCTCGCGGCGGCGCCCGGCGCGGCCGCGCCCTCCTCGCCCGTCGCGGCCGCCGCCTCGGCCTCAGGCGGTTTGGCGCCCTCGCGCGCCCAGGGCTCGTCGAACTCGACGCGCCACTTGCCCTCCTCGCTCTGCTGGAGGGCGAGGCGCGCGCGGAAGGAGCGGCCGGAGCGGCCCTTGAACCCGGTCACGGCCTTCTCCGTCTTCCCGCGGGCGATCAGCTCGCGCGCGACCGCGGCCGGGAGCTGCTTGCCCGCCTTGCCCTTCCAGATGACGAAGCCGCAGCCCGGGTCGTCCCGCGACCAGCAGGAGTACCCCTTGCGGTTCTCCATGATGTCGTGCCCGCACACTGGGCAGGGACCGAGGTTGGCACGCGGGATCCGTACCTCCTTGAGCTTGGCGTCGAGCTCGCCCACGGTCGACTCGGCGAAGGCGACGATGTCGCCCATGAAGCGCTCGCGGGACTCCTCCCCGGTGGCGATCCGCTCGAGCCGGTGCTCCCAGTCCCCCGTCAGCGAGGGAGAGGTCAACGGGTGCTCCCCGAGCAGCCGCACGACGTTCAGGCCCTTCTCGGTGACCACGAGCGAGCGGCCGTCGCGCTCGATGTAGCCGACGGTGATGAGCCGTTCGATGATCGCCGCGCGCGTGGCGGGCGTGCCGATGCCGGAGTCCTTCATCGCCTCGCGCGCCTCGTCGTCGTCGACGAGCTTGCCCGCGGTCTCCATGGCGGCGAGCAGCGAGCCCTCGGAGTAGCGCCGCGGCGGCTTGGTCTCCTTCTCCTCGGCGGCGATCTCGCGGACCTCGGCCGCCTCGCCCTGGTCGAGCTTCGGCAGGCGCTGCTCGCGGCCCTCGTCCTCGTCGGACCCAGCGCCGCCGCCCGCGCCGTCGCTCGGCGTCTCCTCCCCGTAGACCCCGCGCCAGCCGGGCACGAGCAGGACCTTCCCGCGCGTGCGGAAGACGTGCTCGGCCACCGTCGTCTCCACGCGCGTGTTCTCGAACACGGCGTCGGGGTGGAAGACGGCGAGGAAGCGCCGCACGACCATGTCGTAGATCTTCAGGTCGTCGTCCGACATCTTGTCGACGGGATGGTGATCCGAGCGCGTGGGGATGATCGCGTGGTGGTCCGTGACCTTGGCATCGTTGACTACGCGGCCGAGCGGCAGCCGCTCGAGGCCGACGACGTACTCCGCCGCCCTCGCGTACTCGCGCCGGGCGCCGACGCCCCGGACGGTCGGCTTGATCTCGGCGATCATGTCGCCGGTGATGAAGCGGGAGCTGGTGCGCGGGTAGGTCAGCGCCTTGTGCTCCTCGTAGAGCCGCTGGGCGGCGCCGAGGGTGCGCCGGGCGGAGAAGCCGAAGCGCGAGTTGGCCTCGCGCTGGAGCGCCGTCAGGTCATAGAGGAGCGGCGCGCGCTCCTTTCGCTCGGTCTTCTCGAGCTTCGTGATCGTGCCCGTGCCGCCGCGGACGGCGGCGACGATCGCCTCCGCCTCCGCTGCCGTGGGCAGGCGCGGCTTCGCGCCCGCGTGGTAGCGGCCCTCGTAGACCCGCTCCCCGGTCGCGGCGAGGGTCGCGTCCACGAGCCAGTAGGGCTCGGGCGTGAAGGCTCGGATCTCCTCCTCGCGGCGAGCGAGGATCGCGAGCGTCGGGGTCTGCACGCGGCCGAGGGAGACGGCGCCGTCAAAGGAGGAGCGCAGGCGGATCGTCGCCGCCCGGGTGGCGTTCATCCCGACGATCCAGTCCGCCTCCGAGCGCGAGCGCGCGGCCTGCTCGAGCTTCTCCATCTCCGCGCCCGGGCGCAGGTGGGCGAAGGCCTCCTTGATCGCCGCGGCGGTCATCGACTGGAGCCAGAGCCGGCGCACGGGCTTCTTGCCGCCCGACTTCTCGAAGACCCAGGCGAAGATGAGCTCCCCCTCGCGCCCGGCGTCGCAGGCGTTGACGACCTCCTCCACGTCGGCGCGGGAGAGCTGCTTGCGGATGACCGCCATCTGCTTCTTGGAGCGCTCGTCGCGCACGACGAGCTTGAACTCGGCCGGCGCGATCGGGAGATCGGCCATCCGCCACTTCTTGTACTTCGCGTCGTACTCGTCGGGCTCGGCGAGCTGCACGAGGTGCCCGACGGCCCAGGTGACGACATAGCCCTCGGACTCCAGATAGCCCTCGTGCTTCATGAAGGCGCCGGGCAGGACGCGGGTGAGGTCGCGCCCCACGGAGGGCTTCTCGGCGATGACGAGGGTCTTGGCCACGGTGCCGCCGAGCCTACCGGCGCCCGGGGCCGGCGGCGCCGAGCGGAGTGATCCTTCGCACTTTCGTCACCCGTTGCCGCACGGCCCGGTCGGCACCGCCCGCCGAGAGGCCCGCGCGGCGGCCAGCGCCCCGCGGACGACCTCGGCCGGCACGCCGTAGCCGCCGTCGTTGCGACCGTCGACCGTCGCCGCGAAGACCGTGGCGGCCACCCGGCCGTCGGCCAGGACGAGCGGGCCGCCCGAGTTCCCCGGGCGCACGACGGCGCGAAACGCCGTCACCCGCCGGCGCACCGGGCCGCGCCCGTAGGCGTCGACGCTGCGGACCGTCGCCGTTCCCGCGATTCGGGCGGGCCGCGCGTCGAACGGGCCGTTCTCCGGGAAGCCGAGGATGACCCCCTCGGTCCCCGAGGCCGCGCCCGGCCGCTGGCGCAGCGCCGGGAGCCGCAGGCCGGGCACGCGCAGGATCGCGATGTCGTTGCGGGGATCGACCCGCACGACGGTCGCGGAAAGGCGATCCCCCGTCCCGCGCGGCTGGACCTGGGTGTCGCTCTCCCCCGCGACGACGTGCGCGTTGGTGACGACGAGCCCGCCGCCCGCCGCCCAGCCCGAGCCCTCGATGCCGAGCCCGCAGGCCGTCCCCGTGATCCGCACGACGCTGCGGGCCGCACGGCGCGGCCCTGGGCGGCGGAGGATCCGCTTCGTCGGCGCGCTCACGTCGGGCAGCGGGCCGCGAATCGAGGGCAGCGGGTCAAAGCGGTTCAGCGCGTTGAGGATCGGCCCGGAGGGGGGCAGCGTCTCGTTCAGCGCCCGCAGGACCTCCGAGTGACGGAACTCGCCGCGGATCGGGCCGGCGACCCCCGGCGTCTGGAGCGCCACCGCGCCGCCGAGCCAGACGAAGCCGAGGGCGACCGCGGCGGTCAGCGCCGCGCCGAGCAGGCCGTCCACGAACCCGATCCCGGGAAGGCGAAGCGCGGCGCGGATGCGGTTGCCGAGCCCCTCGAGCGCGCCCGCGAGGATGCCGCCGGCGATGAGCGCGCCGAGCACGCCGAAGAGCGGTGCGTAGGGCGAGGAGCTGCCGCCGTGGAGCAGATGGGGACCGAGGCGCGTCCCCAGGAAGGCGCCGAGGGCGAAACCGAGGAGCGAGAGCGCGCCGACGATGAACCCGCGCAGGGACCCGAAGATCGCCATGACGACGGCGAAGCCGACGATGATCCAGTCGAAAGTCGTCACGGGAGCCGCCGCCGAGCCTAGAATCCCGCCTCGATGAGCTGGCGGATATCGGCGCGGGACAGACGCCTGCGCCTCGCGCCGCTCCTCCTCCTCGCCGGGCTCTCCTTCTTTCTCGGCACCCGCGCCGCCACGAGCGGAGAGCGCGCCGATCGCCAGGTGGGCGGAGCGTTCGCCCGGGCCTGGGCCGACGGCGACCTTCGCGGGATGTACGCCCTGCTCGACGGCGCGAGCCGGCGCCGGATCAGCCGCAGCGCCCTCGCCTCGCTCTACCGTCAGAACACGGTGCTGGCCACCCTGCGCTCCGCCCGGGCGGGGCGGGCGAGCCCGCCCCGCGGCGGCATCGTGCGCGTCCCCGTCCGCGCGCGCACCCGGATCTTCGGCGCCTTCCGCGCCGTGCTCTCGGTGCCCGTCGCGGGCGGCCGAGTGGTCTATCGCCCGCAGGTCCTCTTCCCGGGCCTGACCGCGGCCAACGGCGTCCTCTCCCGCCGGGTCGCCCTGCCCCGGCGCGCGCCGATCCTCGCCCGCGGCGGGGAGGTCCTCGCCCGGGCGAGCGACCGCGGCTCGCCCATTCCCGACGTAGCGGGGGAGATCGTCGGCGAGCTCGGCCCGGCCCCCGCGGCCGAGCGCTTGGAGCTCCGTGCGCGCGGCTACCCGCCGGGCGCGCGCGTCGGCCTCACGGGGCTCGAGCGCGCGCTCGAGTCCCGCCTGTCCGGGCAGCCCGGCGGAAGCCTCCGCGCCGGCGCCCGCGTCCTCGCCACCCGCGACCCGGTCCCCGCCCGGGCCGTGCGCACGTCGATCGATCCGCGCATCGAGCGCGCAGCGATCGCCGCGCTGGCCGGCCGCTACGGCGGCGCCACCGCCGTCGACCCGCGCACGGGCCAGGTCCTGGCGCTGGCCGGCATCGCGTTCTCCGCCCCGCAGCCGCCGGGCTCGACGTTCAAGATCGTCACCGCGGCGGGGGCGCTTGGCGCGCGCATCGTCTCGCTCAGGAACTCCTTTCCCGTGCAGACGGCGGCGACCCTCGAGGGCACGACGCTCTCCAACGCCAACGGGGAGAGCTGCGGCGGCACCTTCGAGCAGGCCTTCGCCAACTCGTGCAACTCCGTCTTCGCGCCGCTCGGCGCGAAGCTCGGCGCCGCCCGCCTCGTGGCCACGGCCGAGCGCTTCGGCTTCAACGCGCCGGCCGGGATCGACGGCGCCGCCGAAAGCACGATCCCCCCCGCGAGCGAGATCTCCGGCGACCTGGCCGTCGGCTCCTCGGCGATCGGCCAGGGGAAGGTCCAGGCCACGGCGCTGCAGATGACGCTCGTGGCCGCCACCGTGGCCGCCGGCGGGCGGCGCCCCCGGCCGACGCTGCTCCTCGGCGCGCGGCCCCGCTTCGTGCGCGCCGTCGCGCCCCGGGTCGTGCGCACGCTGCGCCGGCTGATGCTCGCCGTCGTCGCCTTCGGGACCGGCACCGCGGCGGCGATCCCCGGCGTCCGCGTGGCGGGCAAGACCGGCACGGCCGAGCTCCAGGACGCCCCGAGCGCGCAGCCCTCCACCGGCACGACGGGCACGACCCCGAGCCCGCCGCGCAAGCAGACCGACGCGTGGTTCGTCGCCTTTGCCCCGGCCGGGCGGCCGCGGATCGCCGCGGGGATGCTGCTCGTCGAGGCCGGCGCGGGGGGCGCCGTGGCCGCCCCCGCGGTCCGAGGGATCCTCGCCGCCGGGCTCGCCCCGCGACGCTGAGAAAGGGAGCGCGCCTCGTCGCTCGAGGGCCGCGCCGCGGAGTCCGACGAGTGCGCACGAGCTCAGGTCAGAGCACGACCCCGCCAGCCTCCGTCCCTCCCCCGGGCTGGACTCCGAGCGACCTGACCCCGGCGGCTCCGGCGCCGGCCGCCGCCGCGTTCTCTCCGGGCCTGGCCCCGGGGGCGGCGGACGCCGCCGTCCGCTGGCGGATCAGCGCGGCGATCACCCGACGCGGTCATCGTCAACGGCGGTATGTGGTCTTCTGCGCCGGCCTCGAGTGGAGGGTGACCGCTCCGACTCATGTCCTCGCGCTCGTCGCCGGCGGCATCGCCTACCACTTCCTGCTCGAGTCTCGCGACGGGCAGACGATCGGCGAGCGCCGATACGGCCTGCGGGTCCTCTCGAGAGACGGCGGCCGCGCCACGACCCGGGCGATCGCTACGCGCTCGGCGCTGCGGATCATCGACCAGCTGCCGGTCTACTACGTCTCCGGGCTCGTCAGCATGGTCCGCACCGGGGCCGCCCGGCGCCGGCGCATCGGCGACGTCGCGGGCGGGACGATGGTCGTCGCCGAGGATCGGCTCTCCGCCGCGAGGGGGACTCCGGGGTGGATCCTGCCGGCGGCGACGATCGTCGCCGTGCTCCTCTCCGCGGTGTCGCCTACCCGGTGATCCACGCTCAAACCGGCCGCTCAGCGATGCCCAGCGCTCGGAGTTCGCCGCGGGCTGCGAGAACGGTCCCAACGGCCAGGTGCTGGACTGCGGCTGCCTCCTCGACCGGCTCGAGGCGGCGGGCCACGACAGCGTCAACGGCCTGCGCGGACTCTTCGCCCGCGAGCGCTCGGCGGCCGCGGCGGGGGATGTGCGGGCGATGCCGCGCCCGTTCGTGGACGCCACCACCGGCGGCGGATCGCGCCGGCACGTTGCCGCCAAGGTGACCCGCGCCTAGACAGTCGCCTAGTCGACCGATCAGAGCGGAGGGCGCGGGCCCCGCCCTCCGCGCGCGTCCATGAGGAGGAAGGCGATCACGCCGGCGACGACGCCGACGGCGAGCCCGATCACGAAGAGCGTCCAGTTCGTCCCCCCCGACTGGATGAGCGCGGCGAAGACGATCGGCGCCGCGACCGCGAAGAAGATCGCCAGGCCCGTCGGGGCAGGGCGGAAAGTCGGGTCGATCCGGCCGGTGGGCTCCTCGCCGAGCCAGGGCCGGTCCTCGCTCACAGGTCGAGCTTGACGGTGGAGGTCTGGCCGTCCGGCGCGTGGAGCGAGAAGATCAGCGGCCGGTTCTGGTAGGCGCTCGTGGAGATCTGGAAGAGGATGATCGCGCCGCGCCGCGGGCCGGACTGGGCGATGGCCGTCTGGACGTAGGGGTAGAGATCGTGCGGATGCAGGAGCTCGGGCCGGTAGGAGAGGATGTTCTGGGGCTTGACCGGGACCGGGGTGTAGATGGTCCCGAGCGTGTCCTTGATGTCGAAGTCGCTGGTCATCAGCCGCGCGCGGGAGCTGTCGTCCTGCACGAGCATCCACACGCCGAACCACTCCTTGCCCTTCCCGGGCTGGACGACGCCGGGCCCAAGGTCCTGCAGGTAGGCGGCGTCCTCGGGCAGCGCCGGGTTCAGCTCGCGGGAGAGCTGGATCTGGTACTTGAGACCGCCCGAGGCGATGTACTGCCCCTCGGTGGCGGCGTCCTGGTAGGCGGCGTGCTTGACCTGGCCGCAGCCGGCGAGGAGAACCGGCACGAGCGCGAGCAGGAGGAGGGCGAGACGGCGGGCACGGCGCATGCAGGGCGGCATCATACGGAGGCGGAGCCCCGTCTCAGCCGGCCGCGACGCTCGCCCGCAGGCCGCGCTCCCGGTCCTCCTCGAGGATGGCGCGCAGGCGCCGCAGCGAGCGCCCGAGCTGGCGCTTCCACCAGGCCCGGCCGGCCACGAGCTCGAGCATGCGGTCGCTCGGCAGCACAGGCAGGGTCTCGAGCGTCCACTCGACCCGGGTGCCGCCTGAGCTGTCGTTCAGGCGGAACTCACCCCGCTGGCGGATCCGGTTGAACTTGCCGCCGCGGCCGTGCTGGGCGATCAGGTAGGGCTCCTGCACGTCGGTGAGCGTCGTGTCGGCCCAGCCGAAGCGGGTCAGCGGCGCGTCGACGCGAAAGCGCGCGCCGGCGCCGGCGCCCGCACTCTGCTCGCGCGTCAGGTGCCAGTCCTTGAGGAAGTGGTCGGTGAACTCGGGGTGGTTGGCGACGTCGCGGAGATAGGCGAAGACCTCCTCCCGCGGGCGCGCGATCGTCGTCTCGACGGTGACCGGGTCCACGGCCCGGGAGCTTAGATGGTTGATTCCACGACCCTCACGCCCGTCTGCACGTGTCTACGGGCGCCGGATCGGCACCCGTAGACACGTATCCACGCACATCCGGCCACCCCGGCCGTCGAACCAACCATCTGGGCGGGCGCGGTGGGTCCCTACGCCGCGGCGCGGAGGCGTACGGTGTGCCCGGCCTCGGGGTGGCGCACGACCTCCGAGGAGACCGGCGCGCGGGAGGCCGGCTCGCGAGAATCCCGGCACAACTCGCAGGCCAGGCGCCCGTTGTCGTAGACGTGCACGCGCTCGCCCACGAGCGGGGTGCGGTGGCAGCGATCGCAGCGGGAGCGCCCCGCTACGAGCGCGCCGATCCCCCGGCGCAGCAGGGAGCGCTCGAGGTCGGGCAGGATCCTCGGCGCGGCCGAGGCGGAGGACGGGAGCAGGCGCATGGCCGACGTTTTCGCCGCTGTGAGCGGTCCTCCTCCTGTGTGCGAGATGCCATTCGTGGGTATCCTGTTTGGAAGGCGCGAGTGCCTAGCGCGCGACTATTTGGAGTAGGGGAGACGCCGGGAGATGGAGAACGACTCGCACGAAATGGGGACCCTGCCGGGCTCCGGCTCCTTCCGCTGCGCGGATTGCGGCTACGTCCTGTCGCTCATCACGCGCGACGAGCTACCCGCCTGTCCCGCCTGCCAAGGCGAGGAGTTCGAGCGCGCCTCGATGCTCGTCGCGGCGCCCGAGGAGCCGCCCGCCGCGATACCCGAGGAGTCGCTTCCGCGGCTCGCCGCGCTGCGCGCGCACCTCGACGGTCCCGGCGACTACCTGGTCTTCGAGGACGGCGAGGAGGTGCGGGTGGTTCCGCTGGAGAACGAGTGGACCCGGGTGGGGCGCTCGCTGGCCGCCGATCTGCGCTTCGACGATCCCACCGTCTCACGCCGCCACGCGCTGTTCGTCCGCGCCGCCGACGGCGTGCGCGTGCTCGACGACCGCTCCATGAACGGCGTGTTCGTCAACGGCGAGCGGGTCGGCTGGGCGCCACTCGCCGACGGCGACGAGATCATGGTCGGGCGCCATTCCCTGCGTTTCCTGACCGTGAGCGTCGGCTCCGGCCGCCGGTCCGGGGCGGCGGAGGGCACGACCGCCCGCATGGTCTAGCCTCGTCCGCCATGGCGGACGTCATCGCGATCCTCTCCCAGAAGGGCGGTACCGGCAAGACCACGACGGTCCGCACGCTCGCGGACGTCTTCCGGCGCGCCGGCCTGGAGACGCTCGCCGTCGACCTCGACCCGCAGGGCAACCTCTCGGACTACTTCGACGTCGACCCGAACGCCGAGCCGACGGCGGCCGAGGTGCTGCTCGGCAGCGCCAAGGCGAGGGGCGCGATCCACGGCGGCGTGATCCCCGCGAACCTCGGCCTGGCCGAGGCGGAGCTCGTGCTCGGCGGCAAGATGGGCCGTGAGCTGACGCTGCGCCGCGCGCTCAAGGACGTCCGCTCGGACTACGACCTCATCCTGATCGACTGCCCGCCGGCACTCGGACTGCTCACGGTCAACGCCCTCGTCGCCGCCGATCACGCGCTGCTCTCCGCCGAGGCCCAGTACTTCGCGATGCAGGGCGTCGAGCAGGCCCTCGAGGTGATCGAGCTGGCGCGCGACGGCCTGAACCCCGGTCTCGAGTGGCTCGGCGTGATCCTCAACATCGCCGACATGCGCACCCGCCATTCGCGGGAGGCCTACGACTCGCTCAAGGAGCACTTCGCCGAGAAGCTCCTGCCCACGACGATCCGCCAGTCGATCGCCTACGCCGAGTCGGCCGAGCGCGGCGTCTCGATCCTCGACTACCGGCCGGACCTCGGGCGCGACTACCTCGAGGTGGCGGCCGAGCTGCTCGGGCGCCTGGGCCAGGCCGGCGCGCAGAAGCGCGTACGCGCGCTCGCCCCCGCGGCCGGTGGCGCCCCGGCGCGCGCGTAGGGCGCGGTGCGCCGGGCGAGCGCAGCCGGGGCGGCGTCCGCCGTGCTCGCCGCGCTGGCGATCGCGGGGATCGCGGGGCTCGGCGCGGGCGGCGCGGGCGCGGCGCCGAGCGGCGGAGCCTCCCCGCCGGTTCCCGCCGGCCGCCCGGCCTTCGCCTCGGCGCTTCTGCTCGCGCCGGGCGTACTCCGCGAGCGCCCAAGCGGCGGCCGGATCCTCGCCCGGCTGCGGATGCGCACGGAGTTCCGCTCCCCGCGCATCCTCGGGGTCGTGGCCCGCCGCGGCGCGTGGCTCCGCGTGCTCGCGCCCGAGCTGCCGAACGGACGGGCGGGCTGGATCAGGACCGGGCGCGTGCTCGAGTTCGCCGTGGACTGGCGGATCGACGCCTCACTCGGTGCGCGCCGCGCCGTCGTGCGCCACGCGGGCCGGGTGGTCCGCCGCGTCCCGGTGGCCGTGGGCACGCCCGCCACGCCGACCCCGCTCGGGCGCTTCGCGGTGACCGACAAGCTCCGCTTCGCCGACAGCTCCCCTTACGGCTACGGAGCGCTCGCCCTCTCCGGCCACCAGCCGCTGATCGCCCAGGGGTGGGGCGGCGGCGATCGCATCGCCATCCACGGCACCTCCGCTCCGGGCTCGATCGGCTCGGCCGCCAGCCACGGCTGCCTCCGCGCCCGCCGCGCCGACGTCGCCTGGCTCGTACGCCACGTCCCGCTCGGAACGCCGTTGTTCATCCACCGCTGACGCGGGGAGGGACAGTCCCTCCCCCGCGCTCGCTATTCGATCTCGCGCACGTCAGCGCCCATGGGCTCGAAGGGCACACGCATGACCTCGGCCCAGCCCTCGCATTCGGGCGTCAGGCGCTCGACGACCCCGCGCGTCTGCTCGTAGTGCGCCCAGAAGAGGACGGTCGGCCCCGCCCCCGAGACCGTCGCCCCCAGGGCGCCCAGCTCGCGGGCGCGGTCGAGCAGGACGGCCGAGCGCGGGAAGAGGTGAGCGCGGGCGTCCTGGTGGAGGCGATCGGCGAGACCGCGGGAGACGAGATCCCAGTCCCCCTGCGCCAGCCCGAGCGCGAGCATCGCCGCATGGGCGGCGTTGAACGCGGCATCGGCGAGCGGGACCTCGGGCGGGAGCGCCGCCCGCGCCTCCCGCGTGCGCACCCCGTCGTGGGGCACGACGAGCACGGCCTCGAGACCGGCGGGCGCCTCCCAGCGCGCCACGCGCCCCTCGGCGCACACCACGAACCCGCCCGAGAGCGCCGCCGCGACGTTGTCCGAGTGCCCCTCGAGCTCGGTGGCCAGCGCGAGCAGGTCGGCGTCCAGCTCGAAGATGTGGTCGGCGGCCATGAGCCCGGCCACGTAGGCCGCGGCGCTCGAGCCGAGCCCGCCGGAGAACGGTATCCCCGAGCGGATCCGGAACAGGAAGCCGTCGGCCGGATGCAGGCGCTCGAAGCCCCGCACGAGGAGGTTCCGCCTGGACCTGGCGATGGGGAGCTCCGACTCCACCCCGAAGGTGCCCGTCTCCACCACCTCGACCTCCAGGTGCAGCGCGAGCGCCGCCGCCATCGAGTCGAAGCCCGGCCCGAGGTTGGCCGAGGAGGCGGGGACACGCACGAGCCGACGGCGACGCATCAGCGCCCCATCAGGACAGGACCGCCGCCTCGACCGCGTCGATCTCCGGCGTGCAGGGCACGACCGCGCCCGCCCGCTCGAGTGCGGTCTGCGGGTCCTTGAGGCCGTGGCCGGTGAGCACGCAGACGATCCGCTCCGCGCCCCCCGCGCCGTGGGCGAGCAGGCCGGCCACCGACGCCGCCGAGGCGGGCTCGCAGAAGACGCCCTCCTCCCCCGCCAGGAACCGGTAGGCGTCGAGGATCTGCGCGTCGCTCACCGCGGCGATGGCCCCGCCCGAGGAGGTGACGGCGTCCATCGCCTCCTCCCAGCGCGCGGGGTTGCCGATCCGGATCGCACTGGCCACCGTCTCCGGGCGCTCGACGGGATGCCCGAGCACGAGCGGCGCCGCCCCCTCGGCCTGGAAGCCGTGCATGGCCGGCGCCGACTCCCCGAGCTCGACGAACCCCTTGCGGTAGGCCGAGATGTTCCCGGCGTTGCCGACGGGGATGCACAGTGCGTCGATCGCCCCGATCTCCTCGGCGATCTCGAAGGCGCCGGTCTTCTGACCCTCGAGCCGGAAGGGATTGACCGAGTTGACGAGCGCTATCGGGTGGCGCTCGCACAGCTCGCGGACGAGCCGCAGCGCGTCGTCGAAGTTCCCGCGCAGCGCGATCACCCGCGCCCCGTGGACGAGCGCCTGGGCAAGCTTGCCCGTGGCGATCTTCCCCTCGGGGACGATGACCGCACCGCGCAACCCGGCGCGCGCCGCGTAGGCCGCCGCGCTCGCGGCCGTGTTGCCGGTCGAGGCGCAGATGACCGCCTCGGCCCCCTCGCGCACGGCGGCCGAGACGGCACAGGTCATCCCGCGGTCCTTGAAGGATCCCGTGGGGTTCGCGCCCTCGAGCTTCAGCCACACCTCGGCCCCCGTCCGCGCCGACAGCCTCGGCGCGGACACGAGCGGCGTCGAGCCCTCAGCCAGCGAGACGACCGGGTCGCCGGGAGCGAAGGGCAGCCGCTCGCGGTAGCGCTCTATCAGCCCCCCGCCCCTCAGACGAACTCCTCCTCGATGACCCGGATGGCCCGTGGGCGCCCGCGCACGAAGTCGAGGCGGGCGATCAGCTCGAGCGCCCCGAAGAAGCGCGTCTCGAGCACCGGGTGGACGACCATGACGAGCCGCGCGTCGCCGCCGAGGCCCTTCTGCACGACGGACTTGACCGAGATCCCCTGCAGACCGAGGATCTCCGCCACCTGGGCGAGCACCCCCGGCTCGTCGGCCACCTCGAGGTGGAGGTAGAAGGCGGAGGCGACGTCGGGGACGATCGCCAGCCGAGCCGACGGCTTCGGGGTCGAGGCGGGCGGGATCATCGCCGAGATGACGTCTCCGAGCACCGCGCTCGCCGTCTGCGGCCCCCCCGCGCCGGGCCCGGACATGGTGATCTCGGTGATCGCCTCGGACTCCACCGTGACCGCGTTGAACGGCCCGCCGACCTGGGCCAGCGGATGTCCCGGGTAGAGGAAGGCGGGGTGCACGCGCACGGAGAGCCCGCCGTCGATCCGCTCGGCCGTGCCGATCAGCTTCAGCCCGAGCCCCAGCTCGCGCGCGTACTCGAGGTCGTCGGCGGTGATCTCCTCGATCCCCTCGTAGGGGACCTGGTCGAGGTGGACGGGCGTGTCGAAGGCCAGGCGCGCGAGGTTTGCCATCTTCGCCGCGGCGTCCCTCCCGGTCACGTCGTCGGTCGGGTCGGACTCGGCGTAGCCGAGCGCCTGCGCCTCGCTCAGCGCCTCGGCGTAGGAGGCGCCGGTGCGGGCCATCTCGGAGAGGATGAAGTTCGTCGTCCCGTTGACGATCCCGTGCAGGCGCTCGACGTGGGCGGCGGCCAACGACTCCTGCAGCACGCGGATCACCGGGACGACCCCCGCCACCGCCGCCTCGAAGCGGAGCTGCACACCGTGCTCGCGCGCGACGTCCCACAGCTCCTCCCCGTGCTGAGAGAGGAGCTGCTTGTTGGCCGTGACCACGTGCCGGCCCGCCGCCATCGCGGCGAGGACGTGCTCGCGGGCGGGGGAGATCCCGCCCAGCAGCTCGACGACCAGATCCGAGCCGTCGAGGATCTCCGCAAACGACCCGCGCGAGCGGGTGAGCACCCCAGAGATGACCGGGCGGCGACCCGTCAGGTGCTCCACGTGCGCCGCCCGCTCCGGGAGCAGCGCCGCGAAGGCGGCGCCCACGGTCCCGTGGCCGAGCAGGCCGACGCGGAACTCAGGCATCGCGGACGAGGAGGTCTTCGTAGGTCTCGCGGCGCACGACCGCCCGCGCGCTCCCATCCGAGCAGAAGACGACGGGCGGCCGCGGCACGCCGTTGTAGTTGTTGGCCATGGCGTGGACGTAGGCGCCGGTGGCCGGGGTGACGAGGAGATCGCCGGGGCGCGGGTCGGGCAGATGGGCCTCGGCGACGATGACATCGCCCGACTCGCAGTGCTTGCCCGCGACGCGGCAGCGCTCCCCGCCGGTCAGGTGGACGCGGTCGGCGATGACCGCCTCGTAGCGCGCGTCGTAGAGCATCGGGCGCAGGTTGTCGGACATCCCGCCGTCCACGGCGACCCAGGTCGAGGCGTTCCGCTTGACCGTCTCCACCCGGTACACGGTGACGCACCCGGCGGCCACGAGCGCGCGCCCCGGCTCGATGACGACGCGCACGCCCTCCCCCATGAGCTCGGAGACGGCGGCGAGGATGCCCGCCACCCACACCTCGGGCGCCGGCGCGGGGTCATCCGTGAGGTAGGTCGCGGCCAGCCCGCCGCCCGCGTCGACCACGGGGAAGGACCCGAGCGAGGCGAGCGCGGCGAGCCCCGCGCGGTAGGGCTCGAGGTCGAAGAGCTGGGAGCCGATGTGCATGTGCAGCCCGCGCAGGCGGAGGTGACGGGAGGCCTCGATCCGGGCGATCGCGGCGGGGGCGTCGCTCAGCCGGACCCCGAACTTCGAGCCCGCGTGCCCGGTGGCCACCGCGTGGTGGGTGTCGGCCTCGACGCCGGGCGTGACGCGGAGCAGGACGTCCTGATCGCGCTCGGCGAGGCGCTCGAGCTTGTCGAGGTCGTCAGCGGAGTCGACGACGATGTGTCCGACCGCGGCCGCCAGCGCGGCGACGATCTCGGCCTCGGACTTGGCGTTGCCGTGCAGGTAGATCCGCTCAGGCGGGAAGCCGGCGGCCAGCGCCATGAAGAGCTCCCCGCCCGAGGCGACGTCGCAGCCGAGCCCCTCCTCGGCGAACAGGCGGTAGACCGCCGTGCAGGGGAAGGCCTTGGAGGCGAAGACGACCTCACCGCCGCCCGGATGCCCGGCGAGGGCCGCAACCATCTCCCGCGCGCGCGAGCGCAGGTCGTCCTCCGCCACGAGGTAGGCGGGGGTGCCGAACCGCTCGGCGAGCTCGCCCACGTCGCAGCCGCCGACCGACAGCCGGCCATCGGCGGCGACGGCCGACCCGCGCGGGAGCAGGGCGGCGAGGGGGAGGTCGGCCATCAGGCGCGATCATGCCAAAGGGATGCGCACGATCTCGCTCACGCCGCCGGAGGAGCAGGGGACCCACGAGGGCCTCGCCTACGCGCTCTTCGCGCCGCCCGAGCCCCGCGGCGGCGTCCTCGTGCTTCACGGCGCGGGCTCGGTCAAGGAGAGCCACTACGGCTGGGCGCGCGCCTGCCGCGCGGCCGGGCTCGCGGCGCTGTGCTTCGACCTGCGCGGCCACGGCGACAGCGAGGGCGCGCTCGGCGGCGGCGCCGTCGAGGACGTGATGGCGATGGCAGGACTCCTGCCCCCGGGGCCGCTCGCCCTGCGCGGCTCGAGCCTGGGCGGGTGCCTGGCCCTGCTCGCGGCCGAGCCGGCAGGCGCCGGCGCGGTCGTGGCGATCTGCCCCGCCGAAAGCGAGGCGCTCATCCGCGGCCTCCGCGACGGGGCCTTCGACCTGCGGGCCGACGGTCCCGGCCTCACGCGCCTGCTCGCCGAGCGCGACGCCGGGGACGCGCTGGCCGCCTTCGCGCGGCCCGTCCTGCTCCTCCACGCCGAGGGCGACGAGCGGGTGCCGGTCGCCCACTCGCGGGCGCTCGCCGAGCGGTTCGCCGATCCGCGCTCGCGCCTCGTCGTCGTGCCCGGCGGGCACCATCGCTCGGTCCAGCGCGACGGCGAGCTGCAGGCGCTGGCGCTGCGCTGGCTCGGCTCCGCGCTCGGCTAACGCGCCGCCCCCGGCCGAGCCTCAAGGCGAGCGGCGCGCTGTCGTCGACCACGATGGAGCCGACTCTCCCGGCAACGGCGGGTCGGCGGCGTGCTCAGTACCCGACGGGGTGGCGCACGACATAGCCGGCGCCGGACCGCGCGCCGCCGCCCCAGCGCGAGCCGCCGGTCTGCGACATCGCCGAGGTGTCGAAGCGCCGGCCGTCCACGGTCATCCAGGTGTGCCCCGCGTTGGCGTAGATCGTGATGTACCGGCCGGGGCCCGGCGCACCGTAGGACTCGAGCTGCGAGGAGTCCTCGGGGGCGGCGATGAGCCCGCCGCCGTGTAGCGCGTAGGACACGGAGCCCGAGCAGTCGTAGCCCGCCGAGACGAAGGACCCGTGGCCCCCGCCGTAGACGTAGGGCCGGGTGGCGATGGCGTCGCCCGCCGCGATCACGCGGGCGACGACACCGGGGCTGGAGCTCGTCGCCGTGCCGGCACTCGGCCGGCCGCGCATCCGCAGCAGCGGCCCCGAGCCCGCGCCGAGCCCGCTCCACGTCGCCGGGCCGACGATCCCGTCGGCCACGAGCCCGTGCCCGCGCTGGAAGCTGACGACGGCGGCCTTCGTCTGGGGCCCGAAGACGCCGTCGGCGGTGACGCCGAGGAGCGACTGCAGGCGGCGCACGCCTCCCCCGCCGCCGGCCGAGAGCCCGACGCGCGAGGTGCGCGCGCTGCCGGCGCCGAGCGCCGCGAACGTGAGCGGGCCGGGGATGCCGTCCACGGCGAGCCCGTGGGCGGCCTGGAAGGCCCGGACCGCGCGCGCGGTCTGCGGCCCCCAGATCCCGTCGGCGGCCACGCCGATCCCGCGCTGCAGGCGGCGGAGCGCGGCGCCGCCGAGCCGCGCGACGGCCGCGCTCGCAGAGCGGGAGGACGACGCCGCCGTGCGGGCGCCCGCGCCGCCGAGCGCGCCCCACGTGGCCGAGCCGGCGATCCCGTCGACCGTGAGCCCGTGAGCGCGCTGAAAGCCCTTGACCGCGCGCGCCGTCTGCGGGCCGAAGATCCCGTCCGGCGCGATCCCGAGCGCGCGCTGCAGCCGCGCCACCCCGCCGCCGCGGGTGCCGCGCTTCAGCATGTGCCCCTGCATCGAGGCGAGCGCCGGCGCGGCGCTCGCCGCGCCGCCGGCCAGGGCCACGCCGGTCGGCGCGCCGACGGCGAGGAGCGCGGCCAGGGAGGCCTTGCGGCGGCCCACGAGGACGTCGGCGTTCCGGGCCGCCGCCGCGCGTCGCGCGCGCGAGCGGGAGAGGGAGTCGAGCCACGGCTCGGCCCCGGCGAGGTCCGTCCCCCCGCGCTCGCGCAGGAGGGAGCGCAGCGGGGACTGCCGGCCGCGGCGCGCGAGCGAGCGCTCGAGCGAATCGGCCCAGGGGTTAGTGATCGCGAGGTCGCGGACCTCGCCGAGGTTCTCGGTCATGCGTTCGTGCCTTCCTGAAGTCGTCCCGGTACGCCTACGGGGTGAGCTGTCGGGCTCGCGCCGGCGCGCTACACCGCCCTTCTCGGCGGCGATTCGCCCCCGCGGGCCGGAGAACTCCCGGCCCGCAATGGTTCCCCCGTCCGCCTCGGGACGGGTGTCCGGGGCGGTTCGGCAATCGACGGGCGGGACCGTACCAGAGGGGGGCGGGAATCCCTCCCTCTTGCAGGGAATCTTGCAGAAGCGTCAGGTGACGCGTAGCGTGCCGGCCCGGCTCAGGTAGGCCAGGCCCCCGACGCCCAGGAGCGCGAGGCCGATCGACTCGAGCTGGGGCGCGGTGAGCACGCCGAGGACATGGGCGTTGCGGCGCACGAACTCGACGAGCATGCGCTCCACCCCCGAGCCGACGAGGTAGAGCGCGAAGACGACGCCGGGGCGCACGCGGTCGCGCAGCCGCCACAGCGCCCAGGCCAGGAGGCCCATGGCGACGGTCTCGTAGATCGGCGTCGGCTGCACGGTCACTCCGGGCGCGGTGGGGACCGTGCCATGGGGGTAGCCCATGGCCCAGGGCAGGCTCGAGACCGTCCCGTAGTCCCCGTCCCCCGAGACCTGGCAGCCGATCCGCCCGATGCCGTAGCCGAAGCAGAGGCCGTAGACCGCGGTGTCGAGCATGCGCCGCTCGAGGAAGTCGTGCCGCCAGGCCCACAGGAGAACTCCGATCGCACCGCCGATCGCGCCGCCGTACCACACGAGCCCCGACCCGGAGAAGATCGAGCCGAAGAGGTCGTGCTTGACCGTGCTCCAGTGCTGGACGAGGAAGTAGACCCGCGAGCCGACGAGCCCGCCGACGAGCGAGGAGCCGACCATCCCGTAGGCCTCGTCCGGCGAGCGGCCGAGCTCCCCGAGTCGCCGGGCGGTGATCGCCCCGGCGACGAGGAAGCCGAGCGCGAAGGCGATGCCGAAGGTCTTCAGCGAGAGGCCGAGGACATGGATCTCGGGCTGCACGGTGGCGTCAGGATAGGGTCGGCGCGTCAGGCCGCCCGGCCGGGCCGATCGTCCCCCTCCCGGATTCGCCTACCCGGTGAACGCCACGAGCGGCGCTACCGCGCGCCAGGAGCCGACCGCGAGCGCGACCAGCCCGGCGCGGGTGCGGCGGGCGCGCGGCGAGCGGAGTCCGCCCTTGACGGTGAGCATCCAGACGGCCGCCGGCGCCGAGAGGGCGAAGGCCACGAGGAGCGGATGCCGGCAGCAGCCGGGCCCCGTTGGGCTCGGAGCTGACCGGCCGGTTCGCGTCGAACGCCCCGAAGGTGTTCCCGAAGTCCCAAGCCCACGGGACCCGAGGAGGGTGAGAGCCGAGACGGACGCGAGCCACAATCCGCCGAGGAGGCTCCACCGCGAAGCGCGCGGAGCGGTGCCGGCGGCGGGCGGGCGAGCCACGGCGAGATCGTAGGCGAGCCGCCCCGCCGGAGAAAGACGAATGACGATTCAGCCACGCATACCGCGGTCAGATCGCCACTCGATCCCGCGGCGCGGCACCGGCGCGCGCGGCGCGCGGCCTACAGGTAGTCCACCGGGTTGACGACGGACCCGTTGATCCGCACCTCGAAGTGCAGGTGGGGGCCGAAGCAGAGGCCGGTGCAGCCGCTGAGGCCGATGACCTGGCCCTGGGCGACCGCCTGGCCGACGTGGACCTCGATCGCCGACTGGTGCGCGTAGCAGGTGGAGAACGGCCCCGCGTGCTGGATGCACGTGTAGTTGCCGTAGCCCGACTCAGGCCCGGCGATGGTCACCCGGCCGGCGCCGGCGGCGCGGATCGGTGTCCCGCTCGGCACGCCGATGTCGATCCCCGGATGGCAGGCCTCCCAGGGGCGGCGCTCGCAGAACGGCGAGGTGATCGGCCCGTTGAGCGGCCAGATGAACTTGCCCCCGCCGCGCACCGGGCCGGCGGGCAGGGAGGCGACCCCGGCCGAGGCGGCCTGGATGCGCGCCTCGATCTTGGTCTCCTCGCCCTGGAGGAAGTCGAGGTGGCCCTTCAGGTCCTGGGCCTGGCCGTTCACCCGCGCGAGGAGGCGCGCCCGCCCGGCGCGCGCGCCGGCGAACTGCGTGCGCTCCCGCACGACCGCGTCGCGCACGGTCCCGACCTCGTCGCGGCGGCGGAGGATCGCGATCGCCAGCCGCCGCTCGCGCTCGGCGAGGACGCTGAGACGCGCCACCAGCCCGGTCGTCTCGTGCTTGGCCGTCCTGACCGCGGTGATGACCCGGCGGTCCTGGGCGCCGACGCTCGAGATGAACCGGGAGGACTCGACGAGGTCCTGAAAGCCGCGGGCGTCGAGCACGACGGTGACGAGGTCGGGCCGGTTCGATTCGTAGAGCTGGATGAGCCGGGCCGCGAGCACACGCCGGCCACGCGCGAGCTGCAGGCGCAACCGGGCGAGCCGGGTGTGGGCAGAGCGCAGCGAGCCCTGGGTGCGCAGCAGCGCCTGGCGCTTGACGTCGAGGTCCCCCTGGATCCGCGTCAGCCGGCCCTCGAGCGCGGTGATGCGGCCCTGCACGCCGTCGATGCGCGTCGTGTAGCGCTGGATGTCCGTCGTCAGGACCGCGGCCCGGCCGTGCGTCTGGCGCAGCCGGTCCTGGGTGCGGGCGATCCCGGACTTGATCCGCCCGAGCGACTCCGCCCGCCCCCCTGCCGGCGCCAGCCCGGCGAGCACGAGCACGGCGAGCAGGACCGCGGCGCGCGCGCCGGTGGACGTCAGGGATCGCGGAGGGGAGGCGCGCATGGGCGGGGGCGACATAACTTCCCCCCTCTGAGCAGGGAAGTTCGGCGTCGGCGAACCTACCAGCGCTCCTCCCTGAGAGTTCCCCGTGCATCGCGTCCTGCAGGGGTCGCCCGACCGGGAGCGGGCGCCGCGGCTGCCACAATGATGGGCATGGCCCGCCCCACCTCATTCGGCCGCGACCGCGGCCTGCAGACCCGGATGTTCCTCACCGGTCTCGGGCTCGTCGTCGTCTACGCGATCCTCATCGCCGCGCTCATCGCCGCCGGCGCCGGCGCGTTGCTCGTCGCGGTGATCGCGGGCGGTTTCTTCCTCGTCCAGATCTTCGCCTCGGACAAGCTCGCGCTCTCGGCGATGGGCGCCAAGGAGGTCTCGCCCGCCGAGGCGCCGCAGCTCCACGCGACGATCGAGCGGCTCTGCGTGCAGGCCGACCTGCCGAAGCCCCGCGTGGCCGTGGCCCAGACGCACATGCCGAACGCCTTCGCCCTCGGCCGCTCGCCCAAGCACGCGACGGTGTGCGCGACGACCGGGATCATGGACCTGCTCTCCCCCGCAGAGCTCGAGGGCGTGCTCGCACACGAGCTCGGCCACGTGCAGAACCGCGACGTCATGGTCATGACGATCGCGAGCTTCTTCGCGACGGTCGCCTCCTACATCGTGCAGTTCGGCTTCTTCTTCGGCGGCGGGTACGGCGGCGGCTACTCCGACGACGATGACAACGGCGGCGGGATCCTGCCGCTCATCCTCGTCTCGATCGTCGTCTACGCGATCTCCTTCCTGCTCATGCAGGCCCTCTCCCGCTACCGCGAGTTCGCCGCCGACCGCGCCTCGGCGCTCATCACGGGCCGGCCGACCGCGCTCATCTCGGCCCTCATGAAGCTCGAGAGCGGCATGGCGCGGATCCCCAAGCAGGACCTCCGCACCGCCGAGGGCATGGCCGCCTTCTTCATCATCCCCCCCAGGGTCGGCCAGTCGATTTCCGGCCTCTTCTCCACTCACCCGCCGACGGAAAAGCGGATCGCGGCGCTCCAGCGCCTCGAGGCCCAGCTCCAGGGCACGGCGTAGGCACACCGTGGGCCTCTGGGAGGTCATGACCGGGAAGCGGAAGGTCAAGGGCCCGGCGCCCGACCGCCTGTTCGCGATGTCGACGGCCGCGGTCACGCTGACGACGCAGCTCGGGCTGACGAGCCGCGGCGAGGCGGCGATCGTCTTCCAGGCGCTCGCCACGGCGGACTTCGCCTCGATCGTGGCCGACATGCAGGAGGTCGTCGGCGGCACGTCCTCCGACGCGGGCACGAAGATCGAGTCGCGCGACGACGAGTTCGGCTACCGCTGGATGGTCCTGCGCGACGAGGACTTCGAGGACCTCGTCGTCGGGATCAACGCCGTCAGCGGCGCGCTGCAGGCCGGCGGCTACGGGGATCGGATCCTCGCCGCCGTCTTCGCCTGGGCCAACGGGAAGCAGCCGATCTACTGGATCTACAACTACAAGCGCGGGTTCTTCTACCCGTTCGTCCCCGCCGGCGGCCCGCAGTCCCGCGACTCCGAGCACGAGCTGCGCCTGCAGGCCCAGATCGGGAAGGAGCTGCCGGTCGAGCCCGACCTCGAGCGCTGGTTCCCGCTCTGGGGCGCGCCGATCTGAGCTCGGGTCACAGATCGTGCGCTCGGACGCGAAGGCGCGGATGCGCTCGTCGCGGGTCACGAGCGGGGCGTCGAGGCTCTCCGCGGTCGCAAGAATCAGTCGATCCGCCAGGTCACCGGGGAACCGATCCCGGTCGAGCTTGGCCGCCCGACGCAGTGATGGTCCTGGAGGACCGCGGTGTGGAGATGCCGCAGGCCACCGGCGCGGCGGATCCACGTATCGAGGTCGGGATCGAGCGCGATGCGCCCGCGCTCGGGCAGCATCGCCACCTCCCAGTTCGAGATCGCCGGAGACGACGAGCTGTAGCACCTCGTCGATCGCCGCGCGGGCTTTCCTGAGAGCTTCTCGGGCTCGGATACGAACCAGAGCCAGACGTGCGTGTCGCGGACTACCGCGCGTGCCACTCGACGTCCACGGGGGCGATGAGCTCCTCGTCGCTGACGAGCTGGCGTCGCCCGCGGGCTTCTAGTCCGGGATCAGCCCGTCGCCGGAGAAGTCCGCACGCGCCTCCTCGACGCTCGTATCCGCGGGGGGGACGACGACGTCGGAGGCCGAGAGCTCGTCGTCGGCCACGGGCCGGCCGCTGGAGTGCACGAGCGCGATCATCTCCTCCAGGCGCGCGTGGAACTCCTGCTCGTCGCCCGCCTCGACCGCGGCGACGGCCTTGTTGTCGATCTCGTTGAGCGTGCCGAGGGCTTCGTCGGCGAGGTGGAACTGGCCGACCCCCGAGAGCCGCACGATCACGCCGACTCCTCCTTCGCCGGGGCGGCCGGAGCCTCCTCACCGGCGGCGAGCTCGCCCTTTGACTCGCCCCCCGATCCCAGCTCGGACTTCATCTTGGCGAGCTCGGAGTCGACCTGGGAGGTCGAGGTGAGCTGCTCGAGCTGGCGGTCGATGTCGTCCTTGCCGCCGTCGCCGATCTGCGTCAGGTCCTCGAAGGCGCCGGCCTGCTCGAGCTCGTCGACGGCCTGGGCCCGCGCGCGCATCCCCTCCGTCTTGTCGACGGCCCGCTGCATGGCGAGCCCGACGTCGGCCATCTCCTCGCCCACGCCGCTCGCCGCCTCGGAGATCCGCACCTGGGCCTCGGCGGCCGAGTACTGGGCCTTGATGACCTCCTTCTTGGAGCGGAAGGCCTCGATCTTGGTGCGCAGCTTCTGCTCGGAGTCGACCATCTGCTGCTGCTGGCCCTCAAGCTCGGTGACCTGCGCATCGAGCCCCTGGAGCTCTGACTGCACAGCGGTCTTGCGCTCGAGCGCGGTGCGCGCGAGCTCCTCGTTGCCCGCGGCGAGCGCCTGGCGCGCCTGGGTGTCGAGCTTGACGACCTGCTGCTCGAGCTTCTGGGACTGGAGCTGCAGGCGCTTCTTGGACGTGACGACGTCGGCGAGGCCCTTCTTGACGTTCTGCAGCAGCTCGATCTGCTTTTGGTAGGAGTACTCGAGCGTCTCGCCGGGGTCCTCGGCGCGGTCGAGCAGCTTCGAGACCTTGGTCTTGAAGACGGTGGAGATACGACCCGACAGGCCCGGCATGGTTCCTCCTACGCGGTGACGGCTCTGGAGTGCGAAGCGTACCCTGCGCCCGTGGGCGAGCCTCCGGCACCGGAACCGCGCGGGACGCTCGTGCGGTGGATGGGGATCGCCGACGCCAACTCCGCCGGGTTCGTGCACGGCGGCACGGTCATGAAGCTCTGCGACGAGGCCGCCGGGATCGCCGCCGTGCGCCACTCCCGCGCCCGCGTCGTGACGGCGGGGATGGACCGGATGACCTTCCTCGTGCCCATCCGCATCGGCGAGCTCGTCACCTTCAGCGCGAGCGTCAACGCGGTGTGGCGGACCTCGATGGAGGTCGGGGTGCGCGTCGACGCGGAGAACCCGCGCACGGGCGAGCGCCGCCACACCAACACCGCCTACCTGACGATGGTCGCGCTCGACGAGGACGCTCGTCCGCAGGCCGTCCCGCCGCTCGAGCCGCGCGACGAGGCGGGGCAGCGCCGCGCCCGCGAGGCGCAGGTGCGGCGGGCCAACCGCCTGGCCGAGCGGGAGGAGATCCTCTCGGCGCGCGGCGCTACAGCCTGACCGGGTCCGGCCGCGTGGGCGCGGGGGGCGGCGACGGCGGGCCGGCCAGGCCACCCTCGGCCAGCGTGACGGGCAGCGGCCCGGGCTCGGCGGGCGCCTCGCCGGGCCGGAGCGCCCGCCCGGCCGCGAGCACGACGAGGATCCCGGCCGCCGCGGCCAGGTAGCCGGCCCGCGGGCCGGCCAGCGCGGCGATGGCGCCGCCGATCCCGTAGCCGACGGCGGGCATGAGCGAGGCGACCGCCTCGAACACCCCGGCGACGGCGACCTGGCGCCGCTCGGCCGTGGCCTCCTGGAGCAGGGTGAGCACGGCGACCCACTGGATCGCGTTGCCCATGCCCCCGAGGAACGCACCCGCGCAGGCGACGAAGAGCGTCGGCGCGAGGCCGGTGATCGTGTAGGAGACGGCGACCAGGAGGGTCGAGAGCGCGGCGACGCGCACGAGGTCCCCGTGGCGGAAGCGGGCGTAGAGGAAGCCCCCGAGCGGCATCCCGATGCCCCAGGCGGTGAGCAGGAGCCCGTAGCCCGAGCGGCCGCCGTGCAGCGTGCGGGTGGCGAGCGCGACCTCGACGGGCCCGACGGCGCTGAGGCAGAGCAGGGCGAACCCCTGCGCCGCGAGCCCGAAGCGGACGCGCGGCGTGCGGCGGACGTAGGCGAACCCCTCCCGCAAGCGCTCACGCCAGTGGAGCGCGGCGTCGGCGGCGCTCGCCACCTGCTCCCGCGCGAGGCGCACGAGCAGCGCGCCGGCGAGCAGAAAGGACAGCGCGTTGAGCGCGAGCGTCAGCCGCCCGCCTGAGAGCGCGAGCAGCCCGGCGGCGGCGGGCGGGCCGAGCGCGGCGGCGGCGGCGAAGGCGACGTTGAGGATCGCGTTGCCCTCGCGCAGCAGGCCGAGCGGGCTGAGCGTGGTGGCGATCGCGGCCCGTGAAAGGGATCTGGCACCGATCGCGAGGAATCCGTCCGCCGTGGCCAGAAGGACGAGCGGGACCCACCCCAGGTGAGGTAGGAAGAGCGCCATCGTGCCAAAGAGGAGGGCCTCGCCGAGATAGAGGCCGGGGAGGGCCGTGCGGAGCGGCGCGGCGGAGAGCCGGGCGGCGATCGCCGGGGCGGACAGCGCGGGCAGGCCTCGGGTGCCGATCAGGAGCAGCGCGGTCGCGAGCGTGCTCCCGCTGGCCTGGAAGACGAGCACGGCGAGGGCGACGTCACCGAGCCAGTTGCCGACCTCGTTGAGGAGATAAGCCCCGCCCAGACGGCGAAAAGCGGCATGCCGAAGGGGGGCGGGAACGGTTGTCGGTCGGGCCACGGGCGGGCGCCCTATCGGCACCTTCCGAAATGGGTTGATCGAACATCCGTCCAGGCCAAACTTGCCGGGGGGCGCTTCCGGGGATGTCATGCCCGCATCACCACAACGCACACATGACACCCCGCGGAAGGAGGCCCACCGTGAGCTACCGCACCTGCTGAGCTTCCGCCCGGGTGTCGGGGGGTCGTTGCAGCGACTCCCCGACAGCCGCAGTCCGGCGCAGACGGCACCGCTGATATCGGACGCTCGAGGAAATACTTGAGCTTTCCTCGACAAACGACTCAACTTGTGGTTGTTTGCCGTCGATAGGACACCCGTCCGTCATGCGGATTCCCCTCTCCGTGATCGCTGCTCAGACGGCCCTTGCTGCGGCCGCTGTCGCCGCGGGCGTACTGGCGGCCCCGTCTGCGAACTGGGATCTCCCGCTACTGGCCCTGTTGCTCGCGTTGGCGATGGTCAGTGACCTCGCGGCGATCAAACTCGAGCAGCAGCGGATCAGGGTCTCAGGCTCGTTCATCGCGCTTGTCCTGTGCATGGTTCTTCTGGGCGGGAGCCCCGCGATGCTCGCTGGCCTCATCTCGGCCGTTGTCTTCTCGATTCGAGCAGAGGATCCCCGCCCTGCCCTTCGCCACAACGCGATCGTCTTCGCCGTCTATCCCCTGGTCGGCGGACTCGTCTTCACCGCGCTCCGCTCGAGCTTCGCGCTCTCGACCTCGGACGCGGGCTACTACTTGCTCGTCCTCGCGACGTTCGCTCTGGCGCTCGGACTCAACTTCTGCCTGATCGCGAGCTACGGCGCCGTCATCGGGCTCGCCACCTTCCGGGAGGCGGTGCGCGAGGCGCTGCTGCCGCTGCTGTCATCCGAGCTCGTCACGGCCGTCATCACCGTCGGCGCCACGTTCCTCTACGTGAAGGGCGGCCTGCCCGCCCTCGCGCTCGTCGCACTCGTCGTGCTCGGCTTCCAGCATCTCCTCTCACAGCTGCTCCTCGCGCGGCAGACCGCGGTCGAGCTCGCCGAGCGCACGCGCCAGCTCCACGAGCAGGCGCTGACCGACGAGCTGACCGGGCTCGGCAACCGCCGGCGGCTGATGGAGGACCTCGCCGAGCGCGTCGAGCACGCGACGCTCGAGGCGCCGCTGCTGCTCATCTCCTTCGACCTCGACGGCTTCAAGCAGTACAACGACTCCTTCGGCCACCCCGAGGGCGACCTGCTCCTCCGCCTCCTCGCGCGGCGGCTGCGGGAGGAGACCAAGGGCTTTGGCGTCTCCTACCGGCCCGGCGGGGATGAGTTCTGCGTCGTCGCGGAGCCCGGCCAGGAGGCGGTCGAGCCGCTCATCGCGATCGCCGCCGACGCGCTCGTCGGGCAGGGCGAGGGCTTCACGATCTCCTGCTCCCACGGCGCCGTGCTCGTGCCCCGCGACGCACGCGACGCCGCCAACGCCCTGCGCATGGCCGACCAGAAGCTCTACGCCGACAAGGAGAGCCGCCCGGCCTCGGCCAAGCGCCAGGCACGCGACCTGCTCATGACCGTGCTCGCCGAGCAGCAGCCCGACCTGCACGAGCACCTCTCCGACGTCGGGCAGCTCGCCGTGGCGATCGCCCACGAGCTCGGCATGACCGGCACCGACATCGACGACGTGCGGCGCGCCGCCGAGCTGCACGACGTGGGCAAGATCGCGATCCCCGCCGACATCCTCGCCAAGCCAGGCCCGCTGGACGAGGACGAGTGGAGCTACATGCGCCGCCACACCCTGATCGGTGAGCGGATGCTGGCCGCGGCCCCCGCGCTGCAGGGCGTGGCCCGGCTCGTGCGCTCGAGCCACGAGCGCTGGGACGGCTCCGGGTACCCCGACAACCTGGCAGGCGAGGACATCCCGCTCGGCGCGCGGATCATCGCGGTCTGCGACTCCTACGACGCGATGCGCTCGCGGCGCTCCTACAAGGCCGCGCTCTCCGAGGTCAAGACGCTGCGCGAGCTCGAGCACTGCGCGGGCACGCACTTCGACCCGCGCGTCGTCGCCGCCTTCGTGCGCTACCGCCGCGCGGACCGCGTCGCCGCGACCGCGGCGAGCGGCGCCGCCGGGATCGAGTCAGCGGCGTAGCGGGCCACGCGCGCCGGAAAGCTCAGTAGCCGAGCGGGTGGCGCACCAGGAAGCCCGCGGCCGATCGCCGCTGCGGGCGCCAGCGCGGCCCGGACTGCCCGGGGCCGCTCGTGTCGAGCCGCATCCCGGCGATGATCGCCCAGGCGTGGCCGCCGTTGGCGTAGACGGTGATCCACTGACCCCGGCCCGGCGCCTGCCAGCGCATGAAGCTCGAGGAGTCGAGCGGCGTCGAGAGCAGCCCGCCGCCATGCAGCGCGTAGGAGACGGTGCCCGAGCAGTCGTAGCCCGGGGAGGCCCACCTCCCGTGGCCGCCACCGTAGATGTAGGGCTTGTGGCGGATCCGGTCGGCCGCCCAGATGGCCCTCTTGACCGCCGGCGGCGCGAGCGAGGGGGCATAGGCGATGCCGCCCCGGATCCGGCCGACGAGACCGGGGACGGTGGGCTCGGAGATCGTCGAGACGGGGGCCACGCCGTAGGCGGCGCCGCCGCCGGAGCCCGGGCCGCCGGGCTGGTCGCCGCTCGCGGGCGGCGCGGGGGTCGCTCCGGCGCCGCCCGTCTGGGCCGCGGCCGGGGTCGCGGCCACGGCCAGCACGCACGTCGCAAGCATCACGGCACGTCTCACAGCGATTCCCGGTCCTCTTTCGTCGGCCTCCGGGGTTAGCTGACGGGCGAGCGCGGAAAGAGCCTGCGCCTCCCGTGGTTACACCACGGGATTAGCCCCAGGTACAACTGGGTCCCCCGGTCCGCGACATCTGGCCGCGAATTCGGCGTGGGTGACTATAACCACAGCGTCAAACGGAATCCTCGTGAAGATTCCCTCATGCGCCGGATCCCGCTCCCGCTGCTCGCGGACGGCGGCGGGGCCGAGCCGCCGTCGACAAGGCCGAGAAGGCCGGCGGGAGCAAGCCGTCGGCCGGTCCTACTCGGGCCAGGACTACACGGTCGCGCAGGGCAACGGCACGCCCGACGCCTACGGGATCCTCAACGGCTTCCTCGTAATCGGTACCGAAGCCGGGTTCCGCGCGGCGGTCGACGCCGTCAAGGGCGATGCGCTGGGCGCTCCGCTACCTCCAGGCCTACACGGCGATCGCCTTCGGGTCCGCGCAGGAGGACGGGCACGCCGTCGGCCGCCTGTCCATCGGCCTCAAGTAGCGCGGGCGGGAGGCTCCCGCCACTACCGTCTCCCGCGTGCGGCGCCTCCTCGTCCTCCTTGGCCTGCTGGCCGCCGGCTTGACCGGCTGCGGCGGCGGCTCGGGGGGCGGCTCGGGCGGCATCCCCGTCATCCATGGCGGCGGGAGCGGCGGGAGCGGCGGGAACGGCGGGAACGGCAAGGCGAGCGCGCCGAGCACCCCGCAGGGCCTCGGCTTCCCGGGCCTGGCGACGAAGAACACGACGCGGGTGGCCGGCGCCGACCCGGCCACCGACGCCGCCGCGGTGGCGCTCGCCGTCTTCCCGAGCCAGGCCCCCTCGAGCCGCCCGGGCGCCGTCGCGCTGGCCGACGGCGGGGACTGGCGCGCGGCCACGGCGGCCGCCGCGCTCATGGCCCGGCCGGTGCGAGCGCCGCTCCTCCTGGCCGACGGCGGCGACCTGCCGTCCTCGACCCAGGCGGCGCTGAAGGCGCTCGACCCGAAAGGCGCGGCGGTGGCCGGGGGCGGCCAGGTGCTCGCGGTGGGGGGCGCGCCGGACGTCCCGGGCCGGAAGGTCACCCGAATCGGGGCCAAGGGAAGCGACCCGTTCGCCCTCGCGGCGGCCGTCGACCGCTTCGTCGCCGCCGCGCAGGGCCGGCCGAGCGCGAACGTCGTCGTCGTGGCCTCCGACCGGCCCGACATCGGCGCCCCGGCCGCCGCGTGGGCGGCGAAGTCGGGCGACCCGGTGCTGTTCGTGACGAGGACGGGCGTGCCCGCCGCCACCGCGAAGGCGCTCAAGGCCCACGCCAAGCCGCGCATCTACGCGCTCGGGCCGGCCTCGGCCATCGGCCCGCAGGCCATCGCGGCGCTGAGGAAGCTCGGGACCGTGACCCGGATCGCCGGCGCCGACGCCGTCACCAACTCGATCGCCTTCGCGCGCTTCAACGACGGGCGCTTCGGCTGGGGCGTGACCGACCCCGGCCACGGGGTCATCATCGCCAACGCGCGGCAGCCGATCGCCGGCATAGCCGCCTCGGCGCTCGCCGCCTCCGGCGATTACGGGCCGCTGCTCTTCACCGATCAGGCCGCGAAGCTGCCGCCCGCGCTCGAGGGCTTCCTGGTCGACATCCAGCCGGGGTACCAGAAGGACCCGGTGCGCGGGGTCTACAATCACGGCTGGCTGATCGGCGACGCCAAGGCCATCTCCCTCGGCGTCCAGACGATGATCGACCAAGCGCTCGAGATCTCCCCCGTGAACACACGCAAGTGAGCGAGGCCGAGCACCCCGGGCGCCTGCGGGCGGAGCATCAGGTGAGCGTCGATGACGTGCGCCAGCTCGTGGGCGCCTCGACGCCGCACTTCTCCGGCCAGCTCCGCGAGCGCCTGAAGCGCCTCGTGGCGGGGCTGCCCGCCGAGCATCCCGCCCGCGTCGAGGCCGAGCGCCAGCTCGCGATCATGCTCCGCCTCGGCTTCGAGGGCGAGGTCCGCGGCGAGCCGGAGGACCCGGAGATGCCGACGCTGCCGAGCGTCTCCGTCGCCGCGGCGCAGCGCGCGCCCGGCGGCCACGGGCATTGACGGGGACCGCGCTCCTCGCGGGCCTCGTCCGGCCGGAGGCGGCGGCGCGCGGGCGGGAGCAAAGCGGCTTCCTCGATCTCCTCGGCCCGGGGGACGACGCCGCGGTCGGCGGCACCGCCGCCCAGCGGCTGATGCTCACGCGGGCGCTCCCCGCCGTATACGAGCGCTACTGGCGCCCGGCGCTCGGCCGCTCGCTGAAGGGCGTCCTCGGGCCGGGCATGGCCGAGGAGCAGCGCGTCGCGCGGCTGATGCTCGGCCTCACGCCGGGCGACGGGGTGCTCGACGTCGCCTGCGGCCCGGGCAACTTCACGCGCGGCTTCGGCCGCGTGGTGGGCGACACGGGCCTCGTCGTCGGCATCGACGCCTCGGAGACGATGCTCGCCCGCGCGGTCAGGGACACCCCGCGCTCCCTCCGGGCCGTCGCCTACGTGCGCGGCGACGCCGCCGAGCTCCCCTTCCGCGATGAGAGCTTCGACGCAGTGTGCTGCTTTGCCGCCATGTACCTGTTCGCCGACCCGTGGGCGGCGCTCGATTCGATGGCGCGCGTGCTCACGCCCGGCGGGCGGATCGCGATCCTCACGAGCTGTCTGCCCCGCTCGCAGACGGGCCGCGCGCTCGGCCGCGGCCTCGCGGGTGTGCGGATGTTCGGCCGGGAGGAGATCGTCGAGGGATTGGAGGAGCGCGGCTTCACCGACATCCGCCGACGGATCACGGGGCTCGCGCAGTTCGTGGGGGCGCGGCGGGGCTAGCCGACCCGCGGCGCGTCCCTCGCTCACCGTGCCGACGCGCCCGCGGGAATGCGGAGAGAGCCTGGCGCTCGGAGGTGCTCGGGCTACGAGGTAGGGTGGGTGGTTGACCCGAGGGGGCATGGGGGCGGCCCCGAGCTTCGACCACGCCGGCCCGCCGCCACTGTGACCCTCGGGACAGGGATGCTCGTCAGGCCGACAAAGCCGTCCACCGAGCGGGCGGAGGAACGTGCGTGGACAGGAATGATCGCCAGGACGATCAAGGTGTCCACGGCGACCCGGGAACGCCTCCTCTCCTTCTCTCTTAGCTTGGACCGTTGCGCCGCGGCGATCCGCGCGGCGCTAGCCCGTTCGTTCGCGCTCGACGAGCGCCCTCAGGTTCTGCGCCGTGCTCCGGACGTCGCGGGCCAGGAGCGGCCGGACCGCCCGGCCGACGGCGGCGCCGAGCGCGCCTAGCGTGGGCTCGTAGGAGAGCTCGTGGCCGTAGCGCGTGCCCGCTGCCTCCGGGGTCAGGGTGAGCTCGAGCCGGAGCGCGCGCGCGAGCGCGATCCCCTCCCCCTCGTGCACGGTGTGGCGCGGAGCCTCAGCGGAGGCCACGCGCCAGCGCGAGCGCCCGGTCCACGGGCCGGCGATCCGGTTGCGCTCGTCGTAGGTGATGCCGGGCTCGGCGCGCGGGCCGTCGGCTCGGGTCACGGCGAGCGTGTTGACGACCCATTCGGCGTAGCGGCCGGTCGCGCCGATCGCCGCCCACACGTGCTCGGGCGCGGCGTCGATGAGGACCTCGCCAACGAGCGTGGTGCGCGGCGCCATCGCGTCGAGCCTAACCGATACGCTCGGCCGGTGAGCGCGCCGGAACCCACCGCCGCGGCGCGGCCCGCGGGGATCGAGGGCTCGGCCCTGCCCGGCCCGTGGCCGGTCGGGCTCTACGCGGAGCGGCTGCGTGAGCGCTTCCGCGGGATCAGCCGCGTGCAGGTCTTCGGCGAGGTGTGGAACCTCCGCACCGCGCGCACGAAGGTCTTCTTCGAGCTGCGCGACGCGAACGGGGCGCTGCCCTGCTCGATGTGGCGCGACGAGTGGGATCGCCTCGACTCCGCGGGCGTCGTCGACGGCGTGCGCGTCGTCGTCGGCGGCGGGCCCGACTTCTATCCGGGCAGCCGCACGTCCTCCCCCTCCTTCACCTTCGCCGGCACGGAGCTGCGCCGGGCCGGAGAGGGGGATCTGCTCGCCCAGGTCGACCGGTTGCGCAAGCAGCTCAACGCCGAGGGGCTGCTGGCGCTCCAGAAGCGCCTGCCGCGCCCGACCCTCCCCCACACGATCGGCGTCGTCACCGGCGAGTCGGGCAAGGCGCGGGACGACGTCCTCGCCGGCCTCTCCCGCCAGGGCTGGGCGGGCCGGCTCGTGTGGGCCTTCGCGCCCGTGCAGGACCGCCACGCCGCGCCGCGGATCGCCCAGGCGCTGCGCGACCTCGCCGCCTGTGCGGCGCCGGACGTGATCGTCGTCGCCCGCGGCGGCGGCTCGCTGGCCGATCTCTTCGCCTTCTGCGACGAGGCGCTGTGCCGCACGGTGGCACTCCTGCCCGTCCCCGTCATCGCCTCGGTCGGGCACCACACCGACCGCACGCTGATCGACGACGTCGCCGCCGTCTCCTGCTCGACGCCGACCCACGCCGCGCAATCGGCCGTGCCGCTCGACTGCGGCGCCGCGCGGGCGCGCACACAGGCGGCGGCGGGGCGGCTCGAGCAGCACGCCACGCGCGCCGTGCTCGACCGCGCGCGGACGCTCGCCGCCGCCTCGCGCGCGCCCGCGGAGCACGTCCTGCGCCACCGGCGGCGCCTGCACCAGCACCTGCGCGAGGTGCGCGCGAGCGCCCGGCGGCGCCTCGGGGAGGAAGAGGCGCTCACGCACACCCACAGCCGCGTGCTCTCCCGCCAGGCGGCCCGGGCCGCGGGAGCGGAGCGGGCCGGCCGGGCGCGCGACCTCGAGGGACTGTCCCTCGCCCTCTCCGCGCACGACCCCGAACGCACGCTCGCCCGCGGCTACGCGCTCGTCCTCGACCGCGCGGGGGAGCCCGTGACGGCGGCGGCGGACGCCCGGCGCGCGCGGGAGCTGCGGCTCCGCTTCGGCGACGGCGAGCTCGAGGCCGAGGTGCGGGAATGAGCGCCGCCGAGCCGCCGCCGGGGACCGCGCCCGCCCCGCCGCCGCCCTCCTACGAGGCCGCCAGCGGGCGCCTGGAGGAGATCATCCGCCGGCTCGACTCGGGCGAGGCGGGTCTGCGCGAGACGCTCGAGCTCTGCCGCGAGGGCCGCGGGCTCGTGGAGTTCTGCGCCGGCGAGCTCGAGGCGGTCTCCCGCGGCCTCGAGGAGCTGCGCCTCGACGAGCTCGTGGCCCGGCTCGAGGCGGGCGGCGGAGCGTGAGCACCTACGACCTCATCGCCGGACTGCCGCTCGAGGTCGAGTCCTACGCCGCGGAGGGGCTCGCGCGCGACGTCTCCTCCGGCTTCACGCGGCAGACGACGCTCGTGCACCTGCGCGGCGAAGGGGAGACCGGTACCGGGGAGGACGTCGTCTACGACGACCCGGACCAGGACGCGCTCCAGGCGGCGGAACCGACCCTGCCGCTCGCGGGGAGCTGGAGCCTTGGGGACTTCTGCGAGCACACGGAGGCGCTCGACCTCTTCCCCGCTCCGCCGGCCCGCGGCGACGTCTCGCGCCTGTACCGGCGCTGGACCTTCCACTCCGCCGCGCTCGATCTCGCCCTCCGCCAGGCCGGGAAGCCGCTCTCCGAGGTGCTCGGCCGCGAGCCCCGGCCCGTGCGCTTCGTCATGTCGCTGCGCCTCGGCGAGCCCTCGACGCTCGCGCCGCTCCAGACCCGCCTGGCCGCCTACCCGGGCCTGCGCTTCAAGCTCGACCCAGTCGCCGACTGGGACGAGGAGCTGATCGCCGGGCTCGTGGCCACGGGCGCCGTCGACTCGATCGACTTCAAGTCCTTCTACAAGGGGACCGCGGTCGACAACCCCACCGACCCCGCGCTCTACCGGCGCTGCGCCGAGGCCTTTCCCGACGCCTGGCTCGAGGACCCGGACCTGACCGACCCCGAGGTCGACGAGATCCTCCGCCCCCACCGCGACCGGATCACCTGGGACGCGCCGATCCACGGCGTGCCGGACATCGAGGCGCTGCCCTTCCCGCCGCGGACGGTGAACGTCAAGCCATCGCGCTTCGGCCCGCTGAGCTCGCTGTGCGCGGGCTACGACTACTGCTCAGAGCACGGCATCGGGGCTTACGGCGGCGGGCAGTTCGAGCTCGGCGCCGGCCGCGGCCAGGCGCAGTACCTCGCCTCGCTCTTCCACCCCGACGGCCCCAACGACCTCGCCCCGGGCGGGTACGACGCGCCCGAGCCCGAGCCTGGGCTGCCGGAGAGCCCTTTGACGCCGAGGCCCTCGGCGACGGGGTTCGCCTGGGAGGGCTGAGGCCGAAGGACAGGAATGCTCGCCACGCCGACATAACCGTCCACCGAGCGGTGAGGGCAGCGCGCGTGGACAGGAATGCTCGCCAGGACGATCAAGCTGTCCACGGCGCCCCGGGAACGACTCCTCAGTGGATGTGCAGGTTCACGCCGAGCAGCACGAGCGGCCACAGCAGGATCGCCAGCAGCGCAGAGGCCAGCACCTTGACGTGCCCGAGATGGCTCAGGAAGCGGTGGTCGCCGGCGACCACCAGGCCGATGACGAGGTAGATGAAGCCGAGGGCGCCGCGAAGCATTCAGAGTGATCCTCCCGGGTCGTCTGCGCGCCGGTCCGGCGCGCAGACGTTCCTACCCGGAAGGGCCGGCGCCTGAATCAGACGCGCTGGATGATCGTTCCCGTGCCGAGGCCGCCGCCGCAGCACATCGTCACGAGGCCGGTCTCCTTGTCGGAGCGCTCAAGCTCGTGCAGCAGCGTGGTCAGCAGCCGGGCGCCGGTCGAGCCGAGCGGGTGGCCGAGAGCCATGGCGCCGCCGTTGACGTTCACGCGGTCCATGTCGGGCTCGAGCTCGCGCTTCCAGGCGGCGAGCACGGGCGCGAAGGCCTCGTTGACCTCGAAGAGGTCGATGTCGCCGATCTGCATGCCGTTGCGCTCGAGCAGCTTCCGCGTGGCCGGGATGGGACCGGTGAGCATGATCACGGGGTCGACGCCGACCGTCGTCTGGTCGACGATCCGCGCCCGCGGGGTGAGGCCGAGCGCCTCGGCCTTCTCGCGCGCCATGAGCAGGACGGAGGCGGCGCCGTCGGAGATCTGGGAGGCGTTGCCCGCCGTGATCTTGCCGTCCTCCTTGAAGGCGGGCTTGAGCGCCGCGAGCGTCTCGAGCGTCGTCTCGGGGCGGATGCCCTGATCGGCCACGTAGGTGTCCCCGTTGACCTGGAAGGGCACGGTCTCCCGCTCGAAGCGACCCTCCTCGGTCGCCTGGTGGGCCAGGCGGTGGGAGCGCACGGCGAGCTCGTCGAGCTCCGAGCGCGGGATCTCCCACTTGTCGGCGATCATCTCCGCCGAGAGGCCCTGGGGGACGAGTTCGTAGCGCTCCATCAGCTCCTTGGGCCACGGCGAGCCGACCTGGTCGACCCAGTTGAAGCCGACGCCCATGGGGATGTGGCCCATGTGCTCGACGCCGCCGCCGATCACCGTGTCGTGGACGCCGGCCGCGATGAGCGCGGCGCCGAAGTTGACGGCCTGCTGGGCTGAGCCGCACTGCCGGTCGACGGTCGTGGCCGGCGTCTCGATCGGCAGGCCGGCCTGGAGCCAGGCGTTGCGCCCGACGTTGAACATCTGCTCGCCGTACTGCTGGACGCAGCCGCAGATGACGTCCTCGACCTCGGAGGCGTCGATCCCCGCGCGCTCGATGACCTCCGTGTAGGTCTTGCCGAGCAGCTCGTTGGGATGGGTGTCCTTGTAGTAGCCCTTCTCCTTGTGCCCGCGCCCGATCGGCGTGCGCACCGCCTCGACGATGACGACCTCGCGTCCGTTGTTCATGAGAGCTCCAACCGCTTCGTTTGCTCGGAATGTGACGAGCCCTAGGCTACTGCCGGCCCATGGACGAGCGCCTCGGCATAGCCGGCAGCGGCACGATCGCCTGCGGTCTCGCGGCCAGCGCCGCGCGCCACGGCGACGTGCTCCTGTGGGCGCGCTCGGAGGACTCCGCCGACCGTGCGCGCGAAACGGTCACGAAGCTCTGCGGGCGCCTGTCGGGAACGGTCAACGCCGAGCGGGTCACGGTGTCGCGGGAGCTCGAGGAGCTCGGCGGCTGCACCTTCCTCGTCGAGGCGGTGAGCGAGGATGCGGCGGTCAAGGGCCCGCTCCTGGCCGAGCTCGGCCAGCATGGGGGGCCGGACGCCATCGTGGCCACGACGACGAGCTCGCTCTCCGTGCGCGAGCTGGCCGAGGCCAGCGGCGTGCCGAGGCGGTTCTGCGGCTTTCACGTCTTCAATCCGGTGACGAGGATGAAGCTCGTCGAGCTGGCCGTCCCCGACGAGGCCCGGCCCGAGGTCCGCACTCGCGCCCGCGCGCTGTGCGACGCGCTCGGCAAGACCGCGATCGAGGTGCCGGACATCCCCGGCTTCGTCGTCAACCGCCTGCTCTTCCCCTACCTCTTCTCGGCCGTGCGGCTGCTGGAGGAGACGAAGCTCGAGCCCGCCGCGGTGGACGCGTGCATGACCCTTGGCGCGGGCCATCCGGTCGGGCCGCTCGCGCTGCTCGATCTCGTCGGGCTCGACGTCGCCGTGGCCATCGGGGAGGCGATCGGCGCCGAGGTCCCCGAGCGCCTGCTCGCGCTCGTGACCGAGGGCGCGCTCGGGCGCAAGAGCGGCGGCGGCCTTCACGCCTATTAGGAATCTCTCAGGGAGGGCTCACGCCCACCTCATCCTCGCGGCCGATACTGAGCCGCGACGTACCGACACAGCAGCACCTCCTCCGCAGTACGAAACCGGCCCGCCATCTGGCGGGCCGGTTCCTTTTCGCGAGCCGGGTCGAGCAGACCCACCCCAGATCCACTCGGATCCGGCTCGCTGGGATAGCTAACGCGCGCGGGCCCCGTTCCTTTCGCGGATCCTCACGGCCTCGATCCGGTTCTCGCGCACGGACTCGACGCGGATCGAGTAGCCGTCGGGCGAGACGGTGTCCCCGCGCTTGGGCAGCCGGCCGAGCTCGGCGAACACGAAGCCCCCGACCGAGTTGTAGGCGTCGGTGACGACCGAGAGCTCGAGCCCGTAGCCGGCGAGATCGGCGACGGCGACGTGGCCGCGCACGAACCAGTCCCCGTTGGCCAGCCGGCGCACGGCGCCGCCCGCCGGATCGGTCTCGTCGTCGATCTCCCCGACGACCTCCTCGATGATGTCCTCGATCGACACGAGCCCCGAGGTCCGCCCGTACTCGTCGATGACCACGGCCAGCGAGGCGCGGTGGCGCTGCAGGTCGGCCAGGAGGTCATCGAGGGGCTTCGTCTCAGGCACGATGAGCGCGTCGCGGACGACCGGCTCGAGCGCCGTCTCCGGGCCGTCGGTGAGCAGGAGCTGGGCCAGCGAGTTGGTGTGGACGACCCCCTTGATCCGGTCCTGGTTCTCGTCCTCGGTGACGACGAGCCGCGTGTGGCCCGAGGAGACACAGCGGCGCAGCGCCGTCTCCACGCTGTCGGAGACGTCGACCGTGATAACGGCGGGGATCGGCGTCATCACCTGCCGTGCCTCCTGCTCGTGGAGGTGGAAGACCCCCGAGAGCATCGACGCCTCGCCCTCGTCGAGCTTGCCGCCGGTGTAGGACTCGGCGATGATGCGGCGGATCTCGTCGGGGGTCCCGCCCTCCTCGCGGGCCGACGCCGGCGACACGCCGAGCAGGCGCAGAATCCGGTAGGCCGCGCCCGTGAGCACGTAGGCGAAGGGGCGGAAGAGGAAGCGGCAGATCTGCAGCGGCCGGCTCACGCGCCGGGCGATCCCCTCCGCGCGGTCGATCGCGTAGAACTTGGGGACGATCTCGCCGATCGTGATGTGCAGGCTCGTGATGATGAGGTAGGCGATGATCACCGCGATGGCGACGGCGAGGCCGTGGGCCAGCCGATCGTCGAGCGGCCCCTCGAGCAGCTTCGCGATGACGGGCTCCCCGATCGCGCCGATGCCGATGGAGACCATCGTCACCCCCACTTGGATGACCGAGATGTACTCGTTGATCGCGTCGAGCTGGCGCAGCGCGAGCACGGCGCCGCGCGTGCCCTCCTCGGCCATCGCCTCCAGGCGCGGTCGGCGCGAGCGCACGAGCGAGTACTCCGCGATCACGAAGAACGCGTTCAGCAGCACGAGCACGGCGACGACGACGAGCAGCAGGGGCGTCATCGCGGGGGCCGCCCGGGTTGTCTGCCGCTACTTCGGGGCGAGGGGTCGTCGTTCATCAGGGCGACACCGCGAGTGTAACGTGCGCCGCCGTGGGCATCGCGCACTGGAACGAGGTGGGCGGCACGCGCACCGAGGCCGGGGAGATCGCGGCGCGCTGGCAGGACCTCGGCACGGCGGCCGGCTCGCGCGCGGTCGGCCTGCGCCGCTTCTGGGTCGAGCCCGGCGCGCGCCTGACGCCGGCCCACCGTCACGGCGCGGAGGAGGAGATCTTCGTCCTGCTCGACGGGGCCGGACGCTCCTGGCAGGACGGCCGGACCTGGGCGGTCGGGGCCGGCGACGTCCTGCTCCACCGCCGCCGCGAGGAGGCGCACACCCTGGCCGCCGGGCCCGAGGGGCTGCACGGGCTCGTGTTCGGCACCCGCGTGTGGACGGAGGCCATCGAGCTGCCCCGGGCCGAGGTGGCCTGGCTCCGCCCCGCGTGGACGGAGATCGGGCGGGGGAAGCACCCCTACGAGCGCGAGCGCCGGGCCGGGCCGCTGACCGCGCTCGACGACCCGCCGCAGCCCGAGCGCCCCGAGCGGATCGCGCGTCTTGAGGACGTGCCGGTCGAGCGGCGCGAGCACGGCACGCACGCGTGCTTCCAGCGCCGGATCGGAACCGCCCTCGGCTCGGTGACCTGCGGCCTGCGCGAGTACGTCATCGACCCCGGGCATCGCGGGTCGCCGCTGCACTGCCACTCGGTCGAGGAGGAGCTCTTCCTCGTGCTCGCGGGCACGGGCACGCTCGAGCTGGGAGAGGAGCGGTCCCCGATCCGGGAGGGTCACGTGGTCTCGCGCCTGCCGGCCACGGGGGTCGGCCACTGCTTCCGGGCCGGGGACGAGGGTCCGCTCCGCCTCCTCGCCTTCGGGACGCGGGAGGCGAGCGACATGTGCCTCTACCCGCGCTCGAACAAGGTTGCCTTCCGCGGGCTCGGCCTGCTCACGCGCATCGAGGGAGCGCTCGACTACTGGGACGGAGAGCCGTAGGCCACCCCACTCATATCCTGACCGCCGCCATGAGGATCGTCTCCCTCGTCCCCTCCGCGACCGAGGCCCTCTTCGCCCTCGGCCTCGGCGACGAGGTCATCGCCGTCACGCACGAGTGCGACCACCCGGCCGAGGCGCGCGAGCTCCCGCACGTCACCTGCGACGTGCTCCCGCCCGGGCTCTCGGCGCGTGAGATCGACGGCCAGGTCCGGGAGCGCACGGAGCGCGGCGAGTCGATCTACACGCTCGACGCCCAGCGCCTGACCGAGCTCGAGCCCGACCTCATCGTCACCCAGGCCCTGTGCTCGGTGTGCGCCGTCTCGGTCGATGACGTCCGCGCCGTGGCCGAGCGGATGGCGGCCCCGCCGCGGGTCCTCTCCCTCGACCCGCACACCCTGGGCGAGGCGCTCGGGGACATCGCCCGTCTGGCACTGGCCGCCGACGCGGAGGACGAGGCCGAGGAGCTCGCGGAGGAGAACGCCGAGCGCCTGGATCGCGTCGCCCGCGGCGTCGAGGGCCGCGCGCGGCCGGCCGTCGTCGCGCTCGAATGGCTCGACCCGCTATTCGTTGCCGGCCACTGGACGCCGCAGATGATCGAGCTGGCGGGCGGGCTCGACGTGCTCGGCCTGCCCGGCGAGCCCTCCGAGCAGCGAGGCTGGGAGGATCTCCAGGCGGCGGCGCCCGACGTCGTGCTCGCCGTCCCCTGCGGCTACGACGCGGTGCGGGCGCTCGTCGAGGCCGAGCGGCAGGGCGAGCGCCTGCGCGCGCTCGGCGCCGGGGCCATCGTCGCCCTCGATGCCGCCGCCTACTTCTCCCGGCCCGGGCCGCGGCTCGTCGAGGGGGTCGAGCTGCTCGCCCACGTCCTGCACCCCGAGGCGTTCCCCGCGCCGCCCTACGGCGCCGCCGTCCTGTCCCTGGGCTCGTGAGCGCGCCGGGCGGCGTCGCCCGCGAGGTCCTCGTCCTCCACTCCTCGGCCGAGGGCTACGGCTCGGACGCTGGCTTCGGCCCCCTCTGGCCGGCGTGGCGCGCCGTCATCGCCCGGACGGGGGAGATCGCCTGCATCTCCCCTCCGTCGCCGCGCAGCTCGCGCGCCCGGCGCGCGTGCTCGCGACGAGTCGAGAGACTCCCCGCCCCGAGCCGGGAGGAGGCGCGCCGGGCGCTCGCGCTCGACCCCGGCGCCCGGGTCGTTCTCCTCCCCGGCCGGCTCTCGGGGTGGCAAGGCCAGGACGTCCTCCTGCGCGCGCTGCCCGGGCGCGCACCGTCGGATATTCGTCCCGGCCAGACACGGTTCCTCACCTCTATCGGCGACTGGCCGGAGATCCGTTATGCGAAGCTCCGGCCCCGCGCGCCGGCGGCCTACGTCCGGCCGCTGACCGCCACGGCGCCGGCGAAGAGCGCGAGGCCGATCACCACGGAGGCGGCGTAGATCACCGGCGCCGCCCCGCGGCGGTCGCCGAAGCGGACCATCGCCGCCCCGGCGAGGAAGCCGGTGATGAGCCCGCCCACGTGGCCGCCGATGGAGATCCCTGGCAGCGCGATCGACAGGCCGAGGTTGAGGATCGCCGTCGTGCCGAGGCCGGACTGCATGATCGGGATCCCCCGGTCCATGGCCACGGCGATCGCCCCGCCGAGCACCCCGAAGCAGGCGCCCGAGGCGCCGACGGTCAGCGCCGTGGGGGTGATGAGCAGCGCGCCGAGCGAGCCGCCGATGAGCGAGACGAAGTAGAGCGCGACGAAGCGCCCGCGGCCGAGCGCCGGCTCGAGCATCCCCCCGAGGATGTAGAGGAAGAACATGTTGAAGGCCAGGTGGAGCAGCCCCGCGTGCAGGAATCCGCTCGTGAGGATCCGCCAGTACTCGTGACCGTCGTGGATGGCGGGACCGAAGAGCCCGCCCTTGACGATGATGTCCCCCCGGCCACGGCCGGCGAGGCCGCCGCCCGCCACCGTCGAGCCGACGTAGACGAGCACGTTCATCGCGATCAGCGCGTAGGTGGCGACGGGGTCCGCTCCCAGCGAGCGGAGTGTCCGCACCTGCGTCTTCTGCCGCGAGCACTCCGGGCAGCGCATCCCGACCGACGTCGGCGTCATGCACTGGGGGCAGATCTGGCGTCCGCAGCTCGAGCAGGAGACGCCGGTCTCCCGGCCCGGATGGCGGTAGCAGACGGCCACGGGGATCGCTTCGCGAACGCTACAAGGCGGACTGGAGCACGGGCGGCCGCGTCGGCTGCCCCGACGGTGAGCCGCCGGCGAGCTCCGAGGAGACCAGCACGCGGTAGGCGCGCCGCGCCGCGGCAGGCAGCTCGGCGGCGGCACGGCCGTCCTTGCCCACGGTGAAGAGCACGCCCGTCGGCCGCAGCGCGGCCTTCGGCGCGGGCTTCAGCCACACCTGGTAGACGCGACCCGGACCGGCCGGGCGGAACCCGGCCACGTGGAGCGTCGCCTCCTTGCCCCGCTCCTCGATCCGACCGGAGGCCCGGGGGCCCGCGCCCTGGAGGATCTGCGCGCGCACGGTGCGCGCGGGCGGGCCCGCGGGGCTGCTGCCGCCACCGCCCGAGCCGAGCGCGAAGCCGAGCACCGCGACGATGGCGACGACGGCGCCGGCCACCAGCCCGCCGAGCGGCCCGAAGTCGAGCGGCCCGAGCCGCCAGCGGCGGCGCCGTGACGCCGGCGCCGGCGCGCGGTCGGCCTCGGGGCCGGCGGCGCGCAGGAGCTCGGCCTCGGCGCGGACGGTGCGCATGACGCGGTCGCGCAGCGCGGGCGGCGCGACGTGCCGGGGCAGCGCGACGGCCATCGCGTTGCGCACCTCGCAGTGCGCCTCGAGCTCGGCGCGGCAGTCGGCGCAGCCCTCGAGGTGGGCCAGGAGCCCCGGCACCTCGTCCTCGGGCAGGGCGTGCAGGGCGTAGGCGGCGAGCGCCTCGCGGTAGGAGCGCTCCTCGCTCACGCGACCCGCTCCTTGAGCGCCTTGGCGAGCTTGGCCATCCCCAGCCGCATCCGGCCCTTGACCGTGCCCACCGGGGAGTCGAGGAGGTCGGCGATCTCCGTGTGCGTGAAGCCGCCGAAGAAGGCCAGCTCGACCACGCGCGCCTGCTCGGAGGGCAGCTCGGCCAGCGCGGTGCGCACGGCGCCCGCCTCGTCGCGCCGGGCGACCTCGGTGTCGGTCTGCTCGGGCGCCTCGAGCATCTCCTCGATCGCCTCGGAGGCCGCGTCGCTCGCGCGCCGGCGGTCGTGCACGTAGTTGCGGCGGAGCTGATCGATCGCGCGGTTGTGGACGATGCCGAGGATCCACGTGCGGACCGAGCCGCGGCTGCGGTCGTAGCGCCCGCCGCTGCGCCAGACGGAGAGGAACGCCTCCTGCACGACGTCCTCGGCCTGGTTGCGCTTGCCCGCGATCCGGTAGGCGAGGGAGAAGGCGACGTTCGCGTGGCGGTCGTAGACGACCTCGAAGGCCGCCGAGCGCCCTTCCTGCACGAGCGGCATGAGATCCTCGTCGGCCAGGCGGGCGAGGTCGGAGGCCGTGGCGTTCGCGAGATCCATCCCCTTGTGCTACGGCCGGTGCCGGAAACCGGATCAGCCACGGCGCTCGAAGATGCGCCGGGCCTCGCCCGCCGCATCGGAGAGCGTGCGGCCCGCGAGGTCGAGCAGATCGGAGGAGGCGGCGTGGCGCCGGCGGTGCGTGCGACGGATGCGCAGGGCGAGGAGCGCCGAGCCGGCCGTCCCGCCGATGACCGCCGCCGCCACCGGGCGCACCCAGTTGCGCGGGTCGCGCATGGCGCCGAGCTCCCACGCGTCGAGCTCGTCCTGGGCCAGCTCGGTCAGCTCGCTGAGCGTCGTCTCCAGGCGCGCGGCGAGCTCGGCCGGCGGCTCGAGCGGCCGCAGCGCCTGGCGCAGGAGCGCCTCGAAGTCGGGGGAGCCGGCGCTCACGCCACCGTCCCCCGGCGCTCGCCGACGCGCTCCTCGAGCTGCTTGATCGCGCGGTGGATGAGGACATTGGCCGCGCCGTCGGTTCTGCCGAGCGCGCGGGCGATCTCCCGGTTGTCCATGCCCAGGGCGAAGCGCATGATCAGCGCCTCCCGCCGGTCGCCGGGGAGCTGGTCGACGGCCTCGAGGATGTGGCGGAGCTCCTCCCGCCCCGCGGCCAGGTCCTCGGTCGTGTGGGGCGCCGCGAGGACGGTCGTGTCCTCGAGCGCCGAGGTCGGCTTGCGGGAGCGGTCGCGGTAGAGGTTGGCCGCGAGGTTGTGGGCGATGCGGATGAGCCAGGGGCGCAGCGGGCGGCCCTCGGACTCGCGCAGCGCGCGCTCGAGGTGGCGGTAGGCCTGCAGGAAGGTCTGCTCGGTGAGGTCCTCGGCGTCGTGGTGGTTGCCCACGCGGTAGTAGGAGTAGGAGTAGACGTCGCGGAGGTGGTCACGGTAGAGCTCGGTGAACTGGCGATCGAGCTCGGTCTTGCCGCTGGTCTCGCTGGGGTGGCCCGGTGCCATCGCATGGAGGCTAAACCACCCGTGCGCCTACGCCGCGGCGGGTGCGGCCGAGCGGCCCCGGGCGTACGCGGGTCCCCTCGGGGAAGATGAGCACGGAGTCGCCGCGCGCGAGGATCGCCCGGGCCGTCTCGATCGAGGCGGCGTCGCCGTGGCCGCGATCCACGGGGAAGGCGCCGAGCGCGTTCAGGAGCCAGCCCTGCAGACGGCTCGCCTCGAACAGCTCGCGCTTGGCCACGTAGTACATCGGCCGCCGTGCGATCGTGGCGATGACGAACGGATCGAGGAAGGAGCGGTGGTTGGCGGCGAAGAGCACGGGGCCCTCCGGGATGTGCTCGCGGCCGATCCGGCTGAGGCGGAAGTAGAGGTGGAAGAACGGCTGCAGGAACCCGCGCAGGATCCAGTAGACCCCCCGCTCCCGGGCGCGGCGATGCAGGGCGTCGGCGTCGGCCATCTTCCGCTCCCAGATACCCCCCGGCGCGCGGCCTCGTTACAGTGAGGCGAGCATGGGCCCGACCGCCACCCGCACGCTCCGCGGCGCCCTCGCGGGATCGGTCGCGGCGGGCGTCTGGGCGCTGCAGCAGCCGCTCGACAAGGAGCTCTTCGCCTCGGGCTACGACGACGTCGAGCTGCTCGGCAAGCTCGTGACCGAGAGCGGGGCCTGGCCGGGCGCCGGTCTCGCCCTGCACCTGCAGAACGGAGCGCTCTTCGGCGCGCTCTACGCGAACCTCGCGCCGCTCGCGCCGATCCCCGCGCCGCTGCGCGGCCCCGCCGCGGGGCTCCTCGAGCACCTCGCGCTGTGGCCGCTCGGCCGGCTCAGCGACCGCTTCCATCCGGCGCGCCGCGAGCTCCCCGCGCTGACGGGCAACCGCCCCGCGTTCTGGCAGGCGGCCTGGCGCCACCTCCTCTTCGGGCTCGTGCTCGGCGAGCTCGAGCGGCGCCTGAACGAGCCGGAGGACGACGAGCCCGCCGACTTCAGCGCGGTCGTCTCGACCAACGGGCACGGCTCGCTCGACGACGCCCTCCTCGCCCGGCCGTGACGAGGTCCTGAGCCGCCGCGTCCTCATCACCGGCGCCACCGGCTTCGCCGGGGCGCACTTGGCGCGCGCCTGCGTTGAGGCGGGGGAGGACGTCGTCGGGCTCTCCCGCTCCTCGGGCACGGACCTGCGCGACCCGCGCGCGACGCGGGAGGCGGTGCGCGCGATCGCGCCGGAGGTCGTCTACCACCTGGCCGCGCTGTCCTCGGTCGGGCGCTCGTGGGAGGACCCCGCCGCCGTCCTCGCCGACAACGCCGACCTCACCCTGAGCGTGCTCGAGGCCGTGCGCGGCGAGGCGCCGCGGGCCCGCGTCCTGCTCGTCTCTTCCGGGGAGGTGTACGGCGCGCCGGCCGACGTGCCGGTGCGCGAGACGGCCCCGCTGCGCCCCCAGAACCCCTACGCGGTCTCCAAGGCCACGGCGGATCTCCTCGGCGGTCTCTACGCCGACGCCCACGGCCTCGCGGTCGTCGTCGCGCGCGCGTTCAACCACGCGGGGCCGGGTCAGGCCGACATCTTCGCCCTCTCCTCCTTCGCGCGCCAGATCGCCGAGGGCACGGAGACCATCCGCACGGGCCGCCTGACCACGCGCCGGGACTTCACCGACGTCCGCGACGTCGCGCACGCCTACCGGCTGCTCGCCGAGCGGGGCGAGCCGGGCGAGGCCTACAACGTCTGCTCGGGCCGCTCGGCGGCGATCGCCGAGCTCGTCGGCCTGCTCGGCCAGGCCGCGGGGCGCGAGATCCGCCACGAGGAGGACCCCGCGCGGGTCCGCGCCCACGAGGTCCCCGACCTCTACGGCTCGCCGGAGAAGCTTCGCGCCGCCACGGGCTGGGAGCCGGAGATCCCGCTGGCGCGGACGGCGGCCGACACGCTCGAGTGGTGGGAGCGCCACCAGGCCGGCGAGGCGGAGTAGGCGGGGTGCGCGCGAGCGCCGGCGGGCGGGTCCGGGAGCGCTTAGCATCCCCCGGCGTGCCGGAGTAGCTCAGCTGGTAGAGCATCCGCCTTGTAAGCGGAAGGCCAGGGGTTCGATCCCCCTCTCCGGCTCTGGCGCGGCGGGCGGGTCAGCCCGCGATCGCCGCGAGCTCGCCCGGGCGCAGGAGCGCGACGAGCTCCGCGTGACCGTCACCCTCGAGCCGCACCGCGGCGAGCCCGCCCTTGCGCATCGCCACCCGCGCGCCGGTGAGGGCCTCCACGAGCTCCGAGAGATCCGGCTCGTGGCCGACGAGCAGGACCCGCCCGGGCTCGGGCAGCGCGCGGAGGACCGCCGCCGTCTCGCCGACGCCGAAGCCCCCGGCCAGCGGCGCGTGCTCCTCGAGCGGCCGGCCGAGCGCCGCCGCGACCGGCGCGGCAGTCTCCCGCGCGCGCACGCGCGGGCTGCAGAGCACCCGCAGGAAGCCGCGGTCGAGCGCGCGGAGCGCGCGCGCGGCGGCGGCGGCCTGCTCCTCCCCCTTCGGCGTCAGCCGCCGGGCGGCGTCCTCGCCGGGCGCCTCGGGGTTCTCGTCCTCGGCGTCGCCGTGGCGCAGCAGCCAGAGCTCGACCCTCGCCACCGGAGCCTCAGCCCGCGACGACCCACACGGCGCGACCGCGGACGATCTCCTGCCCGTCGACCTCGAGCGAGCAGTCGGCGAAGGAGAGCGTCCCCCCCACGCGATCCACGCGCGTGCGGGACTCGATCCAGTCCCCCGGCTTGGCCGCCTTGAGGTAGTCGACGGTGAGCGAGACGGTGGCGCGATCCTTCCCGTCGTCGGCGTCGGCCTCGATCGCCCGGCCGAGCGCGAAGTCGACGAAGGTCGAGAGCAGGCCGCCCTGCACGGTCCCGCGGTGGTTGGCGTGGCGCTCCTCCGCGCGCAGGCCGAGCACGAGCTCCTCGCCTCCGTCGCGCACCAGGATCGGCCCGATCTGCTCCAGGAAAGGGCCCTGGTTCGGGTAGGGGGCGAAGTCGTCGGGCGCGTCCATCTCCTACCCCCGCGCCCGGGCGTAGGCCGCGGCCTCGGAGCGCACGATGTCGACGAGCTGGCCGAGCGCCACGTTGGCGTCGACGAGGTGCAGGCCCCACCGCGGGTCGGGCGAGGGCTTCAGCTTGGGCGTGCCCTTGCGCTCGGTGACGCGGAGCACGCTCGCGCCGTTCTGCGTCACGCAGCGCGCGGAGTAGGACCCGGTCACCGAGACCCACGGCGTCATCGCCTTCGGTAGCTGGTTGCCGAGGATCACCACCGCGCCGCCGATCACCGTGCCCGGGGCGAAGGGGGCGGTCGGGTACTGCGTCGTCGTGAGCCCCGCCCCGCCGCCGAGCGCGGCCGGGCTCGTGCACAGCACCCGAACCCCCTTGGGCGCGGCGCCGCCGAGGGTGGGCGACGCCGGCCGGCCGAACAGCGAGTCCGGCGGCGGGGGCGCGTTGTAGGTCGAGAAGGCGATGACGCAGCCGAGCTCGAACCGCGTGTGGCAGGCGCGGATGTGCCGGAAGTCCCCGCCGACGTCGGACCCCTTGCGCACGAGCACGTTGCCGCCGAGCAGGATCGCCGAGACCAGCCGCCGCCGGAGCGCCGGCTTCGGGTCGATCTCCTTGGCGATGAACTGACGCAGGAGGTAGGAGCCCTGGGAGTGGCCGATGAGCACGAAGCCGCGACCGTGGTTGTCGTGCTTCAGGTAGGAGGAGAAGGCCCGTCTGACGTCGGCCAGCGACTCCGGGGCGATCAGCGGCCCGCTGACCTTGCCCTGCTCGCGCTTGAGCAGCCAGGCGATCGTGTGCTGGCGGTATATGGGCGCGAAGACCCGGCACTCGCGGGAGTAGCGCGAGGCCTGGTAGAGGGCGATCGAGCGCTCCTCGGGATCGATCCGGAGCGTGGCCAGGTCGCTCTTCTGGTCGCTGACGGTCGGGTAGACGTAGAAGCAGTCGATCCGGCGCTTGCCCGGCGTCACGCCGTGGACCCGGAGCTTGCGGCCGCCGGGCGCGAAGTCCGTCGTCCGCTGGCTCTGGGCGCACGGATTCTGCGCGAGGCCCGGGCGGCAGAGCCAGACCGTCCGCGGCGCGGCGTGGGCGGCGGCGGGCGCGAGGGCGCCCGCGACGAGCAGGAGCAGGAGCAGGGGACGGAGCGTGCGCATGTCCGGCACGGTACCCGCGAGCACGCGGCTAGGCGCCCGCCGCCGGGTCACCTTCGGCCCGGCGGTGCCACTCCCCGCCCCTGCGCCCGAGCGTCAGCCGGTGCGCATGGCCGTGGGTCCTCACCTCGAACACGGCGAGATCCTCCTCGGTGCCCGGCAGGTCGACGACGCCGACGAGCGCGACGTCGCCCGGCTCCTCCCCGGGATGCTCCTCGCGGAAGGCGGCCCGGGCGGCCTGCTCGAGCGCCTCGCGCTCCCACCCCTTGTCCTCCGCGTAGGCGGAGGCGAGCGCGAGGTCGGCGCGGGTCACCCGCTCGGCCAGGTGCTTTCGGTGCCGGGCGTTGCGCCGCGCCACGGCGATGGCACCGCCCGCGAAGAGCACGAGCAGCACGGCGCCGACGATGATGAGCACGAGCGCGAGAGCGGACATCGACCCCTACTACAGCATGACGTTGCGCGAGGCGAGGTGCGTGCCGACCTTGCGCTTGACCCGCTGGAGGGCGTTGTCCACGGTCTTGCAGTCGCAGTCGAGCCGGTGCCCCACCTCCTCGTAGGAGTGGCCGTCGAGGTAGAGCGAGAGCACGCGGGACTCGAGCTCGGAGAGCACCGTGGACAGGCAGGCCACGAGCGCGCGCAGCTCCTCGGAGGAGACGACCTGGTTGACGGGGTCGTGAGCGGTCGGGCCGGCGATGACCTCGTCGAGCGTCGGCTCGCCGTCGCCCTGGGCCCCGGCGGGGGAGGCCGAGAAGGAGACGTACTGGTTCAGCGGCACGTGCTTGTTCCGCGTCGCGGTCTTGACCGCGGTGATGATCTGGCGCGTGATGCACAGCTCGGCGAAGTTGCGAAAGCTCGACTCACGGTCGGGCCGGAAGTCCCGGACCGCCTTGTAGAGGCCGACGAGCCCCTCCTGGATCAGGTCGTCGGAGTCCCCGCCGGCGATGAAGTAGGAGGAGGCCTTCAGGCGGACGAACCCGTAGTAGCGGCGCACGAGCCGGTCGTAGGCGTCCGGAGAGCCCTGACGGGCGAGGGCGAGGAGGTAGGAGTCCTCGACCTGAGGTAGAGACTGAGGAGCGTGGGCGAGCCGGGCCATGGCTTGGTGGTCGAACCTTTCCCCGGCCGCGGCCGGAAGTTTCGACGTGACGCGCTACCTCCCCTGGCGGCACATCATCTGAACAGGGCTGACTCTGAACCTCGAGTCAACCGTTATGCATCGCCAATCTCGCAGATATGAACCGGCGTGTCAAGGGGCGGGCACCGCGAAGAGCAGGATCGCCGCCGCCGCGCTCGCGTTCAGCGACTCCACGCGGCCGCGCATGGGTATCCGCACGAGCTCGTCGCACGCCCCGGCCACGCGCGGGCGCAGGCCGCGCCCCTCGGCGCCGACGACGATGAGGACCCCGCCCGAGAGATCGACCTCGGAGTACGCGCGCGGCGCGTCGAGCGCGGCGCCGTAGGCCCACAGCCCGCGCTCGCGCGCCGCGAGCACGAAGTCGGCGACGTTCCGCACCCGGGCGATGCGCAGGTGCTCGACCGCCCCGGCCGACGCCTTGCACGCGGCCGGGGTGATCTCGGCCGCACGGCGCTCGGCGATCGCCACGCCGTCGACGCCCGCGGCCTCGGCGCTCCGGCAGATGGCACCCAGGTTCTGGGGGTCCTGGAGCTCGTCGAGGACGAGCAGGAAGCGCGGCTCGCGGGCGAGCAGATCCCCCTCGCCCACGTAGGGAAAGCCCTCGGCCTCGGCGCAGACGCCCTGGTGCGCCGGCGAGCCGCAGCGCGCGGCGATCTCCTCCGCTGAGGCCCGCTGCACCGGGATCCCCGTGAGCCACAGCTCGCGCGCCGCCCGCTCGGTGGCCCACGCCCGGTGGACCCGGCGGCGGCCGCGAAGCGCCTCCCGCACGGGGTTGCGGCCGTAGAGGATCACCCGTGCGGCACGAGCTCGCCGCCCGCCGCGCCGTCCCGGACGACCCAGCCGAGGCCGGCCAGCTCGTCGCGCAGCGCGTCGGCGGTCGCCCAGTCGCGCTCCCCGCGCGCGTGCTCGCGGCGGGCGAGCAGCGCCAGCGCCTCCGCGGGCGGGCCGTCCGGCTCGGGGTCGAGCAGGTTGGCGAGACCGAGCACGCCGAGCATCTCCCGCAGGTCCTCCGAGCCCGCACCCGCGGGGCCGCGGTTGGCCTCCCGCACCCACTCGTCGAGGGCGGCGAGCGCGCCCGGGGTGTTGAAGTCGCGCCTGAGCGCGGCCAGGAAGCGCTCGCGCAGGGGCCTGAGCGCCGCGGGGCTCGGGCCGGGCGTGAGGCGCCGCCCCGCCTCGCGGATCCGCCGCACGTGGGCGGCGGCGGCGGCCAGGCGCTCGGCGGAGTAGTCCACGGGCTGGCGGTAGTGGCCCTCGCAGAAGAACAGGACGAGCGCGTCCCGGCCCTCGGCGGCGACCGCGTCGCGGAGGCCGAGCACGTTGCCGAGCGACTTCGACATCTTCGCCTCCTCGCCCGGCCTCGCCTGCGGCAGCCGCAGCATCCCGTTATGCATCCAGATCCGCGCCAGCGGCACGCCCCGCCCCGCCTCGGTCTGGGCCGCCTCGTTCTCGTGGTGGGGGAAGACGAGGTCAGAGCCGCCGCCGTGGATCTCGAAGTCGAGGCCGAGCAGCTCCTCCGCCATGGCCGAGCACTCGATGTGCCAGCCCGGGCGCCCGCGGCCCCACGGGGCGTCCCAGGCCGTGTCCTCCTCCGGCTTCTCCGCCTTCCACAGCGCGAAGTCGAGCGGGTCGCGCTTGCCGCCCGCCTCCTCCCCCTGGTCGAGGTCCTCGAGGCGGCGGTGGGAGAGCGCGCCGTAGCCGGGGAAGGAGCGCACGGCGAAGTAGACGTCCCCCGCCGCGGCGTAGGCGTGGCCGCGCTCGATGAGCGCCGCGATGAGCGCGACGATCGGCCCGATGGTCTCCGTGGCCCGGGGCTCCGCGTCGGGGCGGCCGAGGCCGAGCAGATCGGTGTCGGCGAGGTAGGCCGCCGTCATCTCCCGCGCCAGCTCGCCGCTCGGGACCCCCCGCGCGCGCGCCACTGCGTAGATCTTGTCGTTGACGTCCGTGATGTTCGCCACGAAGGTCGGCTCGTAGCCCTCGTGGGCGAGGAAGCGGCGCAGGAGGGAGAAGACGACGAAGGGCCGCGCGTTGCCGACGTGGATGCGGTCGTAGACCGTCGGCCCGCAGGCGTAGATCCCGACCTTCCGGCCCTCGCGCGGGGAGACCGGGACGAGGGTCCCGCTGCGCGTGTCGTGCAGGAGAATCTCCTCCGCCATGGCCGAGCGGAGGGTATTCCGGGCCTCCTCAGCGCTCGGACCGGGCGTCTTTGCCGTCTCCCCGGAAGGTAGGATCTTGACCCGTGACGGGGTCAGCCCCCCATGAGCGTCGCCTCCGGGCCGTGGATGAGGCGTTTCGCTCGCTTCCCGACCGCTACCTCGGCGCCGAGGGTGCCTTTGACGCGACCTACCACATCCGCCTCGGCGACATCGGGCGCTCGTGGGAGATCCGCGCGACGACCCACGGCGCGCGGGTCCGGCGCGGCGTCACGCGCCGGCGGCCGGACGTCACGATCGGCTCGGACGCCGCCACCTGGCTGCGGCTCAGGGAGGGCAGGCTCTCCGGTCTCGAGGCCTACGCCGCGCGGCGGCTCTCGGTGCGCGGCAACCTCGATCTCGCCATCGCCTTCGAGGGCCTCTGGCGCCTGCCCAACGGCCGCCCGCCGCTCCAGCGCGTGTACGACGTCGACGTCGACGGCCTGCGCATCTCCAACTTCACGATGGGCTCCGGCCCGCCCGTCCTCCTGCTCCACGGCCTCGGCAGCACGCGCGCCTCGTTCTTCGAGACCGCGGCCACGCTGTCCGAGCGCTACACGGTGCACGCGCCCGACCTGCCGGGCTCCGGCTCCTCGGCCAAGCCCGCGCACGGCCCCTACAACGCACCCTGGTTCGCCCGAACGATGCTCGGCCTGCTCGACGCCCTGGGGATCGAGCGCACGCACGTCGTCGGCAACTCGATGGGCGGGCGCGTGGCCATCGAGATGGGCCTCATCGCGCCGGAGCGCGTGCGCAGCCTCGGGCTCCTGTGCCCGGCGGTGGCCTTCATCCGCCGCGGCTTCCACCCCATCGTGCGGGTCCTGCGGCCCGAGCTCGGCCTCGTGCCCCACCGCTTCGCGCGCCCGATCGTCGAGCGCGAGTTCTGGAGCCTCTTCTCCGACCGCGACCTCGTCGATCCCGACATCTCGGACCTCATGGTCGACGAGTTCCAGCGGATCTACGCCTCGGCGGGCGCGCGCTACGCCTTCCTCTCCTCGGCGCGGAACATCTACCTCGACCGCCCCTTCGGCGCGGGGGGCTTCTACCCGCGCCTGGCCGGGCTTGAGCCGCCCGCGCTGTTCGTGTGGACGAAGTCCGACCGCCTCGTGCCCGCCGGGTTCAGCCGCCACGTGCAGCGCTGGCTGCCCGACGCCGAGCAGGTCGTCATCCCCTCCTGCGGGCACGTGCCCCAGGTCGAGCGCGCCGAGCAGACGAACGGGATGCTCTCCCGGTTCTTCGCGCGGGTCGACGCGGTGGCGGGGCGGGACGCGCCGCTGCGGCTCGCGCGCGCGGCCTAGCGAGACGCCCCGGGCCCGTAGACTCCCGCCCATGGCCGCCACGGGGACGGAGCGCCGCGCGCAGCGCAACGGCCACGAGCCGAAGCGCAAGGTGAAGGATCCGCAGAAGGGCGCCGGAGGCGGTCTTTCCATCCCGGGCCTCGGCTTCGCCGCGCGCGCCGGGAGGTTCGCCGCCGCCCAGGTCGCCAAGCGCATCCCCGCCGCCGATCTCGACGAGCGCGATCCCGACTACATCCGCGAGCAGCTTCCCGGCCTCTGGCTCCTCGCCTCGCTTTACTTCCGCGGCGAGGTCCGCGGGCTCGGGAACATCCCCGAGGAGGGCGCGGTGCTCCTCGTGGGCAACCACTCGGGCGGGAACCTGACGCCCGACACGAGCGTCTTCACGCTCGCCTTCTACACCTACTTCGGGGTCGAGCGCGTCTTTCACCAGCTCGCCCACAACCTCGTGCTCTCGATGCCGGGCCTCGGGCGGCTACGGAAGTTCGGCACGGTCGCCGCCTCCCCCGAGAACGCGGAGAAGGCGCTCTCCTCGGGCGCCGCGCTACTCGTCTACCCGGGCGGGGACTACGAGGTCCACCGCCCGATCTGGGAGCGCAACAAGATCGACTTCAACCGCCGCAAGGGCTTCATCCGCCTGGCCCTCGAGCATGACGTCCCGCTGGTCCCCGTCGTCTCCGTCGGCGGGCAGGAGACGAGCATCTTCCTCTCCCGCGGCGAGGGCCTGGCCAAGCTGCTCGGCCTCGACAAGGCCTTCCGCCTGAAGGTCCTGCCGATCTCCCTGGCGATCCCCTGGGGCCTCAACGTCGGGGACATGATGGGCCACCTGCCGCTGCCCGCCAAGATCACCGTCGAGGCGCTCGCGCCGATCGACCTGCGGGAGGAGTTCGGCCCCGAGCCCGACCTCGACGAGGTCTACGACCACGTCCTGCGGCTGATGCAGGAGACGCTCGACGCCCTGGCCGCCGAGCGCCGCCTGCCCTTCCTCGGCTGATGCGCTGTTCGTCCTCGATCGAGATCTCGGCGCCGAGCGAGGCGGTGTGGGCCATCGTCGAGGATCCCGCCCGCTACCTCGAGTTCATGTCGGGAATCACGCGCTGGGAGACGGAGTCGAGGAAGGCGAAGGGTCTCGGCGCGCGCTACCGGATGTCGCTGCTCGTCGGGTCGGCCGAGATCGGCGGGCTGATCGAGGTCGTCGAGTCCACGCAGCCCTCGGACCTCGCATGGACCTCCGTGACCGGCATCGACCAGCGCGGACGCTGGCGCCTGCGCACCAAGCGGCCGGGCCGCACCCGCGTCGAGCTCCGGCTCTCCTACGGCGTCGCCGGCTCCGGCCTGTGGGGCTGGCTCTCCGAGCACGTCTCCGGGCCCGTCGTCGAGGGGCACCTGCGCCGCTCGCTGCAGCAGCTCAAGCGCCTCGTCGAGCACGAGCAGCACCGCGAGCGCGCCGCCGAGCGGCGGGCGCGGCGCGTCGCCGCGTAGGCCTCCGGTCGTTCAGGGCTCGCGCGAGCGGTCCTCGACCGTCGCCACGGCCAGCGCGGCCACGCCCTCCTCACGCCCCACGAACCCCATCCCCTCGCCCCGGGTGGCCTTGACGCTCACCTGGTCCGGGCGCAGGCGCAGCGCGCCCGCGAGCCGCGCCCGGATCGCCTCGCGGTGGGGCGCGAGCTTCGGGCGCTCCATGACGACGGTCGCGTCCACGTGGCGGATGGTCAAGCCGCGAGAGTCGAGCCGCCCGACCGTGTCCTTGAGCAGCGCCAGCGAGTCCGCATCGCGGTAGGCCTCGTCGGTGTCGGGGTAGAGCTCGCCGATGTCGCCGAGCGCGGCGGCGCCCAGCAGCGCGTCGATCACCGCGTGGGTCAGGACGTCGGCGTCGGAGTGGCCGGCCAGGCCCCGCTCGTGGGGGATCTCGACGCCACCGAGGACGAGCCGGCGGCCGGCGGCGAAGGCGTGGCAGTCGAAGCCGAGGCCGGTGGCCGTCATCAGCCCGCGAGCCCGGCCGGCTCGAGACGCCGCTCGCGCCCGGTGAAGACGGCGAGCTCTCCGATGTCGAGCTCGGCCAGGAGCTCGAGCGCCTGCTCGTAGCCCGCGCCGACATCGCCGGGGACGTGGGCGTCGCTCGAGAGCGCGACCGGCGCACCGGCGTCGGCGAGCATGGCCAGCAGGTCGCGCGCGGGGTAGATCTCACCCACCGGCTTCCGCAGCCCAGCCGTCGAGACCTCGACGGCCACACCCGACTCGGCGACGGCCTCGGCGAGCGGCTCGTAGAAGCGGCGCAGGTCCCCCTCGGGTACGGGTCGGCGCGGCCCCCAGACCTTGACGAGATCCGGGTGGGCGATGATGTCGAAGAGGCCGGAGCGCGCGGACTCGGCCACCGTCTCGAAGTAGCGCCGCCAGACCTTGTCGGGCGAGCCGGGGTAGGGGTCCCACACGTCCCACCCCTCGTGGTCGACGGCCTGGTCGCGCAGGAAGTGGACCGAGCCGACGACGTAGTCCCACGGGCGGCCGTCGAGGAAGGACTGGATGCGGTCCTCCCGGCCGGGCAGGAAGTCCATCTCGATCCCGAGGCGAAGGTCGGTCTCCTCGCGCACGAACTCGCAGTAGGCGTCGACGTCGTCGCGCGCGCTCTCCCGCCAGAACGGGTGCTGCCAGATCTCAAGCGCGTCGGCGAAGCGGTGGACGTGCTCGGAGACGCCGAGCTCGGCGATCCCGCGCTCCTCGGCCACGACGCGGTAGCGCTCGGCGTTGGCGGCGGTGAAGTAGCGCTCGGCCTCGGTGTGCGGCTCGTCGGGGCGGAGGTGGAGGTGGTAGTCGGTCAGCACGGGCGGGCGGGGACTCTAGACGAGTGGTTCCACGCCACCGCGCGCGTCTGGCGGCGCCGGTTCGCCACCCGGCGCCGCGACAGCTCGATCTTCGACCACGCCGCCGGCGTCGCTACGACCCCAGGGGACAGCAATGCCCGTCAGGCCGACATAGCCGTCCACCGAGCGGTCGGAGCGAGTGCGCGTGGACGGGAATGGTCGCCAGGGCGATCAAGGGTGTCCACGGCACCCGGGAACGCCGGGTTGCCTGGCAGCGGCGGAGCGAGGGGCGGGCGAAGAAGCTGTTGCGGCGCCGGAAGGCGGCCGGCGACTGGGCGAGCGCCAGCGGGCGGAAGCCCCCGGGCCACCGAGACGAACCAGAACGAGGGCAGGAAGCGCCACTCCCGCAGTGTGGATACGGCCGGAGCCTACGTCGAGCCGCGGTCGGCGAGCAGCAGCTCGGCCACGCGCAGGTCGAGCGGCGTCGTGACCTTCAGGTTCTCCCGCGGGGCGGGGACGAGGACAACCCGCCCGCCGGCCCGCTCGACGAGCCCCGCGTCGTCGGTGGCGGCGGCCAGGACCTCGGGAGCGACGTCGAGCGCGCGCGCGAGCGCCTCCCGCCGGAACCCCTGCGGCGTCTGGACCGCCCACAGCCCGGCGCGCTCGAGCGTGCGCACGACCCGGAGTTCAGGGCCGGCCGCCTCCTTGATCGTGTCGGTCACCGGCGCCGCCGCCACCGCGCCATCGGCGCCCGCCGCGATCGCCGCCGCCACCGCGTCCCACAGCACGGGAGGCGCCAGCGGGCGCGCGGCGTCGTGGACGAGGACGACTTCCTCCTCCGCCGGCGCCGCGGCGAGCGCGAGGCGCACCGACTCCGAGCGCGCGGCGCCGCCCTCGACCGAGGCCACGCCGGGCAGGGGCGGGGTGCCCGGCGGCCGCGCGACGATGACCGAGGTCACGCACGCCGCCGCCCGCGCCGAGGCGAGCGAGTGCTCGACCAGCGTGCGGCCGCCGAGCGCGACGAACGCCTTGGGCCCTGAGGCCCCGAGGCGTTCGCCGCGGCCGGCCGCGACGATGAGGGCAAGCGCGATGGCCGCCGACCCGTGGAGGGTTACGCGGCGGTGGCCGTGCCGGCCGCCACCTTCTCCTCGGCCGAGACCGTGAGGAGGTTGTCGAGGTGCTCCTCGGCCTCCTCCTCCTCCATCTCGAGCGCGTACATCAACTCGGAGGCGAGGATCTTCTTCGCGCGCACGAACATCTGCTTCTCGCCCGTCGAGAGGCCCTTGTCGACCTCCCGGATGGCGAGGTTGCGCACGACCTCGGCGAGCTCGTAGATGTCGCCCGTCTTGATCTTGTCCCGGTTGTGCTTGAAGCGCCGGTTCCAGTTCTTCGGCATGTCCGAGGACTCGTCCTCGAGGACGGCCAGGACCTTCTTGACCGTCGCCTCGTCGATGACGCGGCGCAGCCCGGCGATCGCCGCGTTCTCGGTCGGGACCATGACGGTCATGTCGTTGTGGAGGATCTTGATGGTGAGGTACTCGCGCTTCTCGCCGAAGACCTCCTTCTGCTCCTTCTTCAGGACCTGGCCGGCACCGTGGTGCGGGTAGACGACGTTGTCCCCGATCTCGAACTCGATGTTCTCGACGAGGGGGCGGACAACGAGGTCCTCGAGCTGCTCTTCCATGCTTTCGGGCAGAACTGCCTCCTAACGGTCTTCGTGGTGCTTCACGTCTGCAGGTAACGGTCCACGAGGTTTATCTCCTGCAGTCGGCGAAGGCCCTCGCGGATGTCCTTCGCCCGGATGCCGCCGACGCCGTCCACCGACTCCAGCTGGGGGTCACCGGCGGCGAGCAGGTCCTCGAGCCCTCCGAACTCCCCCACGATGCGCTGGACGACCAGCCGGGGGAGCCGCGGGATGCGGCCGAGGATCCGGTACCCGCGCGGGGTCACCGGATAGTCAAGGGTGTTGACCTTGCGGTCATAGCCGAGCAGCTCAGCCAGGCGGCCGAAGTCGAGCAGGTCCTGGTGGGGCAGGCGCACGAGCGCGTCGAGCACCGCGGAGAAGTCCTCCTCCGAGGCCGGCCCGGCGACATAGTCGCGGATGAGCGCCGTGCGGTCGCCGGCCACGCCGACCATGACCTCGTCGAGCTGCATCTCGATGAGGCGACCCTCGGTGCCGAGCTCGACGATGTAGCGCTCGATCTCGACGCCCATGCGGGTGACGAGCTCGGCCCGCTGGAGCACGACGAGCACGTCGTTGAGCGTGGCGCCGCTCTCGAACTCGAGCGCCGTGAGACGCGTGGAGACCTGGTCGAGCCGCGTGCGGTACTTGTCGAGCGTGGCCAGGGCCTGGTTGGCCTTGGCCAGGACGACGGGGATCTCCTCGAGGATGTACTTGGCCCCGTCGACGTAGAGCGAGACGACGCTCCGCCGCTGGGAGACGGCGACGAGGAGCGCGTCGGCCTGCTTGGAGGCGCGTTCGGCCGTGCGGTGGCGCGTCCCGGTCTCCGAGGTGAGGATCGTCGGGTCGGGCGTGAGCTGGACGTTCGACCACACGATCCTCGTCGCGCTCTGGTTGAGGACGATCGCGCCGTCCATCTTCGCGAGCTGGTAGAGGTACTGCGATCCGTAGTCGATGTCGACGCGGATCCCGCCCGAGAACAGGTGGCCGAGCTCGTCGGGGTCGCCGATGACGATGAGCCCGCCCGTCTTGGCGTCGACGACGTTGTCGATGCCCTCCCGGAGCGCCGTGCCCGGCGCGACCATCTCGAGCGCCTTGACGAGCAGCGGCTCCTGCCGGGTCTCCGACGCTTCAGCAGACCCGAGCGGCATGACCGGTCATTCTAGCGCGTTCATGCGCGATTTGCCCGTGATTGCGGGGTTTTTTTGCGCGGTACGCGCTCAGCCTGCGATCCGCGCGGCGCGAGGGACGAGGACGCCTCCTCAGGCCGCGGCGGCGCTCGCCGCGCGGGGCAGCGCGTGCCGCAGCGCCGCGCGGATCGACCCGGCGCCGGGCCCGAGGACGGGGCCGAGGCCGAACTTCTCCGCCTCCGCCTCGCGGCGGTCGGCGTGGGCGACCGTGCGCAGCTCGCCGGTGAGGCCGAGCTCGCCGTAGCACGCCAGCGGCCGGCCCGTGGCGCCGAGCGGGACCCCACGGGCCGCGCTGGCCACCGCCAGCGCCACCGCGAGGTCGGCGCCCGGCTCCTCCACCCGCACGCCGCCGACGACGTTGACGAAGACGTCGGCCGTGCCCACCCCGACCCCGGCGTGACAGCCGAGCACGGCGAGCACGAGGGCGAGCCGGTTGCGGTCGATCCCCGAGACGACCCGCCGCGGCGGCAGGAGCTCGGAGGGGGAGACGAGTGCTTGGAGCTCGATGAGCAGCGGGCGCGAGCCCTCCATCGCGCAGAGGACGACCGAGCCCGGCGCGCGCGTGGCCTCGGCCACGAAGCGCGCGGAGGCGTCGAGCACCTCGACGAGGCCGCTCGAGCGCATCTCGAAGACCCCGGCCTCGCTCGTCGAGCCGAAGCGGTTCTTCAGCGCGCGGACCGTGCGGTAGGTGCGTTCGCGCTCGCCCTCGAACTGCAGGACGCAGTCCACGAGGTGCTCGAGCACGCGCGGGCCGGCGAGGGCACCCTCCTTGGTCACGTGGCCAACGAGGAGGACCGCTATCCCTCGGGCCTTCGCCACCCGCATGATCTCGCCGGCCACCTCGCGCACCTGGCCGACGGAGCCGGGCGCCCCCGAGAGCGCCATGGCGTGGAGGGTCTGCACGGAGTCGACGACGCAGACCTCGGGCCGCTCGGCCTCAAGCACGGCGAGGACGGCATCGAGGTCGGTCTCAGTCACCACCGGAACCTCGAGCGCACCGGGCGCGAGCCGCTCCGCGCGCAGGCGGATCTGCGACGCCGACTCCTCGGCGGAGACGTAGAGCGTCCGCGCCCCGGCGGCGGCGAGGTTGCCGAGCGCCATCGACGTGAGCGTCGACTTGCCGATGCCGGGGGAGCCACCGATGAGGACGAGCGAGCCGGGGACGATCCCGCCGCCGAGCACGCGGTCGAGTTCCCCGATGCCGGTCGAGAGCCGAGGGATCTGCGGCGCCGAGACGTCGCGCAGGCGCACGGGACGGGCGACCGGCGGCGCGGGCCCGGCGGCGTTCCCGCCGCGCCCGCGGGCGGCGGTCGGGGCCGCCGCCTCCTCGACCAGCGAGTTCCAGCCGCCGCAACCCGCGCAGCGGCCGTGCCAGCGCAGCTCGGCGTGACCGCACTCGGCGCAGCGAAAGACGGAGGCGGAACGAGCCACCCGCCGACCCTATGCGCGCGAGAGGACGGCGCGGGGGGCCGTGCGCGTTTCGCGCTACTTCTTGACCGTCACGACGAGGCGCATCGTCGCGTGGAACCCTCCATCCATCGGACCCCATCCCACCGAGGACGTGAACCCGTAGAGGTCCCCGCTGTCCGCGCTCTCCGAGCGAACGTGCGAGCGCAGCGGCGGGGCTAGCCGCGGCCCACGTAGATGACGGGGCGCTGATGCCGAGCGCGGCGATGCACCGGGCACCACGGGTTCCCGGGGACATCCTTGCATGGGTCGGGCATCGTCCTCAGCCTCTTTGTGGGCAGACGATGCATCACGACCTTGGTGCCTCGGGGATACCGATCCGTCGGCGTGCAGAAGCTCGTGTCGACCTCCGAGTTACAAGCCGCCTCCGCGAGCAGCGCCAGGTTGCCGTTCGCGGTGCCGATCCGGCCGCATGCCTTCTGCGTTCGCTGAGCGGTGGGCGGAGAGGTCCCATCTGGGATGCTGTTGCCCCGGTAGCAGTTGATCGGCTTACCGTCCACCACCGTCAGCTCTCCGACGTCGCCGTTTGTGGGGTTGCCGAAGAAGCCGTTGTGCTTGAACGTGTTGTGGAAGAGCTGGTTTCCCCAGTCGTCGAAGGTGCAGGTGAAACCGAAGGACGAGAGGAACGTGTCCGAGGTGCCACCCTGGCAGTGCTCACCCGGCGGCGGCTTCTCGTTGTCGGGGTAGGGGACAAGGAGGATGCCCCAGGAGCCGTTGTTGACGAAGCGGTTGTGCATTACCGTGTCGAACCGTCCGCCGGCGATCGACATGCCCGTGCCCACCGGTCCGGCGCTGGCGGCGCCGCGCCCCGGCACGTCCGGGTTGTTGTTGTCGTGGACGTAGTTGTTCATGAAGACCCAGCACGAGATCGTGTGGGTGATCCGGCTCATCGTGCCGCCGGGGCATCGACCGTCCTGCGGAGAGGGACGGTCGTCGTTGTTCTGGCTGTTGGTGTCGAAGCCATCCTTGTTCTTGTCAAACTCCGAGTTCTTGACGATCAGGCGGCCGCCGGAGTTCGTCCCCGAGTAGCCGAGGGCGTTGTACTCGGACCAGTCGTGGTCCATGACCTGGTTGCACACCCGCCGACACGCGCCGATGTAGAAGCCCGAGTCATCGAAGTTGCTCGCGTAGTCGTGCGCCCACAGACCGGGGCCTCGTGAGTTGCTGGAGAAGAGGCCGTAGCCGGCCGCGGTGTCGGTGCCTCGGTAGTACGTGGTCGTGGCACTCAGGTAGTTGCCCTTGAAGGCTCCCAGCGCGATCTTGCCGCTTCCGTCCCCACCGTCCCACCAGACCTCGTTCCCCGACCTGCCGTGGCCGCTGAGGAAGTTGCAGACGGTGAGATTCTCGACACTGACCCCGCTGGCCTTGAAGGCGACGACGCCGTTGCGTCCGACCGGCCCGTCCTTGGAGCCGAGACCGAAGTCCTGTGCGCGCCTCCTGGAACTGCACGCCGACGAACCGGGCTTCGTGCCGTCGACGATGACTCGGCTGCGGTTCATCCCGCGAAGATGAATCCTCGGCGTGCGGATCAGAACTCCGCCGGGGGGCACATCGCCCTTCGGCTTGTGGCGCCGATCCCCACGCTCGTGATAGTCCCCGGGGCCGACCAGAACCCAATCGCCGGGCTTCGCACGGTCAACGGCCGCCTGAATCGTCTTGAACTGACCTCTGACGCCGCGATAGCTCCCCACTCGCAGCACCCGCCCGCGACGCGCGAGCGCCGGGCTGGCGGGTGCCAGCACAAGTGCTCCGAACGCCACGCTCAGCATGAGAAGCCAGGCGTAGGGACCGAAGGAGCGCGACCCAGACCCTGTGCTCAACCGACCGGTGTTAGTCATGCCGCAGACCCTATCGAAGCCACCGTGCCTCGGTGACCGAACCATCGGCGCGGGGCAACCGTCCCATGCTCTCACGCGCGCACGCAGGAGGCGAAGCCGCTCGCGCGGTGCGAGGCGTCGCAGAACGGCTTGGTCCGCGAGGCCCCGCAGCGGCACAGGGCGACGGCCGCCCCCGCCGGCACCGCCAGGTCCCGCCCCTCCGCGTCGATGATGCGCACGGGACCGGTCACCTTGTAGGGACCGTCGTCGCGAACCTTGATCTCGACCTCGACCTCGACCTCGCTCACTGTCTCAGGGATTCGGCGCCAGCGAGATGACCTGCTGGTAGGTCGGGCGGTTGGTGGTGGGGAAGGTGGTGTCGATCAGCCCCGGCGCGAAGCTCGTCATGCCCTGGTCGATCCGCCAGCCGGACGGGTCCGCGCCCTGGCGCCCCACGACCTCGGCGCGGCCCGCGCGCACTGCCGCCCACAGGGTGCGCGCGCAGACCGGGATCGTCCCACGCCCGCAGTAGCGGAAGGCGTAGGGGGCGCGGACCGGCCGGCCGAGCTCGGTTCGCAGGTCCTTCTCGACGAAGGAGCCATCCCGCCCGACGAGCTGCTCGAGGTTCGGCAGGAGCTTGCCGTAGCGCGGGTGCATGACGGCATCGAAGATGTGCGGCCACGCGGCGCGGAACACCGCCGCGCCCGCGTAGGGCACGGGGCCACCGGGCGGCTGCCCGACGAGCGGTGCGCCAGCCTGGACCCAGGCGTCGACGAGTTCGACCGCGCGCGCCGTCCGGGCGTCGGGCGGCTTGGCCCGGCGCAGCATGGCCCGGACGACGGGCCAGACGAGCACGCCGTCCGAGTCCTGCGTGGCCGCCTTGTTCATGACGCCGACCGCGTCGTTGAGGTGCGGGCGCTTCGGGAAGGGGCCGAAGAGCTTGACGTGCTGGACCGAGCCGTAGTGCGCGTCGTCGCCGTGCATCCACCCTGGAGCGGCCTTGTTGTTCCAGTTGAGCAAGAGACCGTGCGGGCCGCCGATGTCGTGCGGATGGCGTAGCTCGGGCAGGAAGCCGCGCCACTCGTAGCCGCCCGTGCCGAGCGTCGGCAGGCGCCGGTCGAGCCCGCGGGCGCGGATCGGCAGCTTGCCCGAGGAGAAGAACGACGTCGCCTGGCGCGAGGTGTAGGCCCAGTTGAAGGTGAAGCCGAAGCGGTTGGCGTACTTCCAGAACTTCTGCGGCGTCTTGGCCCGGCCCTCGGTCATGGCCTTCAGCGCTCCCAGCGAGACCGCGTCCTGGCCGTAGGTCGAGCGCTGGCGCGCGAGCGCGTAGGGCCGCCCGTGGATCGTCGCCGTCCCGATGACCGGGCCGTGGACGGTCTCCGGGAAGGTGACCTCTTGATCCCCGAGCTTGCCGGCGTCGAAGACGTGCATGGTCCGGCACTGCCCGCGGAAGAGGTAGGAGCGCGCGGTGCGCGTCGGGTGGCCGCCCCCGGGGACGCACAGCCGCTCGGCGAACACGTCCTCGTTGTCGTTGCCGGCCGAGGTGAGGCTCCAGGCGTAGTCCCGCGTGCGCCCGATGAGGATGTAGAGCCCGTCGCCCGCCACCGCGGCGCCCTGGGCGTTGATACCCGGGCCTTCCAGGTGCTCCTGGTAGACGATCTCCGGGTAGTAGTAGCCGAGCTGCGGGCCCATGACGCCGAGCGGCCGGCCCGTGGCCGAGCGGCCGGGCGCGACCTGCTGCCAGTTCGAGGCGTGGCGCCGCGCGGGCTCGGCCCGGCGGGCGGCACCGGTGCGCGGGTCCTTGGCCAGCTCGATCGAACCGGGGTCGATGACCACCGAGCCGCGCACCCGGCCGCCGGTGTACACCCCGTAGTTGAAGCGCTTGTGCGTCGTGACGGGCGCGTCGGGGTCGTTGGCCTCCATCGCGTCGCTCCACACCGCCTGGCCGCGCGAGCCGTAGCGCTGCTCGAGCCGCGCGAGCAGATCGGCGTTCTCGTGCTCGGCCCCCCCGCCGTTGCCGAAGATCGAGCCGATGAACCCGGTCACGGCGATGACGTCGTTGGCGTCGAAGGGGCGCCCGCCGGGAATCGCCAGGTGGTTGGCCCGGTAGTAGGCGTTGACCCCGGCCGTGTAGTTGGCCATATCGCTGAGGATCTGACGGCCCTCGGCGCCGTAGGCCTTGACAAGCGCGTTGCGCTCGCTCGTGACGAGCGCCTCGGCCTCCCTGCTCGGCGTGAACGGCGTCGCGCTCGTGACGAGCGAGAAGGCGTCGAGGCCGGGGACATCGGCCACCGCCGCGCGCGCCGGGTTGCGCCCGAAGGAGAAGAGCAGACCGCGGTCGCGGGCCATGACCCAGCCCGCGCCGTACTCCATCCCCGCGCGCGTCGTGCCCTTGATGTGCGGGACCCCGTAGGCGTCGTCGGTGACCGTGACGTCGGTGCGCCCGACCGGCACGTCCTGGGTGGCCCCGATGGGCGCGAGGTTCATCGGGAGGTAGAGGCGGCGCAGGTCGTCCATCGAGACGTTGCGCCGCAGCGGGGTCAGCCCGGAGTACAGCGGGAGCTGGTCGAGCGAGTTCGGGCCCGTGGGAAGGCCGCCATAGTTGCCGGGCGGCAGCACGTAGCGCGCGATGTCGCTGGGGGCGGCTGCCGCCGCGGCGGGGATCAGGAGGGGGAGCAGGAGCGCGAGGGGGGCGAGCAGGCGTCGGACCATGCCCTGCTTTCTATCACCCTTTGGCCGTTCGCGGCACCCCGAGGCGCACGCGGCGCCGGCGGACCTACTCCGCCGGCGCCTCGCCCCCGTCGCCCGGCGGCAGCTCGCCCGCGGGCTCGTCGTCGCCGCCGTCCTCCTCCTCGCTCGGGCCGCCGACCGTGGCCGGGACCTTCGCGGGCTGGACGACCGTGAGCTTGACCTCGTCCTCGCCGAGTCCTTCCTCGATGCCGTCCTGGCCCTTCTCGACCATGACCGTGGCGCCGGGGGTGAGCTCCGAGCGGAGCACGAAGTCGGCCAGCGGATCCTCGATGTAGCGCTGGATCGCCCGGCGGAGCGGTCGGGCCCCCATCGACGGGTCCCAGCCCTTCTCGACGAGCAGGTCCTTGGCGTCCTCGGAGAGCTCGAGCTGGAGCTCGCGCTCGGCCATCGACTGGCGGATCCGCCGCAGCAGCAGCTCGACGATCTGCTTGATCTCCGCCTTCTGCAGCTTGTGGAAGACGATGACGTCGTCGATCCGGTTCAGGAACTCCGGGCGGAAGACCTTCTTCAGCTCGCCCATGATCCGGTTCTTCATGTCGTCGTAGGTGATCCCCGTCTCGTCGTCGGAGACGGCGAAGCCGAGCGGCGTGTTCCGCGCGATCTCCGAGGCCCCGATGTTCGAGGTCATGATCACGATCGCGTGGCGGAAGTCGACCGTGCGCCCCTGGGCGTCGGTCAGCCGGCCGTCCTCGAGGATCTGCAGGAGGATGTTGAACACGTCGGGGTGGGCCTTCTCGATCTCGTCGAGCAGCAGCACCGAATACGGCTTGCGGCGCACCGCCTCGGTGAGCTGGCCGCCCTCGTCGTAGCCGATGTAGCCCGGAGGCGAGCCGACGAGCCGCGAGACGGCGTGCTTCTCCATGTACTCCGACATGTCGATGCGGATCATCGAGTCCTCGTCGCCGAACAGGAACTCCGCGAGCGTCCGCGCGAGCTCCGTCTTCCCCACGCCCGAGGGGCCGAGGAAGATGAACGAGCCCGTCGGGCGCTTCGGGTCCTTGAGCCCGGCGCGCGAGCGGCGGATCGCCTTGGAGATGACCTCGACGGCGGCGTGCTGCCCGATGACGCGCTTGTGCAGCTCGTCCTCCATGCGCATGAGCTTCTGGGTCTCGGCCTCGGTCAGCTTGAAGACGGGGATGCCGGTCCACATCGAGACGATGTCGGCGATCTCCTCCTCGCCGATCGCCGGGCGCTCGCCGGACTCGCCGGACTCCCACTGGTCCTCGAGCTCGCGCTTCTTCTGGGTCAGGCGGCGCTCCTTGTCGCGCAGGTTCGCGGCCTTCTCGAACTCCTGCGCCTCGATCGCGCCCTCCTTCTGGCGGCGCGTCGTCTCGATCTCCTCCTCGAGCTCGCGGTAGACGGGCGGCGAGGTCATCGACTTGATGCGCATGCGCGAGGCGGCCTCGTCGATCAGGTCGATGGCCTTGTCGGGCAGGAAGCGGTCGGAGATGTAGCGGTCGGCGAGTTCGGCGGCGGCGACGAGCGCCTCGTCGGTGATCTCCACCTTGTGGTGGGCCTCGTAGCGGTCGCGCAGGCCCTTGAGGATCTGCCGGGTCTCCTCGGTGGAGGGCTGCTCGACGCGGATCTGCTGGAAGCGCCGCTCCAGCGCCGAGTCGCGCTCGAGGTACTTGCGGTACTCGTCGAGGGTGGTCGCGCCGATCGTCTGCAGCTCGCCGCGGGCCAGCGCCGGCTTCAGGATCGAGGCCGCGTCGATCGCGCCCTCGGCCGCGCCCGCGCCGACCAGGTTGTGCAGCTCGTCGATGAACAGGATGATGTCGCCGCGCTGGGTGATCTCCTTCATC
>JBBQAA010000054.1:0-34008 GCA_038276395.1 Solirubrobacterales bacterium | reverse complement strand
GCGCTCGGGCAACACCTTGCGCGACCGCGACCTCCGCCGCTTGGCCGAGCGGGAGTGCAAGCTCTCCGTGAGCCCGGAGACCGAGCTGCAGATGGGGATGGGCTTTCCGGTCATCGGCCGCGCGCTTGCGCACGGGCTGCGACCGAGCCTCTCCTGCGACGTCGTCTCCTCGAGCTCGGGGGACATGTTCGCGCAGATGCGTCTCGGCCTGCAGGTCGAGCGCGCGCGGCGAAACGCCGAGCACCACGCGCGCGGCGAGATGCCCCCGACGCTCGAGCTCGGCGTGCGGGACGCCCTGCGCTGGGGTATCGCCAACGGCGCGCACGCGCTCGGGATGGAGGAGCGCATTCGCTCGCTGACGCCGGGCAAACAGGCCGACATCGTCGTCATCGGCGGCCGGCGCCTGAACCTCGTCCCCATGGCCGACCCGGTCGGCTGCCTCGTCGCGCAGGCGAACGCCGCCGACGTGCGCGACGTGCTCGTCGCCGGGCGGTGGGTCAAGCGGGACGGCTCCCTGCTCCGTCGATCTCGACCGCGCGATCCGCTTGGCCAAGGAGACCTCCGAGCGCGTGCTCGGCCGGGCGCGGGCGGCGGGCGGCGGCTCGCTCCTCCCCCCGCGCCGCCGGGCTTCGCGGACATGCTGAACACCGCCGCGGCGCAGAACCTGGCGCGCGCGTGGACGATGGACCCGGCCGCGTAGTGGACGCCCCCGAGGCCCGGGCGCACGAGCTGGACGCGGCCGACCCGCTCGCGGACGTTCGTGACGCCTTCCTGCCCCCGGACCCGGGTGTCGTCGCCTACCTCGACGGCAACTCGCTCGGGCGTCCGCCGCGCGTGGCCGCCGAGGCGCTTGAGCGCTTCGTGGGCGAGGAGTGGGGCGGGCGGCTCATCCGCGGCTGGGACGAGGGGTGGATGGAGCTGCCGACGGCGCTTGGCGACCGGCTCGGGCGCACGGTGCTCGGCGCCGCGCCGGGCCAGGTCGTGCTCGGGGACTCGACCTCGGTCCTGCTCTACAAGCTCGCGCGCGCGGCGGTGGCCGCGCGGCCCGGGCGGCGGGTCGTGGTCCTCGACGCGGGGGACTTCCCCACCGACCGCTACGTCCTCGAGGGAATCGCCGCCGAGCGCGAGCTCGGGCTCCGCTGGCTCGACTCGGCACCGGACGCGGGTCCGGAGCTCGCGGAGATCGAGGCCGCGCTCGACGCGGACGTCGCGCTGCTCGTCCTCTCCCACGTCGCCTACCGATCGGCGCAGATCGCCGACGCCGCCGCGATCACGCGCGCCGCACAGGCCGCGGGCGCGCTCGTGCTGTGGGATCTCTCCCACTCCGCGGGCGTCGTGCCCGTCGCGCTCGACGCGTGGGCAGCCGACCTGGCCGTCGGCTGCACGTACAAGTACCTGAACGGCGGCCCGGGCGCGCCCGCCTTCGCCTACGTGCGCTCCGAGCACGCCGACGCGCTCTGCCAGCCGGTCTGGGGCTGGATGGGCCGGGAGGACGTCTTCGGGATGGGGCCGGGCTACAGCCCGACGCCGGGCATCCGCTCCTTCCTCTCGGGGACGCCGCCGATCCTCGCGCTGGTCCCGCTCGCCGCGGGGCTCGGGCTGATCGAGGCGGCGGGGATCGACGCGCTGCGCGCGAAGTCCGTCGCGCTCACGGAGTGGGCGATCGAGCTCTTCGACGCCTGGCTCGCGCCACGCGGCGTGGCGCTCGCCTCGCCGCGGGACGCGGCCCGGCGCGGCGGGCACGTCACGGTGCGGCGGGCGGGCTTCGCCGAGCTGCTCGGGCCGCTGCGCGCGCGGGGGGTGATCCCGGACTACCGGGCGCCGGACGGCCTGCGGCTCGGGCTCTCCCCGCTCACGACGTCGTTCGCCGAGGTGCACGCCGGGCTCGCGGTGCTGCGGGAGCTACTCGGCTGACTCCGGCGGCGCGTGGAACACGGCCTCCACGTTGTGGCCGTCGGGGTCGAGGACGAAGGCGCCGTAGTAGCCCTCGGAGTACTCGGGGCGCGGGCCGGGCGCGCCGTGATCGCGGCCGCCGGCGGCGAGCGCGGCGGCGTGGAAGGCGTCGACGGCCGCGCGGGAGTCGGCGGCGAAGGCGATGTGGACGCCGGGGCCGGTGCCGTACTCCTCGGAGATCGCGAAGTCGTCGATGCCCTCAGGTCCGAACGAGGCCTCTCGGACCTGATCGCTCCCGGCGCCGAGCTCGCTGAAGCCGAGCGGGGCGAGGGCGGCCGTGTAGAAGGCGCGGGAGCGCTCGAAATCGGCGACGCCGACGGTCAGGTGGTCGATGACGACGCGGCGCTCGGGCACGATCAGCGCCGCCCCGCGTAGAGGGACTGGAGGGCGCGGCCGCAGACGCCGCGGCGGTCGGAGAGCGCGCTCTGCGCCAGGCCGCTGCCCGAGGGGTCGAGCTGCGTCGTGGCGTCGAGGGCCAGCCACTCCCCCTCCGGCTCGCGGGCGAGGGCGATCGTCAGGTCGGTGTTGACGAACACGTGCCCCTCCCACGGGACGGCGGCGCTCACGCCGTTGCCGAAGTCGCCGAGCGCGGCCGCGCGCTGCAGGCCGCTTGGCTCCTCCCCCGCCACGAGCGGCGCGCGCAGGCGCATCCACACGACGCTCGACCCGGTGCCCCAGTCCCCGCGGGCGAAGCGCTGCTCGGTCGGCGGGCCGCCGAAGGACTCGGGCGGCAGGGCGTCCGGGACGGGCGCCTCCGGAAGCTCCTCCGGGCCGGGCTCCAGCGGCGGCGGGGGATCGGGGAGGCCGATCAGGGCGCCCTCCTCGCGGCGCATCCGCCACCCGGTGGCGGCGACGACGAGCTCGCCGTCGACGCTCAGCTCCGCGCGCGCCAGCTCGATCCGCCGGCCGGGCCGGGTGACCTCGGCGCGGACCTCGATCCGCCCGAACCTGACGGGGCGGAGGATCTCCAGGGTCAGCCGCGTCCAGCGCATCGACACCGGCGCGGCAAGCCGCTCGAGCTCGCGTGCGACGAGCCCGGCCACGGGCCCGCCGTGCAGGGCGTCCGGGTCCCACGGCCCGCGGGCGCAGGGCGCCGCGCGCCAGGCGTCGCCCTCGGGGATCCACAGCGGCTCGGCGTCGAGGCTCACGGCGCGGGAATCTACGCTGCCGCCCGGTGCTGCTCGCGACCTGGAACGTCAACTCGCTCAAGGCACGGCTGCCGCGCGTGCTCGAGCTGCTCGACCGCCACGGGCCGGACGTCGTGTGCCTGCAGGAGACGAAGACCGAGGCGGCGGCGTTCCCGCAGGACGCCCTGGCCGCCGCGGGCTACGAGGCGGTCCACCACTCGGCCGGGCGCTGGGCCGGAGTGGCGCTGCTCGCGCGCCGCGGCCTCCGGCTCGAGGACGTCGCGCTCGGCCTGCCCGGCGAGGCCGTCGCGGAGGAGGCGCGCTTCATCGAGGCCACGGTGGCAGGCGTCCGCCTCGCGTCGGCCTACGTGCCGAACGGCCGGGCGGTGGGCACGGAGTTCTACGCGCAGAAGCTCGCGTTCCTCGGCGCGATGGCGGCGCGCGCGGAAGCGCTCCGCCCGGCGTCGCTCGTGATCGCGGGGGACATGAACGTCTGCCCGACCGACCGCGACGTCTACGACCCGGCGGCCTTCGCCGACGCGACGCACGTGACCGCGGCGGAACGCGCGGCGCTGGCCGCCGTGGCCGAGCGCGGCGGGCTCGCCGACGCCTTCCGCCTCCTGCATCCCGAGGAGCCGGGCTTCACCTGGTGGGACTACCGGCAGGGTCACTTCCACCGGGGCCTCGGGCTGCGGATCGACCACGTCCTCGTGGCCGAGGCGCTCGCGGGTGGGGTCGTCAGGTGCGGGATCGACCGTGACCTGCGCAAGGGGCCGAAGCCCTCCGATCACGCGCCGCTGCTCACCGTGCTCTCGGGCGGGGAGACCGCGGCGGGGTAGGGCCCGTGGCGGGTCAGGCAGTCCGCGCCCGACCGCGCGCCCGCCTGCACGGCCTCAGGGAGAGACTGGCCCTCTCCCAGCGCAAAGGTGACGCCCGCCGCGAAGGAGTCCCCGCAGCCGTAGGCGTCCGCGCGCGGGCCGGGCAGCGGCGCGGTGTGCCAGGTGCCCTCCTCGGTGCCCGCCACCCAGGCGCCGCCCTCGGCGCCGAGCGTCCTCACCGTCGCGCGCGGGCGCGCGGTAAAGCGGTCGAGATCGACGGCCTCGTCGGGATCGCGGTCGGAGTAGACGAGCGCGTCGAGGGCGGTCTCGGCCTCCCGCAGCGGCGGCCCGAGCCGGGGCGTGGCCACGAGCGCCCGCGCACGCCCGGCGCGGCGGAGGGCCTCGGCGTCACCGCCGGTGGCGTAGACGGTGTCCATCTCCGCGAGGTCCTCCCAGCCGAGGGAGTCCTCACCGCGGGGGACCATCCGCTCCCCGAGGACGACGATCGTCCGCTCGCCGTCGGCGTCGAGCAGCGTTACGGCCCGGCGCTGGGGCTGATCCTCCCGGACGGCGGCCCGCACCTCGACCCCCAGGTCCTCGAGCCGCGTGCGCGCCTCGCGGCCGGGCTCGTCGTCGCCGAGCGCGGTGAAGAAGACGACGTCCGCGCCGAGGCGCGCGAGCTCGACGGCGGCCACGGCGCCTCCCCCAGCGGCGTCATCCCAGGTACCGCCGCCATGGACGATCGTCCCCCGCTCGGGCACGCACGGCACCCGCACGAAGGTCACCCATTCGACGTGGCCGACGACCGCCGCGCGCACGGCGAGGCCGCTCAGTGCCGCGGGCGGTAGGGCTCGTTCTCGGCGCGCTCGCCGAACGCGCCGAGGATGGCGACGACGAGCGGGGCGAGGAGGACCCCGTTGACGATCGTGAAGAGCACGATGATCTCGATGATCTGGCGGAGCGTGATGACGGCGAGGAGCATCGAGGGGGCATTCTAATGTGCGACGGGGATGCGCGGGCTGACGCTCATCGGACTCGGCGCCCCGAGCGGGGTGGCGGCGGTGGCCGAGGCCCTCGCCGCGGCCGCGCCCGGCGCGCTCGTGACGGGGATCCCGCCGCTCGAGATCGAGGCGACGCCGCTCCTCGCCGCCCGCCACGCCGGGGTCACGATCGACCCGCCGGGAATCGCCGCCGCCGCGCGGGGCGCCGAGATCGCGTTCGTGACGCTGTGGGGCGGGGTCCTCGCGCCGCTCACCTCGCGCTTCTCCGTACGGGACCTGGCGCGGGAGCTGGGGCTCCCGGTCCTGCTCGTCCTTCCTCCGCTCGGCCGCCTGGCGGGCTACGGCCTGGCCGCGCTCGACGCGCTGCGGAGCGGCGGGCTCGTCCCGGCGGGAGCGGTCATCCCCGCCTGGCCGGAGCCGCCCTCTCGGGTACTCCGCGACGAGCGCGAGCTGCTGGCCGAGCTCTCGGGCCTGCCCGTGGAGGTGCTGCCGGCGGCCGGGAGCGCGGCGGGGTGGGCACTCGACGCGTGGCTCGAGACGGCGGGCGCCGCCGGGTCCGGCGCACCCAGTGCGGCGGCGGCGCGGCCGGCCGCCCACATCGCTCTCGAGCCCTACAGGGCGTGGGAGGGCACGGCGCGCGGCGATCCGCGCGACACGCCGCGGCCGCGGATCATGGCTACGCTCACGGAGATCGTCTCGGTCGAGGGCCCGCTCACCGCCTCCCGCGCCTACGCCCTGTACGCCCGCGCCGCGGGCGGCCGCAAGCTGACCTCGGTGGCGCGCGCCCCGCTGTCCTCCGCCGTCTACTGGCTGGCCCAGGAGGGGAGGATCGCGCTGAGGCGCAAGGAGGACGTCCCCTGGCAGGGCGAGGAGCTGCTGGCACCGCTCGACGCGCCCGCCGTGCGCCCGCGCGAGCTGGGCCCGCGGACGCTCGAGGAGGTACCGCTCGACGAGATCGCCGAGCTCGCGCTGCGGCTCGTGGGAGCACCCTCGCCGGGCGCCGACCGGACGCCGGCCAAGCGGGCGATCCTCGGGCGCTACGGCCTCATCCGGCTGACGAGCCGGGCCGACGCCTACCTCGAGCGCGCGCTCGACCTGGCGGCGGCGTGAGACGCGCGCTCGCCCTGCTGGCCGCCGCGGCCCCCCTCGCCGGGTGCGGGGGATCGGGCCCGCGCCCCGCGCGGGCCCACGCGAGCGCTGGCGCACGCCCGGCTCAGCACGCCGCCCGGCCCGCGGCGCCCACGCTCGGGCCGAACCCACTGCGGGGCGCCGCCGCGCGCCACGCACCGGTCCCCATCCTCATGTACCACGTCATCAGCGCGGCGCCGGCCGGGGTCCCCTACCCCGACCTGTTCGTCCCCGGCGCGCGCTTCGCCGCGGAGATGGCGGCGCTCCACGCCGCCGGCTTCCGGGCCACGACGCTCGACGCCGTCCTCGCCGCCTGGCGCTCGGGCGCCCCGCTCCCGCGCCACCCGGTCGTCGTCTCCTTCGACGACGGCTACCTGTCGCAGTACACGCACGCGCTGCCCGCGCTCCACCGCCTCGGCTGGCCGGGCGTCCTGAACCTCGAGGTCAACAACCTGCGGGCCGGCGACCTGCCGGCGCCGCTCGTGCGGCGGATGATCCGCGCGGGCTGGGAGGTCGACGCGCACACGCTGACCCACCCCGACCTGACGACGGTGCCGGCGGCTCGGCTGGCCGCGGAGGTCGCGGGCTCGGGGCGGCGGATCCGGCGGCAGTTCGGGGTCGCCGCGCGGAACTTCTGCTACCCGGCGGGACGGTTCGACGCCACGGTCGAGGCCGAGGTCCGGCGGGCGGGCTACGCCGCGGCGACGACGACGCAGCCGGGCTGGGCCACGCCCGGCGCGAACCGCTACGCGCTCCCCCGGATCCGCGTCCACGCCACCGACACCCCGACCACGCTGCTACGAGCGATCCAGAGCTCGCGGCCGGGCTGAGCCGGGGTCAGCCGCAGATCGGCCCGCGGCCGGCTCGCGTGAAGCGGATTCCCGTCACGTCGAGATCCGGGGCGGTTCGCGACGCGGCGGTAGTTCTCGTCGACGACGTCGCCCACAGGATCCGTGCGCGCGACCGACCCGCAGCGGGCAAGGACGGCGTGCATCGCCCGCAGCCTAATCGAGCGACCGACCGCCGCCCGCCCCGGCGGGCGTCAATCCGCGCTCACGCCGCGTCGCCGCCGACCGGCCCCTGGGGCTGGCCGCGGCCGGTGCGGGCCTGCAGCTCGTCGATCAGGCGGGAGGCGTCGGCCTTCGACAGGTCAGGGTCGAAGGTCTCGCCCGCCTCCTGGCAGAGCGTCTTGAGGTAGGAGGCCTGGGGGCCGGTCATGGGCTCGGCGCCCGTGACCCAGTCCTCCGGGTCCTTCCCGGGGTTGGTCTGCGGGGTCTCGGGCGGCGCGGGATCGGTGCTCATGCCGAGAGGACTACCCACCGCGCGGCCGCCGACACCGACATGCGTGCTCAGCCGGACGGGCTTGTCACCGGCGCCGCCCCGTTCCAGGTCACGGGCGCGATCCGTAGCGTCCGCCGCCCGCCGTCGTGGTAGGCGGGGGCGCCGGTCCAGGCTTGGAAGGCCAGCTCGGTCTGCCCGCCCGGCCCCGTGAACAGCGAGCCGCCGCCGGACGCGAACAGCTCCGGTGACCCCGCCAGGATGGGGTTCGTCCCCCCGTCGCGGAACGGCCCCGTTGGGCCGGCCGAGATCGCGTAGCCCATCCGGTAGTCAAAGCACCAGCAGCCCGCGGAGTAGAAGAGGTAGTAGAGGCCCCCGTGGCGCAGGACGAACGGCGCCTCGACCGTCTCTGAGGCGAGGCCGCGCTGCCACGGCCGGGAGACGCGCACGAGCTCTCGCCGCGACCCCGCCGAGCGCAGCAGGTCGCGGGTCAGGGGGACCTCGGAGATCGAGTGGCGCGGGCCGTCGACGGAGAAGTAGAGGTAGGCACGGGAGCGCGAGACGACGAGCGGCGCGGCGTCGATGTAGCCGTGCCCGCGGGAGTCCGAGCAGGCGATCGGGCCACGGTCGTGGAAGGGACCGGCGGGTCGCACCGCGGTGGCCGCCGCGACGCAGTGGCGGCCGTCCCCCGGCGCTTGGCCGAGTAGAAGAGGTAGTAGCGCCCGCGGGCGTGGACGACGTCGGGCGCCCACACCTCGCCGCTCGCCCAGCGCGGCGCGCGCGTGAGCGCCGAGCCGATCCAGGTCCAGCTCGCGAGGTCGGTCGAGTGCAGGATCGGCAGCTTCTGCTGGGCGTGGTCCCACGCGGTCGTCGTGGCGTAGGCGTAGTACTCGGCGCCGCCGGGCTCGTGCAGGACCATCGGGTCGGGGAAGTCGCAGGGAAAGACGGGCTGGCCGGGCAGCGTCGCCGGGGTGTCCGGAGGCGTCGGCACCCCGAGCTGCGCCGGGCACCGCGAGGGCGGCGGGGAGGACGGCCGGCCGGGGCGATGGGCGAGCAGCCCGTTGACGAGGCCGATGGCGCCGCCCTCCGCGCGAGCGGGTGGGGGCACCCCGGCGCCGAGGAGCGCGACGGTGAGCGCGAGCCCGACGAGCCACCGGATTCCATGCACCGTCATCCTGACCGGCGACGGTACCGGACCGTAGCCTCCACGGGTGCCGTACACCCGCCCCGATCTCCGCAACGTGGCCATCGTCGCCCACGTCGACCACGGCAAGACGACGCTCGTCGACGCCATGCTCTGGCAGTCCGGAGCCTTCCGCGCCAACCAGGACGTGGCCGACCGCGTCATGGACTCGATGGACCTCGAGCGGGAGAAGGGGATCACGATTCTCGCCAAGAACACCGCGGTGCGCCACGCCGGGGTCAAGCTGAACATCGTCGACACCCCGGGCCACGCCGACTTCGGCGGCGAGGTCGAACGCGGGCTGACGATGGTCGACGGCGTCCTGCTCCTCGTCGACGCGAGCGAGGGCCCGCTCCCCCAGACCCGCTTCGTGCTGCGCAAGGCGCTCGAGGCGCGGCTGCCGGTGATCCTCGTCGTCAACAAGGTCGACCGGCCGGACGCCCGCATCGCCGAGGTCGTGGACGAGGTCTACGAGCTCTTCCTCGACCTCGGCGCCGACGAGGAGCAGATCGAGTTCCCGATCGTCTACACGAACGCGCGGGCGGGCCAGGCGTCGCTCACCGAAGGGGAGCCGGGCACCGACCTCGGGCCGCTCCTCGACCTCCTGATCGAGACGATCCCCGCGCCCACCTACGAGGAGGGCCATCCGCTCCAGGCGCACGTGACGAACCTCGACGCCTCGCCCTACGTCGGCCGTCTCGCCCTCTGCCGTGTGCGCCAGGGGACGATCCGCCGGGGCCAGGCCGTGGCCTGGTGCCGGGCCGACGGGTCGATCGCGCGCGCCACCGTGGCCGAGCTCTACGTCACCGACGCGCTCGATCGCGTCGACGCGGAGGAGGCCGGGCCGGGGGAGATCATCGCCGTGGCCGGCATCCCCGAGGTGACGATCGGCGAGACCCTGGCCGACCCGGAGGACCCGCGCCCGCTGCCCGTCATCACGGTCGACGAGCCCTCGCTCTCCATCACGATCGGCATCAACACGGCGCCGCTGGCCGGCCGCGAAGGCTCGCGCCTGACCGCGCGCCAGGTCCAGGACCGCCTGGAGCAGGAGCTCGTGGGCAACGTCTCGCTGCGCGTCGAGCGCACCGAGCGCCCGGACACCTGGGCCGTCCACGGCCGGGGCGAGCTGCAGCTCGCGATCCTCGTCGAGCTCATGCGCCGCGAGGGCTTCGAGCTGACCGTCGGCCAGCCACGGGTCCTGACCAGGGAGATCGACGGCAAGGTCCACGAGCCGGTCGAGCGGGTGGCCATCGACGTCCCCGACGACTACGTGGGCGTCGTCACCCAGCTCCTCGCCCTGCGCAAGGGGCGGATGGAGGAGATGGTCAACCACGGCACGGGCTGGGTCCGCCTCGAGTACCTCGTGCCCGCCCGCGCGCTCGTCGGCTTCCGCACGGAGTTCCTCACGGAGACTCGGGGAACCGGGCTCCTGCACCACGTCTTCGAGCGCTGGGAACCGTGGGCGGGCGAGCTGCGCACCCGCCCGACCGGGTCCCTCGTGGCCGACCGGCCGGGCGCGACCGCCCAGTTCGCGCTGATGAACCTGCAGGAGCGCGGGACGCTCTTCGTCGGGCCCGGCGAGGACGTCTACGAGGGGATGATCGTCGGCGAGAACGCGCGGGCCGAGGACCTCGACGTCAACGCCGTCAAGGAGAAGCATCTGACCAACCACCGCTCCTCGACCGCCGACACGCTCGTCCGGCTCATCCCCCACCGCGTGCTCTCGCTCGACCAGGCGCTCGAGTTCCTGCGCGAGGACGAGTGCGCCGAGGTGACGCCCGAGTCGGTGCGGCTGCGCAAGGTCGTCCTCCCGGCGGTCGATCGCGTCAAGGCGGCGCGCCGGGCGCGGGCGGTCGCCGCGTCGTAGGGGGCGCGCCACCGGTGCAGGCGCACGAAGCGCCCGGTGAAGCGCCCGTAGCTGTTCTCGTCCACGCCCCGGGCGTTGGCCCCCACGATCAGCCCGGGCGGCCGCACGGCGATCGTCCGCCGCGCCGCGGCCGAGAGAGCCGTCCGGATCGTGGCCGTGTGACGGGGCCGGATGGAGAAGCGTGCCGAGCCGACGACGACGGCCTGCGTGCCCCTCCCGCGCGGTGAGCGTCAGCCGGCCGACGCAGCGCACCTTCGTCTGCGCGCAGCTCAGCCGGATCACGCCCGGCCGTGGAGCACCTTGAGCGCTCCGGCGCCCGCCCGCCCCGGCGCGTAGCTTCCAGCGCATGCTCCAGCCCGTCCCCGAGGAGCCGAACGTCACACTCCGCGCGGACGAGTTCGGGGAGCCGATCGTCGTCCTCGCCTTCCCCTACGACGCGCACATCGTCGCCGCCGTCCGGGAGATCCCCCACCGGCGCTTTGACTGGGATCGCAAGGAGTGGTCCGCGCCCGCCGACCCGTGGAACGCGCTGCACGTCCGCGGGGTGCTCGAGCGCTTCCCGGAGCTCGAGACCTCCCGGGAGGTGGACGCCTGGCTTCATGGCGTCGAGGCGCGCTGGGTCGCGCGCGTGCGCACGGCGCGCCACGACGGCCGCGGCTGGTGGCTCCTCGACACGCGCTCGGGCACGCCGCCCGACGCGCTCCTCGACGGCGCCGCCGAGCACGGGGGCCTCACGCTCGCGCCCTTCACGCCGGAGGGGGCGGCGGCGCTGCGCGACGCGCCGAGCGCGCGGCTCGACGCCGCCGCCGAGCGCTGCCTCGACGTCGTCGAGCGCGGTGAGGACCCGCCGCCCGCGCGGCTCGTGCTCTCCCGCTCGGTCGACGGGGACCGCCTGCGCCTCGAGGTCCTGTGGGACCCCGACACCGGCACCGCCTTCGAGCGCCTGCCGGGTGCGGCGGGCGGCCGTTCGGTGCCGCTCGACCCGTGGGTGCTCACCGGGCTCGACGCGCTCATCGCCCGCCACGGCGTCGAGGTCCTGCCCGCCGCCGCGGCCGCGCTCGCGCCGCTGCGAACCGAGGCGGCGGAGGCCGCGGTGGCGATCAACCGCTCCCGGGCCACCGAGGGCGCGCCGCTACCCGAGATCGCCGCGAGGCTCGGCGGCGAGCTCCAGCCCTTCCAATGGGCGGGAGTCCGCTACGTGCTCGAGGCGCGCCGCGCCTTTCTGGCCGACGAGCAGGGCCTCGGCAAGACGGTGGAGGCGCTCGCCGCGCTCGAGGCCGACGACGCCTACCCGGCCATCGTCGTCTGCCCCGCCTCGCTCAAGCTGAACTGGCAGCGCGAGGCCGCGCGCTGGCTGCCCCACCGCACGACGGCGGTCGTCGCCGGGCGGGGCGCGGTCCCCCCCGCCGAGGACATCACGATCCTGAACTACGAGATCGTCGCCGCCCACCGCGAGGAGCTCGCCCGGCGCCGGCCCGCGGCGCTCGTGATCGACGAGTCCCACTACGTGAAGAACCCGCGCGCCCAGCGCACGAAGGCGGTGCGGAAGCTCGCCCGCGCCGTGCCCGCCGACGGCCTCCGGCTCGCGCTCACGGGCACGCCGGTGCTGAACCACGCCGAGGAGCTGATCGCCCAGCTCCGGGTCATCGACCGGCTCGACCAGTTCGGCTCGGGCGCCCGCTTCGCCCGCGAGTTCCGCGAGGAGCGGACCGAGGAGCGCCTGCACTGGCACCTGCGGCGCACCTGCTTCGTGCGGCGGCTGAAGGCCGACGTCCTGCCCCAGCTCCCGGCCAAGCGCCGCACGGTCGTCCCCATGCCGCTCACCAACGAGGCGAAGTACCGCCGCGCCGAGGAGGACGTCATCGCCTGGCTGCGCGAGCAGCCGCTCGACCTCTCGGTGCTCGAGGCCAAGGTCCAGGCTGCGCTGCGGGCCGAGCGCCTGGCGGAGCTCACGGCGCTCCAGCGCCTGGCCGCGCGGGGGAAGCTCCACGCCGCCCTGGCCTGGATCCACGACTTCCTCTCCTCGGGCGAGCCGCTCGTCGTCTTCGCCCGCCACGTCGAGGTCCAGGAGGCGGTGCTCGAGCGCTTTCCCGAGGCCCTGCACATCCTCGGGCGCGACTCGCTCGAACGCCGCGAGGCCGCGGTGCGGAGCTTCCAGGCCGGGGAGGGCTCCCCGCTCATGGTCGGCGCCACGCGCGTGGCCGCGCAGGGCCTGACCCTCACGCGCGCCTCGAACGTCGCCTTCCTCGAGCTCGAGTGGACCCCGGCGATGCACGACCAGGCCGAGGACCGCTGCCATCGCATCGGCCAGCACGACGCCGTCACCGCGTGGTATCTCCTCGCCGCGGGGACGATCGACGAAACGATGGCCGAGCTCATCGCCCACAAGCGCTCGGTCGTGGCCGCGGTCACCGACGGGCGGCAGCGGGAGGACGACTCGCTCGTCGAGGGAGTGATCCGCGAGCTGCGGGACGGACGGCCGTTCCGGCACCTGCGCGCCGTCGGGTGAGGCTTGCCTTGCAGGTGGCAGGTGGCAGGTGGTAGGATTCCCGGGCGTGCGCAAGACGAGCATCTACATCGAGCCGGAGATCGACACCGCGCTCGCGAGGCGTGCCGCGGTCGAGGGGACGACGAAGGCCGAGATCATCCGGCAGGCGCTCCGCCGGGCGGCCGCCGATGCGGTGCGGGTCAAGCCGCGCGCGCGCGGCGCCGTCACGGGTCCGGCCGACCTCGCGGAGCGCGCGGACGATCACCTCTCGGAGTCCGACTTCGGCGAGCCGTGATCGTCGTCGACACCTCGGTCGTCCTCGCCTTCATGAACGCCGGCGATAACCACCACGAGACGGTGGCGGGCTGGATGGAGACGGCCGACGACGACCTCGCCACGACACCGCTCATCCTCGCCGAGCTCGACCATCTCGTCGGGGTTCGCGGCGGCCCGTCCGCGCTCGCGGCACTGCGCGCCGACCTCGCCGCGGGTGCCTACCTCGTCGAGTGGTGGCCAGGCGCCGTCACCGAGGTCGTGGGCGTCGCCGAGCGCTACGCCGACCAGCGGCTCGGGCTGGCCGACGCCTCGCTCATCGTCCTCGCAGATCGGCTCGGCACGCGAGCGGTGGCGACGCTCGACGAGCGGCATTTCCGTGCCGTGCGGCCGCTGGCGGGCGTCGATCCGTTCCGGCTTCTGCCCGCGGACGCCCGAACGCCGGACCTGTAGGCGCGCCGGTTCCGGCCCCGCCCACCCGGACCTGAGAGACTCCCGGCCCATGAGCACCGTTCGCGACGCCGCCTTCGACCTCCTCCGCCGCCACGGCATGACGACGATCTTCGGGAACCCGGGGTCGACGGAGCTGCCGATGCTGGCGGACTTCCCCGAGGACTTCACCTACGTCCTCGCGCTGCAGGAGGCGGTCGTCGTGGGGATGGCCGACGGGTACGCCCAGGCCACGCGCGCACCGGCCCACGTGAACCTCCACACCGCCCCAGGCGTGGGGAACGCCGTCGGGGCGATCTTCAACGCCCAGGCCAACCACTCGCCGCTGCTCATCACCGCCGGCCAGCAGGTGCGCGCGCAGATGACGATGCAGGCCAACCTGACCAACCGCGACGCCGTCGCGGTGCCGAAGCCGTTCGTCAAGTGGAGCTACGAGCCGCCCCGGGCCGAGGACGTCCCCGCCGCGCTCGCGCGGGCGATCCACCACGCGACGCTCCCGCCCGCGGGCCCGGCCTTCGTCTCGCTCCCGATGGACGACTGGACGGCCGAGCTCGCCGACGCCGACGCCGCGACGCTCGCCACCTCGCGCACCGTACGGGGCGGCGCGGGCGCCCCGCCCGACGCGGTGGCCGACCTGGCCCGCCGGCTCTCGGTGGCGAAGAACCCGGCGCTCATCGCCGGCCCCGACATCGACGCGCGCGAGGCGTGGGACGTCGCCGTCGCGCTGGCCGAGAAGCTGCGGATGGGGGTGTGGGCCTCCCCCGCCACCGGCGGCTCGCGCCTCGGCTTCCCCGAGGGTCATCCGCTCTTCCGCGGAATCCTTCCGCCCGCGATCGGCCCGGCCGGGCAGATGCTCGAGGAGTACGACCTCGTGCTCGCCGTCGGCACCTCGGTCTTCCCCTACTACCCCTACATCCCCGGCCGCGCGCTCGCGGAGCAGACGGAGCTCATGGCGATCACGAGCGACCCCGATGAGGCGGCCCGCGCCCCCGCGGGCGACGCGCTGCTGGCCGACGTGCGCACAACCCTGGCCGCGTTGCTCGAGGCGGTCGCCGAGTCCGACCGCGAGGCGCCCGCGCCGCTCGACCCGCCCGGGGAGGTCGACGCGAGTGAGCCGCTGAACGCCTCCACCGTCCACCGGACGCTCCGCGAGACGCTCCCGGAGGAGGGGATCGTCGTGCTCGAGTCCCCCTCCTCGACGATCGCGCTGCGCAACCAGCTCCGGATCTCCCGGCCCGGCTCCTACTTCTTCTGCGGCGGCGGCGGCCTCGGCTGGGGCCTCTCGGCGGGGATCGGCGTGCAGATGGCCTCGCCGGACCGGCCGGTGGTGTGCGTGCTCGGCGAGGGCTCGGCGCAGTACGCGATCACGGGGTTCTGGACGGCGGCGGCGTACAAGGTCCCCATCACCTTCCTCGTGCTGCGCAACGACGAGTACGCGATCCTCAAGTGGTTCGCCGAGGTCGAGGGCGTTCAGGGCGCGCCCGGGCTCGACCTGCCCGCGCTCGACGTCGCCGCGGTGGCCGAGGGCTACGGGGTGCCGGGACGGCGCGTGAGCGGCCGCGACGAGCTGCGCGTCGCGCTCGAGGAGGCGATCGCGGTGCAGGACGGCCCGCGGCTCGTCGAGGTCCCGGTGGCCAAGGGGATGTCGCTGTTCTGATGCTCGTTTCGAGGGCGCGCGGAGGGTCGCCGCGGGCGATCCATCCTGGATCTTTGCGGAATCCGCAGCGATCCAGGATGAAGTCGACATGAGCCTCGCCGCCCCCACCCCTCCCCCCGCCGTCGAGGAGGACCGTCTGCCCGACTGGGTGGCGGCGGGCACGCCGGCCGAGCTCCGCGCCGAGCTCGAGGCGCTCGTCGGGAAGGACCAGGTCCTCTCCCGCGCGCTCGACCTCGTGCGCTACGCCTCGGACGCCAGCCCGTACCGGCTCGTGCCGCAGGCCGTCGTCCTCGCCCGCACGCCGCGGGACGTCGCCGCCGTCTTCGCGCTCGGGCGGCGGCGCGGGATCCCCGTCACCCTCCGAGCGGGCGGGACGAGCCTCAACGGCCAGGGCCAGGGCGGCGGGATCCTCGTCGACGTCCGCCGCCACTGGGCGGGGACGCGCCTGGAGGACGGCGGCGCGCGGGTGCGGGCCAAGCCGGGGACGATCGTCGGGCGCGTCAACCGCCTGCTGGCCAAGCACCAGCGGCGGATCGGACCCGACCCGGCGTCCAGCTCGTTTGCCACGATCGGCGGCGTCATCGCCAACAACTCGGGCGGGATGCGCTGCGGGACGCGCCATGACGCCTACGAGACCCTGCGCTCGCTGACCTTCGTGCTCCCCTCGGGGACGATCATCGACACCGCCGCGCCCGACGCCGCCGCGCGCTTCGCCGCGGCCGAGCCGGAGCTCGCCGTGGGGCTTGAGGAGATCAGGGACGAGCTCCGCGAGGACACCGACCTGGCCGATCGCATCCGGGCGAAGTTCCAGATCAAGAACACCACCGGCTACCGGCTCTGCGCCTTCCTCGACGAGGACGAGCCCGTGCAGATCTTCCGGCGGTTGCTCGTCGGCTCGGAGGGCACGCTCGGCTTCGTCGCCGAGGCCGTCCTCGACACCGTCCCCCACGGCCATCACACCTCGACGGGGATCATCTTCTTCCCCACCGTCGACGCCGCCGCCGAGCCGGTCACCCGGCTCGTCGAGGCGGGCGCAACCGCGGTCGAGCTGATGGTCAACCTGTCGCTGATCGCCGCGTCGTGGTCGCTGCCCGGGGTTCCCGAGGGGTGGCGGGAGCTGCCGCCCGAGGGCGCGATCCTGCTCGTCGAGCTGCGCGCCGACGATCCCGCGAAGCTCGACGGCCTGGAGGAGCGCGCGCTGGCCGCGCTCGAAGGACTGGAGCTCCTCGAGCCCGCCGCGCTCACCCGCGACCCGGAGGAGACCGAGGTCTTCTGGCGCGTGCGAGAGGGGATGCAGGGCGTCGTCGGGCTCGCGCGCGAGCAGGGCGCCTCGCTCATCATCGAGGACGTCTGCGTGCCCCCCGCGCGCATCGCCGAGTCCGCGCGCGACCTCCAGGCGCTGCTCGGCGAGCACGGTTTCCTCACCGGCGTCGCCGGCCACGCCTCGGCCGGCAACCTGCACTTCCTGCTCACCCCGAAGCTCGCCGAGACGGAGGACCGCGAGCGCTACGAGCGCTTCATGACGGCGCTCGTGCAGCTCGTCGTCGAGAAGTACGACGGCTCGCTCAAGGCCGAGCACGGCACGGGGCGGAACATGGCGCCCTACGTCGAGGAGGAGTGGGGCGAGCGTGCCACCGAGCTGATGTGGCGGGTCAAGGCGCTGGCCGACCCGGACGGCATCCTCAACCCCGACGTCGTCCTCTCCCGCGACCCCGGGATCCACCTGAGACACCTGAAGTCGACGCCGCCGATCGAGGACGTCGCCCGGGCCAACACCTGCATCGAGTGCGGGTTCTGCGAACCGGTGTGCCCCTCGCGCGACCTGACGACCACGCCACGCCAGCGGATCGTCCTGCGGCGGGAGATGGCGCGGCAGCCCGAGGGCTCGCCCGTGCGCGCGGCGCTGGCCGAGCAGTACGCCTACGACGGCGTCGAGACGTGCGCGGCCGACGGCTCGTGCGCGCTCGCCTGCCCGGTGGGGATCGATACGGGAAGGCTCATGAAGGACGTCCGCGCGCGCTCGGTCCCGCCGCGCGTGGGGGCCGCGGCGGCGCGGGTCGCCTCTCGGTGGGGGCTCGTCGAGCGCGCGGCGCGGCTCGGCCTGCGCGGGAGCGCGGTCGCGTCGCGGGTCGCGCCCGCGCGGGCAGGAGGGCTGCCCGGCCCGGCACCGGGCGCTCTGCCCGAGACCCGGCGCGCGGGCGCCGCGGCCGTCTACCTCCCCTCCTGCCTGAACCGCATGATGGGCGTCTCGCGCGCCGACCCGGGCGGGGTCTGGCTGCCCGCCGCGCTCGTCGCGCTCTCCGCGCGCGCGGGGCGGCCCGTGTGGATCCCGCCCGACGCCGCCGGGCACTGCTGCGGGATGCCGTGGAGCTCGAAGGGCCTGCGCGACGGGCAGCGTGTCATGGCGGGGAAGCTCGCCGCGGCCCTATGGCGCTGGAGCGAGGAGGGGTCGCTTCCGGTGGTGATCGACGCCGCCTCGTGCACGCAGGGCGTGCTCGCCGAGGTGCCCGAGGCGCTCGGGGAGGAGGACGCCGCCCGGCTCGGGCGTGTGCGCGTGCTTGACGCGGTGGGCTGGGCGGCGGAGCTGCTGCCCTCGCTCAAGGTCATGAGGCGCCTGCCTTCCGCGACCGTCCACCCGACCTGCGGCGTCCGCCACCTGGGCGCCGCCGCCGCGCTCGTGGCGCTCGCCCGCGCGGGCGCGGAGCGGGTCGAGGTCCCGGTCGTCTCCACCTGCTGCGGGATGGCCGGCGACCGCGGGGTCCTGCACCCCGAGCTGACGGCAGCCGCCACGCGCGCCCAGGCCGCCGAGGTCCGCGCCGGCCGCTACGACGCCCACGTCTCCGCCAACCGCACGTGCGAGATCGCGCTCGAGCGCGCGACGGGCCGGCCGTACGAGTCGGTCGTCCAGCTCCTGGAGCGCGCGACGCGGCCGCGCTACTAGCTCCAGGGCCTGGCGGCTGACCGGCGACGCGGAGGCCTTCGCCGCGCGGGCGGAGCCGTTGCTGATAGCCGACCCGGTGCGGCAGACGCTCGCGCTGACGACGCTCGCCTCGGTTCACGCGGGGCGCACGTTCTCCGATGCCGGGCCCGTGTTCGGCTGGGAGGAGGAGGCCGGTGAGGTCCGGGGCGCGGTCCTCATGACGCCGCCCTTCGAGCCGCAGCTCGCGGTCGTGCGACCCGAGTCGATCCCGTCCCTCGTCGGCGCACTCCGCGACCGGGTCGAGCCGCTGCCGGGCGTGCATGGCGAGCCCCGGACGGCCGAGGCGTTCGCCGCCGCGTGGACCGAGGGCACCGCCCGGCGATCGCGCATCCCCCTCGTCGTGCGGCTGCACGCGCTCGGCACGCTCGCGCCGCCCGACCCGCCCCCACCGGGGCACGGCCGCCCCGCCACCGGGGCCGACCAGGCGCTCGCCGTGCCTGGCTGCGGGCCTCCGAGCTCACTCCCAGATGACCCCTGGCGCTCCGGAGCGCCTTGCCGCCGAAGCGGCAGAGCGGGTCCCCGAGCGTCGCCTGCCGACCCGGCCGACCCCTTGGTGGGCACGATCTACCGGCGGATCGGCTTCGCGCCGGTGGGCGATTGCCCGATCCTGCGGTTCGGCTGACGCGCTCCGGGTCGGTTCGGTCCCCGATACCGTCGGAAAGCGAATGGATCCGGGACCAAGGCGCGTCAACCCCGTCCGCGTCGAGCTCTACGTGAGCCCGGGTAGGAGCGACAGGGCTTCCACGTGACGGGCCGGACGCCGGCGAAGTGACGGTGGTGCGTCGTCCCACCTCGGCGATTCCCAGGCGCTCGGCGGCCGCGACCACGGAGGCGTCGACGGCTCCGAGCGGCAGGTCGCGGTAGCGGGCGACGAGCTCGGCGATCCGCAGCCAATCGGCCGCCCGCACCGGCTCGACCCCGAGCGCGCCGGAGGCCAGGTCGCCGAGGAAGCGGACCTCGGGCTCGGTGCCCAGCCGGGTGGCGAGGAGATAGGCGACCTCGGTGACGACGAGCATCGGGACGAGCGAGACTCCCCACGACACAAGACGCGGAGGTGAAGATCGGCGCGTCAGACCGTCACAAGAGTCTCGCCGAGACCGGCGCGCCGCTACGCGACCTCCCGGTCCCCCACGAACAGCCGGACCTCGATGTTCCCGCGCGTGGCCCTCGAGTACGGGCAGACCTTGTGGGCGGTGCGCATGAGCTCCGCCGCCTTCTCCTCCTCCACGCCCGGCAACCCGCCGTGCAGCTCGACGCCGATCGCGAACCCCTTCTCGTCCCGGAGCAGGGACACCGCGGTGTCCATCGTGAAGTCCCGCGCGCGGATCTTCTCGCGACCGGCGAGAAGCGTGAGGGAGGAGAGGAAGCAGGCGCCGTAGCCGAGCGCGAAGATCTCCTCCGGGTTAGTCGCGTCGGGGCGATCCCCGCGGTCCGCCGAGCTCGGCGGGCGGCTTCAGGGGGAGGTCGGGCGAGCCGGAGGCGGCGACGGCGCGGCCGTCGCGGCCTCCCGAGGCGGCGGCGCGGGCGGTGTAGAGCGTGTCCATCCGCACATCATGCCGCTCTCGGGCGCAGCGATCGCGTCCCCTCCTCCACCCGCGCGAGCTCGTCGAGCAGGGCCGGCGCCGCCTGCTCCATGACCTCGTTCGGTCGCAGCGTGCCGTCCTCCACCAACCCGCGGACGAACGGGATCGGCAGCGAGCCCGCCACCGTCATGTTCAGCGCGCTGACGATCTGCGTCATCTGCGAAGCGGCGCGGAGGCCGGCCGACACACCGCCGTAGGAGACGAACGCGACCGCCTTGTGGCTCCACTCGCGGTGGAGCAGGTCGAAGGCGTTCTTGAGCGGCGCCGTCACCCCGTAGTTGTACTCGGGCATGACGAAGGCAAAGACGTCGCAGGCGGCGATCGTCTCACTCCACGCCTTCGTGTGCTCGTGCTCGTACTCGCCCAGCCGCGGATGCTTCGGCTCGTCGAGGAACGGCAGCCTGATCTCGGCCAGGTCGATGCGCTCCACCTCGAAGCCGCCGTGAGCTTCGGCCGCCGCCACGATCCAGTTCGCGACGGGCAGGCCGACCCGGCCGGGGCGGGTGCTGGCGATGATGACCCCGAGGCGCGGTGGCAAGGCGGGCGCCGGGCGTTCAGTCCTCGCGCGGCGCGGACTGGAAGACGATCCGCTTCAGCTCCTGCGCCGAGGTCCCGCCCAGGCGCATCACCGTCTGGATCCCCTCGGAGCCGAGCTCGCCGGCGTCCAGGCGCGTGCGCAGCTCGTTGAGCGCCGCCCGGTCCTCCTCCGCCACGCCCTCCCGGCCGGTGTCGAGCAGGATCAGGTGGCGCGGGCGGCCGAGGCGGGCGGCGAGACGGACCAGCGGCTCGCGATCCTCGGGCTCGAGGCCCTCGAGCGGGACGACGACCGTCTGGTTGGCCGACAGGCGCTTCTCGGCCGCGGTGAGCAGGAGCTCCTCGGCGCGGAGGTCGAGATCCTCCTCGGCCACGCGCCCCTCGAGCAGAGTGCGGACCTTGGCCAGCGAGAGCAGCGCGCCCTTGTTCTCGATCAGGCGGTCGGCGAAGCGGGCGCGCTCCGCGTCCGAGGCGGAGGCGATGAGCAGCATGCTCCCCGGGGCGTAGCGCATGCGGTCCGACGGACGCAGGACCCGGCAGCGCGTGGAGATGTCCGCCGGGCGGTCCGGGCGGTTCCCCGGGCGCGGCCGATCGGACGACCAGCCGCCCCGCTCGTCGTCGGCGATGCGGATGGAGCGCTGGGGAGGGGTCGTGGACATACCTACATCCTGCCCAAAGACGGCGCGACTACCCGCCGGACGGCCGGGGCGACGCTTACAAATCAATGACGCGAAGACCCGGGCGGCGCTCCGTGAGCGCCTCGGCCAGGACCCGGCGGTGGCAGCCCGCGGGGTTCTCCTCGAGGCAGAGGAGCGCGGTCGGCGCGGCCCGCTCGAGCTCGGCGGCCAGCGCGTCGAGCTCCGCCGCCTCCGTGGTCTCGACGTGGGCGCGGTAGCCCGCCGCCGCCTCGGCGTTGTGGCCCGCGCGGTAGAGCCCGCGCAGCTCGAGCGGCGTGCCGAGGTTCCGCCGGTGCTCGTAGGCGATCCCGTGCTCGGCGAGCATCGTCGCCAGGCGCGTCTTCGACATCCCGGGCTTGCGAGACTGCGGGCGCAGGCGGACGTCGAGCACGCGTCGGACGCCGGCCGTCTCCAGCTCGGCGGCGAGCGACTCGGGGCGGAGCTTCTCGTAGCCGATCGTGTAGAGCGTCAGCGGCACGGCGTGACGGTGAGCGTGCCCCGGCGGGCGCGGAAGACGACCCGCAGCTCTCGGCGCGCGGCGTCGAAGTGGAGCGGCACGCGGCGGGTGCCGAGCGCGGCGCGGCAGGGGCGGAAGGGCAGGCCGACGGTCGCGGCGCGCAGCGTGTAACGCCGCCGTCGCACGCCCGCGACCCGCAGCGTCCAGGCGCGGGGGCGCACGCGCGAGCGCAGCCGCTCCCGGCCGCCGAACATCCCCGCGCTCCGCGAGGGTCCGGGGTAGGCGAGGAGCGTCAGCGCGCCCAGGCGTTCCCTCAGATGGACGATGCCGCGGCCGTAGGGCGAGAGCGTCTGGACGTCGGCGGGCAGGAGCGGGACGACCGACCCCGCGCGCACGTAGAGCGGCAGCCTCCCGAGTGGCGCCGCGACGCGGATCGTCCGCCCGCCGCGCCGCGCCCGTGCGCGCGGCGCGAGCGCGCCGGTGAACGGGAACCAGCGGCCGCGCGGCAGGGCGACCGAACGGCGCCGGGCGCCCTTGACCACGACCGGCGCGGCGAGCAGATCCGGGCCGACGCCGAACTCGTCCTCCCGCCCGGGCGCGGCCGGGTCGACGAGCAGGAGGTCGCGCATGAGCGGGACGCCCGTGCGCCGGTAGGTCGCGTCGGCCGCGAGCAGGTACGGGTAGAGGCGCGTGTGCAGCCCGGCGTAGCGCCGCCAGAACCCGACGATCCCCGCGTCGAAGATCTGCGGGCGCTCGTACTTCGGCAGCGCGAGGCCCGAGAGCTTCGTGCGCATGACGCCCGAGACCGCGCCGAACTCGATCCAGCGGACGAGCAGCTCCCGGGTCAGCTGTGGATCCTTGCCGAGGGTGTCGTAGCCGCCGATGTCCGAGCCCCAGCGGGAGATCCCCGAGAGGCCGATCGACAAAGCCTCCCTGACCGCCGAGGAGAGGCCGTCGAAGCCGAAGACGGTGGCCGGGTCGCCGCCCCACACGTCCGAGGCGCAGCGCGCGGCCCCCGTCCACCCCGAGCGCTGGAAGCGCACGAGCGGCCGGGTCCGCCGCGGCAGCGAGGCGACGGCCCGCGCCACGCCGCAGTGGTAGGTCGTCGGGTAGCGGTTGTGCATCGCCGGCGCCGGCGTCCCGTCGGCCGAGCGCACCCGCGCCGGGTTCGTGTACTCCCCGAAGTCCTCCATCCAGCCGTCGTGCCCCGCTCCCACCGGGCCGTCGAGGAGCACCCGGCGGAAGAACGGCGTGATGCCTCGCGCCGTCCAGTCGAACTGGGCGACCTGCTGGATCGTGAAGCCCGCGGCGCCTACGCCGCCGACGAAGGAGTCGAAGAGGAAGGGCGCGCCGTCCCGCCCGCGCTGGAGCACCCCCGCCGCTCGCGCCCGGTCGTACAGCGCGGCGTAGAAGCTCGAGCACACCATCGGGTTCAGGTAGGTGAGGATCGCGAGCCCGGCGCGATGGAAGAACCGGACGCGGCGCCGCTCGAAGGCCTCGTTGCCGCGCTGCAGGCCGCAGGGCAGGTAGCGGAGCTGCGTCTCGGCCACCGAGACCGGCGCGTGGGCGGCGCGGAGCTTGCGCAGGAAGCCCATCTCGTCCTTCAGCGGCACGGTGTTCGGCTGCCCGGTCTGGAACCACGGCCCGAAGGCCCAGGGCGCGCCGGGCGCGGGCTGGCGGCCGGTCGCGCGGGTGAAGCGGCCAAGCGCGGCGGCGGGCGTCGGGCCGGCGAAGAAGGAGAGCCTAAGGACGGCGCCCTCGGTCTCCACGTGCCAGCGATGGGCGCCGCGGAGGTCGAAGCGGCTCGTGCGGTCGTCACGGACGAGGAGCCCGAAGCCGCGGCTCGACAGCAGCCAGGGGACCGGGAAGTACGTCGCGTCGGGGCGGTCGCGGATCCCCCACGCCGGCACGGTGGCCCTGGCCAGCGAATACTCCTCGGGCCCGAACGGGCCGTCGGAGACGTAGTCCTCGACCTCGTTCCCCCGCTGGTCGACCGCGTTCGAGCGCTCGCCGAAGCCGAGCATCCGCTCGCGAGGACCGCCGAAGGAGAAGGACGCCCCGGTGGCGATGACCGCGCCGAGCCGCGGGCCGGTCACGCGGACGCCGAGCGCGAGGATCCCCGGCCCCCCGGGCCGCAGCGCCACGACGAGCCGGCGGCCGGCCCGGTCGTCGGTGGCGAGGACGGTGATGAAGCCCCGGCCCGCCCGGCGCCGCGACAGGACCCGCGTGGCCCGGACCGGGCCGCTCGCGGTACGGAAGCCCAGCGCGCCGCCGGCGAGCGCCGCGCCGCGCGGCTGGCTGAACGTCAGGGCGCCGCGGCCCGAGAGCCGGACCGCGGAGACGCCGGCGCGGACGGTGGGCGCGGCGGCCGCCGCTGGCCCGGGCAGCACCACGAGCACAAGGGCGGCGAGCGCGGCGAGCAGGACCGGACGGCGCACCTCACGCAGCTTAGGCCCGTCTTGACCGCTCGCGGGCGCGGGTCGCGCGCCGGCGCGCCCTCAGGACAGCGAGGCGCACGTCGTGGCTCCAAGGTCATGGGCCACGATCTGACGCCGGTTCCATCGAACCGGTGGCCGGGAGGTCCGTCCGCTCCGCTTCTCTGTAGCCGGGCGAACGCGCGAAGATGAAGACGTGCCCTCGCGCAGCCCAGGTTCCCGGCCCGTCGGCGATACTCCTATCTCCCTCGCGGCGCTCGCGGGCGACGTCCACCCGGTGCTCGCCCGGCTCAGGGCGCGCGCTCCGGTGGCCTGGGTCGAGCCGCTCGGCGGCTGGCTCGTCACGCGCCGCGACCTCGTGGCCGCGGCGATGCGCGACGACGCGAGCTTCACCGTGGAGGACGAGCGGTTCTCCACGGGGCGCGTCGTCGGGGCGAGCATGCTGACCCTCGAGGGCGCCGAGCACGACCGCCACCGGGCGCCGTGGGCGCGGCCGTTCCGGCGGGCGGCGGTCAGCGAGCGCTTCGGCGAGCTCGTCCCCGCGGAGGCGGCGCGCCTGCTCGACGCGGCGAGTCCGGCGCGAGGGATGGAGCTCCGCCGCGAGTTCGCCGGCCCGCTCGCGGCGCGGATCGTCCAGCACGCGCTCGGGCTCGGCGCCGTCCCCACCGCCGCGGTGCTCTCCCTCTACGCCGCGATCGTCGCCGCGGTGACCCGCGTAACCGCGGGCGAGCCCGTCCCGCCCGCAGGCCGCGCGGCCTTCGCCGCCCTGCGCGAGGCGATCCTGCCCGTGCTCGGCGCCGACCCGGCGCGCTCGCTGCTCGCCGCGGCGGCGGCGGGCGGCGGCCTCGCGCCCGGCGAGGTCGTGGCCAACGCCGCGGTCATGCTGTTCGGCGGGATCGAGACGACGGAGGGGATGATCGCCAACGCCGCCGGTCACCTCCTCACCCACCCCGAGGCTCTCGCGCGCGTGCGCGCGGACCCCGCGCTGCTCACCGGCGCGATCGAGGAGTCGCTGCGGCTCGAGCCCGCGGCGGCCTCGATCGACCGCTACACGACCCGGGAGGTCGAGCTCGGCGGCGCGCGGATCGCCGGCGGAGAGCTCGTCGTCCTCTCGCTCGCGGGCGCCAACCGGGACCCGGCGGCCTTCCCCGACCCCGACCGGTTCCTCCCGGAGCGAGCCGACGCGCGGCGCCACCTCGCCTTCGCCGGCGGCCCGCACGTCTGCATCGGGATGCACCTCGCGCGCCTGGAGGCCGAGGCGGCGCTCCGCCTCCTACTCGATCGGCCCGGGATCCGGCTCGCGCCGGGCGCGGACTTCACCCCCCGCGGCCTCGTGTTCCGCAAGCCCGCGCGGCTCGATGTCGTCTGGGACTGACTACTCGAGCCCGTCGATCGCCGCGGCGAGCTCGAAGTCGGCGGCGGTGAGCCCGCCGGCCGAGTGCGTGGTCACGCCCACCCGCACGCGGTTGTAGTCGTGCAGCAGGACGTCGGGATGATGATTCGCCGCCTCGGCCGCCTCGCCCACCGAGTTGACGAAGGCGAGGGCGGCGGCGAAGTCCTCGAGCTTCCAGTCCCGCGCGATGCCCTCGCCCTTCCGGCGCCAGGCGCTGTCGGTCAGGCGCTCGGAGATCTCGTCGTCGGTCAGCGCGCGCGGGGGCATGCTCTCAGTTCTTCCCCGTCGGGGCCAGCGGCTCACGCCGAAGGTCCTCGGCGAGCGGTTCGCCCGGAGCCAGCGAGCGCGAGCCGTCGATCGCGCCGCGCACGGCGAGGTAGTCCACGGTGGCCGCCACGTCGTGCACGCGCACGATCTCCGCGCCCCCGTCCGCCGCGGCGCCGACCGCCGCCAGCGTGCCCGCCCCGCGCTCGCGCGGGCGCCGGCCGGTGGCCGCGCCGACGAAGTCCTTGCGCGAGACGGCGAGGAGGACGGGCCGGCCGAGCGCGACCACCTCGGGCAGCCGGCGCAGGAGCTCCGCGCTCTGCGCCGGGGTCTTGGCCATGTCGAGCCCGGGGTCGAGCCAGATGCCGTCTTCGGGGACCCCGGCCGCGAGCGCGCGCTCCAGGCGCTCGGCGAGGAAGCCGGCGACGTCGGCCACGACGTCCTCGTAGGCGGGGAACGCCTTGACCTTGGGCTCCGCGCGCGTGTGGGTGATGACGAGCCCGGCGCCGTGGCGGGCGCAGACGGCGAGCATCCCCGGATCGCGCAGGCCGCTCACGTCGTTGACGATCCGCGCGCCCGCGGCGAGCGCGGCGTCGGCCACGCTCGCCTTCCACGTGTCGACCGAGACGAGGATCCCCTCGGCCGCGAGCCCGCCCGCGAGCGGCACGACCCGCGCGCGCTCCTCCGCCTCCGGCACCGGCGGGCGGTGGGTCACGCCGGACTCGCCGCCGACATCGACGAGGTCGGCGCCCTCCCCGGCGAGCTCCCGCCCGCGCGCGAGCCGGGCCTCGAGGTCGGGATAGCGCCCGCCGTCGGAGAACGAGTCGGGCGTCGCGTTGAGGATCCCCATGATCTGCACGGGCACGGTTCTTACCATCCCGGCGTGCCCGGCCCCCGCTTCGAGCGCCTGCTCCCGGACACGGCGACCCTCGACGCGGCCGGCATCGTGGCCGGGCTCGAGCACGCCGAGCGCGCACCCGCCGAGCGACCGTTCGTGGCGCTCAACATGGTCGCCTCGCTCGACGGCCACGTCCGGGTGGGCGCGCGCACCGGCCCGCTCGGCCGCGGCGCCGACCGCGCGCTCTTCCACGCGCTGCGACGGAGCACCGAGGCCGTCATGGTCGGGGCCCAGACGGCGCGCACCGAGCGCTACGGCACGCTCGTCCGCGACCCGCCGGGCGCCCCCCAGCCGCTGGCCTGCCTCGTCTCCGGAAGCCTCCGCCTCGACCCGGCGGAGATCCCGCTGCTCGCCGACCCGGACTCGCGCGTCGTTGTCCTCACCGCCGCGGAGGGCGAGGTCGCAGGCGCCGCCGCCTCACTCGACTACGTGCGCGCGCGCGACCCCGACGGCGGCGTCGACCTCGCCGCCGGCCTGCGCGCGCTGCGCGCCGAGCACGGCGTGCGCGCCGTGCTCGGCGAGGGCGGCCCGACGCTCAACACCGGTCTCTTCCGGGCCGGGCTCGTCGACGAGCTCTTCCTCACCCTCGCCCCGGCCCTCGTCGTCGGGCTCGACCCGCTGCGGCTCCTCGCCGGCGAGCTCCCCGGCCCGCCGGCCGCGCTCACCCTCCTCACCGCCCACGTCGCGGAGAGCGCGCTCTTCCTCCGCTACGCCGTCGCTCCGACGTGAGCGAGCGGACGGGTTACCTCGGCCTCGGCTCGAACGTCGGGGACCGCGCCGCGCAGCTCGCCGCCGCCACCGCCCGCCTGCCCGTCCACGGCGTCGCGGTGCTCGCCGCCTCCTCCCTCTACGAAACCGAGCCTGTGGGCGAGCTCATCGACCAGCCGGACTTCCTGAACGCCTGCCTGCGGATCCGTACCGCGCTCAGCGCGGAGGAGCTGCTCGACGCCGCCAAGACCGTCGAGCGCGAGCTCGGGCGCGCCGCGGGCGGGCCGCGCCACGGTCCGCGGCCGATCGACGTCGACGTCCTCCTGCTCGGAGAGGAGACGCACGCGTCCCCGCGCCTCCGTCTCCCCCACCCGGACCTCACGGCCCGCCGCTTCGTCCTCGTGCCCCTGCTCGCGCTCGATCCCGGCCTCGCGCTGCCCGGCGGGACGCGCCTCGCCGACGTGCTCGCCGCCCTCGGGGACGGCGAGCGCGTCGAGCGCGTGGCCCCGTTCCCTAGCGGCTGAGCTCGACCACCTGCTGGAAGGTCGGGCGGTTGATCCACGGGGGTTGAGCGGCTGGGTGATGGCGCCCAGCGCGCGGAAGGACACCGAGTCCCAGCACGTCTGGTCCCCCGCCTTGCACTTGGCGTCGCCCGGGTAGACCTGTGTGGCGGGCTCGGCCGTGGCGGCGATGAGCAAGGAGGTCAGCCGCGCGCGGCTGGTGGTGAGGATGCGCCGGCGGCTGCGGAACGACGGTGCGCGGCGGCCCGTCCCGCAGTAGAGCCGGCTGAGGCGCCCGCGGACCCGCCGGCCGAGCACGGCGCGGAGGTCCTTCTGCACCGTGCCGCAGAAGCCGACGTCTCAGGCGGAGCCGAGATGGTCGCCGGGCGCCACGCCGAACGTCGCGTCCTTGTAGTACTTCGGGATGTCGGCCGTCTGCAGCGGCGGCGAGGATCACAGGCGGATCCCAAGTGGAAATCCGGTCCGGTGCGCCACGCGTACCCTGAAGTCCTCTTGAGCGCCGCCGCACCCGCCTCGTCCGCCGCCGCCCCGCTCGCCTCCGGGCCGAGCCTGCCGCCCGGGCCGCCGCTCCCGCGCTGGCTGCAGACGCTCGGCTTCATCCTCGCCCCGGCCTGGTTCCTGAACACCGTCCGGGCGCGCTACGGCGACGCCGTCACGCTGCGCTCGCTGTTCGACGAGCGCTTCGTCATGGTCTTCTCGCCCGAGCTCGTGCGCGAGGTTTTCCGCGGCCCGCCCGAGCAGCTCCGCGCCGGGGAGGCCAACGTCGTGCTCGAGCCCGTCGTCGGGCGCCGCTCGCTGCTCCTGCTCGACGGCGCGCGCCACCTGCGCGAGCGCAAGCTCATGCTCCCGCCCTTCCACGGCGAGCGCATGCGCGCCTACGCCGAGACCATGCGCGGGGCGACCGACGATGCCGTCGCCGCCTGGCCGCGAGACGAGGTCTTCCCCCTCATCCGCGAGACCCAGCGGATCACCCTCGCGGTCATCATGCGCGCGGTCTTCGGCGTCGAAGAGGGCGCGCGCCAGGAGGAGCTCCGGACGCGGATCCGCGCCGTCCTCGACCCCGTCGCCTCGCGCACGGGGATCCTCATCCTCGCGCTCTCGGGCGGGCGCCGCGGCGCCGGCGCCGGGCGCCGCTTCGAGGCCGCGCGCGATGCGCTCGACGAATCCATCTACGCCGAGATCGCCCGCCGCCGCGAGGCGTCCGACCTCGCCGAGCGGGAGGACGTCCTCTCGATGCTCCTGCTCGCGCGCGACGAGGAGGGCGAGGCGATGACCGACGCGGAGCTGCGCGACGAGCTCGTCACCCTGCTCGCCGCCGGGCACGAGACGACGGCCACGGCGCTCGCATGGGCCTTCGAGCTGCTTCACCGCAACCCGCGCGTGCTCGCGCGCCTGCGCGCGGAGCTGGCGACGGACTCCGAGGACTACCTCGACGCCGTCGTCAAGGAGACGCTGCGGATCCGCCCCGTCATCCTCGCCGTCGGGCGGGTCGTGCGCGGTGCGCCGTTCCCCCTCGGCGCCTACGCCGTTCCCCCCGGGGTCGAGATCAACCCGTCGATCTCGGTCCTGCACCGCCGGCCTGACGTCTTCCCCGCTCCGGCCGAGTTCCGCCCCGAGCGCCACCTGGGACCGGACGCGCCCGACACCTACTCGTGGATCCCCTTCGGCGGCGGCACGCGGCGCTGCATCGGCGCCTCGTTCGCGACCTTCGAGATGCGCGTCGTCATCCGGCGCGTGCTCGAGCGCACCGAGCTCGCGCTCGCCGACTCCCGCCCGGAGAAGGGCGTGCGCCGCGGGATCACCTACGTGCCCGCGCGCGGGGTGCGGGTGCGGGTGGCGGAGGTCCTCGCCCGCGCCGGCGATTGAGCGGGCGGCGGCGTTCCCCTCGCGACGGCCGCCCGTGCCGCGCGGGAGGCTCGCGACATCCGGTGACCGTCGTCGACGCCTCCGTGCTCGCCACCGAGCTCGGGGACGACGACGAGGACGGAACCGCGCCCGCACGCCGCTGCTCACCGCCGACGCCCGGCTGACCCTCGCCCCCAGGCCCACCTGCGAGATCGAGGTGCTGTCCTGATCGCGCCGCGGCTCAGGCGTCTGCCGCGCACGCCGCGCACGTACCGCTGATCGGGAAGTGCGTGAAGTCCGCGGCGAAGCCGAACTCGGCGCGGATCTGCTCGCGCACGGCGTCGAGGCGCTCGGGCTCGACGCCGAGGACCGAGCCGCAGGACTCGCAGACGAGGTACTCCTGCTCCCCGCTCCGCGTCAGCGCGTAGAGCCCGGGGCCGTGGCCGAGATGCATGTGGCGCACGACCCCGAGCTGCTCGAGGTGCTCGAGGTTGCGGTAGACGGAGGTCACGTCGACGGGGAAGCCGCCTCGGCGGACCTCGCCGGCCAGGCGCTCGGCCGAAGCCGGGCCCGCGGCGGCGAAGAGCACGTCGAGCAGGCGCTGGCGCACCGCCGAGACGCGCCCGCCGCCGCCGCGCAGGAGCGCGGCGACCTCGTCGACGCCGTCGACGGGGACCGCCGGCGTGCGTGCGGGCCGGGTCACGGGACCCGGCCCTCCGCCGGCTCGAGGCGAGCCGACCACCTCTCCTCGACCCGCCCGAAGCGCCAGACGGAGAGCGCGATCACCCAGGTGATGACGAACAGCCCCACGATGAAGTAGCCGACGAGGTTGAGATCGAGGTTCGCGACGAAGGTCCACGGCTGGCCGGTCAGCGTCAGCTTCTGGGCGAGGACGCTCATCAGCTCGATCGTGCCGATGAGGAGCGCGACGGCGACGGACAGCCCGGTGATGGTCAGGTTGTAGAAGACCTTGCGCACGGGCTTGGAGAACGCCCAGCCGTAGGCGAAGTTCATGAAGGCGCCGTCGATCGTGTCGAGCAGCGACATCCCCGCCGCGAACAGGATCGGCAGGCACATGATCGCGTACCAGGGCAGCCCGCCCGCGGCCGCGCTGCCCGCCACCGCGAGCAGGGCGATCTCCGTGGCGGTGTCGAAGCCGAGGCCGAACAGGCAGCCGACGGGGTACATGTGCCAGGGCTTCGTCACGGCGCGGGTCGCGCGCCCGTAGAAGCGGTTCATGAAGCCGCGCTTGTTGAGCTGCTCCTCGAGCTCGGCCTCGCTGAAATGCCCCTCGCGCATGCGGCGGAAGATCCCGAGGATCGAGAACAGCACGAGCAGGTTGATGATCCCGATGATGAAGAGGAACGTCCCTGAGACGAGCGGGCCCACGAGGCCCGTGGCCTGATGCAGGGTCGAGGAGTCGCTGCTGACCGCACCGCTCAGGCCCTTGACCCCGACCGCGAAGAGCGCCGCGAGGGCGAAGACGATCGTCGAGTGGCCGAGGGAGAAGAAGAACCCGACGCTCAGCGGGCGCTGGCCGTCGGCCATGAGCTTGCGCGTGGTGTTGTCGATGGCGCCGATGTGGTCGGCGTCGAAGGCGTGGCGCATCCCCAGCGTGTAGGCGGTGATGCCAACGCCGAGGCCGAAGATCCCGCTCTTGCCGAGGCTGAAGTGACCGGGGACGACGTAGGCGATGAGCAGGAAGAAGCCGACGACGTGCAGCCCGAGGATCGTCGCGAACAGGAGCGCCGCGCGGCGCCACTCCGCGGGTGTCAGCGAGCCCTTGATCCGTGCTCGCCGCGAGAGGCGGATCGGAACGGGCACGGCGGGCATCAGCGGGCTCCTCCCACGGGCATGGCCGGACCCTAGACCAAACCGGTGGTTATTGACACCGGTTCACAACAAGCGAGCGGCAACGTGGCGTGTCTTGGATCAGTTTCCCCCTTCTTGCGACCGGCGGGCACTAAGGGCTCGTTCCCGGCGGTCCTCCCGGACCGCCGTCCGGGCCCTCGCCGCCCTCGCCGCCGGCCTGCCGCTCGCCGGGTGCGGCTCGGGGGGCGAGGCCTCGACCGTTCCGGTCACGCGGACTGTCCCGGGTTTCGGCCCGGGTGCTCGGCGCGAGCCCCGTCGGCGTCTCCCCCGTCGCCGTCGCGGTCGGCCTCGGGAAGGTCTGGGTCGCCGACGTCGGCGACGGCACGGTGGCCCCGATCGACATGACCGCGCGCGCACCCACACCCCGGGGCGACCGATCCGGGCCGGGGGGGCGCCGGTCGCGATCGCCGCCGGCGCCTACGGGGGGTGGGTGGCGAGCGGAACCGGGACAGTCCTACAACATCGATCCGGCCACGCGGCGGGTCGTGGGGGCGCCCGTCCGCGTCGACCCGGCCGGGATCGCGACGGGGGACGGAGCCATCTGGGTGACGAGCCGGCGGGCCGACCGGCTGACCCGCATCGACCCCTCCGCCCCGGGCGCCGCGCCGGTCTCGATCCCGGTCGGCTCGCAGCCGACCGCCCTCGCCGTCGACTCCGGCGGGGTCTGGGTCGCTGACTCGGCCGACGGCCGCGTCACCCGGGTCGACCCGCGGACGCGGCGCGCCGACCCGCCGATCCGCGTATGCACCGCCCCGACGCCGAGGGTGGGCGCGCGCCAGGGCTCCCACGAGGAGCCGGGCGCGGAGGTCCTCGACCTCGCCGTGGGCGACGGCACGGTGTGGGTCGCGCGGACCAACAGCGTCGAGACGCGGCACATCGAGATCCTCCGCATCGACTCCGCCTCCCACAAGGTCACCGGCCGGCCGATCCGGGTCTCGGGCGGGATCCCGCTGCGCCTGGCCGTCACCCCCGGCACGGTCTGGGCGACCGACGTCGGCTCGCCGCTCCCGGGCGCGGCCGGGCGGCCGGCCGCGGTGCTGCGGATCAGCGTGCGCGAAGGCGCGCGCGGATCGGGCCGCCCTGCTGCTCGGCGCCGCGGCGCCAACGGCGATCGCCGCCGAACCCGGCGCGGTGTGGATGACGACGCTGGGGGACAACTCCGTGCGCGAGATCGCCGCGCCGCGCTGAAGCCCGCCCCGGCGAGCCTCCCCGGCCGGATTGCTCAGCCGCGGGGGACGCGGGCGAACGCTCCGAAGACCTCGATGTCGGCGACCTCGACCGAGGTCCTGGACTCCACCCGTCACTGCATGCCGAGGGCCTCGACGGAGAGCTGCTCGAGCCCGGCCGCCGCGAAGAGCTCGGTGACCCGCGAGGCGGTGAACCCGAGCCACACGTCGGCGTGCTCGGTCCGCATCCACTCGTGGTCGTGCTCGACCTCGTCGCAGATCGCCACCGTCCCGCCGGGCCGGACGACGCGCGCCATGTCGGCGAGCATCGCGCCCGGGTCCTCGGAGTGATGCAGGACCATGTTGGCGAAGGCGGCGTCGACCGAATCGTCCTCGAGGGGCAGTCGACCGGCGTCGCCCTGGATCAGCTCGACGTTGGTGATCCCGAGCGTCTCGAGGTTGCTGCGGGCGACGGCGAGCATCGCGGGCGAGGCATCGACGGCGAGCACGCGCGCGACGCGTGAGGCGACGCCGGCGGCGACGAACCCGGTGCCGGTTCCCACGTCGGCGACGATCATCGTGTCCTCGAGCGCGGCGGCGCTCGACATCCGCTCGATGACGCGCTCGTCGTAGTACGCAATCCGCATGGTGTCCCAGTCGGAGGCGACCTCGTCGAAGAACGCCGTGACCCGCTCGGGGCTCAGCTCGCTCACGAGACGACCCCGTCTCGACCTGGCGCCAGCCGCCGGAAGCGCATGCCCGGATCCTACGCACGGCACGGAGGCCGGGGGGCACGTGTGGGCGCCGGTGCGTCAGCCAGGCCTTCACGCGTGCCAGGCCTTCACGCGTGCCAGGCCTTCACGCGTGCCCGGTCGAGCGAGCGCAGCAACCGGGGTGGGCCACATTCCGGGCGGATGGCTCACGCAACGCAGCCCACCTCCCGCGAGTCGAGCACCGGGTTCCTGCGGCCGCGGCCGCGGCCGCAGTTCACGCACTGCCACGGTCCACGCACTGCCACGGTGCGCCGCCGCAGCACGCCCTACTTCGAGGCATGGGGTAGTTCTAGGCGGGGCCCGACCGCCCGATCCGACCGGATCGAGCGTCCGGCGGCACGCAATACCCGGAATTTGCGAAGAGTAATGCGCGCCTTACTGCCGCATCGTCCGATGGGTCCTGAATAATCGTCGGTGCCGATCGTCGAGAGTCCGCGTTGTGGTGGACGCGCTCCTTTCGGGAGGGATTGCTCGATGGTCGGCCGAATGCTCTCAGGTCCGTTTCGGAGGAGGAACGTCAACACCAAGGCCGCAGACTTGTCGGCGATCACGCAACCCTCCCCACATCTGATCACCGAAGTTCCTCAGGCGGCCTGACCGCCTGCGCGTAGCCGGAGCCCGAAGGGCGGAGGCGGAGCGCGGGCGGTCCGGTCGTTCCGTCAGGGGCCCTCGCGACGGT